>NZ_JAANIG010000069.1 GCF_011174675.1 Perlabentimonas gracilis | reverse complement strand
TGCTCGAGCGGGCGATGGCGATACTCCCTCCATTTCAAGGCAAGGCCAACGCTCCGAAGCTTGCCGCCCATGCCCACCTTGGCGATGTACGCTAACGGTGAGGGGTGTGTAAAGTGCTGGCGAACGAGACGAGTCGCTATCTACCGAGACCCGACAAGAACGAGCCTAAGCGCCTATGTATCAGCCTGCATGCCAGCATTTTATACACCCCATGTTAGCAACTGGGCTTTATTTCTTCGTCTAATAGCTTAATTCCAAAATATTTTGTTTTCGAGGGTGGTGTTCTTAGTCTTTAATAAATATGTGATTAGCAAATAATGATTGTGGTACACTAATCAGATTAATGTCAAATTTTAATGACGATTCTACTCTTGAACTTGCACTATGGATTCTAAATGATATATTCCAACCCTCATTCAAAGAGACTTTTAAAGTTGTAGTTGATTCGTTTTCATAAACAACTTCTACTAATCTTGACGGTAATTTTAGTTTTGGAATTCTAGCCTTTGGTTTAACTTTTTCAAATGGTAAATTAAGCGTACCTTGCAAATTATATCCTTGTATTTCAATCTTATTCTTCCCTTTTATTACCTTGTAAAAATCCTGATTTCCAATTAGATAATTAACAAGTCTTTCTGCAACTATTACGGGGTTTTCTTTGTCTAATTTCAATAATTCCTTTCTAAAAGCTTCAAGAATAGGGATGTAAACCTTTTGGTGCATATTCTCAATGCTAGTCCACTTTGTTGATTTGTCCTTTTTCCTTATGCTTTCAAGCATCGAAAAGACAGATTCAATTTCCTCAAAATACTGTTTAGAACAAGGAATTCCTAACCACTTTTCTCCAAAGTCGATGCTCTGTGATAATCTTGAATGCTTAACCGCACGATGATTGTTTTTTGCAGAGATTCCAATCTCCCAATTTTGAAGTGAACGTATTAGTAGAACATCTCTAACATCACCTGATTGACCCTGTTGGTCTGAAACTATTTCAAGTTGCAGGGTGTCGTGCTCGTTTATTCCGTGAGAAAGTCTTGGCTCGATGTCGATTAGGAAGTTAACGGCTGCACTCGAAGTAATTCTGTATGTACTTTGGTCAGTTTCATTAAAACTTTCAAAGCATTTCTTTGCATTCTTTAAGGGGTCATTGTCAATTATTGTTACCGTAGTAAGATTCTTTAACCTCTCATAGAATTCGAGCAAAAGAGCGTATTCAAAAGCTTTGCCTGTCAATATTTGTATGGCCATTATTTTAAGAATTAACGATTTCTAGCATTTTTTCTTTTACCTTGCTACCATTAATTATGGGTTTGGTCTCTTTTGCATAACCATTAGTTTTAATGCTAGATAGATTTAAGGATTCTAAATCCCTTTTTATTTTTTCTGCGATAGCTCTTGAAAGTCTCACTGGAACGGCGTTTCCAATCATTTTGTAACCTGCTGAAATGTTGTTGTAATAGAATATAAAACTATCAGGGAATGTTTGAATTCTAGCGCATTCTCTAACGCTCAATCTTCGGTAAAGTTGTTCCTGTCCTTTGACAAACTCTCTTTTATTCTGCTCAATAAATGTCATTTTTGGTGCTTGTGGATGAATAGGGATATGTCTTGCACCTGCTTGAATGGTAAATGAAACCTCATTCCAACCTCTTACTCTATTCCTTGACATAAAAATTGGGGAAAAATCACCAAGCATATACTCGTGGTTAGAGATTTTGCAAACAGCACCATTTTGCCCAATACCATTCTTTCTTGCAACAACAGTTTCTTTAAGGTCTCCAATAGCTTTTTCTAATGTTATTTTCTCGTTGGGTGTGGTTGGTTTAGGAAATTCAAAGGCTATTCCAAGGTCTTTTCTGTAACCAACAAAAAACACCCTTTTCCTATCTTGGGGTACACCAAAATCAGATGCATTTACCAAACCAAATGTTAGGTTATAGCCACACTCTTCAAAGAGTTTCTTAATATTAGCGAGCGCATCCTTATGCGTGGGGAGTAGCATTCCCGAAACATTTTCTGCAAGGAAAAATTTGGGTTGTTTATCTGCAATAATTCTGATGAAATCGAAAAATAGTTGTCCTCTACTATCATTTACACCCCTTAGAGTACCGGCCTCGCTCCAGCTCTGACAGGGTGGCCCACCAATAATCCCGTCACAATCTGGAACTTCAATTGATTTAATGTCAACAATGCTACGTCGGTCTAGTACAGTTGATTTATGGTTTTTTTCGTATGTTTCCCAAATCTCCTTATCATACTCATTTGCCCAAACCACGTTAAACCCTGCTTTTTGAAAACCAAGGTCAAGGCCACCTGCTCCTGCAAAAAATGATACTATGTTCATTGCACTAAAATTTTATAGCGGTTTGTTTAATGTTATTCTGTTTTAGGTAGTTGATTTTCTGCTCAGCTAAATGAAGTGTATCACAGGGGCAATCTACGCTATAGATTTTTCTTGCTATCATTTCGCTGTAAAACTCTTTTTTCAGATTTATAATGTCAAGTTCAAAAATTTCTGAAAGTTTTTCAAGTCTTTTTTCGTCAAAGTCTCTTTTACCATTCTCTATTTTACTTAGGTTTGCAGAGTCTAAATCTAATCGAGCTGCAAGCTGAGTCAAAGTTAAACCCTTTTCATTCCTTAGTTTTCTAATGTATTCTCCAAAACTTTCTTTCATTTGACTTGATGTTTTATGCTTGTCAATCATTGACAAATATAAGTCCGTATTTTCTAATTCGCAATTTTTTTTAATCCTTTTTTTTTCCATACGCCAGATAGGGCAAAAAGTGCGGAGGGAAACAAAATTTTATCTCTTAATATTCAATGTATTAAGCTATATCGATTTTTCTTCAGGCCTTGTTGCTAACGGCTGGGGGTGTGACCAGTTTGTGGGAGCGGAGCTTGGGATTTATCCCCCGTTAAGAACAACCCTGCGTGCCAACCCGCTTCCGTAACCCATTTAGCCCAAATTGGTTACACCCCTTGTTACCAAACGTTATTGATTTTCTTAAAAGAATCTATTGCTAGTCAATTAAGTTTCGAGATTAAATCATTTGGGTCTAACTCAATTTTCGAAAAAGCAAACCATTTCTTTCCTAAATCTTTCAAAGACGCTCCTATGTGATAAACTGACTCTTTGTCAATTATTAAAAATCTGTCGTGAGATTTATTAAATGTTTTTATTTCAATAGAAGGGTATTGTTCATTATGTTTTTTTAAGTCAAGTTTCAGCTGTTTCGTGAGGTTTGATGTAAAAATCATTGCGCTCACATCCTTTTTCCTTTTCGATAGAATTGAAAGAACGCTTTCATCAACATAATTGTCAATTAGCATAATAGATTTTTTGGCAGATTTGATCAAGTCACTCACGAAAATATAGGCATCAAAAACCTGTCCTTCAAAAAATATACCTTCATTGGGAGGTAAGCTTGTTCTAATCTGAAAATCAAATTCATCGACTTTATTTTTTAGATAGTTCACATCTTTTTCAATTCTTTCAAAGCGCTGATTCACTGCATAACCTTTAAGCAAATAGTCTTTGAGTACTTTATTTGCCCATATTCTAAATTGAGTTCCACGAACGGATTTTACACGGTAACCAACTGATATTATTACATCTAGATTGTAAAATTTTGTCTTATACTTTTTTCCATCACTGGCAGTTAGTAAGGATTCCTTACCAACTGAACTTTCATCAAGTTCATTTTCTTTGAAAATGTTTGAAATGTGAAGGGTTATGTTGTTTCTTGTTGTTTGAAATAAGTCAGCCATCTGGGCTTGAGTCAGCCATACTGTATCTTCTTCAATTCTTACTTCTAGACTTACTGAATGCTCATCTGGTTGATAAATAATAATTTCGTCTTTCATAAAATTCCAATCAAGTTATTCTTTGCTTTATTCTCATCACAAAATTAAATATTAATTTCACATAGGTGCTTTAATTGAATACTTGCAATAGATTTCTTTGATTCGAATCTGCTTATCCTGTTGGATGTCTGTCGTTTATAATGTTTGGTAACGGCCGGGGGTGTGAAAAGTGCTGGAGATTGAAACAGTTTTCTCGTCCCACGAGATAAAGATAGATTGAAACGAGAAAGATTCCTAATCTGCTAGAAACCAGTATTTTTTACACCCCTTGTTAGCAACCGTAATTTATTCTTTCTTTTGTTTGTAAAGTTCCTTTATTTCGGTTTCACTTAATACTCTTTGGTATAATCTGAATTCATCTATACTACCATCAAACGAATGGATGTCGTTTCCAATTTGTAAGAATTCCGTTGAGTTCGTAAAAGGAATTAAATCATTTCTCGCAAGAATTTTCTTACCGTTTTTAAAGAAAGATAATTGTCCAATTGTTTGGTCGGCTACAATAACGATATGTGTCCAAGTATTTAATGGAATAGTATCTCTCACGAGATAAACAACACGGCCTATTGAATAGATTTCAAAACCCCATTGGTCTGGGTACATTCCAACAGTCGTATTCCAATGGGGGCCTAAATTACCTGGTTTAAAGCTTATAGCCCAAGAATCCGCTGGATTAAGGGTTCTTGGATTTAACCAGCAGGAAATTGATATTGATTTACTTGGATTTATTTCTGAGTCGTATTTAATCTTTACGGCACTGTTTCTATCTGTAAATTCTATCGCAGAGTTCTCCACGTTATTTATTCCTTTGGTAAAGTTCGTATTAATGTATTCAACTTTTTCAGAGTTATTTATTTCAACTTCCTCTTTTTCAAATGAGAGTTTAGCAACAAGCCCTCTTTCAAGTTCAATTTTCGGAGTGTAATTATTTAAAGCACTCTGGTTTGCTTGCTTTTTCACAAATTTCGTTACCAACTTCGCTTCTTTAGATTTGTTTATTGAAGTCAAATAGTTCGCCAAATTACTTAGCTCAACTTCATCCGAAAAGAAATATGGATTTGTTTGTAATCCAGAAATAATTGATTCTGAGATTTCATTCTTGTGCAGAATTGAGTTTAATATTTCTCTCGAAGCCGATTTTGGTGAAGAATAAATACTTAGAAAGTCATAGCCATATTTTGCAAATAGTTTTTCTCTGTTCTGAAATTTTTCATTAAAATCATTGCTCGTTGCAATTTGAGGTAGTTGCAAATCTTCGAAAACTTTAGGAAGACATTCAGCAATTGTATTAATGAGAACAATTTCCATATTCTTTTCCTCAAAACTTTGGTATTCCCAGTAAAAATTATCCACGGGGGCTCTATTTAGCAAACGAGCCAGCTTGAATATTTTATCAACTTTTTGTTCGTGTTCAAAGCCAACACTTATAAAAACATTTTTGTCTAGATTGCTTTGCTGATTTAAAAAATATTCGGTGTCGTACAGGTATTCTGCTAAGGTGAAAAATGGGCTTGATAGAATGTAACTCTGAAAAAGATTTTTGTTTAGAAGCATTTCATATAAACCAATCTGACCGTTCAGGGAGTTTGCAATAGCAACGCTATAAGATGTTGGGCTGTAATTATTTTTAATGAAGGGTTGTAATTCTTTATCTATAAAGTTTAGATATAATTCCATTTTCTCTTTTGCGTAACAGTAATCCCTTGCAGGGTTTACACCAACTACAATGGATTCAGGAATTTTTTTAGCTTTCGAAAGAGTTTTAATTATTCCAGTTACAGAATGAAAGAATTGATTCCCATCAAAAAGATAAATGACTGGGTATTTCTTTTCTGCATTATCTTTAAAACTTTCAGGCAAGTACAATTGAACAATTTCTTTCTTATTCAATGTATTTGATTCAAATTCAATTGTTTTCCCAATAATAAATTCTTTTTCAGATTGAGAATAACATTCGAACGAAATAAAGGAACAGAACATTAAAAAGATTGTTAGTTTTCTCATTTCACTATCCGATTTTCTGTCATATTATGGTTGCTAACGGCTGGGGGTGTGGCAAGTGTGGGAGAGCGTGTTACGTTTTCGTCCCCCGACGAAAACGCCCGAGCGGGCGAAACCGCTCCGAAGTCCCGATGTCAACCCACATTGGCTACACCCCTTGTTAGCATTCGTTTTTCTTGTCTTTCTTACTGGTATTCAGCATCCATAATGTTTATGGTTTCACCTATTCTTGTCCAAACAGTTCCGATTTCTGCATTTGAAAGTTCTTTGTCATTAGTGAAAACGCCAACGTATTTATAATTTGTTAAACCTAATATGTCTTTGTAGTGAAAGAAAACTATTCTATAATGACTACCTTGAGTGTGCCAATTAAAGTGGTCAACTTTCTTTTTAGTATCTGAATGAGTTTCGGTAATAGTTCCATTAATTTCATCATAAGTATTTATCCAACCGCTTCGTTGTCTTTCAGAGGGCCACCAAATAAATAAGTCGTTTCTTTTGGGGTTTTGTATTCCTCCTTTTCTTAGAAAACCCCTTATTGTTTTACGATGGTCTGCGTCAAAGAGTAAGCATATGTCTTCAATTGTATGAAATGAAACTTCATCTGAGATTGTAATTATTCCTTTTTCTTTCCAATATATTGGATTATGCTCTTTTTCTGGACACCAAGGCTTAAAAGTTCCTTTTGCAACTTTTTCATTAACAGACTTTTTTATTAATGATACTAATTCGTCAATCTGAGAATGGATTTCCTTTAATTCTAGACTACAATCAATCACAAAAACAGAATGCCCTGTATTTGTTTCAATTTCTTTTCTTCTTTTTAAGTCATTGATAATTCTATCATTACTATAGTAATGTGCTGGTTCATTTATTTCAACGTGAATTCCAACTTGTGGGAAATATACATCGGTTAAAGCATAATTAATATGTTGCCTTGTAACATATTGCTGAGGAGTAATTTTTACATCATAATTGTCAATTAAATGCCAAATACGTGTTATCACATAATGCTCAATTCTTTTACTGCTTGTTCTTTGAAACAGTCTTGAAATATAGTCAAGTTTATAGCTCATTATGAAGTTGTTTGTAGGTCTTGTACTGGACTAAACCCCTCATTTTTTTTAAAGTCCATTCTGTGTTCAAAATTGCTCATACTATCAGATGGGTCAAGAAGTTCAAAATTTAATTGGTCGAGTTTAGTTCGGTCAATATTTACAGAAACAATTGTTTGTTCCTCAAAATTGCCTGTTGCAGAATTCATAAGTGAACTTTTTGCATTGATTTGAACTTCGTTAATTGTGTGAAAAAGTTGAAATATTTCCTTTGCAATTTTGAGAATACAACTGCAAACATAATCCTGATAGATTTCATTAAAACGTGAAAGTGGCAACGGTTCATCTCTGATCTCAAGTCCTTTACGCAATATTTTCTTGGTTGTATTTGGAATAACTTCTTCGTTGTGGACATAAAAATCTACGTATACTTTATTTGAATTAGTTTTAAATGTAATATCGGAGCCATATTCTAGTATGTCATCAAATGGATTAAAGAAATTTAAAGCATAAGTATATGCTTGTGGGTTTTTACTTAGAACTCCGTTTGCAATATCAACCATTTTTTTATAATTGTCCATATCTCTCAGATACTGCTCGTGTGCTAGTTGCTGTTCTTTTAGATTTTCTTCAAGTAATTTTGAGCGGTTATCTTCAAGACTTTTTATACTATTATCAAGAGTAACACTTTTCTCAAAGTCTTTAGCACCTAATTTGAAAATATAGGCAGTTAAAAAAGCTAAAACAGATAAAATTGAAATAAAGTATTGTAAAAAGCCTTCTTGAAATAAGCCGTACAACAAACCCACTATACAAATTAAGCCAATGAAAATAAAAACTTTTTCATTCCCCAAAATTTTAAATAGCCAACGGTTTTTTGGAATGAACATTTTCCCAATTATTAGACGCAACAATGATAGCCTGTAACGCTTTTTTAAATCTGCTACTTCTTGCTCAATGTATTCATTGGTGAATTTTGTAATTTCTTCTCTTAATTCTTCAGCTGTTTGTACATATTGTGGTGCCTCTTTTTTTTGAAGTGATTCCCAATTCATTTTTTCAGAATAAGTCTTATGCACGGATTGTATTACTGATAAATAATTATTGTGTTCTTTTACTTCTTCTTCATTGGCTCTAATAATTTCTTGTTTTTCTCTTTCAGCCTGCTTCTTCTCCATTTGTATTAAGTACTTCTCACGTTCACGACGTTCAATTTCCACTTCCTTATGCCGTTGTTTGTACTCTCGTGCTTCTTCACGTTGTTTTTTTCTTTCTTCAACTTCAATAACGTGTCGCCTTGGGGTTGCCCAACCAGTATTTCCAAATACCTTGTTGCTTACCCATTTACCGGTATTCCTACCCAGTTCACTTTTCAAAGATTTTCCGAAACTCATAATTTTCCGTTTTTTATGTTAGTTGTTGTCTTGTTGTCTTGTCTTAAAATGAATGCTAACGTTTGACGGTAAGAAATCGTTGCGCTTTCGGAGCACTTTCCTATCAACCCGTTACGCCGCTTATTAATTGTTATATCACTCAAATATAGCACTTTCCGCGCAATGTTTTTTACCGTGTGTTGGGCAAAGTAATTATTTGTTTTCCAGTCGTTTGATAATCTTTTCTTTAAAATCTTTATCAATATCAATCGTGGTTATATTTTTCCTTATTTGCTCTAAATCAATCAAATCATGTAAAGGTGATTCAAGCTCCTTAAAAATCGCTGTAGTATCAAGTACTGAAATATTATCTGCAAATGTTTTAAAAAACAAATCAGAATTTTTTGAAAGAATCTTAAACAAAAGCTCATTGCTCCACTCGCTAAACTCAACGTTATTTTCACAAATCACACTAAATGTTTTTAGAAAATCAAGAATCAATGAATCATCTAGATGTTCTATGTTATTTGTGATTGCAAGCAATGGCTCTGATTGACATTTAGTCTTATCAAAGTTGTCAATACCGACATGAAAATAGTTTTTTCGCTTTTTATATACTCTTGTATCACCATTAACCGTCATTGTAATTTTTAATCCAGTCAATTTCCCAGAATACTCAAGCAAATAATCCTCATTGTAATTATTCCATATCCTATTTGTCTTAAGAATAACTGAAGAATCAATGTATCCAATCGGGAAAGCTTTAGAGTAACATTTATTGTATCCAGTTGAAATCTTAAAGAATAATGAATCTCCACTTGTTCTTAATCCACTAATTTTTGATACAAAGAATCCAGGTAAATAACCTTCTCTTGCCTCATCAAACTCATCTGATGTTCCATAGTACCAACCTTCAACAATCTCTCCTGTTTTTTTGAAAGCGATATAGTGGTTTTCGATTAAGTTATCTGTATTGTATGGATATACATATTCATAAATCCCGTTTAGATATAAATTAATCTCATCATTTTGAATATCTGCATCATGGTTCAATTTTTTCGCAACTGTATCAGCAAGTAAAAATAAATCAATCTTGTCGCTATCATCTTGAATTACTTCTTTATCAACTTTCTTATCACGCTGATTCGAAGCGCATGAAATTGAAATTATCAGAATTATTAGCAGTCTAAAATGTTTCATGTTTGCAGTCTGTCATTATTTTGCCCAACGGTTGGGGGTTGTGGCTAGTGGGGATGTGCGTAGCCCACGTTTTCGTCCCCCGACGAAAACGAATGGCAGCGGGCGACCCCGCCCCGAGCTTCC
>NZ_JAANIG010000068.1 GCF_011174675.1 Perlabentimonas gracilis | reverse complement strand
CAGGAAAAAATACCGACAATAAGGCCTTTAGGCTTTCTTGTGTTTCCATACCCAAAGGTAATAACTCTTCTCCAGCACCTCAAAATAATATTTAGCCGAAAAATCCATAGGCTTACACATCATATCCACATAGAAAACAAAGGTTTAGACCACTGTAAAAAAATAATTTAAAAGAGCGAAACAACCAATCGATTTTGTGCTAATCTTTGCATCGAATCTAACAGCAAAAAGCACTGGTCATAAATCTAATTATCATACACTTAAAATAAACTCTACATATAAGTTATCGATGCAAAACGTACTTATCCTTCTGGATCAACTCTCGATCTGGAAACCTTACTACCCCACCGAGAGCATAATCACCGCATCGGAGTATCTTAAGCACCAATCGGAGAGCGACCCCAACCTTGTGATAAACCTATGTGGTGATATCTCCTACAACTCCGAGGGTTACTACTGCTCGCTGCTGGCCACCGCACGTGGTCACAGGGTAATTCCATCGCCCGAAGTGCTAAATAAGCTAGAATCGGGTGCAGGTCTCCGGATGGATAGCTCGCTGCATAAGCTTTGCCACAGCTGGATTGAGAAGCAAAAGATTACCGATGAGATTTGGCATCTAAACGTATTTTTTGGAACCTGTACCGAGCCTGGGCTCGAAAAAATTGCACGATTTGTATTCGACAACTATCCCTACCCCATTCTTAGGGTTGCCCTTAACACGAAGTCGAAGAACCAGATTGAGGCCATAATGCCACTACAGCTTGTTGATTTAACTGATGAGGAGCAGAACCACTTTGCCGAGGCGCTGAATAGGTTCAACCGTAAGGTGTGGAGAAATCCTCGTACAAAAAAGGTTCCACGCTACGATCTGGCCATTTACCACGATCCCAACGAGGCGTTCCCCCCCAGCAACAAAAAAGCGTTGGCTAAATTTGTTGATATTGCCAAGAAGATGAATATTAATGCAGAGCTGATAACGGAGCAGGATCTGCTCAGATTGATGGAGTTCGATGCACTATTCATTAGGCAAACCACCGCCCTTAACCACATAACTTTTCAGGTGGCACAAAAGGCCAAGCAAGCCGATATGGTGGTGATTGACGATCCGCTCTCCATAATTCGATGTACCAACAAGGTTTATCTAAACGAGTTGCTGGCACGCGAGGGCATATCGGCGCCAAAATCAACCCTAATCTTCAAGTCAAACACCATAAGCTTCGATGAAGTAGCGGGCTTACTTGGCGCTCCATTTATTGTGAAGATACCCGACGGATCATTCTCGCATGGGGTGAAGAAGGTGAAGAAAAGCGATGATTACGAGCAGTTTCTGAACGAGTACTTTGAACGCTCATCCATTGTGCTTGCCCAGGAGTATCTGCCTACCGATTTCGACTGGCGTATTGGAGTGCTCAATGGCGAGCCGCTTTACGCATGCAAATACTACATGGCCAAAGGCCATTGGCAAATATACTACCATAAGAACTCTGGGAAAAGCCGCAGCGGCATGGCCGAGGCCATTCCCATTTACAAGGTACCAAAAGCCATCCTCCGAACAGCCGTTAAGGCCACTTCGCTTATTGGCAAAGGGCTTTACGGAGTCGACCTGAAGATGATAAATGACAAAGCAGTGATTATTGAAATAAACGATAACCCCAGCATCGACCACGGAGTTGAGGACACCATTCTGGGCGATGAGCTGTACTACCGAATTATAAACCACTTTGTGCAAAGCCTTGAGAACAAGCATCAGTGATGAGCACGAAGCTAACCATACGACCCGTAACCGCCAACGATTTGGTTTCGATTTTTGAAATCGAAACCCAGTCGTTTGGCACCGAATCATTTAACAGGAGACAATTCAGATACTTAGCCAAAAGCCCAACCTGCCATTTTGTGGTTGCCGATATTGATAATCAAATTGGGGGCTACCTGATATTAACCACACGCCGAAACAGTAAGGTTCTGAGAATATATTCCATAGCCACTAAACCAAGATTTAGGGGGCTGGGTATTGGTGAAAAATTAATGAACTACACCAAGGATTTTGCTAGAATTAATGCCTACAATGCCATATCGCTGGAGGTGAAAGAGGCCAACACCGTGGCCATTACGCTGTACCAAAAAATGGGGTTCACTTCAATTAGTAAAAAAATGGACTACTACGATGAGGGCGAAAACGCTTTAGTTATGCGGTTAACCTGTAAGGTGTAAGTTAACTCGAAACAATGAGTTACGTCCAACACAAAAAAGTGTAGCATTACAATGAAATCTATTCGGGATTACGAATTATCCTGCTAAGTTTGTATAATTGCCTCCAGTAATTAGCAACATAAAACCAAGTTTAACCCATAAACCCAAATTGCTATGAAGAGTAAAGTTTTTGTTGGCATCTTGCTATTAGTAGTAGGACTTGTGATAGTGTACTGGGCATACAACCACTCGCCCCACGCAGGACTAGGAAACATAGTGATTAATGAGCTTTCGGGATCGTTCACCCTAAGCAAGCCTGCTTATGCGGGTGTAACCATTGGAGGGATTATTATTGCCGTTCTGGGATTGTACAAGATATTCAAGAAGTAGGTAACATCGCTACCGAAAAACCACAGTATGAAACTGTGTGGCACCGAGAAAATTATTGAGCCGAGGCTGCAGCCTCGGCTAAACTAAGGTTTCCCTTCTATTTTTTCTTTCCGTCCCAATCACCAGAGGTTGGCTCTGCATCGTTGTAACTCCACTTCCCGGTGAAGGACGATAAATCGTCGTTAAATTCAAACCTAATCCTTCCTTTTGCATTCGTTTGGGTCCAAGTACCCGTTAGCACTTTTCCAGTTAACGTACCGCTAATCTTCCCGTTATTGAGTTTATACGATCCGGTTACCTGGTTGCCCGACTGGCTCAGGGTCATATCGCCCCATTTTGTTGAATAATCCCCAGAGACATTAACTTTAATCAACACCTCTTTGGTCCCATTCCATTGACCCGAAGTTGGTTCGGCATCATTATAGCTCCACTTTCCTGAAAAAGAAGTGAACTCGTCGTTAAACTCAAATATTATCCTTCCCTTACCATTGTTTTGGGTCCAGGTACCAGTAAGGGTTGTTCCGTCAAGCGTTCCTTTAATCTGTCCGTTATTATGCTTATACGTACCGGTTATCTGGTTGCCCGATTGGTGCAGGGTCATCTCGCCCCAGGCTGTTTGATACGTTCCGCTAATACTTTGGGCAACACAAAGCTTTAGGAACATCAATAGCAAAATAGTAGTAAATAGCTTTTTCATCGGTCAACATTTTTGTTAATAGTTAGAACTCACTATATATTAACCTGCATCTACAAATCAAGATGGTTTATTCACCCTAGCCTTATGGGTAGGGTGATTCTCGACAGCAATACTGTACTTATCAAAAAAGAACAAACATTCGGTTTTAAAGATAAAAAAATAACATAAACGAGCAGCTTAAATGAGTGTTAAGGTTGCGAGCATATTCTTTTCGCAAATACTGGTTAACAGCAAAACACGAGAATACATTACGTAATAATAAGAGGTATTTGCATATAATAATTGAGCCGAGGATGGTGCCTCGGCTCAATAATAAGATATAATAATATGCAATCATTGACAAGCCTAGTCCCTAATTGTATTTGAACTTTTTGGTACTTGTAGTAATATTGAGACCAGGCAGAACATAGTTAACATTAAACATCAGGTTACAGTTTGTAAACCAAGTTATAAACAACTCTAAATCTTCCCCTTGTACCCTTCTTATATAATCCCTCAGGTTATGATAGTCCTGGCTAGCAATGAGACCAATAGCGTGAATGAAGTCATGTCGTCTTCCTGAATTTGAGCTACTTAATGGAATTGGAGCCGCACCCTGCTCAATAAGTTCAGGAGTTAAGTAACCTGGGTGGTTCGCCCCATAACTACTACTTACATAACCTGTATTATACCTTGGTGGTATTCCCATATGTTCAGGAGTTCTCCACGTCAAGGCCTGTGGGTACACCAACAACTTATCATAAAGCGTTTTATAATCCTGAACTTGAAAAATAGAACTTTCATCGGGCAGTATCTCCATCCGTATTAAGCCAGTGTTGTATTCAAGTCTATTCGTTTCTGTTTGAGCCTCCCAATAATCGAAAGGTTCGGTAAAAGGGTAAACAGCAAGACCCTGAACGTGAATACCTGTAGTTATGATTTGAAGATACGAAAAAGTATCAGTATAGTCATTGAACTTACTTAGCGCATCGTTAAACTTGCTTGTTCTAAAAAAGTAGGAGTAGTAGCTCAAGGGAGATGATCCGCTTGAGGGGTTAGACAGCAGGGAAATCTTGTAAACAACCTCGTTATCCAGAAAGCCGGTGGGCATATTGTACTCGAAATACAACGAGTCGGGCACGTATGAGCAGGCAACATCAACGTACTCCTCCGATGCATGGTTCGTAATCCTCACCATATAATCATTCCCCTTGCTCCTTTTGCTATCCAAAGCAATTGCCTCGGGCAGTTTTGTAAACCTCAGATACCCCTTAGGGTACTCATCCTTTAAAAAGTGATACTGATTTAACGCTGGGTAGGAGTACTTCAGCAATAAATCGATTTCGCTGTTTAAAAGGCGAGTTTCATACACTGCTTTATAACTAATCCTTTTACCTATCTCAACCCATGGCGAATCCTTGGCTTTTAGTTCAAAAAAAAGCTCAACATTTACTGTATACTTCTTTTCTTCTTGCAGTTCTTGCTCTATTGAAATAATAACATCACTATTATCAGTGCTACACCCTGTTTCAATCACAAGATCATCGTTATCGCTAAAAACTACATTATTAACAACAAGCCGAACTTCTGCATTTGGATTAACATGAACAGGAGTTGCAATCGGGAAGTTGGCTCTTAACAACAGCGTTTGAAGTGTAGGAAAAATAAATTTACCATTGAATTTATCGGTTAGGTCTATAAAACTCACACCTACTGGGTTACTAATTGTCGAGTTAAAACTAAAATTAAAAGTTCGCGTCTCTCTAATTAATTCTCCAAAAATCCCTTTGACCTCTATCCAATCATCATCAAAAACCTCAAGCGTAACAGTTATATTCATTTTAACCATTTCGAAATATCCCTCTGAATCCCTTGGCCAAAGGCCTGATAATGGGTAAAAAACCAATGAGTCATTATTATAGACCATCATCTCAACATCAACTTTTGGATCGGACAAACACTCAAGGGTGTATGAAAGCCTAAAGTCATTATTCTTTTCATCAATATCCTCCAATCGAAAAAGGGTATCGATTGGATAAGAAAACTTTATTGACAAAGCGCTATAGGCTTGTTTAGGCAAGTTTATTGAATTAATAAAGGTAGGGTTTTTCCACTCCAAACTATAGTCTGTGGGTTTGTCAACGTTGTCATCTTCTTTTTTACATGATGTAAAACACAATAGCATTGAGAATAGAAGGATACAGGGTCTTTGTAGTTTCATTGTTCCAAGCATTTATTAGTCAATCAAAACCGAGTTGATGTTATTAGGGTGACAAACAGATTAATTAGCCATAAAGTTAAAAAAATAACACTAGGAAGTTGTATGAAAAGACCACTATAGTTGCGAGCATATTGTTCTCCCAAATGTTGGTTAACAGCAAAGATCACAGCAACATTACGCAATTGTGAAAGGTGTTTGCATATAAAAAATTGGCTAGAATAAATATCCGAGGCTACAGCCTCAGCTATTTTGTGCACTACGACTCCAATAGCTAGAAGAACTCAACCACATGGCCCGATACCGTAACCTTGTATTTGCTCACAAAGGGGAAAATCGATCGCTTAATCTCAACGGTTTCGTTAACAATTGCTCTAGAAGTGCCCACAATATTTGCCTTAGCCAGCATACTCGCTCTGGCTTCGGATATCATGGCATTTCTTGCTAATCCACCTATACCAAATATATATCGTGCTTCCGACTCGCCCCTAACGCTCTCAACAACCCGAAAGTTTTTTTGGGATAACACCACTTCGGTGGTGTGGTTGTTCTGATTTGTAGTAAGGCCATTGTGAAAAGCGCAACCGGAAAGCATAAACATTGCAACAATAAATACTAACGCTAGCTTCTTCATAGATTAAATTCAATTTAGGGATTTCCTACTCGTATGGCTTTTCGGTTTCGCCCCGTTTTTATTGGTATCTGGTCTCCAAGTTTAACCGTACAAACAACTGTGTTGAATCTTTTGGCAAAAACAAAAAACAAGCCAAGGTGAGATGGGTCAAAAATGTTGTAAAACAATATGGCTCTCAAAATACCCAAAGCTAACCTATGATTTCATCGTATGGTGTAACTTAGGATTCCTTGACCACTCTTTCCCTTGCAGTCTAAATCTGCCAAGTAAAATGCAACACCCCAAAACACCTCCATAAACAAAAAACAAAAAACCCCATGAAAACAATGTTTTCATGGGGCTTTCTGTTGACCTACAAGTTATCGAAACAATGTTTCCTGTTACACCCAAAACATACTAAGTGTTTTTATTTTAAGGGCTTTCGAAATGTGATGTTAACCAATATTTTCAGAATTATGTATATTTGAACAACTTTTTGACCCTAATTTTGCCCCTAACTTTATGCTATATGATTAAAGCAAATATCAATATTTACCTAAAAAAAGAGAACCCCGACCAGGATGGCAAAGTTCATTTGTATGGCCAAGTAACCTACGATGGGCGAAAGATACGAAAGAACCTTTGCAAAGTCAAGCCAAAGTACTGGAATAGAAAAAGTCAAACATTCAAGTCTGGGGACAAGCCCAAAGCAGTAAACAGTGAGATTACTTCTAACCAGAAAATAATTAGCCGATTCAATGAGCATATCAAAAACTTCTTTACCGATGCTAATTATAATGGCATAACGCCAACCTTTGATGAGGTAAAATTGCATGTTTTATCTGAACCGAACGACAAATCAAAAGACAGTATTACCCTCAAGTTGGCCTTTGAAGAGTTTATAGAACAAAAGGCCAACCCAAACACCAAGAAAACAGTAAGAGCGGTTTACAATTTCCTACTGGGATTTGAGAAGAACACAGGCAATAACCTATCGTACGAAAATTTAACCATCAATCTTTACGATAAGCTGAAAGACTATGCTTACAAGGTGGAGAAAATTTCGAATAACTACTTTGCCAACATAACCAAATACATAAAAGCCTTTTTAACCTGGTCCCACAAGCGAGATTATTATCACGGCACGCTACAGCACAATATTAAGAAGCAGGAAAAACCCAAAACCATTGTTTACCTAACCGAAAAGGAGCTGGATTTACTGTATAGCTACAAGTTCGACAATGTAACCCACGGCAAGATTAGGGATATTTTCTGTTTTGGCTGCTACACCGGGTTAAGAATATCGGATTTGCAAACCCTAACCCACAATCACATTGCGGACGGTATGATAGTAAAAACAACCGTAAAAACTAACGAGGAGGTTATAATAGCCCTAACAGAAAAACCTTTGGAAATATTAGAACGGTATAAAGACAAACCCTTGCTTGCCCTACCCAAATTTGAGGAGCAGTACATTAACCGCCAGCTTAAAGAGATTTGCAAAATAGCAGGCATTAACCAGCCCACCATAGTACTAAAACATATTGGCGACAAGCCCACTGAAGAACAGAAGCCCAAATACGAGCTAATAACCATGCATGTAAGCCGCAAAACTTTTATAAACCATTGCGTGAGGCTAAAAATAGCCATGCACATACTAAGGCGAATGACAGGGCTCACAAGCGATAGCGAGCTAACAAAGTACTATAAAATTGGACCTGAGCAAATAAAAGAGGAGATGAAGAAATGGGATAGCTAAACCTTAACCTTGTTCTTTAGACTTTTTGTATTCTAACCAAATACCATAATCAAAAACAGAGTTTAGTACCCTAATATCCTTCTCATTTCTTTCAATAAACGAATAAATTAAATCATTGCTAAAAAAGGAGTAATGTAGTTTTTTCTCAAAAAAACTATGCCATTCACTTAATAACCTAGATAAATTTTTATCATCCTTTTCAAACGTGTACTTCATTACAATATCACCCAATACATCTGGATTATCTTCGAACAAAAGTAAATCGAAAAAATCCTTATACTGGCTTTTTAATTTTTCTAAGTTGTATATCTGAATAAAATCTAAAAACCAAGCGAAAGCAATATTGTCTCTTTTTTCTCCTTTTAAAAACGCCCTTAGAAATGAATAAAAAACAACACTTGAGTCTCTGCTTAAATTTAATAACCCTGCGACACTATAAAGCAATTCAATTTTGAGAACCGCTAAAGCCTGATGAATTTGGCGATATTCCTTAGACCAAACAAACTCCTCTTCTTGAATCTCTTGATCTAAAAACGACTTATCTGTTATTTCTAACAACTCACTAACAGAATCACCTTTAAAAAAAAAATAATTGATATCTACCTTGAGAATGTCGGCAATTTGCTGCAATCGTTCTACAGACATAGAGGTAATCCCTCTTTCATACTTAGAATAACTAACCAAATTAATACCAAGTTTATTCGCCATATCTTTCTGACTTAACTGGCGATGCCTCCTTAGCTTTATTATACGCTTAACAACTGTTTCCATACTGCAAATATATATAATATTCAAACTTTTAGGCTGTTCAAAGTCTGTTGAAATGTTTTTATATGTATTTATTTGTTAATATATATTTTTGTGCTATATTTGCAATAGTCTTTAAGTATTCATTTAGCATATTAAACTATGAAAACAATCCTACAAATCGAAAACATGACCCGAGATGAGCTAGAGAGCCTTATCTCTAAGGGGCAAACCCAGCAAAGCAACGGCAATGAGGGCAAATTGGCCGAAAAGCCATTAAGCTCAAGAGAGCTAGCCACAAGGCTAGATGTTACCAACCAAACGCTTGTGCGCTGGAGGCAACAAGGCTTGTTGCCATACTATGGCCACGGCAAGCATATATTCCACTTCTGGAGTGAGGTGGTAGATGCACTAAGGCAACATCCTAAGCTAAACAAATAGAATTTTAACTCAAAAAAACATCATCATGAAAACAAAAAAAGCTATTCAAATCGAAGGTCAACGGTTAGAGATGGGAAGACTTCGGAATATTATGGCCAGTCAAGAAACCGAAACCATTAAGAAGAGGGAAGCACAAGAAAAGTATATGCAGCTTAATGCTGATATATTAAATAACGCGAAGAACTTCCCTAACCTATCGGTAAAAATCGATGAAGAAAAGTTTAAAGTTACCGATGTGCAAGTTGATATTCTCCGAGACTTCGTTAAGCAAAAAAAATTCTAATCTTAATAAAACACACACCATGAACACAAAAAACAAATTTTTTGCCGATTTCTTTATCAATGAGCTAGATAATTTGAGTAGAAAAATAAAGGAATTTGGCGAGGGCGATGAATCCTTGTTTGGCCAAGAGACTGATGACGATATCATCCTTTCCAGTATCCAGTATATCGAGGAACAGTGGGAAAATTGCGTCAACCGAAAAGCAGAAGAGGGCTATCCTGTTTGTTTTAACCCTAAATAACCAAGCATTTTTTTTACAATTTTATTATTTATTTTTACCAACGGACAAACGACCGATGGTGACTGTTATACCGAAGGTT
>NZ_JAANIG010000067.1 GCF_011174675.1 Perlabentimonas gracilis | reverse complement strand
CGCACCTCCTACGTCGGTGCTCAAACAGCAGATTTTTTTTTACCGCCCGCTGCACTTGTTTTTCGGCTCACCAGCCGATGCCAGAGGGAAAACGAATAGGCCTCGGAAAAACGAATCATATTCTAAATTCGAGTTTTTCAGCAGACCCTACTTACCGCAACACTTTTTATATTTTTTTCCGCTACCGCAGGGACAAGGATCGTTACGGCCAATACCTTTCAAAGGGTTTATATGGGGATTTTGTGGCTCAAATTCAAAGTCATTGTAAGGGTCATCATCAAAAAATGATGAATTGTGGTTTTCATTGTCTTCAGTGTAACTAGCCCAGGTCGTAATGATTTCTTGGTATCTCTCGTGGATGTTTATGAACTCCTTTTTGAAAATATTGTCAAGCGGTGTGTTCATGCTCTCTTTAATTACATGGAATGAATCGGCAATATCTTCTGTAACATACCCTTTATTGTATAGTTCTTCAATTATAGGTAGTAATTCGGTTAGCCGAGCCTCATCGGCATCGGTTACCATTAGGCTTATGGTGTCCGTATCAATTACATTATCCTTAAGTTTGGCATTAAGAAAGAACTTGAATACATCGTCGTACCACTCAAGCACTTCTTGCCGACGGTTGGGTTGATGAAAAACGATTTGAGAAACGGTGGTTGAGATGGCCGTTCGAACGTAGGTGTAAATATTTGGTTGTTTCACAAAACTTTTCAGCTTGTCAAGTTGACTGGAGCCAATAAAGTAGAAGATCTCAGGTAAACTTTCTGTTACATGACTTCCAAGCCAGAACTCTAAAAATTCGAGATTTTGGCTACAAAACTCTAAAACTAAATTGAGGCTTTCTTCCGATCGCAGTTCAGCCAATAGGAATAGCGCATGGATAGGAAATACTAAGGTTTCTTCAGAAAACTCACCCTTTTCTTCAATTCTACAGAAATAATTATATCGAGCAATACTATCAATTAGCACATTCTCTAAATCGCGGATTACGCTTTCTCTGGGCAACATTATAATTGAATCCAACAGGAGTGGGTCAATTTCAAGGCTATGCTGGTATAGGAATTCAATCTCCTTGTTCTCAAACCTTGGTGCTTTTTTTGTTTGTTTGCGAGTTAACTTTCGGTTTGCAACCACATCAATTGCTCCTTTTCGCATTTCCTCAATTTTTTCTATACCTTTTTGGGTTAGAAAGTTAAAAAAGTATTCGCTAATTTCTTGCGTGTCGGGATGTACTGGAGCTAGTCTTTCCATTATATCAAACCTTGCTTTGGCAGCCTCCAGGTTGTCAGTTTCAAGGAAGTAGTGAATGGCCATTTTATGAAAACCCAAAACTTCACCAATATGAAAAACCGTTCTACTAGGGTATAGCTCTTGAATATCTAATGCACCACCAAGAGCCTCTTTCACCTTGTCGTACTCTCCATTTTCAAGATGTTCGGCAGCAATATTTAACTTTCCGAACAGGTAGTTTGGGTGCTCTTTAACAATCTGCCGATTTACCTCACAACTTTTTTTTGTATTCCCCTGAATTTTATATGCCGTTGCAAGGTAGTTTTTTAGTTGAGGATTATCGGGATGCTTTTCGATAAGTTTTAAAAGCTTATCGATAACCTTTCTCTTCCTATCCAGAATATCAAAATATATAGTATTAAGCTCTTTTTTAAGTTCAGGTGTAACAGCATTCTCCTTATCGAAATAATCTGGATCATCAATTATCTCGTAGTTATACTCTTTATATCTTTTACTCATATTGGTGATTTTGTTATGTGTTTACAATTCCATAGATATATTCTTTAATACTGTTGATTTCATCGGGGCTAAACCACTCAATCTCCTTGTCCCTGGCCCACCAGGTGAGCTGCCGCTTGGCGTAGTGGCGTGAGTTGCGCTTAATTAGCTCAATGGCTTTTTCTAGGGATATTTTCCCATCGATATAGTCGAATATCTCGCGGTAGCCCACCGTTTTTAGCGCATTGTGATGGCGGTGCGGGTAAAGGCTCTTGGCTTCACCAACCAGCCCCTCTTCAATCATCTGGTCAACGCGGGCATTTATCCGCTCGTAAAGCACTTCTCTGGGCAGGTTAAGCCCAATCTTAATGGTTGTAAAAGGTCGTTCTTTCTGCGAATTAGTTCGGAAGCTGCTGTAGGGTTTACCCGTTTGCAGGCATACCTCCACGGCCTTAAGTACGCGCTGCGAGTTTTTTAAATCGACCTTATTGTAATGCTCAGGATCGAGCAGCTTTAGCTGTGCCCTAAGGCTTTCAATGCCTTCGGCTTTTAGCTGATTTTCGAGCGATTTGCGCAGCTCGGGGTCGGGCGTTGGAAAATCGTCAATTCCGTTACATACCGCATCGATATAGAGCATTGAGCCACCCACTAGCATTGCTGCATTATGCGATTTGTGAAGATTTTCGATAACCTCAAGCGCCTCTGTTTCAAACATCCCGCAGCTGTACCGCTCGGTAATGGATTTGTGCCCCACCAAATGGTGTGGCACTGCCATGAGCTGATCGGGGGTGGGTGCAGCCGTTCCAATGCGCATTTCGCGGAAGAACTGCCTTGAGTCGGACGAGACGATTGGCGCATTGAAATGCCTCGAAATAGCAAGGCTAGCATTGGTTTTGCCAACGCCTGTGGGGCCAAGCAGTACGATAAGAAATTTCGGTAGCAACGGTGGCTCAGTTTTCAGTTAGTAGTCCTCATCGGAGAATGCTTCGGAATCGAAATCGATATCGTTAATGTCAATATCGTTGGTTATCTCATCGAATACATCATCCTCGCCAAGCAAATCGTCCACCGAAATGTCTTCGAGCTTAAGCTGCTGTGGTGGTATGCCAATGGAGGTTATGCACACCGGATACTTCATGCTGGTTGATGGCTCTGCAATGTCCGATAGTTCCATGAAGAAGCATCGATCCGAGAAAATATCGAATACATAAAGCAATCGCTCTTTCTTCTCCTTTAGAAGATCGGCTAGGGTAACCGATTCCATTGGTATTGCAGCAGGCCCTGCATCGTTCTCCATATCAATTAGGGTAAGCTCCATCCCCTTGTTCCACTGCTCGTCGGTTAGGAAAAACGAGGCCAACTGCGCTGAGTCGTACCCCAAATCCTTCTGAATAAAATTATGAAAACTAAGAAACGTATGGTTATCGGGAATTTCATACTCCCGCAGAAAAGCCTCCTCGTCTCCCGAAATCATTCTAAACTTATAGATCATAACTTGTGATTTTATGCAAAATAAGCAACATGATTACGATAAAAAAAATGTTTTGTGGAAAAATAGCTAAAGGGTTGCCAAGAAATTGATGGTGTCGATCCCATCGGCGTAATCGGTAAGGGTTGGGTTCTGCGCCTGGCCAAAGGGAATTGAATTTGGGATGCCCTCGATTGATGATGTAACGCATTGTAGCTGCTCGGCATGCATGTCGATATAGGTTTGTACGCTTCCCAAATTTGTGTAGTGCTGGTAGTAAAAGGTTCCTACTGGACTTCCCAGGCTCTCGTCGGGCTTCGCAAGCACAAAGCCAGTGTCGAGATGCTCAACCATATTCATTAGGTACATCGCCCTATGGTACTCATAGTTATTGGCGTACTTATTATGATTGGCTATGTGCTTATGGTCATCAAAACTACGCAGTAAATCAGAAAGGTTGTAATCCTTGGGTATTAGGAGTTTTGAAACGTTCCGGCATCCTAGTCCAAAGTAGGTGAAAATATCGTTGGCCAACCCGCGCAGCTCTTCGGGAGATTCACTGCCACTGAGTATGGCAATGCTATGCCTGTTCTTGCGGATGATATTTGGATACTTCCCAAAGTAGTACTCAAAATACCTTGAGGTATTATCGCTACCCGTGGCAATTACGGCATCAAAATTCTCGAGCTTGTTCTCAGTTAGGGTGATGTAGCGGCCAAGGTTTGGCTCAATGCAAAGCAGCAAGTCGATAAGGGCATTCGTTAGCCCAGCATCCTTCGATGAAATCTTGCCCACAAAATGGTGGCCAGATATCAGCACGCTAAGCATATCGTGCATTCCAACAAATGGGACATTACCCGCCATTATTACACCAACCCTTTTGGGGCTAGGGGGATTGAACGATTGAATGGGGTACAATGAGATCCACTCCTGTAGCTTATCATGGGTTAGCCAACTCTTTGCAATTGACGTTATGGACAACCTGCAAAACTCTGCTGTAAACCAGCTGTTTTGCTGATGGGCTGTATCGACGGTGTGCCAGAATTTTTGTAGCTCAGCAGACGTGTCGGTGGCCAAGATTTTGCTACCCAGCGAAGCAAAAGCCCTAATCCTATCTGATAATGTCATTATTTTTTGTTTGCAAAGGTAAGCGTTTTTTTATGCTTAATGATTAATAAAATAGGAGACAACAATAACTAAAACCCTGTTGTGGTGCTAGCGATATGGAAAAAGTATTACCTTTGATGTTGCTACTAAATATTGGTTTTTTTATGAAAAGCGTTGCCCTAGTTTTAGAGAACCTAAAGGTATCATTCGGTGCTATTCGTTCAAATACCCTTCGCACCATACTTACCATACTTATTATTGCCGTGGGAATAATGGCCCTGGTGGGAATTCTTACGGCCATCGACTCCATTAAAAAGAGCATAAACGATGAGTTCACCATGATGGGTGCCAACACCTTCAGCATTCAGAGCCGTGGTATGAACGTTCAGGTTGGTGGCCAACGCTACCGTACGCTAAACCATTCGCATATCAGCTATCAGCAGGCCAAGGATTTTGTCGATAGGTTTGAGTTTCCGGCCACCGTATCGCTATCCATATGGGCTACAGGGGCTGCAACCATTAAGTACATGTCCAACAAAACCAATCCCAACGTAGGCGTAAGGGGCGTAACATCGGGATACTTTGAGACCGCCGGGCTCGATATTGAGAAGGGTAGGGTTTTCTCGGCCCACGAGGAGGATAACGGATGGGCTGTGGCCATTATTGGTAACAAGGTGGCCACGGAACTTTTCGGTAAAAACGAGGATCCGCTTGAGAAGATAATTAGCGTGGGCAGCGGCAAGTACAGGGTTATTGGCGTGATGAAATCGAAGGGCGATGCCTTTGGTGGAGGGCCCGATCTGTCGGTACTACTACCGGTGCACAATGTGGCTACCTACTTCTCGCGACCCAATATGAACTTCACCATCAACATAAAGCCAAATAACCCTTTGCATCTGGACTATGCGGTTTCCGAAGCCGAGGGCATTTTTAGGATTGTTCGGAATTTGAAGGCGCGCGACCAGTCCGATTTTAATATCGAGAAGAGCGATTCGCTGGCTCAAATCCTACTGGAGAATATTAAGTACGTTACCATTGCTGCCACGCTAATTGGTATTATCACCCTAATAGGTGCTGCCGTTGGCCTAATGAATATTATGCTAGTGGCCGTGGCTGAGCGCACCCGCGAGATTGGCACGCGAAAGGCTATGGGCGCCAAATCGTCCACCATAAAGCAGCAGTTCCTTTTCGAGGCCATCGTTATTTGCCAGTTGGGTGGTTTGCTGGGTATTGCTTTTGGAATACTCATGGGCAATGTTATCTCACTAATAACGGGCAGCGCTTTTGTTGTACCTTGGCTTTGGATGGCTTTGGGCGTGGTTATTTGCTTTGCCGTTGGGCTAACATCGGGTTACCTTCCTGCCGTGCAGGCTTCCAAACTCGATCCTATAGAGGCGTTAAGGTACGAGTAGATTAGTTTAACCTTTAAATGAATCACCATGGCAACCTATGTTGTTGGTGATACACACGGATGCTTGCAGTCGCTCAGGTACTTGCTTGAGCATAGAATTGGAATCGCCCGCTCGGATACAGTTATCCTTCTGGGCGATCTAGTTGATAGAGGCCCACAAAGCGCCCAGCTAATAGATTACATCCTACTGCTTCAGTACCAAGGGTTCAACATAAAGTCAATACGAGGCAATCATGATCAGATGCTGCTCGATGCCGCCCATAGCAGGGCGCATTATAGCCAGTGGATACAGAATGGTGGTAACAGCACCCTGAGGAGCTACGAAGATTTTATTGGCGAATCGTTCCTTTTCCCCGAGGGTATACCCAGTACCCACACGGCCTTTCTTAACATGCTGCCATACCATCTCGCCATCGACAGGTTTATGCTGGTACACGGCGGAGTAAATCCATTTCACGACAACCCACTCGGCAATGCAGAGTCGTTGCTTTGGAGTAGAATGGGGGAGTTGCCAAGTGACTTTATGCCCAGCACAATCTTTCTTTACGGCCACACCCCAACGCCACTGGACACAATACAGGCAATAGTAGACAAGCAGGAGCACCGTTTAATCCCTTTGGATGGGGGATGCGTGTATGCTGGAATGCGCTCCGGCATTGGTTTTCTTGTGGCCCTAAAGTTGGAAACGTTAACCCTACACTGGGTTGAGAAGCAGGAAGATTAGCCCCCGCCCAGCTTAGGGTGGGAGTATTACCGCTAATACCACAAACCTAAACCTTTAATCGGATATTGATGGGGTTTAAGTTGCCATACGCTTGCCATTATCATAACATAGGTTGGCCCTAAACGTGATTTTACGTAAATAAACTTTATATTTGTTAAACTCGACCTATCCTAAATATTAACATTGTTGGATGCTAGTTATATATACTTTGGGTAGGGCTATAAGGAAGTTAGGCACAAGGCTATAACATCGCAAAAAAATGGTATCTAGCATAGTAACAATAGGATTTAATCAAATTTTTGATAATGAAAATTACGAAGATTATTTATCTCGAATGAATGATATTCCTAAAAGTTTACTAATTGATGCCTCTACTCACTTATTAAGTTTCAATTATAATGATTCATTTGTAATTAACCATAGAGAACTTCTTTCAAATTGGTTTAGTGACTCAAATAACATTTTAGCAAATGAAATTAATGACAAAATCAATAAATATAAAAAGTCGAAATCGGTAGAAATTACAATTATTAATGCAAAAGCCAGCCTTACTCTTTTTGAAAAAGTTTTATCAACAAACAGTAATCCACCTGAAATAAGCAATGATGAATTTGAAGTATTGCTTTTTAAAGTCTATTTAGCAATTAATGAAACTCTCAATAAAAATGATGAATTAGTAATATCTTCAATTAATGATAACGAAGAGTATCCTCGCTTAATTTGTATGTCAATAGCCACTTCCTTACCTACATTTGACATTTCTAATTATGACATCTTAGCAGTATTTGTAGCACAAACAATTAAATCAATTTTTCTTTTTGAATTTTTAGAAAACAGGGCTGACTGTAGGAAAATGCTATCTGATTTTTATAGAAAGTTTTACGTTGAGAATTACAAAGAATTCCTAAGGAGACTTTTATCGATATCATTCACAATTTTATCAGCAAAAAAAACTGGGAAGATTGATTTAATCTTGGAACGTGATGAACATTTTATCTCAAATACAGCATTTTTAGACAAGTTTACAATTAATTTATTAGAAAAAAACGATGATGATATAGACTACTTAAATCTCAGGTCAAATCCACTAATAAAAATAAGGGACAATAAATATAGAATTATATTCCCTCTATTCGCTATTGAAAAGAATTTTAACGGGTTATATTTCTTATTAAAAGAAATTAATGACAATTATGAAGAAAATCAAAGAATTAATTTACGGCAAATATTTACATATGATTTCTCAGAGCGTCATATACTCTATACCATAATTGAACAAATTTATAAAAAGAAATATGTGAAATTTAAAGGTGATAATATGGCAACACCCGGTTCGCCTGATTATTACATTAGGAATGGGAGCAAAATATTTATCTTTGAATCAAAAGACATATTAATTAATGCTTCAATAAAAGAAAGTTATAACTTTATAGAATATGAACGTGCGCTGAAAGAAAAACTGTATTTTAATAAAGGGAAAATTAAAACCTCACCGAAAGCAGTTCGGCAACTTGCAAATTTTTGTAGAATATTACTAAAAGGGGAGTTTAAAGAAGATTTAAATTTCAAACCAAAATCTGCAAAAATATATCCGATAATTATTCTTCATAATAGACAACTAGACATCTTAGGATTAAACAATCTAATTAACATATGGTTTCAGCAAGAAATTGATATGATAAACGATGGTAATATTAATCTACAGCATATTAGAATGCCAACAATAATAAATATAGACACTCTAATATTGCTTTACGAAAAACTTTTAATGGGTAAAATAAAAATTGAAGATATCATTGATGATTATCAGTTATTTATTAATGATAAAAGTTTAAAAAACAAAACATTTAAGACTAAAGAGAAACTGCTTTCAGCAATACAAGATCAATTAGTATCTTTTAATTATTTCGTTACAAAAAAATATGGTTGGGACATTCCAAGGTTATTTGAAGAAAAAGGATTTTCAGTATTAAAACAATAAAGCCCAGTGCCTAACAAGGGGTGTAGCCAATGTGGGTTGACATTGGAACTTCGGAGCGGTTTCGCCCGCTCGGGCGTTTTCGTCGGGGGACGAAAACGTAACACGCTCTCCCACACTGGTTACACCCCCAGCCGTTACCGCCAAGTGTAGAAAGGCAGTGTGAAAAGAACTAAAGACTTAAATAATTAATTGTGAAAACGCAGGACAATAGGTGCTGACTTGACAAGAGAACAACCCTAAATGGCACATTTGCTTTTGCCCCTCCGCACAATTCAATCCCTTCGGCAAAATCAAAAGAGCCATTTTCCCAACGCTCATATAAATTTACTAAATTTGAGTTTTTAAATCCTATATGAAAAATGAAAGACTTAAAAAACTGGGTAAATGAATACACCCCAGAACTTTATAAGTGGGCATATTACAAAACCTCTTCTATTGAGACAGCAGAAGACTTAGTTCAAGAAACCTTTTTAGCTGCTGCCGAAAAAAATGAAGCATTCAAAGGCGATAGTTCTCCCAAAACATGGTTGTTTGCAATATTGAATCATAAAATAATTGACCATTATCGAAAGAGTGTTAAGAAACCAGTCCCAATGGAAGCCAATACTATCTCTGCATTCTTCGATGTAGATGGCAGTTGGGAACAAGAAAAACGCCCCAAAGACTGGGAAGACGATGAAATCCATTTGCTTGATGACATTGATTTTCAAAAAGTATTACAAAAATGTCTCGATGCTTTACCCGAGAAATGGAACACCTGCGTTAAGTTAAAATACCTTACCGAGAAAAGTGGTGAAGAAATTTGTCAGGAATTAGGTATTGCACCTACTAATTTTTGGCAAATTGTTCATAGAGCAAAATTGCAACTCAGAAACTGTATTGAGAACAAATGGTTTAAGAATTAAGTTCATGAAAAAAATAATGCATATACTTTTCCTTTCCTGCTTAAAAGCCACCGAGCTAATGGAGAAAAAATTCCATTTTAAACTCTCAGCAAAGGAAAAAATCCAGCTAAAAATGCACAAAATGATGTGCGAAGCCTGTACTAAGTACGAAAAGCAAAGTGCTTTAATTGAAAAAGGGATCTCCAAAATGGATTATACAAAAAACGCTACGTTGGACATTGAAATGCTAAAAAGTAAAATTGCAAAACGTCTCGAAAATATTAATGAGAATTAATCCCCACTGTAAATACCTGAAATAAGGCTACCTCTTACAAACCTCTTCTTTTTCTAAGTATTCTATATTAGCCCCAATTAAAACCGAGCAGAAAAATTGCTAAATTTCTGACGGTATGAAAAAGAACAGTTACTGGACATCAAAGCGAAAAGCTGAAGTAG
>NZ_JAANIG010000066.1 GCF_011174675.1 Perlabentimonas gracilis | reverse complement strand
GAAAAGGAAAATTTGCTGCATAAAGACAAAAGATTGAAATATTAATGCCCACGCACAAAACAGCACATTTGCAAACCGCACAACCCAACCCTCAACCAATGTTTGCAAAAGAGCTGTTTTCTTGCCCACGCACCCACAGATATTTGTATCTTTGGGTTTTTAATTTTAAAAACGCTGAAATTCATATATGCCTACTTTAAACTGGATTGGTAAAGAGAAAGTTATTAATCATCATATGGAAGTACCATATAAAGTTCTGGAACATTCTTATGGTTTTGTTGATGGTAAAATCATTGATAAAGAAGTAAATAACGGAAATAAAATAATTCACGGTGATAACCTTGAAGCATTAAAAACCCTTTTACCTGAATACGAGGGAAGAATAAAGTGCATATACATTGACCCGCCATACAATACTGGAAATGAGAGTTGGGTTTATAACGACAATGTGAATGACCCCAAAATTAAAAAATGGCTAGGACAAGTTGTTGGTAAAGAAGCCGAAGACCTAACACGCCACGATAAATGGCTCTGTATGATGTACCCTCGATTAAAATTACTCCATAAACTTTTAGCTGATGATGGTGCAATTTTTATTTCAATAGATGATAATGAACAAGCCAATTTGAAATTGATTTGCGATGAAATATGGGGTATTGGTAATTTTATTAACAACATTATTTGGCAAAAAAAATTTAGCCCTCAAAATGATGCCAAATACTTATCTGATAATCACGACTTTATTGTTTGTTATGCGAAAAATAAAATAAACTGGGTAAGGAACTTGATTAATAGAACTGAAGCTCAAAATTCAAGATATAAAAACATTGATAATGACCCTAGAGGTGTTTGGACTTCTAGTGATTTTACTGTAAAAACTTATTCTTCGGAATATGATTATCCAATTACAACACCCTCTGGAAAAGTAATTAATCCAACTGAGGGTAGATGTTGGATGACTTCAAAAGAAAGATTTGAAAAATTAGTAGAGGAAAAAAGAATTTGGTTTGGAAAGAAAGGAGATGGTGTGCCAAGGATAAAAAAGTTTCTTACAGAAGTACAGGATGGGACTGTCCCTTTAACTATTTGGCTACACGAAGAAGTTGGACATAATCAAAGTGCTAAGCAAGAACTTAAAAGGGTATTCCAAAATGACAAAACCCCTTTTCAAACTCCAAAACCATCTACATTAATTCAAAAAATTTTAGAGCTTTCAACAGACAAAAACTCCATAATGCTTGATTCATTTTCAGGTTCAGGCACAACTGCACACGCTGTTCTTAACCTAAACAAAAAGGATTGTGGTAATCGCAAGTTTATTCTAATTGAAATGGAGGAATACGCCGATAAACTAACAGCAGAAAGAGTTAAAAGAGTAATTACTGGTTACAATTCATCTGTTGGAACTGGAGGAGGTTTTGATTACTTCGAACTTGGGAAGCCTCTATTCGATGAGGATGGAAATTTGAACGAAGAAGTTGGTATAGAAAAAATTAGACCTTACGTTTACTACACTGAAACTAAAACTTCAATTTTAGAAATACCTCACGATGAAAACAAGTATTTTCTTGGCAAACACAACAATACAGCTTACTACTTTTTCTACGAAAAAGATGAGTTTACAACATTAGATTACGATTTTTTCCCTACAATGAGAACTAAAGCAGGGCAATACGTAATTTATGCTGATAATTGTGTTTTGACACCAGATTACTTAACACGTAAACACATAATTTTCAAAAAAATACCAAGAGACATAACACGTTTTTAAGCAATGGAACTGAAACCATATCAACAACAAGTAATTAACGACCTCTCAATATTTCTTGCTCATTTACAGGAAACAAAGAATACAAAAGAGGCTTTTAATAACTTTTGGGTAAAACACCCTAGAACTCCTTTGAAACCAAATACAGGAACGGCTATTGAACACTATAAAAATAACATTCCAAAAGTTCCACACGTTTGCTTAAAAGTACCAACAGCAGGGGGCAAAACTTTTATTGCCTGCAATGCAATTAAAACGGTATTTGAAGCATTCGACATCGACCAGCCAAAAGCGGTTGTTTGGCTAGTGCCATCTATTACAATATTAGACCAAACTATAAAAAACTTAAAGGATACAAGTCATCCATATCGTCAAAAAATAAATTCCCATTTTGGAAACAAAGTAGAGGTTTACGATAAGAATACTTTGCTTCAAGGCAGTGGTTTTAATGCTTCATCTGTAAAAGAGCAACTGTCAATTTTTGTGTTAAGTTTCGATAGCATTCGAACATCAAACAAAGAGGGGAGAAAAGTATATGAACAGAATGGCTCTTTGCAATCATTTGAATCCCTTTTGGGGCAAGATAATGATATTTCGTTAATGAAGGTAATGCAGTATTTAAATCCTTTAGTAATTGTTGACGAAAGCCATAATGCTGAAACTGAATTAAGCATTGATATGCTTAAGGAGTTTAATCCAAGTTTTATACTTGATTTAACGGCAACACCAAGAAAGAACAGTAACATAATTTGTTTCGTTGATGCATTAGAACTTAAGCGGGAGAATATGGTTAAACTACCTGTTATAGTTTATAACCATCAAGACAAAACTGAAGTGATAAACTCCGCATTACAACTGCAAAAACGCTTAGAAGCACAAGCTAAAGAGGAAGAGAAAAAAGGTGGTAAGTATATCCGCCCCATTGTTTTATTTCAAGCTCAACCAAAAAATGGCAAAGACTTTCTGAACGTTGAAGATGAAAAAACGAATGTTCAAAAACTTAAAGAAAAATTACTTGAACTTCAAATTCCAGAAGAACACATCAAAATCAAAACTGCAAATATTAATGAAATTAAAGGCGTTGATTTATTGAGCAGGGATTGTGAAGTGCGCTACATTATTACAATTAACGCTCTAAAAGAGGGTTGGGATTGTCCTTTCGCATATATTTTAGCTTCCCTTGCTGATAAAAGTTCCGCCGTAGATGTTGAGCAAATACTAGGTAGGGTTTTAAGACAACCCTACGTTATGAAACATAACTTCCCTTTGTTAAACCTATGCTATGTTCTTACAGCTTCTTCCAAATTTCACGAAACACTTGACAATATTGTAAAAGGGTTAAATAAAGCTGGTTTTAGCGAAAAGGATTATAAATTAGCAGATAGTTCAAGCAGTGAATTATTAAAAAAGCAACAAGAACCCCTAATCATAAGTCCATCAAACACATTAGAATTAGAAAACGTTGCTGATGACATTACCTCTGACATCGATACAACCAGAATAAAGGTTTCCAATGCAAATGATGAACCCGACGACGTTGTTTCAGAAATTGAAAAAGCGGCAAAAGAACAAAATGATACTTTTGATAAAATAGTTGAAGATATGGCATCAAACAATATCTCATCTTTTCCAAACGAAATTGAACCATTGATTAACTCTTATGGTATTAAGGAATTTTTTTATGAAAGTGCAAGTCAAATAAAACTCCCACAGTTTTATTTAAAAATTCCAGCAAACGATTTATTCGGGCAGAGAGAGGAAGAAACAATTCTTGAAGACAAAAACCTACTAACTGGTTTTCCACTTGGTAAAGCTGACACAAACATACCATTTGATAGTATAACCTCTTCAATATACAGCATAGATTTAGATGAAACAAAAAAAGAGCATACACCAACCCGTTTTAAGGTCGATGACCAGTTGAAAAAGAGTTTATTAAGTTTCATCCTTGACCCTTCACGCAAAGAAAGTAGAGTTAAGAATTTCACAAGGAGAGTAATGTCAATTATTGGTAATATACCGCCAATACCTGACAAAGAGATTGAAAAATTCATCAGTCGTATTTTCGAAGATTTTAATGATGACCAATATATGGATTTTGCCAATAATGAATATACCTATTGCGACAAAATTAAACTTCATATTAATTCATTATCATTAATTTACATAGAAAAGAAATTTAAAGAATTCTTAGATACTGACAAAATAATTATTAAACCATCCTTTAAATTACCATTACGACAAATAATAAATGAAACTTCTCCTGATTTGCCAAAATCGCTTTATGAAAAGGAAAGTAAAATGAATGGTTTTGAAGAAAGAGTAATAAATGAAATTGCGAATATGGAGAACGTTTTATTTTGGACAAAAAATGTTGAACGTAAAGGATTTTGTATAAACGGTTTCATAAATCATTACCCAGACTTCATTATTCAATCAAAAAGTGGTAAAACAATTTTGCTTGAAACAAAAGGAGACCATTTAGATGCTGAAAAGAAAATAAGTTTAGGTAGTTTGTGGTATAGTAAAGCAGGTAATAATTATAGGTATTTTATGGTTTACGAAAGAAGAACAGTTGACGGAGCGTATAAACTTGAAGATTTTTTGAATGTAATAAGAAACATCTAGTGCCACCGCTACAGCCACACACATTGCCAAGTCGCACAAGCCGCCCTGCAATCCAAAACTTGGCAAAAAGTGTGTCTGTTCCCAACGCACGAAAGAAAAGACATTGCAGCAAATATAAGTACATTAAAACGACAGAAAAATTAACGCCAGTGCACAACAAGGGGTGTAACCAATTTGGGCTGAATGGGTTAGGCAGGCGAGTCGGCACGCAGGGTACTTCTTAACGTGGGATAAATCCCAAGCCCCGCTCACCCAAACTGGTCACACCCCCAGCCGTTATGGGCAAGCTATGAAGAAAAAATCGTGGAAGACCTAAATTTGCTACATAGATAGAAAAAAAGATATCGAAAATTGCCCACGCACACTCAGGCACTTTTTGTTGCCCCACCGCACAGGCGATTGCTTCGCAACAAAAACAGCCTTCGTTTTGCCCCCCGCATTGATAGTCCGAATAGAATTTGTAGTTTAACCTACTGAAATAAAAAGACTAATTAAATGAATTTAAAGCAGTTGAAGCCTAGAAAGGCACTTAATAAAGCGTTTCTGAAATTAAAACCTAATCGTTCTGAAATAGAAATATTTAAGACGAATCTAATTCAATTACTTGACAGAATTAATGACAAGGAATCGGAAGAATTTCATAAATTTTTAATCGTTGACTTTCTAAAGAAAACCTATTACGAGCCGAATCATTTTATAAATACAAAAGGCAGAACAGACCTTGTAATTCATAATGGGAATAATGCTAATAGTACGGTTGGTGTAATAGTTGAAACCAAGAAACCAACGAACAAAAGCGAAATGCTGACACAGGAAAAAATCAATGTGAAAGCGTTTCAAGAAATGGTTTTATACTACTTACGTGAAAGAATTACGCACAAAAACCTAGAGATTAGATATTTAATCGCAACTAATATAAATGAGTGGTTTGTTTTCGATGCCAATATTTTTGAAAAGCATTTTGCTCATAATAAGAGTTTTGTAAAGCAATTCAATGAGTTTGAAAATGGAAGAATGTCAGGAAAAACTACAGATTTTTTCTACAAGGAAATTGCAGAACCATTTATTGAAAGCATTACAAACGAAATTGAATACTCATATTTCGACATTAGGGAATATGAGAAGCCTTTAAGAAACAACGACAAGAAAGACGACAATAAACTAATTGCGCTATATAAACTTCTTTCACCTGAGCACCTTTTAAAACTTCCTTTTACCAATGACAGCAATACGCTTGATAAGCGTTTCTATGGTGAACTACTTCATATTATCGGATTAATTGAAACCAAAGAGGGAGGTAAAAAAATAATTGAAAGAAATAAGGAAGGGTATAGAAACTCAGGTTCTTTACTTGAAAATGCAATAATTGAACTTGATAGCCTTGACAAAATAAGTCGTTTAGAAAAGCCAAGCCAGTTTGGTAGCAATATGCAGGAAAGGCTTTTCAGTGTTGCCCTTGAATTAAGTATCACTTGGATAAATAGAATCCTTTTCCTAAAACTACTTGAAGCGCAATTAATTACTTATCACAAAGGCGACAAATCATACAGTTTTCTGAATTTTGATAAAATTAAAAACTACGACGATTTAAACAGCCTTTTCTTTAAGGTTCTAGCACGGAAATTTGAAGACAGGAATAGCGAAATAAGTGCAGTGTTTGAGAAAGTTCCTTATTTGAACAGTTCACTTTTTGAACCCACCGATTTAGAGCATACAACGCTATTCATAAGTAATTTACGTGATGAAAAACAGGTGCCAATTTACAGCGCAACCGTTCTTAAAAATGAACAGGGAAAGAAGAAAACGGGTACGCTAAATTCACTTGAATATCTATTTGAATTTTTAAATGCTTACGATTTCACGAGTGAAGGTTCGGAAGAAATTCAGGAAGACAACAAAACGCTAATAAATGCTTCAGTTCTTGGGCTAATTTTCGAGAAAATAAACGGTTATAAAGACGGTTCGTTTTTCACACCAGGTTTCATCACAATGTATATGTGCAGGGAAACCATAAGAAAAGCGGTTGTTCAGAAATTCAATGAAACCAAAAATTGGGAGTGTAAAACCATTGATGAGCTTTATGATAAGATTGAAGATAGAAAAGAAGCCAACGAAATTGTAAATAGCATAAAAATTTGTGACCCAGCCGTTGGCTCGGGGCATTTCCTTGTTTCGGCTCTGAATGAAATAATTGCAGTAAAAAACGACCTAAAAATACTGCAAGACAGAGAAGGAAAAAGGTTAAAAGAATTCCATATTGAAGTTGTTAACGATGAGCTGATTACAACAGATGATGACGGATTAATTTTTGAGTATAATCCCAAAAGCAAAGAAAGCCAAAGAGTTCAGGTAACGCTATTCCACGAGAAACAAACCATAATTGAGAATTGTCTTTTTGGTGTTGACATAAATCCAAATTCAGTAAAAATCTGTCGTTTACGTTTATGGATTGAATTGCTTAAAAATGCTTACTATAAAAACGAAACGGAACTTGAAACACTTCCAAACATTGACATCAATATAAAGTGTGGAAATTCTCTAGTAAGTCGCTTTGCCATAGATGCTGATTTAGGGCAAGCCCTAAAAAAGAGCAAGTGGAATATTGACAGCTACCGTCTTGCAGTTTCAACTTATAGAAACGCCCAGAACAAGGAGCAGAAAAGAGAAATGGAACGGCTCATAGCCGACATAAAAAGCGATTTTAGAAGCGAAATAGCATCGAACGACCCTAAATTAAAACGTTTACAGAGAATTAAGGGTGAACTTTTTACACTTACAAATCAAACCACTCTTTTTGAAAAATCGAAAAAGGAAAAGGGAGAATGGAATAAAAGGGTTCAAAAATTTACTGACGAAATCAAAAAACTAGACTCTGAAATTGAAGAAATAAAGAACAACAAAATCTATGAAAATGCCTTTGAATGGCGTTTTGAATTTCCAGAAGTGTTAAATGAAAATGGGGATTTTATTGGTTTTGATGTTGTGATTGGGAATCCGCCTTACATAAGGCAAGAAGAATTAAAAGAAATAAAACCTTACCTTCAAACTCACTTTAGTTCTTTTGCAGGTACTGCTGACTTGTACGTATTTTTCATTGAATTAGGTATTAGAAATCTAAAATCAAATGGAGAGTTTGTTTTTATCGTTCCTAACAAATGGATGCGAGCGGGTTATGGTAAATCATTACGAACTTTCATCAAGAAATTAAAAATAAATTTTATTATTGATTTCGGCGATTTGCCAGTATTTGAAGAAGCCACAACTTATCCTAGTATACTTTCAATCTCAAAATCGCAAGCATCTAAATCATTTAAAGCGGTAAATTTAGACACTTTATTGTTTGGTGATAAAATGACTGAATACTTGCATAAAAATCAAATTGATGTTTTACAGGACGAACTTCAAGAAAGTGGCTGGACTTTATCAGACTCTATTTCTCAAAAATTGGTTCGAAAACTTAAAGAAAATGGAAACCATTTAGGTGAGATTGTTAATGCTAAAATTTTTAGGGGTATTTTAACAGGTTGTAATGAAGCCTTTATTATCGATGACGAAACTAAAAACAATTTAATTCTAAAAGATAATTCAAGCATAGAATTGATTAAGCCATTTCTAGACGGAAAGGACATCAAAAAATATACAAACCCGAATGTTGAAAAGTTTTTAATATTCACCAGAAGGGGTGTTGACATTAGTAAATATCCTGCAATTCTTGAGCATCTTGAAAACTATAAAGAAAGATTAGAACCTAAACCAGAATCTTACAAAGGAACAGATTGGAAAGGGAGAAAACCAGGCTCATATAAATGGTATGAAATTCAAGATGCGGTTGACTATTTTAATGAATTTGAAAGAGAAAAGATTGTATGGTCAGAAACATCATTTGAGAATCAGTTAACAATTGTTGACAAAGGAATCTATCTTAATAAAACAACGTTTATGATGCCAATAAATGATTTATCTTTACTTGGCATTATGAATTCAAATACTGTTAAGTTTTATCTTAACTCAATTGTTTCTAAAGTTAGGGGCGGTTATTATTCTTTATCAAAAGCTTATGTTGAAACTACCCCTATTCCTTATGTAAATGAAACAACAAAAATACATATTGAGAATAAGGTTAAAACAATTCTTGAGATGAAGAAAAGCGACAGTAAAGCAGATACTTTTACAATTGAAAATGAGATTAATCAATTAGTTTATGAATTATTTAACTTGACAAAAGAAGAAATTGAGATAATTGAAAGCACTTAAATATAGCCAACGCTTCACAGCCACACACATTGCCAAGCCACACGAGCCACGCTTCAACCAAAGCTTGCCAAAAAGTGTGTCTGTCCCAACGCACGTGTAAAACCGTAAAAAATGTAGCAAATTTATATGTCGAATCTAAAGACACGACAGAAAATTAATAGCCAGCCCATAACAAGGGGTGTAACCAATTTGGGATGTATGGGTTACGGAAGCGGGTCGGCACGCAGGGAACTTTTTAACGTGGGATAAATCCCAAGCCCCGCTCACCCAAACTGGTCACACCCCCAGCCGTTAGCGTACATCGCCAAGGTGGGCATGGGCGGCAAGCTTCGGAGCGTTGGCCTTGCCTTGAGATGGAGAGCTCAGCGCCATCGCCCGCTCGAGCAAAGCCAAATTTTGCTTCCAATCCCGCCGAGCCCATACGGACAGCCCTCGCCCCGCAGCGGCGGGCGGCGAGTACCGAAACAAAGATGGGTCGTTGCCCGCGGGGAGACGGCAGGCGGGATGGCTAACAAAATTTGCGGAACGTCGATTCTACGCCTATACGAGCGACTCGGCCTTGTGGGCAAGTCAAGGCCCTGCGGGGGATACGCCCCAGCAGCAGCCCCCACCCCCGCCCCGACCCTTGTGGGGGGACAAATTCTGGTTCCAACCCCGCCGAGCGGAAGCGAGACCGCCTCGCCACGCCCCAGCGGGCTGTGCACACGAAAATTTTTAAGAAGGGTTGCCCGCACGGGGGCGGCAGGCGGGGTGGCTAACAGAATTTGTGGAAACAAGGCCCGCGCCGGGGGCGGGCGACTCGGTCACCTTGGCCACGAGACGCTAACAAGGGGTGTAGCTAATGGGGGATGACTGGGGGGCTCGGGGCGGGGTCGCCCGCTGCCAGTTCGTTTTCGTCGGCGGACGAAAAAGTGGGCTACGCACTTCCCCACTAGCCACAACCCCCAGCCGTTAGCGTACATCGCCAAGGTGGGCATGGGCGGCCAGCTTCGGAGCGTTGGCCTTGCCTTGAAATGGAGAGCACAGCGCCATCGCCCGCTCGAGCAAAACCAAATTTTGCTTCCAATCCCGCCGAGCCCATACGGGCAGCCCTCGCCCCGCAGCGGCGGGCGGCGAGTACCGAAACAAAGATCGGTCGTTGCCCGCGGGGAGACGGCAGGCGGGATGGCTAACAAAATTTGCGGAACGTCGGCACGACAGGAACACGAGCGATTCGGCCTTGTGGGCAAGTCAAGGCCCTGCAGGGGATACGCCCCAGCAGCAGCCCCCACCCCCGCCCCGACCCTTGTGGGGGGACAAATTCTGGTTCCAACCCCGCCGAGCGGAAGCGAGCACGCCTCGC
>NZ_JAANIG010000065.1 GCF_011174675.1 Perlabentimonas gracilis | reverse complement strand
TCAGGAAAAAATACCGACAATAAGGCCTTTAGGCTTTCTTGTGTTTCCATACCCAAAGGTAATAACTCTTCTCCAGCACCTCAAAATAATATTTAGCCGAGAAAAGCAATAAATAGCAGCATAATTACGATTGGGGTTTGGAGATTTAGAAAATTTTGTAACTTTGCAGTCCGTAAAAAACGGTCTCGTGGCCGAGTGGCTAGGCAGAGGTCTGCAAAACCTCGTACAGCGGTTCGAATCCGCTCGAGACCTCAAAGTAAACGCATACCAGAGCAATTTGGTATGCGTTTTTTGTTTAAGCAATAATTGTTATATAATACCCACGGCCACATTGTTACAATTAGGCAGAATCGAAGGCGACCACCTTACAGCTGCTATTCAGATTAATTTTGCTTATCAAATGGTTGTTTAAGCTTTTGATCAACACAGCTGTTATTATGGTGAGGTGTTATTCTAATTACACAATTATTGCTAATTTTGCTTACTGTATCTACTCTCCCGCAAAAATTACACTGTGGGTTACCGGGCGAAGCTGTACCAGCCCATCAAGAAAACCAAACCTTATTTATCTGTTAATGAACAACGAAGACATCCGTTGGAAGCAACGATTCGGAAATTTTTCGAAAGCATTTAATCAACTTGATGAAGCGATTTAACCCGTCATTGCGAGAATTCACCCAAAATTTTTGGCATAATGATGTTATGACAGAAACAACAAAAAGTTACCGTCATCGCGAGGGTACTTTCCGAAGCGATCTTTTTTACAGATTGCTTCATCCGCCGGCTGGCGGATTCGCAATGACGAACGGGAAATCTGTCATTGCGAGCAAAATGAAGTGGAGCAAAGCAATCTGTAAAACTCATAGCCCATTATGAAATATGGAGGTTACACATACATCCTAACCAACAAGAACAACACAGTTTTATACACAGGCGTAACCAGTAACTTGCAGAAAAGATTAGCGGAGCATAGGGAAGGAATCCACATCACCGCATTCACCCACAAATACAACTGTCACAAGTTGGTTTACTTTGAGGGTTTTAACCGAATTGAGGATGCCATTGCTAGGGAGAAACAGATTAAAGGTGGCTCAAGGGCAAAGAAGGAGGGTCTAATTAACTCTATCAATCCAAATTGGAACGATCTAACCGACTTGGTTGATGAGTAGTTAAGTTCATCCGACAGATTGACTACGTCGAACTTCGCTGCGCTTCGGTTGCTTCATCCGCCGGCTGGCGGATTCGCAATGACGTAAACCTTGAAACTAGGAAGCACTTTCCGTCACTGCCTGCCTGACCTACGACTCGCTTGAAAGTGTATATCAGACAGGTAATTAAGCAGGCGAGTGTCCTTTACGAAGCAGTCTTTGTGGAGAGCGTGTAAACTAGAAAACAGATTGCTTCTCCCGACAAATAACGTCGGGATCGCAATGACGTATAATACGCAACTACGTAAATAACTAAAACACAATAACCGTGAGAATTAAACCCATAATCATAATGCTAGCCGTTGCTATGGCATTTGCCTCATGCAACCGCAGAGCACAGCTTCTATACATGCAAGATATCAGCATTATGCAGGAAACGCCATTTGTCACACCCCCTACCTACCGGCTTAAACCCGGCGATGTGCTATACATTCAGCTGGTTACCCCCAGCCCCGAAATTAGCCAGATGTTTAATAACCCCTCAGGCATTCAGTACTTCGGTCAGAACCGCGACGAGGCCTCCCTCTACCTTCAGGGCTACAGCATCGATGCCGAGGGCAACATCAACCTACCATTCCTTGGCAAAACCACAGTGGGTGGGCTAAGCATCCAGGAAGCTCAGGAGGCCGTGCAGCAAAAAACCGAGCTGATGTACAAGGATGCATCGGTAATTGTGAAGATGGCCAACTACAAAATCACCCTGCTGGGTGAGGTACGCCGACCAGGCAATATCCGTAACTTCAACGATAATATCAACATATTTGAGGCGCTGGCCAACGTGGGCGACCTAACCGAGAACGGCGACCGCCGCAATGTGCTGGTGGTTCGCTCGTCGAGCGATGGAAACAGAACCATCAGGCTAAATCTCAACGATCGTTCCGTGCTCTCGTCCGAAGCCTTTTACCTGCTCCCCAACGATGTGGTAATTGTTGAACCCATAGGCAACAAGGTCTTCCAAATGAATCTACCCTACGTTAACCTAACGCTATCGTCGATTAGTACGATAATATTGCTTTATAATTTTATAACACGGCTGTAAAAACATAAGGTACAGGGTTTAGAGTTTAAAGTTTAGGGTTTATAGTTCAGCGTTTTTGTGTATTTCGAAGGTTTAATGTACAGGATATATTGATTTTCAAATTCTAGAAATGTTAAACTAACTAAATGACAATTAATTCGTTCGAAGATCTTGATATATGGAAGGACGCAAGAGAATTGGCTAAGGTTATTCGATTGCTCACTAAAAGAGAGCCTTTTTCAAAGGATTTCAAATTGTGCAATCAAATCAATAGTTCTGCAGGATCAGTAATGGATAATATTGCTGAAGGATTCGAAAGGGATGGGCATAAAGAGTTTATACAGTTTTTGTACATTGCAAAGCCATCAAACGGAGAAACCCGCTCACAATCATATAGAGCATTTGATGCAAAATTTATATCGGAGGAAGAGTTAAACGATATTTTGTCAAGAACTCAGAGCCTAAAAATTAAAATAATTAGCCTAATCAACTATTTAAAGAAAAGCACCTTTAAGGGTAATAAATTCAAACCCTAAACCCTAAACTATAAACCTTAAACTTTAAACCTTAAACCCTAAACTTTAAACTCTAAACCCTAAACCTTAAACCCTAATCTCTAAACAAATAAAACATCTATATGGATTCCCCCAACAACGCATACCCCCCATTCCCAGAGGAAACCCTCGACCTAAAACGTTACTTCTTCCTGTTTCTGAGCAAGTGGTACTGGATAGCAATCTGCGTATTTACAGGGCTGTTTGTGGCGTACCTGGTGAACCGCTACTCCGAGCAGGTGTACTCCGTTAAGGCATCACTCCTGGTGGGCAATGCCGATGGCCGTAAGGTAGGCCAAGGAGTTCAAAACCTTATGCGCGAGATGAACATCATGCAGGATAGGAAAAGGATAGAGAATGAGATAGGCGTACTTCAATCATACACTTTGACACGAACCGCCATTGAAGAACTACCTGATTTTGACGTCACTTACGTAGGCGTTGGTCGTAGAGGTATCGCTGAACTAAAGTATTACAATCGTTCGCCTTTTGTTGTTAATATTGATACAACAGAAATTAATGCCATTGGATATCCAGTAAATATCAATATTCTATCAAAAAATGAGTATGAATTGGATCTTGATGATGGGACCCCCCAAAAAAGAATCCGTTTTGGTGAGAAGTATCACGATCATCGCTTTGCATTCACCATAACCCTTAGGGAACCTGATAGCTTTGAGCTTAGCCGACAAAGCAACAAGTACTACTTCATAGTCAATAGTTCTCACTCCCAGGCCATTGCCTACATGAAGAAGATAGCCATTGAGCTGAACGATAAGCAGGGTAGTCTACTTTCGTTAAGCACCAGTGGCTACGTAGCCCAGCAGGAGGCCGATTTTCTGAATAAGCTCATGGAGGTGTATATCCGCCTCGACTTGCAGGAAAAATCGCTAACAGCCGAAAACACCATCGATTTTGTTGAGGGGCAGTTAAGGGGCATATCCGACTCGCTTCGCAAAGCCGAGCTGCTACTGCAAAACTTTAGAACGGGCAAGGGCATTATTGACCTAAGCACCGAGGGGCGAACCCTCCTTGAGCGCCTTGAGGCGCTTTACGCCGAGAAGAATGCGCTAAGGCTTCAGCTTGAGTACTTCGAGTACCTCGAGAACTACCTAAAAACCAAGAAAGACCTTAAGGGGTTGGTTGCTCCCGCCACCATTGGCCTAGATGATGCCAGCATTGCCGCCATTGTAAGCGATCTTAATCAGCTTACCATGGAGCGCGATGGACTGCTTATAACGCTTCGCCCCGACAACACCCGCGTGCTGGCCATCGATCAGAATATCAACAGCCTAATTGAGCTGCTTTTTGAGAAATTGGAAGGTATGCGCAAGGTGAATGGCATTCGCATTAGGGAGCTCGATAGGCGTGTGGCCGAGCAGGAGCAGCAGCTACGCCTACTCCCGGTAACCGAACGGGAGCTGGTAAACATGGAGCGCATGTTCAACATCCACGAGAAATTTTACACCTACCTCATGGAGAAACGTATTGAGGCTGGTATTGCTAAAGCATCGAGCGTATCGGACAATAGGATAATCGACGAGGCCAGGGCCGATATGGCAATAGTAACAAAGCCTAACCGTAAGATGAACTACATCATGGGCTTTATCATCGGGCTACTTATTCCCGTTGGGCTAATACTGCTCTTCGACCAGCTTAACAACTCCATTCAGGATCCTGCCACCATATCGAAAAAAACCCGAACCCCCATGCTGGGAACCATTGGGCATAACCCGTACGAGAGTTTTCTGCCGGTGTACGACAAACCCAAGTCGTCGTTCACCGAATCGTTTAGGGCGCTTCGCACCAACCTCGACTTCATGCTTTGCGAAAACAAGTGTAAGGTGATACTTGTATCATCAACCATAAGCGGCGAGGGAAAATCGTTTGTAGCATCGAATCTAGCCATTAGCATGGCTATGCTTGGAAAGAAGACGCTAATCCTAGGGCTGGACTTGCGCAAACCAAAGGTTCACAGCATGTTCGGTGTAGATAATGCAAAGGGGATGAGCACCTATCTAATAGGGCGCGATAACCTGGAATCGGTTATTGTCCCAACCAATATCCCAAATCTATCCATTATCCCATCGGGCCCCATACCGCCAAACCCAGCCGAACTTTCGGCCAGCGACAAGCTTGATAAGCTGGTTGCAGAGCTGCGCGACAAGTACGATATGATAGTGATTGACTCGCCCCCCGTGGCCGTGGTTACCGATGCGGTACTAATTAGCCGAGCCTGCGACACCACCCTATTTGTTGTTCGCCACAGGTACACCTCGGTAAATGCCCTTGATTTGGTTGACGACCTAACCAAAAACAAAACCATCACCAACCTGGCCATTGTGCTTAACGACTTTAAGAAACCCAAGGGATATGGGTATGGATACGGCTACGGTTATGCCTATGCATATAACTATGGCTATAGCTATGGACAGCAGTACGGGCAGGGCTATTACACCGATGATGAGAATGGCAGTAAGGTAACGGGATTCTTTAAGCGGTTCTTTGGGTAGTATCCACAAATGCATACCTACAAAGATTATCCACAAACCTGCTTGCCAGCAGGCAAGTTGACACAAATTAGCACAAAGAAAAATTTGAGGAAATCTGCGTCACTTTTCCGCCCCCTGCCTGCCTGTCGAAGACAGGGTGGAGCAGTGTTCCATTGTCATCAGCGTTCTCTCTCTTAAACGCCAAACAAAGAACACGGAACAAAAGAATATTTTCCCTAAGTTTGCTAAGCCTAGTTAGCCATTCCCATAGGACTGACCGGGCGAAGCTGAAGCCGAATGGTTTTCTATAGACCTCTCCTAACTCCTTGCTATATATAATACAACCAATGAGTAACAAAGTCCTTAATAACATCATAATAAGCGGTGAAAATGAAATGGTGGAGTTTAAGTCCTCTTTTAACGACGAGGTAATAACTTCTCTTGTAGCTTTTGCTAATACCAAAGGAGGGACAGTATATATTGGCGTAAACAATAAGAGTGAAGCGAAGGGGATAAACGTTGGAAAGGAAACTATACAGAGTTGGGTTAATGAGATTAAGAACAAAACATCCCCTTCAATAATCCCTTCTTCACAAACTTACTCTTATGATAGTAAGGTTATTGTGGCACTTAATGTAATTGAATATCCTATTAAACCAGTATCATTCAAAGGCCGATACTTCAAGCGCATAAGTAATGCAAACCACTCGATGTCCGTTACGGAGGTGGCAGATGCCCATCTTCAATCAATAAACTCTAGCTGGGATGCATATCCAAATACAACACATACATTAGATGATATCTCGCTCGAAAAGGTGCAGACCTCTATTGAATTGATGAATAAGAATGGGATGAGCATTGCTGACGATCCCCTTACATTGCTTCTGAAGTACAATCTGCTGCGGGATAACAAACTCACAAACGCTGCATACCTGCTTTATAAAAAGGCCGATTCGTTTGAAACAACAATTGAACTTGGCCGTTTTCAGGATGCAATTACCATTAAAGATACAGCAAGATCAAAAAGCGATGTGATTTCGCAAGTTGAACAGGTTTTTAACTTTGTGAAAAAGCATTTAAATAAAAGGATTATTATTACAGGAAAACCTCAGAATACTCAGAAGTGGCAATACCCTCTAGAGGCTATCCGAGAAATAATTATGAATATGATAATTCATAGGGATTATCGTTCTTCCTCAGATTCTATTGTGAAAGTATTCGACTCCAGAATTGAATTTTATAACCCAGGCAGGCTGCCCCAAACAATTACCATTGAAGATTTGCTTAACAACACCTACCAATCAACACCAAGAAACAAGCTGATAGCCGATATCTTTAAGGATATGGGCCACATTGAAAAGTATGGATCAGGAATACAACGCATAATAAACCAGTTTAAGGTTGAGAGACTCCCCATGCCAAGCTTCCAAAACATCTCCGAGGGCTTTATGGTTACCGTATTTGCAGAAGACGACAACAAGGTGATAGTGCCAACTAAGGTCGCAGAAAAGGTCGTAGAAAAGGTCGTAGAAAAGGTCGTAGAAAATCTTACTGATAACCAGAAATTGATAGTTGATATAATCGCTAATAATAAGTACGCTACCGCCATTGAAATATCAAAAAAAGTAGGTATTTCTCATCGAAAAACTCAAGAGAATCTAGCAAAACTAAAGGAGATTGGTATTCTTAAACGCATAGGCCCAGCCAAAGGCGGCCACTGGCGAGTCATTCAAAAATCATAGAACACACCTGCCCGACTGATGCGGTCAGGCGGGGATAACACTGACCCGCCTGCCTTACCTAGGCCTGCGGGCAGGTCGAACAGATAATCACAGGGAAAAAAATCAGCGGAAATCCCTGCCCGACTGCTTTTTTCAGGCGGGTGTCGCATCAGCGTCACGTGTACTGAGTGCCACACAGAGCAGTTCGACAAACTCACTGACCACCTGCCGAAGTGCTATGTCGAAGCATCAGTGTTCTAGCCCTTGAACACAAAACGTAGAACGCAAAACGTAGAACGCAAAAACGCATAACAATGAATTATATATTTTTCCCCCTAAGTTTGCTCAAACTAGTTACCCTACCCCATAGAACAGACCGAGCCAAGCAAAAAAATATTAAGTCTGAATTAGTGTAATACTCAAAGTAGTGCCAAAACATAACCCTCAAAGCACTCCATGAACTCCAATATACAAAGTCTTATTAAACAAGGAGAAGGCATAACCCTTGAGTTTAAATCGGCTCAAAACGATTTACCTACCACCTTGCTTGAAACAGTATGCGCATTTCTCAACCGATACGGAGGAACAATCCTACTTGGTGTTAGCGATGGCGGTCAAATTCTTGGACTAAATCCCAAAAGAATACAAAGCCTCAAAAAGGAGTTAGCAAACACATTAAACAACCCTCAATTATTAAACCCTCCCATATACATAATCCCCAACGAGATAGAAGTTGATGGGAAAACAATTCTCCATCTGCATATTCATGAGAGTTCACAGGTGCATAGCACACGGGGTAAATACTTCGACAGGAACGAGGATGGAGATTTCAACATAGCTGGCAACGCCAACCTTATTGCAAACCTATTCATTAGGAAACAAAGCACTTTTACAGAGAATAAAATATACCCATTCGCTACCATCAAGGAGCTTCGAAAGGATTTAATTCAAAAAGCAAGGCAGATGGCAGTGAATCGGGAGCCTGGTCATCCTTGGGAAGGGATGAATGACCTATCACTCCTAAAAAGCGTGCAGCTACACCAAACCGATTACTCAACGGGGAAAGAGGGGCTTACCCTTGCAGCAATACTTTTATTTGGGAAAGACGATGTTATACTTTCTGCACTCCCATTTCACAAAACGGATGCTATTTGCCGTATCGAAAACACTGATCGTTACGACGATAGGGATGATATTAGAACCAACCTGATTGACAGCTACGATAGGCTGATGCATTTTGTTGAAAAGCACTTGCCCGACAAGTTTGTGCTAGAAAAAGATATTCGGGTTAGCACACGGAACCTTATCTTTAGAGAGGTTATAGCAAATACGCTTATCCACAGGGAGTACACTAACCCCTATCCAGCCAAGCTAATTATTGACAAGGAGGGAGTAAGAACCGAAAATGCCAATCGATCGCACGGAAACATACAGCTTTTACCCCAGTCCTTTTCCCCTCTCCCCAAAAACCCCGTAATTGCTAGAGTTTTTAAAGAGATAGGAAGAGCCGATGAGCTGGGCTCGGGCGTTCGCAATATATTTAACTACTACCCTTACTATTCGAATAGAAAACCAATCCTCGAAGATGCCGATATCTTTAATTGTACAATTTTTACCAATGATAAAACAGGTGGTCAGACAGGTGGTCAGACAGGTGAACTATACCAACTAACTAAATCCCAGCTAGCAGTCCTAAACATAATTAAGGATAACCCTAAGGTTAGTCGAAAAGAAATTGCAGGCATACTCCAGATTAGCACTTCGGCCGTTCAGAAGCACATAGCAATACTAAAACAGAAGAACGTAATAAAACGAATAGGACCCGATTTTGGCGGCCACTGGCAAGTAACCCCTAAGCAATAGAACACCGTTGTTCCACAGTGTTCCACAGAGGAATCACAGAGCACCACTGTGTGACTCAGTGTAATACACAGTGTAACTCTGTGACCCAAAAAAAATGACACCGTGTGACTCTGTGGAAACACAGTGCAACTCTGTGACCAAGAAAATATACCACCGTGTAAATCAGTGTAATACACAGTGTAACTCAGTGACCCAAAAAGAAATGACACAGTGTAACTCTGTGTACCAGAAAACAGAACACGAATACACTGACCCGCCTGCCTTACCTAGGCCTGCGGGCTGCGGGCAGGTCCTACAGATAAAAGATATTCCACTGTGTAACACTGAGTAATACACAGTGCAACTCTGTGACCAAGAAAATATACCACCGTGTAACTCTGTGTAATACACAGTGTAACTCAGTGACCCAAAAAAAATGACACCGTGTGGCTCAGTGGAAACACAGTGTAACTCTGTGACCATGAAAATATACCACCGTGTGAATCTGTGTAATACACCGTGTAACTCAGTGAACCAAAAAGAAACACCCTGTAAAACTATTAGAAAGTCTTCCAAAACCCTTCTAGAAGCAAGAATGCCAAATTGTAAAAAATGAATACTGAGCAACTTAAACACATAATCGATAAGGGCGAAAACGAACAAGTTGAGTTCAAACAAACCTTTAATCAGCAAGTGATACAGACCCTTGTTGCTTTTGCAAATTGCGTAGGTGGAAGAATAGTTATAGGCGTTAGCGATAAAGGTATTATTACAGGGTTAGACTTATCAGCAGAAAGTATTCAAAATTGGCAAAATGAGATTAAGTCGAAAACCGAACCAGCTTTATTTCCCGACATAGATTCATTAACAGTCGATAGTAAAACCATTGTTATTATTTCTATTCCGGAATATCCGGTTAAACCAGTAGCACTACAAGGTCGTTTTTATCTACGCAAAAACAATTCTAACCATTTGCTCTCTGCCAGCGAAATAAATGATGTTTACCTTAAATCAATCCAAACCTCGTGGGATAGCTACCCCTACCCCAATGCAAAGTATGATGATTTAAACGAGCAAAAAATTCGGTTGTTTATCGAAAGGGTTAATCAGGGTGGACGGTTTAAGCTAAGTGGAACACCCTATGAGTGTCTACAGAAACTAAGACTAATCAAAAACAATGTCCCAACCAACGCTGCAATGCTACTTTTCTCAAAGGAAGAGTTGTTTTACAATGTTCATATCGGTAGGTTTAAAACCCAATCGCATATTATTGACGACAAGATGGTTCGAGGCAACCTGTTCGAAGCGGTTGAGAACACAATTACATTCATTATCAGCCACCTAAAAGTAGCATTTGAGATTACAGGCAAAACATCGCAGCGTACCGAAATTTTTGAATACCCCCTCCCCGCACTCAGGGAGTTGGTTTTAAACGCCATTATACACCGTGATTACACAAGCCCTACCGATATCCAAATTCGCATTTTCGACAAGGAAATTAACATCTTTAACCCAGGAAAACTATTCGGAAACCTCACAATTGAAGACTTAAAAACCGATAATTATCAAGCACAAAGCAGAAACAAGCTAATAACCGAAGCTTTTTACCTAACCAAAGACATAGAAAAATACGGCAGCGGATACCGAAGAATAAGGGAATACATAGCAAACTACCCAACAATGTATTTCCATTTTGAAGAAAATTCGGGAGGGTATTTGGTTAAAATTGGATACACCAATCAAAAAACTAAAGATGTCACTAAAGATGTCACTAAAGATGTCACTAAAGATGTCACTAAAGAATCTCGTTATTTTATGGTATTAGAATTACTAAAGAATAATAGCACTATTACAATTGATGAAATAGCTCAGAACCTTACTGTAACAAGGCGAACAGTACTTAGAATAATTGATGAACTAAAAGCACACGGCAAGATTAAACGCATAGGCGGCCGAAAATTCGGCCACTGGCAAGTAACCCCTAAGCAATAGAACACCGTTGTTCCACAGTGTTCCACAGAGGAATCACAGAGCACCACTGTGTGACTCAGTGTAATACACAGTGTAACTCTGTGACCAAGAAAATATACCACCGTGTGACTCTGTGTAATACACCGTGTAACTCAGTGACCAAGAAATACCACCGTGTAACACAGTGTACA
>NZ_JAANIG010000064.1 GCF_011174675.1 Perlabentimonas gracilis | reverse complement strand
GAACCTTCGGTATAACAGTCACCATCGGTCGTTTGTCCGTTGGTAAAAATAAATAATAAAATTGTAAAAAAAATGCTTGGTTATTTAGGGTTAAAACAGTCTTTTAAGTCTTTTATCGTTAATTCAAAATCACCCGTTCCAAAATGTCCAATATTCTTTACGTCTCGACCTTGTTTGGGAATTGTTTCAATTTCGTCAGCGTTAAGTTTTAAATATAGAGTTATTTTCTTTCTGTAAGTCTGCATACATAGAAAATTCTGACTTGTTTTATAAGCAACATAGTTTTTCTTTGGTGATTCTTCTATAGAACTGTCTAGTGAAATAATATAATCCCTTATAGCATTAAACAATTCCAGTACATTGCTATCAAGATTTTCAAAATGCTCTTCAAGTGTATAAGTTGCTGTTTTTCTTGTTTGAGCAGCTTTCTTTCCTGCTTCAACCATAACAGGGTTTTTCTCGGAACATTCCTCTATATCTGAATGAGTAACACTATTTGTTCGCTTATAAATTTCATCAATACTTAATATCCCATTTTCGTAGATTTTATATTGCCACAACTCAATGTTTGCGCCCATAACTTGAACAGCGTGTAAGTCATATTTTTTATATTCAGGAGCTAGGCAAATTACCCGAATATCAGACCAGTCAACCGCTGTTTCTTTTGCAAATTTTTTATTAACAGCAACTTGAAAATCTCCTTTGTGGTCTCTAATCCAATGCAAGTAATAAAGACTTTGATTAATTAAATCGGAAGATGCAATTTTCTTATATTCAATTATTACTGGATTATTGTCTTCGGAAATTGCCAATGTGTCAATTCGTCCAGAATGAATATTCCCTGTCGAAAATTCTGTTGCAATAAAGCGGCAATTAAATATTATTTCAATATTCTCTTCAACAAGTTTTTGTAAGTCTTTCTCAAGTTTAAACTCACTGAGACGAACTCGTTTTGCTTTTCCTTTTTCTATTTCAAAAATTGCCATTTTTCTTAATCTATGTTCAGGTTAGTACTGTGTTCTTCAGTCTTGCAGTTGTTGCCAACGGCTGGGGGTGTGACCAGTTTGGGTGAGCGGAGCTGGGATTTATCCCCCGTTAAGAACATTCCTGCGTGCCGACCCGATTCCGTAACCCATTCATCCCAAATTGGTTACACCCCTTGTTACCAGCTGGCATTTTTTGCAAACTAGGGTTTTAAAAAGTCAAATGCTTTAAATAAAGAATCGTCAACAGGTTGCTTAATCTCTGCTTCTTTGTCGAAATGATAAGAAACCCACCTTACATCTTTGCTCTCTATACTTGTGTAAAAGTAAATTGCGTCTGACGCTTCAATGTATTTAATAAATGGAAGCAATTCCAACGGTTTTGACTGCTGTGAATTGGACAAATAAAGTTTTTTCCTATCAAGTGGAATTAAACTTTTGATTGATATTTCATTAAATGGTGTTCTTGCTCCAATTAATTCTTTTGCGTTAAATGTAAAAATACCATCTTCAAAACTGCTTGTTGTTGGTGAGAGCAATCTTGTGTCCTCAAAAGCATCTGCAATGTTTTTTCTAAACTCATTTAACTTTTGTTCAAGAGTGATAACTCTTTGGTAGTTCTCTTCTTCACTTGTAATTCCACCGTGTCCTTTCCATTTATTTCTAAGATTAGCAATCTCAAATAAAATATTAACTATACCTTTACTTGTAATCATCGAAAGAAATGCATCGCTTGGATTTCCAAAAAGGTTTATACAATAGTCTTTTTTGTCATTCTCTGCTAGATATGTTCTAATCGCCTTTGACAGATTCGAAGTAAGATTATTCCAATTCCCAAAAGTTGCTCTTAAATACCAATTTTGAAATTTTTCTTCTTTGCCAATCCACTTATGGCTTTCTTCTTTATAAAACTCTTTATCTTGAACCAAGGCACTCAAAATAATCATTGATAAGAATTCTGAAAATGCTTCAAAAAAATGGAATAAGTGTTCAATTTTTTTACCATTATCTTTAGTTGCATAGTAACGCCAAAGAATTGAAGAAATAGGAAATGGCAATTTGTCAATCCAATTTTCAAGTTTTTCTTCTTGATTTATGGATTTTAATTCCTTTGCAATTAATTTATAGCTTTTAGGTTGTTTCCAAAGGCTTCTTTTCAATTCATCAAGCCTAAATGTAAACTGCTGTATTTTATTATCAACTTCTATTAATTCCCTTTGGGTGATTAATTCAGGCAGAAATAAAATACATTTTGAAAGTTGCGATTTTGAAATCTGAGAAATTACTGCACCAACTGCTAAACTCTCCCTCAATTTTTTGCCAACTGGCGTGTTGAAATAATTTGCAACGTAAATTGAATTGGCTTTTGTCTCGTCAAGTTGAATTTGGAAATAATTCTTTGGTTTTATTTTCAACTCCGATAAACTTGCAACCACAGGACTGTTACCGACTTTTGGTAAATATATTGAATTTGCAAAATGTTCAACTTCTTCTGGATTATCTCCTTTAAGTGCATTAATTGAAATAGAAATGTCAGTTAAAAGAATAGATGGATAGCCAATTCTTTTAACCATTTCTTGCATTTCCTTTTCAGATAACAATGCATTCATAGATTTGAATTCATCGACTTCAACGAAACAACCTAGTTGAATTGCTTTAGCTTCTTTTTTATTGAAGAAATTCTGTAAAATAGAATTGTTAATATTGTCATCCTGCGAAATCTCGGCAACGAAAGTTTTATCACTCTTGTTTTTTGATAAAACTACAATACTTGTAGATATTGCAGCTATTGGTGCAAATGCCCCCGATGGAACTGAAAATACTGCATCAACAATTAAACCCTTGTTTTTTAGTGCTTCTTTCCCTTTTTCATTAATAAAAAATGAATTTGAAAGAAGAAATATTAGTTTGCCGTCATTTTTTATTAACTCAGAACATTCTAATAGCAATGTTGTAGCAAATTCATATGAACTTTTTGTTCCATTAAAATGTTGGGTTTTCAAACCAAAGGGGGGAAATGAGACTACAAAGTCAAACTTTGACTTGATTTTTGGAGTTTCTTTTAAAGTATCACCAAGTATTATATTATCGCTGGTTTGAAACAAGTCTCTAATTATTTCAAATTCTGCTTTATTTTGTATGATTCCGATTTTATTCTTTGCCGTAAAATAATTGACAGGAGATGAAATAGTTAACCACGGGTCAAAAATAGTTTTATTATGTAAGTCTTTTATTAGCTTATTTACAAATTTATACACGTAATGAGGCGCGACAATGGAATAAGAATTTGATAATTTTGAAAGCAACTCAATGTCTTGAAGAATTACATCAAGTTTTTCACTTCCTAAGGAAAACCCGATAAGTTCCAGTAATTTAGTATCTCGAAATCCTGCAAACTTTGAACTAGCCCAGAGTTTTTCAAGAGTTGAACTTATTTTATTTTTAATATCCTGCTCCATTGTACTTTTTTTATGTTTATGCAAGTTGATGATTCTTTTTACTGATGGACTTTTCTTATTCATCTAAAGTTAAATTAAAAAACTTCTTTAACCATATTGCAATAATTTCTTCAGAACTGAAAAATTCGGATGAATTTTCTTGATTTCTCCAACCAAATTCACCCTTTTCATTGAAAGTAAAGTCAAGCCTAATTAACTCAATTAAAGTCACAGGATAAAATGGGTCAACAGTGCCATCCTCCCTAAAATAACCATCTACAAATGCTAAAAATAAATATGAAGATTTTGCTTGATTTGCAAAGCCTTCATAAAATTGTACCGTTAAAGTTTTATCTTTAAATAATATATCGGTTATGTGTTTCTTGTTATCTCTAAGAGTAATTCTATAGTTTGGGGCATTATTATGAATTCTTTCAACAGTATCATAAATTATTCTTTTAATTTTCTCTACTTCTAAAAAAGCAATTTTTAAACCTTCAGAAGAATTAAATTTTTCTTCACTTGATTTTATATTCATTTCTTTATTGTATTTGGCTGTTACAAAACTAATTAAATTGTCAAAAACAGACTCTTCTTTATTTGTAGTTACTTCGTTAACATTACTTAAGTTTTCAAGAACCCATTTTTCGTGTTCGTTTTTAATTTCAATTATTTTCTCAACAGGGTACTCCAAAACTTGTTCGTCAATCATTTTATGGTCATTGCAACATAGTAGGATTAGATTTTCATCAGAGTTATAATCAAATCCATTTTTGTGAATATGTCTTGGTCCTTTCGCTTGTTTACTAATTATATGACATTCTTCGCCAACAATTAGTCTTACGTTAAACATATCCTTATCTTTAACTAAATCTGTTTTGCAAATAGCACATTTATTCCCAGATTTAGCCCATATAGTTTTTCTAGTTCTATCAGTAATTGTCATACATTTTCGATTATTCAGATTTTCAGTCAGATGCTTGCTGGTAACGGATTGGGGTGTGCCCAGTGGGGGAGAGCGGAGCAACGTTTTCGTCCCCCGACGAAAACGAGCCTGCGGGCGACACCGCCCCGATTTACCCATCATCAACCCCCATTGGGTACACCCTATGTTAGCAACCTGTGGTTTTAAAGTTCATGTCGTGCGATCGGCGGATTTATCCCCCGCTACAGCCTTTCCTGAGTGCCAGCACCGTACCTGTCAGCCTAGACCCCCGATGCCGAGGTGCGGTGGCAAAAAAAAATATTTCATCGGGTGGGCTATCAAACTGTTCTACCGCTAAGCGCCTAGCCACCCTAACTTTTTCTAATGGCTGCTACCCCGTAATTATTTCAGCCCGTTACATTTGATTTCCAGGTGTTCGGGCAGGGCGCAAAATATTCAAACTATAAATTTATTCTTTCCACCTTTTAGCCGTTTCGCTTTCGGTGCGTTCACCGCTTTCGGGTTCGTTACGATTTCAAATTTTCAACCCGTTACAATTGATTTGCGCCCTATTCGGGGCAGGCTTTCATATATATTTTCAACACCCCAAGCATTTAACTTCGATACCGAGCAGGGATTTCAGCCCGTTACCTTTATTGCCCACTTGTTCGGGCGGGGCGCAAAATTTTCTAACCATAATTTTATTCTTTCCACCCGTTACCCGTTTCGCTTTCTGAGCGTTCAGCCCTTTCAAGTTTGTTACGATTTCAAATTTTCACCCCGTTACAATTGATTTGCGCCCCATTCGGGGCAGGCTTTCATTTATATTTTTCAACCACTTTAAGCAGCCATACTACCTACAATCTTGCTAGGCGTCATCATCCATCTTGGTCGAGGGTCGGGAAATATTTTTATAGCCCAACGAAGGACTGTTCCCTCGCTACCCGTTTCCTAAATGCTAAGATTTCATCCAGCCGATTCAGCTCGTTTTGTCTGAGTATCCTGATTACGGGACAGTCCGCCGTTGGGCTAGAGTCTTCGGGTTTCGCCCAACCATGGTTGCTAACGGATTGGGGTGTGCCCAGTGGGGGAGAGCGGAGCAACGTTTTCGTCCCCCGACGAAAACGAGCCTGCGGGCGACACCGCCCCGATTTACCCATCATCAACCCCCATTGGGTACACCCTATGTTAGCAACCTGTGGTTTTAAAGTTCATGTCGTGCGATCGGCGGATTTATCCCCCGCTACAGCCTTTCCTGAGTGCCAGCACCGTACCTGTCAGCCTAGACCCCCGATGCCGAGGTGCGGTGGCAAAAAAAAATATTTCATCGGGTGGGCTATCAAACTGTTCTACCGCTAAGCGCCTAGCCACCCTAACTTTTTCTAATGGCTGCTACCCCGTAATTATTTCAGCCCGTTACATTTGATTTCCAGGTGTTCGGGCAGGGCGCAAAATATTCAAACTATAAATTTATTCTTTCCACCTTTTAGCCGTTTCGCTTTCGGTGCGTTCACCGCTTTCGGGTTCGTTACGATTTCAAATTTTCAACCCGTTACAATTGATTTGCGCCCTATTCGGGGCAGGCTTTCATATATATTTTCAACACCCCAAGCATTTAACTTCGATACCGAGCAGGGATTTCAGCCCGTTACCTTTATTGCCCACTTGTTCGGGCGGGGCGCAAAATTTTCTAACCATAATTTTATTCTTTCCACCCGTTACCCGTTTCGCTTTCTGAGCGTTCAGCCCTTTCAAGTTTGTTACGATTTCAAATTTTCAACCCGTTACAATAGATTTGCGCCCTATTCGGGGCTGGCTTTCATTTATATTTTTCAACCACTTTAAGCAGCCATACTACCTGCAATCTTGCTAGGCGTCATCATCCATTTTGGTCGGGGGTCGGGAAATATTTTTATAGCCCAACGAAGGTCTGTTCCCCCGCTACCCGTTTCCCAAATGCTGGGATTTTATCCAGCCGATTCAGCTCGCTTTATCTGAGCATCCAGATTACGGGACAGCCCGCCGTTGGGCTAGAGTCTTCGGGTTTCGCCCAACCATGGTTGCTAACGGCTTGGGGTGTAACCAGTTTGGGTGAGCGGGGCAGGGGATTTATCCCCCGTTAAGAACAAACCTGCGTGCCGACCCGCTTGACTAACCCATTCAGCCCAAATTGGTTACACCCCTTGTTAGCAACTGGCAGTTAATCTTTTTGTAATGAATTTTACTGCAATTTGTTTTCAATTCCTTAGTCAATTATTCCCCTTTTAGCCTTTTTATTTCTCTATCAAAGTCTGATTCATAGTTTTGGTCCTGAACTACTCTGAATCTTTCATACTGTTCAACGGCTAACTTCTTTGCAATTTCAGCTGAGATTGAACCTGCATTTTTAAGGACAGAATAGTCATTGAATTGTAGAAAAGCATCTAGTTTTTCCACCCAATCTTTCATTTTCATTGGGATTTGTCTTTCAGCTTGATTTTCTGCATAATCAAGATACATCGTTACAATACGATTTAATTCTCGAACTTCTTTTTCGTTAAGATAATTCTTTGCAATTGTAACATCTGACTTCAAAATTTTTCCTTTTGGGGATTTCTTCCAAGTTGTTAATCCCATATTGGGTAACTCTGAATTTGCTCTGGATGAAATAATTTCTGCTGCTGTTAGCCCTGTAATAGCCCAATGCAATTTATTCTGAACCGTTTTGTAAAAAACTTGTGTAATATCTGCTTGTGGGTCATAATCAATGCTACACTCTGAATAAATATCTGTAATTTTTTGGTAGAATCTCCTTTCACTCGCACGAATTTCTCTAATTCGTTCAAGTAATTCATAAAAGTAATCCTTTCCAAAAAGTTTTCCACCCTGTTTTAATCTCTCATCATCTAATACGAATCCTTTGATTATAAATTCTTTTAAAGTTTTCGTTGCCCATATTCTAAATTGAGTAGCTTGTTGTGAATTTACTCTGTAACCAACTGATATTATTGCGTCAAGGTTATAAAAATCAATATTTCTCTGAACGTCTCTTCCTGATTCATTTTGAACTGTTCGGATTTTCCGAACAGTTGCACTTTTCTCTAATTCACCACTTTCGTATATATTTGATAAGTGTTCGCTAATCGTAGATTTCACAACCCCGAAAAGTTCTCCCATTGCTTTTTGGGTCAACCAAACGGATTCATCTTGTAGAATTACTTCAACCTTTACATCTCCGTCTTGGGTTGTGTAAAGTATTATCTCTGAGTTATTCATATAGTTTTAACGACTAAGCAATGTTATTTTAAGTCGCTAATTTACAACTAAAAATGAGAGTTTCAAGTAACTACTCAGGTCTTTGTTTATTGACTTCTAAAGATATTTTAAGAGACTTAGTGCTAATTTTTCAATAAAAAAATTCTGAATCCAGATAATTTTTCCGCAAATTACAAGAAATCGCCACTAAAAGCCTTTTTTCATAGACCTGAGTAGTTACAGTTTCAAATTGGATATTTAGCAAATGATTTTTTTTAGAAATCTATAAAATGCAGCAAAATCAATCATTACCGAGTTTTTCTTCACTGCTTGTTGCTAACGGATGGGGGTGTGACCAGTTTGGGTGAGCGGGGCTTGGGATTTATCCCACGTTAAGAAGCTACCTGTGTGCCGACCCGCTTACCTAACCCATTCAGCCCAAATTGGTTACACCCCTTGTTGTGCACTGGCGTTTAATTTTCTCTCGTTTTAATGTCCTTAAATTTGCTGCAATGTCTTTTCATTCGTGCGTTGGGAACAGACACACTTTTTGACAAGTTTTGGATTGCAGGGCGGCTCGTGCGACTTGGCAATGTGTGTGGCTGTAGCGTTAGCTCTAGAAACCGTAAATACTATATATAGCATCATTATTTTGCTCTTCGAGTTGAATGTCAAAGTTACCTTTTGTCTTACACTGAATTATTATATTATTAATGCGGTTGCTTATTTCATTTAAAACTATTTGATTGGGTTTTATGAAAGGTATCTTTTTTATATAATTTGAGGAATTATTAGTTGATGAGTTAATTGTCCTAATTAGTTTGTTGCAGGTTGGGGAATTGAAAAATGCTAACAAGTAATAAAGATACGACTCATCTTTGGGGAAAATACCTACAATTGATTGGTCGAATAATCTATTTTCTATAAGGGAAGCTGTAATTGATGTGGAACTTACCATAGGTACACCTATTCCTTTCCTAAAATAGAAGTTTGAGTTTTGAAAACGTGCTTTCTTATTGGTTTTGTAAAAATCAACCTGTTTAACAGACCAAAACATAAACCAATTATCAGGTTTATAATACTTTTGGTTGCCCCCTTTTACTATTGGAACAAAAGTTTTATCCCCGATAACACCATTTATTTGATTAGAATCACAATTAAATTCTACTAAATCAAGGTTTGCAACTTCATAATTCTTAGAATTTCTAATGCTTTTATCCTTTACTTTTAAGAAATCTTTATCGTTACCTGAATAAAAACCTGTAACACATTCACATACATTGCCAATGGTTTCTTTGGTGGAATTAATACAATCAATAATTTTTTTATTCCCATTTGTTATAAATGCAAAATCACTTGAAGATAGTACTTCAGACTGTTTAAGATTAATTTTTAATATATTTTTAGACATTTGATTGCCTAATTCTTCAACTGTTTGATAATTTTTGAAGATGTAAAATTCATTTTCAAGATTTTCTTTTAAAAAACTGCATTTTTCGAGTGCGATTATCGAAAGATTTGCATAACCAAAATTTACGCCTGGAAAGAATGAAGATGGGAACAATGAAATTTCTTTAATTTTTGAATTCGTGAGAATATATTTTCGAATGTCTTTATGCATATGGAGATTGAGGTATGTATCAGGTATAATAAATGATAATTTACCACCTTCTTTTAAAGCCTCAATACATCTGAATAAAAATAGAGAATAACTTTCTTTAGCATAAAAACCGTTATAACTTTTTTTAAGTTTTTTCCTTTCCTCTGGTTTGCGCCAAGCACCATAAGGTGGATTTGCAATCACAGCATCGTATCCTCCACCCATTGAGCACAAAAATAAAAGGTCATTGTCAACTAGAGTATCAGTTTTTTTTATTTTGACGCTGTTCTTTTGAGCATATTTGTTTATTAAATTTGTATAAGACAACTCATTCAATTCTAGTGCATCTATTTGAATATTTGGATAAAGATTAATAATCGGGTCTATGAATACACCATCACCTGCACAAGGTTCAAGTATCTTTTCTGAACCTTTTAAATCTAAGAGAGAGAGCATATAACTCACAATAGGCTCAGATTTAGTGTAATAGGCTTGATATACTCTGTTTTCAGTTTTCATATTACCAAGTTAGATATTGAGACAAATTGTGCTCTTTTAGAAACTCAGAAAAATCAGGGTTAAAGTCAGAATCCCAAGTAATGTTGCCATTAATCCATTTTTTTATGTCATAACCTGAGTACTTCATTATCTCAGCATAGGTTTCGTCACCACTATACGCCTTCCAAATACCTGAATTCTTTAATGTAGTGAAATAATTGTTGTTTTCATTTGACCTAACAAATATTAATGGTTCATACCCATCTTCTAAGTTGTGATAAATACTAGCAACTAATAATAGTCTGTTAGTATTCCCTTTTTCATTCGAACCAAAGCCACTCTTAAAATCAACTACATATTTTTTACCTTCAAATTTAAAATGTAAGTCAAGTTCAAGTTTAATTTCACCAGATGTAACTAAACCCCAAACCTTATTGTAGTACAATAGTAGTTGCTCTTTTTCTTCTGGATTAAGATTTAAATTACTAATGTATTCTTCTATTTCATTCGCTAATTGCCGTCTTACAGTTGAAAACAATGGTGGGACAAATAACTCAATGTCATTTACAGGGTATTCAAATGCTAGTTTGCAAAATGGTTCCCATAATTCACCAATTCTACGAGAAAATGCCATATATTCATATGGCCAAACAGAATGACGAATTTCAAGCATTACAACATAATTACAGTAAGTAATCATCAGAATGCCCTCTAACAGTTCTTCATTCGTCCAGTTTTCTTTTTTTGCTTTTTGTTCTGTAATTTCAATTAATGTTGTTTTAGCTTTAACTAAAAGGGTATTTAAATTTTTTGCCTTTTGTTTGAATTGGGTAGCACCAAATTCACTATCAACTTCAGCTATAAATTCATTAGACCTGTCTCGAAAATACTCAAGAAGGTTTTTCTTTGAATGCCTTATGTTCTTATCAATTTCCATTTTCGTTGTTTCTAAAGTATATTAATTGTTCTTCTGCTACTTTTAAAGCCTCTATTCCAACATTCTCTTTTTCAATTATACCGTATAATTTGTTAGCGACCCAAAGGGTTTCTAATTCCTTTAAAGGTATTTTGAAAATAGTGCTAATTGTCTGCAATGATTCTCTTTTTAATTGTTTTTGGTTATTTTCAACTTTACTTAGGTAGCCTTCTCCAATTGCAAGATATGCAGCAAGTTCCCGTTGTCTCATTCCAGTTGATTCTCTTAACTGCCTTATTTTTTGTCCAATTGTCATTGCCTTAAAAAGTACTTGTACAAAACAGGTCAAATATAGATGATAATTTTCATATATACAATCGTGGGAAAGGAAAAAACAGCTCTTTTGCAAATTTTGGTTGAGGGTTGGGTTGTGCGGTTTGCAAATGTGCTGTTTTGTGCGTGGGCATTAATATTTCAATCTTTTGTCTTTATGCAGCAAATTTTCCTTTTCTGTTTGGTTTTCTTCGCTTGTGCACAACGGCTGGGGGTTGTGGCTAGTGGGGATGTGCGTAGCCAACGTTTTCGTCCCCTGACGAAAACGAATGGAAGCGGGCGACCCCGCCCCGAGCACCCCAGTCATCCCCCCATTAGCTACACCCCTTGTTAGCGTCGCGTTGCCAAGGTGACCGGGTCGCCCGCCCCCGGCGCGGGCCTTGTTTATACAAATTTTGTTAGCCACCCCGCCTGCCGCTTCCGTGCGGGCAACCGTTCTTCAAAATTTTCGTGCCCCCAGCCCGCTGGTGCGTGGCGAGGTCGACTGACCTCCGCTCGGCGGGGTTGGAACCATAATTTGTTCCCCCAGCAAGGGTCGGGGCGGGGGTGGGGGCTGCTGCTGTGACGTATCCATTGCAGGGCCTTGACTTGCCCACAAGGCCGAAACGCTCGTATAGAATCAGATTCGACGTTCCACAAATTTTGTTAGCCATCCCGCCTGTCCTGCCCTTGCGGGCAACGACATTTCCCTTTTTCGGCACTCGTTGACCGCCTCAGCGTGGCGAGGCTGAACCGCTTCCGCTCGGCGGGATTGGAACCAAAATTTGGCTCACATGGAGCGGGCGATGGCGATATTCCCTACATTTCAAGGCAAGGCCAACCAATCGAAGCTTGCCGCCCAACCCCAGCTTGGCAATGTACGCTAACGGTTGGGGGTGTGGCGAGTGCGGGAGCGCGAGTCTCGATTTCGTCGCCCGACGAAATCGCCCCAAACGGGCGATGAATTTTCGAAGTTCTCAA
>NZ_JAANIG010000063.1 GCF_011174675.1 Perlabentimonas gracilis | reverse complement strand
CGTATTGCCTCGTGGCAATCATTGGGAACAAACTAAAAGTTGACCGTCCAATCTACGAAATTTTACAGATTCTCAGCATTTCCCTACTCGATAAAACTCATATAAGAGAGATACTTACTAAATGCGATTACAAAGATGTCAAAGAACAAAAAAATAAACAACTAAAAATCAGTGGGTTTTAAGTGCCCACGTATGACCCAAATTGATGAGGGGGAGGTGGAGTATAACCTGTCTAACCTAAACACCCTAACCCTAGAGGTTACAGAGCGGTGCAATATCAACTGCGTTTACTGTGGATTTGGCAATTACTACGATGATAACGAAGGGCGAGCAACCCGACGAATGAGCTTTGACCAGGCCAAGCAAGCCATTGATTTTCTTAGAAAGCACCTGAATTCCAACAAATGCCGATCGTACCAAAGACCATTCTATATCGGTTTTTACGGAGGAGAACCCCTACTTGAGATAGAGCTAATTAAACGAATTGTGGAGTATGCCAAGGGGCTGGAGCTTAAGAACCATAGGCTTGCTTTTGCCATGACCACCAATGGCATTCTGCTGCGCGATCACATTAATTTCCTTGCTAATAACAAGTTTTCCCTATTAATTAGCCTCGATGGCGATGCCCACTCCTCGGGGTACAGGGTGCACCACAACGGCTCGCCCACCCATAGTGCAGTGGTTGAAAATGCGCTTTACCTAAAGCAACGTCAGCCAGAGTACTTCGAAACTAATGTACATTTCAATGCGGTGCTGCATAACCTGAACAGCGTTGAGGGCATCCACAGCTTCTTTAGCAAAGAGTTTGGTAAGAGACCAATGATCAGCGAGCTGAATACTAGCGGAATAAAAGAGGAACTTAAAAAGGAATTTTTCCTTAAGTATCGTAATTCCAAAGCAAGCTTGTACGAATCAGAAAACTATGCATTAATTGAAGATGACTTATTTATTAAGTCCCCAACAATTAAGGATTTAGGAATTTTTTTGATGCAGTACCTGAGTAATTATTACGAAAATTACAACGGATTCTTTACTTCTAAAATTCCAAAAAAATATTACCCAACAGGTACCTGTTCCCCCTTTTCACGAAAAATGTACGTAACCACTCAGGGTGAGATTCTTATCTGCGAAAGGATAGACTACAAGTACTCGGTGGGTAGGATTGATGATGCAGGGGTACATATAGATATACCAAGAATTAATAGGTTCTACTCAGAGCAATACTCGAGGATGAAGCCACTGTGCGAGAAATGCTACAACCTAACTGCTTGCGTACAGTGTATGTTTTACTTGGATTTAGACAAAGATAGACCCATGTGCTCAGGTTTTATGAGCAAAACAACGTTCGAGAATTACATTGCGAAACAAATTGATCTTATGGAAGCAAAGCCCTATCTCTACAAACGAATAATTGAGGAGGTTAACTATGACTAAGTATATGTTGTACCTTGAACCTTACACTTTTCTTAAACGAGATGAAGAGAAGGTTCTAATTGTAAATACGTTATCCGGCAAATGCTTTGTAGTTAACGCTTTTGTTGAACTTAATCAGCTAGTTGACAGGATTCAGACTAACGAAAAGAGTTATTCTGTTCAACTTGATGCAAGCGAAATAGAGAATTCACAATACAGCGAATTCATATCAATAGTAAGAAGCACGTATTCCGGAGATGTTGTTAAGTTAGAGGGGCAGAGCTTACCCCCAGTAATTCTTCCCCCAAGGGTTAACAATCGATTGGATATTGCAAAACTCAGTAACAATAAGGATAGAAGTATTGGAGACGAAGCGAAGGACTATATCCAAGAGGTAACGGTTGTTTTAACTAACAAATGTAGTTTTGACTGTACTGACTGTAGCAAGCACTACAGGCAATTTGCTGCTTGTACAAAGGCCTTTGGGGACTTAATGGAACTATCCTTAGGTCAAGTAAAGAAATTCTTCAAACAGTTTAACCCTCAAAGACATCCCGCAGTAGCCATTATTGGGGGTGACATCACTCAGTACTCGGAGTTGACCGATGCCCTATTGTACTTTGCCTCGATAAATGCTAAAAAATCATTGTTGCTGCATGCAAATCATATCCAAAGGTTTGTAAATAGTGTAGGTAATAATATGCCGAGTTCAATCTCCCTAAAGGTAAACATACCACCTGATTGCACAGAGCCATTTTTTCTGGAGTTTGTTCCCAGGCTTATAGCTCAATACGAGGTTATGCTTCAATTTATTGTGGAATCGGAGAAAGACTTTCTTAAAGCGAATGCGCTCGCCAACAAACTAGAGCTTGAAAATGTCTCTTTCAAGCCCTTTTTCAATGGTCATAACTTTGAGTTTTTTACCAATCAAGTGTTCCTTTCGCACGACGATATTATTTGCGAAAGGTATAGTAAAAACGATATTTTCCTAAGGCAGTCAATCAATTCCTATGATTTTGGAAAGATTACTATTATACCTAATGGCGAAATTGTAGCCAATCCCAATTTTGGTAGTATTGGGGATGTAAGCACATCGATTGGAGATTTATACGCAAATGAGGTTGAGAATGGGAAGTCTTGGTTCCGAACCAGAACCGAACAACCATGCAACAATTGTGTTTACCAATGGTTATGTCCCTCACCTTCTAACTATGAGTTGGCAATTGGCAAACCAAATTTGTGTCATATTTTTGAGTAGAATAGTTAAAGAGAGGGCCCTTTGCTACCACGGTTTTATCGTGTGGGAACGAAGCAAATAGAATGGTTATACTTGCTTTATAAGAAAAGCCATCCGAGGAGATTGGCTGTTCAGCCTTCCCAAGTTCTGGTTCGCAGGCACGGTCGAGTTCTCTCGGAAAGTTTTCACCTACACAAAATCGATTTGGATAGCAGCAGGGACATTCATCCCTCCCAGCAGCCAGCAAAAAAACATAAACTCAAGTGCCATTATATCATCCCATTAGCAATCGGGCTTAATTTTTTTCAAAAAAAACTTCAAAAATCATTGTCACAAATCCGGTATTGGCGACACATATAGTAGAGGGGCTTATTGCCTCTACACAGTTTCACCCTATTTATTAACCATTAACCAACAAACGCAATGATTTTAAAAGCAAGAGATCTGGTGGAAACGCTCCACCAGCAAATTGAAAGCCGCACCACTGGAACACCCGCCCAGCTGGCCCAGCGCTTGGGCATTTCCCATCGCACCTTAATGCGCTACATTGCCCAGCTGCGCGAGATGGGCGCCGATATCCGGTTTAGCCTCCACCGCAACACGTACTACTACGCTACATCCCTAACCTTTCGGTTTGGGTACGAGCCCGTGTTTGCTAGTGATAATAGCTCTATGGGGAGTGGAGAAGAGGGATAGCAAATTACCTCCCATTATACATTGTCGTTATTTGTAATTACTCTAAATTAGTGCCAAAAAGTGTTTTTTTTGAAAAGTTCATACCTGTGTGTTATAGGTTTTAAGTGCAATAAAATGAGCGCGTTAAAGTAATTGTGGCGCTTTGTTAGTTTTCAAATTATTTGTTAAAAACCACCGGTGCCACCCCATGTCACCGGTGTGACTTACCTTTGGTATGCCAAAACAACCGTAAGGCGCCAAAGGAGGTTTTGGTGGGCGGTAATCCGAAAAGCCCTGCGGGTCGTCCGCAAGAGTAGGAAACTTAATAATTCAAAATAATGGAAAGTGTTTTAAAAAAGTTTGAGAAAAAATCCATAGATATGTCTAAAGTTTATGGTGGGTCTTCAGAGCATTATACTGGAACAAGATCCGTTGCAGGTCCAGATGGGACAGTAACTTCTGGTGAGGAGTATGCCTATGTTAACGATGATGGCAGCATTACTACTGCTGTGTTTAAAGATGAACGGATTATCCATATGGACTAATTAATTGTTATTATTATTGATTTTAACTAATCCGGCACCATTACTGTTTGTGCCGGATTAGATTAGTTGCTATTCAATATTTTATAGCAAACCACTCTCCCAACATAGTTATGAGTCTGGTTTCATAGTGTTGGAAAAACATAGGCTATACAAATAATTTTGCTTTGCTAAAAAGTATTGATGATATTACTTGTCATAATAATAAAAAGTGAATCTTTTTTAGTAACTTTTTACATTAAAATCTTATGTAAAGCATCTTAAAAATCAATAAAACAGGAGTCTATTGGTAAATGCTAATCAATTACATTTAAAATGAAATATACCATAGTTTTTTCAATCCTATTTCACATTACCCTGCTTAGCTCATCCGCTCAGACCCAGCAAACCTACAGAGCTTACTACGATAGTATTAATGTGGCAGAGCTAAGCGTATTCGAGCTTAATTTCCATAAAGCCTACGATACTTATAGTAGAACTTTCTCAAGGTTCGAGAAAAGGCACGTCAACGACCTTCACAATGCCTCCCTGTGCGCAATACTAATTGGGGAGCATGCACAGGCCAAGGAGTGGATAATGGAGATGATTACCAAAGGGGTTGATGTCAATACGCTGAATACCCGATACTTTAAAGAGCTCCCCGAGCCTATATGGGAGGAGATTAGGCAAAGCAGTAGTTTCCTTAGGTCGATTTACCACTCTAGGGTCGACTCTAGCTATATGGCTACACTTGACACGCTACGAGAGCGAGAACAAGATTTCCTAATAAACCGAAAGCCTAAAGCGAGTTACGATAGCCTGGTGTATGAGCATGCCAAGGTTTTGCACGCATTGGTCTCGGAACGAGGAGTCCCTACCGTCCCTTTATACGGCAGATTTCATTTTCCTATCGATGTCTTACTTCATCATTTTGGGCTTAGGAATCAATTGAAATTTCCAAATGAGAATGATATCGACCTAGATGCTGAGCCATACAAATCTATGGATTTTTCGCAATGCGATCTTGAGCCACTTCTTCGCGAGGGGGTATTCAATGGCGAACTTACGCCCCAATTCCTTGCCTCAGCTATGGCGCATAGCGAGTTGGACTCAACCCGCCAGCTGGGGGCATTTTGGTTAACTGTCGATTTAGGCTCAAAAACCATTACAAGCGAATCTACAAGTGAAGAGAACCTAGAACAGATTGATCTATACCGTCAATCTCTGGGGTTGGAGTCAGCGCGCGATGCGGCTAAGAAAGATATTATGGCTGCCCATTATTTTAATCAGGAATCGTTCCCGTTCGATGAACATATACGCCGGTTTAGAGAGATTGGATATAAAAAAAAGGCAGTTAAATCTATAGAATCAGGAAGTAAGGTAGATCATCAATTAAATCTAAAGGCTTTTAGAGCACTTCGTGAAATTCAAACATCTTTTTTTGAAAGCAACAGGTATAGGGTTGAAAGCAATTCAGGCAAGGAGAGTTTAACCATTGACAATAAGCTTAGCCTACTTAAAGAATTTCGATTTAGTCAAAGCATTGTGATTCATCGTTTAACTCCAGAACCCGAGTAAAGAGAGTGTCTATGGTCTTAATCTTCAGCGAGGAGTGCGAGCGTACCACCGATGAGGTAGTGCAATGGTTAATACTGAACGGGAAAAAGTTTTTACGCATCAATAGGGAGGATGAGGTAAGAATTGTAAATGTTTCACCAAGCAAAGGAATTATTGAGGTGGAAGTGAATGGTAGAGTTTACGACTTATGTCAGTTTAGCAACATATGGTATAGAAGGGGTAGCCTTTCTCCAAACTGTGTTAAGACAGCAATATCCGAACTGGGAATTCAGCCACATAGGGTGCAGCAGGTTGGGCAATTCCTATCGAATGAATGGAAAATTTTACAGCACTATATGTTTTTCGTCTTAGAACGAAAAAAGGGAGCTATAGGAAGCTTCTCAAAGTCTTTTATCAATAAACCCATAGTTCTGTCTTTTGCTAAGGAGTGTGGTCTCGCTATACCAGAAACAGTTATAACTGGAAATGGTCGTGTTTTGTATGATGAATTGAAATGTAAACCATTAATATCTAAACCCATTAGCGAAGCGGAGACTTTTCGAAATACAGATGGCTCATCCTCAAAAATGCTAACAACTTCTGTGCAGGTATTATCTCTTGATAGGGATTCAGAATTTTTCCCCTCATTAGTTCAGCATAGAATTGAAAAGTGGATAGAGTTGAGAATCTTTTTTGTAAAGGACACATACTACTCAATGGCAATTTTCTCACAGAACAACGCTAAAACTTCAATAGACTTCAGAAATTATGATGACGAAAGGCCCAACCGTATGGTTCCATTCCTTTTACCTATGCTAGTAGAAAAACGACTACGCAACCTTATGGATAAGTTAGGGCTGGATACAGGCTCCATAGATATGATAGTTACGCCCCAAAAAGAGTATTTTTTCCTGGAGGTTAATCCAGTAGGAAATATCGAAATGGTTACCAAGAATTGCAACTACCCTATTGAAATGGAAATTGCTAAATATTTGACACATGAATGATGAGAACTTGTTACCTCGCAAAACGATTATGCCATTATGTGTGAGAAATGCTGTACTGTTAGAGAATAGTTCGGTAAGAGTATTGAGAATAGTATCAAATGCACGGTTGCAATCGAATAGGGTTATTGTTGATCAGCCTTCTAAGCCTATATCCAGAATATTTAGTTTTCAATTATGATACATATTTTTAGATATGAGATACTATAAACGTTTTGCTAATTGTTTCCCAATAGATGGATATAAAAATTATGCTGTTTACGATATTTCCAGAAAGGACGTTTTTGCTATTGACAAGCCTACCTTCGAATTGCTAGGTTTAGAAATTATTTTCGAAGAATTACTTCAAGGACTTCCCAATAATCGTTTCTCTGAGCTACTGGATAAGGAAATCATTTTTCAATGCCCAAAAGGTGATGAGAATCTATTCCCTTTCATAAAAACCAATTGGTATAGTCCTTTCTCAATTACTAATTGCATTGTTGACTGGAGTATCGACTCGAAATATGATATAATAAAAGCCCTAGAACAACTAGACAAAATTGGATGCAAAACCCTACAATTACGGTTTTATCCCAACATAGAAGAGAACCAAGTTGTTAAAGCACTGAAATGTATTGTTGGAATGAATATTAGGGGAGTTGAGTTAGTTGTTCCCTTTAGCGAGGAACTCATTAAATTTATTACCAGGGAATTTGAGTCTATCGTTAGCATCATTTGTTATTCAGCAGATTCTACATCAGTTAAAGCATATAATAACTGTCAGGTTATACTTACCAAAGAGATGTTTTTAGGTGTAGAACAATGTGGAGTGGTAAGCCCTAGTTACTTCATTTGTAATAACGATTTCTTCTTTGAGTCAAACAATCACAATAGTTGCCTTAATCGAAAAATATCCATCGACACCCACGGCAACATCAAAAACTGCCCTTCCTGCTCCCAATCCTTTGGTAACATAAATGACACAACTCTAGAGCAAGCATTTAAACATCCCGATTTTAAAAAGCACTGGAACATCACCAAGGATCAAATAGATGTTTGCAAGGATTGCGAGTTCCGCCATATGTGCACCGATTGCCGCGTATTTATTAAGGATCCCGAAAATATTTACTCCCAACCTGCTAAGTGTACCTACAACCCCTACATAGCCAAGTGGCAGGGTGAGGAGGGCTACGTGCCGGTTGAGGAGTGCGGTACCTATACATGGGAAACGGGATTTGTGGTTAACCATAAACGAGTGGCAGAGTTGAACAAGCAGCTTTGGGGTGAGTAAGTGGCAACATAATGAACTACATATAACTTTTCTTCCTACTTTTACATTTTTGCATTCATCATTTTACATTCTACATTCATTATTCAAAAATGCCTTTCCCCCACTACCTCCAACACAGCTTGCCCCGATTAATCGGGGATGCCATGCCTGTCAACCAAAAGGGGATGCACAGCGGCCCAAACTCTACGCATCGGGACAGGCACTGCCTAAGAATGGTTTCGCGCCACTACGGTAAGCCTACCTATGCTTTCGCTTCGGTAGGCAGGCACTACAATTTTGAGACCCTGCGTGAGCGTAGCCATATACCACGCGAGTTGGTGGAGGTTAGCCCGATCTTAATTGGAACAAGGTTCTGGCTCGTTTTAAAAAATGCTAATTTTGCCTTGCGTACATCAAAAAGCAATAGATTTTCAGAATATGGAGCAGAATAAAATTGTTGTTTTTCAGAGCAAAAGCATACGCAGGGTATGGATTGAGAATGAATGGTATTTCTCGGTAATTGATATTGTAGGCGTACTAACAGAAAGCACAAACCCCCGCGACTACTGGTTTAAGATGAAAACCAGGGTTGCTCTTGAAGATGGAATCCAACTGTCGACAATTTGTCGACAGTTGAAACTTGAGGCTCCAGATGGCAAAATGCGAAAAACGGATTGCGCCAACACGCAATCCCTTTTTCGTATTATTCAATCCATCCCATCGCCTAAGGCAGAGCCTTTTAAGCAGTGGCTTGCAAAGATAGGATACGAACGTGTGCAGGAAATTGAGAATCCTGAACTTGCCCAGGAGCGAATGAAAGAGATGTATGAGCAAAAGGGCTACCCCAAAGACTGGATTGACAAACGAATAAGAGGTATTGCCATTCGACAGAATTTAACCGACGAGTGGAAGGAGAGGGGTATAGATAATGAGCGCGACTATGCCATACTTACTGCTGAAATTTCAAAAGCAACCTTTGGATTAACACCCTCTGAATACAAAAAATTAAAGGGTCTTGCCCTGAAAAACCAGAATCTAAGGGATCATATGACCGACTTTGAACTCATTTTTACGATGCTGGGCGAGAAGGTAACCACTGAGATTTCTAAGAACGAAAAGCCAAAAACGTTCTCAAAAAATAAAAGTGTGGCTAAAAGAGGTGGTTCAGTTGCCGGAAAAGCCCGTAAAGAGACCGAAAAAGAACTAGGTAAAAGTATAATATCCGAGGAAAACTTTTTATCATTAGATAATGCTAAGGCCATTAAAAACAAGGATGAGTAAATAGTAAAATGAACTACTTTCGAAAAAATGTCTTACCACTTATATAACCAACACAGCTTGCCCCGATTAATCGGGGAAGCAATGGACTGCGATCCAATCCCGACGCGTCGGGACAGGCACTGCCTATGGATGGAGGCGCGCCACTACGGTAAGCCTACCTATGCTTTCGCTTCGGTAGGCAGGCATTACAATTTAGAGACCCTGCGTGAGCGTAGCCATATAATCCGCCGGCTGGCGGAGATGAGTATGCTGGGTATTACCCCATTTGGCAAATTTTCAGGTGTGTATATTAAAGGAAGTCCTAAATACATAATGTATGCTCAGTTTTGTTATTACAGTTAGCATCTAAGTTATAGTTTTCGCTATTTTTTACACCTGCCTTTAGAATAGACACAAATCCAAATACCAATAAACCAGCCCGTTAGCCATCGGGCTTAATTTTTTTCAAAAAAAACTTCAAAAATCATTGTCACAAATCCGGTATTGGCGACACATATAGTAGAGGGGCTTATTGCCTCTACACAGTTTCACCCTATTTATTAACCATTAACCAACAAACGCAATGATTTTAAAAGCAAGAGATCTGGTGGAAACGCTCCACCAGCAAATTGAAAGCCGCACCACTGGAACACCCGCCCAGCTGGCCCAGCGCTTGGGCATTTCCCATCGCACCTTAATGCGCTACATTGCCCAGCTGCGCGAGATGGGCGCCGATATCCGGTTTAGCCTCCACCGCAACACGTACTACTACGCTACATCCCTAACCTTTCGGTTTGGGTACGAGCCCGTGTTTGCTAATGACGATAACCCTGTGGGGAATGGGGAAGGGGATTAGCAAGTTACCCTCCCCTTTCCTTTATCGTTATTTGTAATTACTCTAAATTAGTACCCAAAAGTATTTTTTTTGAAAAGTTAATACCTGTGTGTTATAGGTTTTAAGTACAATAAAATGAGCGCATTAAAGCAATTGTGGCGCTTTGCTAGTTTTCAAATTATTTGTTAAAAACCACCGGGGACATCTCGTGTCCCTGATCGAATTTATATTTGTTAGGTGAAATATTATCCTAGGATATTGAAAATTTCTTAATGATAATTCTATAAGAATTATTTAATAGAGATACATAATAAGTTTTAAGTTGAACAAATAAACATATAGAAGTCACGTGAGAAATGCAATGATCGATAATAATATTTATACAGTTTTACGAATATTGTATAAAACTTTTAAGTTAAACTTCAATTCTGAAGTTGTATATCGATTAAATGAACACCCATTTTTCCCTAGTTTTTTATCAATACAGCATGTGTTAAAGTATGAGGGAGTTGATAGCATTGCAATTAGTACAACTATTGAAAACCTTAGGAACGATTTACCAAAACCAGTACTTGTACATGTACGAACAAATACAGATTTATTCCTTCTTGTTAAAAATGTTGACGAATCTAACGTCCATATTATCAACGAGAAGGGGGGCGTGAGTTTGGAACCCATTAATAGTTTCTTAAAAATATGGGATGGCAACGCTATGCTTTTTGATTCTGAAGGAATTACACCACGCAAATGTAAACTGCAAGATAGGGTTCTGTTTTTATTTGACAAGTTTAGAAACCCATTTGTTATTTCTGCGCTATTTTTTTTCATTTGTTTTTTTATTATTCAATTACATAGTCAACGAGTTGTTTACAACTATTTATTTCTTTTGTTTTCGCTTATAGGTGTTATTTTTTCTGGGTTATTAGTTCTGCAAAGTGTTGATGAACATAATCCATATGTAAAAAGATTTTGTACCTCTAGAAAGAGTAAAAAAATTAATTGCTCTTCAATCCTTAATTCAAAGGATGCATATTTCCTTGGGATACTATCTTGGAGCGATATTGGCATTGTATTCTTTTCTTTTGTCTTCCTGTTAAATCTTTTTAAACCTGATAGTTTTGGTTATGCTGTCACTAGCGTAAGTACAGCATTATCGTTTCCATATGTTTTCTATTCAATCACTTATCAGAAATTTGTAGCAAAAACCTGGTGTAGGCTTTGTTTAGGCGTACAGGTTATGATTACAGCATTATTTGTTGTTTCTATTGGACTTTATATTACCCAAGGCATTGAACTAAAATGTACAACAGAAGATTTAATCCCCACTTTTCTGTTAATTATTACAATTTGCGCAAGCTACATATTATTAAAACAATTGTTGGCTAAATCATACGGGTTAAAAGGAATTGTGTCGGGTTATCGATCACTTAAGCATGATGCAGAGGTTAAACAGATAGTGTTTAAAAGACAACAAAAAGTTGCAAATGCTCCCGGTGCAAGTATTATTTTGGGAAATCCGGCTGGTAAATCAAATATAAAACTTGTCGTAAGCCCTGTTTGTAATCCATGCATAAATGAATTGAAGGTACTAATACCAATTTTAAAGCGTAAGGAAAATACGAGGATTGAACTTATTTTTTTAACAGATAAAAAGGAGATAGACCCTCTCGCTTATAATTTGGCAATGATGCTTATCGATAAGTATTATAGTAAACCTATTGACTTTATAAATGATTTATGGATTTATATTGAAAATTACCCATCGAGCAAGCATAAATATAAAGATTACAAATTCTGCAATAATAGTGAATTGATAGAAAGAGCGCTTTTGGAACAAATAAATTGGAGTATTTCTAACAAGTTGTATAGCACTCCAGCAATCTTTATAGATGGGCGTTTGCTACCAAGCATATTCTCCACTAAGGAAATTGATTTTTTATGTTTTTAAAATGATATTGATGCGCATCGATCGACTTACCGAAGAGTCGTAAAAATTCGGTAAAAAATCCTTTATTTATTAACTTAAAACTTTTAAATTATGAAATATGATTATCCGTAATTGTACCTAAGTTTTCCATACCAAGTATCTTCGACAGCTGCAACTAGTAGTCTATCAAATAGATTCGCTCCAAAATATCGTC
>NZ_JAANIG010000062.1 GCF_011174675.1 Perlabentimonas gracilis | reverse complement strand
TAAACATCAAGCATATAGCCAAATTATTCCACAACTATTTTACTGACAATCAGTGTTTTGTTGAACAAAAAAGAGGGAATCCGTTTTTGGACACCCTCTTTTGTTTTGGGTTATAGCCAGAGTTGCCAAATCCTTTTTATTCCGATTTTACTCTCCGCTTCACCAGATGTACTGGTATGCTTGGCAAACTAAATGTTATTAGGATAATCAGCCACAGGTAGTCTTTTTTTTCATCCATCTTAATGTAATCAACAATACAAATTATCCACGGGATAACCATTACTAAGCTAAAGCTAATAAGGGGAAAGGTGCTAACCTTGATATATTCATTAAAAACAAAAAGAAGTATTGGTATTAATCCTGTAATGTAGAATATCCAGGCTATGGTTGCAGTGCTTCGTTTCATATTTAGTTGAGATGTGAATATGTAATATGTTTGGGTTTGATATTTTGGGTTAATAAGGGATAAAAAAATCGATTTTGTCAAGTTGCAGATTGATTTCGAATCAATGATTCAATTTTTTCGATAAATTTTTCTGTTGGTTCAAATAGTGGCATTACCTTATTCTCGTTGAAATCAAATAGATCGTCGTAATCACCTTTTTGCCTCCAAGTGAAAAGTTGAGCATACAGAGTTCCCAGTTCTTTTTCAATAATCTCTGTTTTAATGAAATGTTTAGTGAAATTTGTTTTAGCTCCGTTATGAGTTCCAGTTTTTAAACCATTTTTTAAAAGCAAAGCCATTACAGCGTAATAGGTTGCATAGTAAAGCCTATTAATTGCAGAATTCCATTTATTATTTGCAGCTAATATTCTTGCATCATCTAGAGTATCCCACGCACGCTCAATCCTGTATTTAATATGGTTTTCAAGTGCTTCTTTCATTACAATCTGATTCCGTCAAGAGTAATGTTTTCGAATAGAGGAGTTATATGAAATCGCTCACTCCACTCTTTCTTAGTGTATATAACAGGCGAAATTACTTCACCTGTTTCAATTTCCACATCATATAAAACATTAATTAGTTGTTTTTCAAATTCAAAACTGATGCTAGGTATGTTCAATAGGATTAGAATGTCCCAATCGGAGTTCTTCTTTGCTGTCTTTCTTGCTCTTGAGCCGTACAGATAAATTTCTGCATTTGGAGCTATGGAATAAACAGCAACCTTTATCTTATTTAGTATGTTTTCGTATTTGCTCATAACACAAATGTAATTTTTTTCGATGAGTTTGACTAATTTTTTCAACTCAAATAGAGACCTATTTTATGGCTAGTTAGCTAAAGACTCTTCTAAAAAACCTCCATCAAATCCTCCCAGCGGGTGGTGTAATTGGGCGAGAGTTTCTCCTGCTTTAGCTTCCAGTCGCGGCTACCTCCCTGCACGGCCAGCTTAACAGTGCTCTTACCATATCTGGCATTTAAATAATCAGTTACTTGCGAAACGGAGTTTAGCCTTTCGGTATCGTAACTCTCAAACAGGTTGCGCTGTATGGCGCTCTCGGGGCCAATCTCGCTAACAATCACACCTGCCTTTTTGTACAATAGGTTGGGTATAAAAATTTTATGTAGCCCGGCAATGGCGGCCTTGGCCAGCACAAAGTCGGAGTTCGATGCTTCGGGTAGCGTTACCGTGATGCTGCGCGAAACGTATTTTTGTGTTTCCGAAAAGGGGTCGGTATGAATAAAAACGGTAACAAAACGAGCCACCGATTTTTGCCTCCGTAGCTTGGCGGCGCAGCTGGTTGCGTGCGACGATACCGACTCCTTAATCTGCTCAATATCCGATAGCTTCTTGCCAAAGGCTCTGGTGGTGGCAATGTTCTTCTTGGGCTGCATCACGGTTTCCAAATCGATGCAGGATTTGCCCTGTAGCTCCTCCTTTAGCCTGTGTCCCTGTACGGTCATGTGCCTACGTATCCAGTCGGTGCTAAGGTTGGTAAAATCTAGCGCTGTGCTTACTCCATGCTTTTTTAGTAGCACAGCATATCGTCGGCCCACGCCCCAAATATCTTCAACAGGAGTATTGGCAAGCGCCCATAGGCGCTGATTATCCGACTCAATGGCGAAAACTCCGTTGCGTTTCTTGGCAATTCGGTTGGCAATTTTTGCAAGGCTTTTGGTTGGTGCAATGCCCACGCCAATGGGCATTCCAATATTTTTTTGAATTGTTTTTTTGATATTTTCCCCGTAGGCGGTGAGGTCAGCATTAATCCCTTGCAAATCAAGGAAGGCCTCGTCGATGGAGTAAATCTCTACAAATGGGGAGAAGTCTCTAAGCGTATTCATCACCCTGTGCGAAATATCGCCATATAGGGCGTAGTTCGATGAGAATACCTTTACCTTGTGCTGTTCAATTAGCTCTTTGCGTTTAAATACGGGCTCGCCCATCTTTAGCCCAAGGGCTTTGGCCTCGTTGGAGCGCGAAATGATGCAGCCATCGTTGTTCGAGAGCACCACCACAGGAACGCTCTCGAGCCGCGGGTTGAATATCCGCTCGCACGATACGTAAAAGTTATTGCAATCTACCAGCGCGTACATTGGCCTAAAATTTATGAATACAATGGGTTACCACGCCCCACAGCCTAAAATCGGAATCTTTCTGAATCTTTATGGGTTCAAAATCTTTATTTTCGGGCATCAGGTAAAAATCGCCATTTAGCTTTCTTATTTTCTTCACTGTAAACTCCCCATCGATAAAGCAAACCAGCACCGAGTTGTGTTTGGTTTCCAGCGATTTGTCGATGATTAAGATATCTCCATCGTGTATGCCCACATCAATCATAGAGTTGCCTCTAACCCGGGCAAAGAAGGTGGAACTAGGGTGTTGTATCAGCAGCTTGTTTAGGTCGAGCTTGCTTTCCAGATAGTCGTCGGCAGGCGAGGGAAAACCAGCATTGATATAGGCGTTAACCAAGGGTAGTTTTAACTCCTCCGACAGGTCGGGGACAAAGAACTCTAGCGCGGGTCGTATGGGGATTGTTTTTTGAGGCATGTAATGTTTTTTATACTGCAAAGATACGAAGATTTGGGGTGGAACGAAGTATGTTCAGATTGGCTTTTTGCCACAAAAGATGGCATTGCCTAGCCCAACCCATCTTAATTTCATTAGCATTTATGAGTCTAACCTAATGAAGAGTAGCGGGGTGAGAAATCTTTGTAAAAGATGCTGTAACGCAACTAAAAATGCATATATTTGTAAAAATATTAACAAGAATGATTCTTGCAACTAATTATAACCTAAGTGTAAATGCGAATAATAACCAATTCGCTACGGAGGGGTATTGTTAGGTTGCAACCACTAAAAAGAATAAAAGCAAATCTAAGCCCTCCCCAACCGGAGGGTTTTTTTTATAATAATTTATGGTAAGCACATATCAAATAAATAATAACACCAATAATTACCCCTAAACCAGCGGGTTGGTTGTTGCATTTATATAATCGTAGCCCGCCTGTAGCGGGCTTTTTTTATTAACCCAAAATTTATCTTTTAAGATGCAAACTTCAATCGTTAAGACCTCTGCAAAATCGCCTATTATGAGCGGTTTAGAAACCGAGATGGCCATTGATTTGGTAAAAACCACGTTCTCGTCGGCCTTGGTACAAAATCTTAATCTATTTAAAGTAACTGCCCCCATTGCTGTTGAAGCAAATACGGGAATTAACGACGATTTGAATGGTGTGGAACGAGCCGTTTCTTTCCCAATGCCTAGCATGGGGGCAAGCCAGGGGGTTGTGGTTCAGTCGCTTGCCAAATGGAAGCGGATTCGGCTTCAGCAGCTTGGATTGGATGTAGGTCAGGGGATTGTTACCGATATGAAGGCACTACGACCCGACGAAACCCTTTCGCCCATCCATTCAATCTTTGTGGATCAGTGGGACTGGGAAAAGGTAATTGGCTTGGAGCAGCGAAATCTCGACTACCTCATTTCTACAGTTGATTTGATATACAAGGCAATGCTTGAAACGGAAAGGCAGGTTTGTGAGGCCTACTCGCAGCTTCGGCCCATTCTTCCACCACTGATTACCCCAATACATTCGCAGGATCTTCTAGATCGATACCCTTTGCTAACACCTAAGGAGCGCGAGCACAAAATTGCGCAGGAACTTGGTGCTGTTTTTATTATTGGCATTGGCGATAAGTTAAGCAATGGTGAGCCTCACGATGGCCGTGCCCCCGATTACGACGATTGGAGTACAACTACCTCCAATGGTTTTACTGGGCTTAATGGCGATATAGTTGTTTGGAATCCTGTGCTTAGCTCGGCTTTCGAAATATCATCCATGGGCATTAGGATCAATAAACTTTCCATGCTTCGTCAACTTGCGCTATGCGGATGCGAGGAGCGTGTACATCTTCTGTATCATCAAATGTTGCTATCAGAAAAGCTACCACAAACCATTGGCGGGGGCATTGGTCAGTCGCGGCTGTGTATGTTTTTGCTACGTAAGGAGCATATTGGTGAGGTGCAGGTGGGCATATGGCCTCAGCCTATGCGTATGGCCTATGGCGCTCAAGGAGTAAATCTAATTTAGTTTTATTAACCCATTTTAATGCTAAGGTTTCTTCAACTCCTAAAATTTCTGTTAAATTTGCAGGTTATTAATTACAAAAAGTAGAGACCAACATTTAAACAGCATAAACCCATGGGTGTAGTAGACAAAATTTTATCGAAACTTTTTGGCGATAAAGCTCAACGTGACCTTAAGGAGCTCGCCCCATATCTTGAGAGAATTAAAGCCGTTTACCCTCGATTAGAATCGCTCAGCAATGATGAGCTAAGGGCCGAAACGGATAAGCTAAAGCTTAAGGTTCGAAACCATATTGCCGAAGATCAGAAATCCATCGAGGAGATGAAGGCCAAGATGGAATCGAGTGAGCTTGGATTCGACGAGAAGGAGAATCTGTCCAACGAGATTGATAAGCTAAAGAAGTTGATTGACGACAAGGTGGAGGAGGTTCTCGACGAGATTCTTCCCGAGGCCTTTGCCATAATGAAGGAAACCGCTCGTCGTTTCAAAGAGAACGATACCATTACCGTTACAGCCACCGAATTCGATCGTAACCTGGGAGCCAACCGCGATTTTGTGACCATCGAAGGCGATAAGGCAATATATAAAAACCGATGGGTAGCGGGTGGAAACGAGATACAGTGGGATATGGTGCACTACGATGTGCAGCTTATTGGTGGTGTAGTTCTGCATCAGGGTAAGATATCGGAGATGGCTACAGGTGAGGGTAAAACCCTTGTGGCAACACTCCCTGTATTCCTCAATGCCATTGCGGGGATGGGGGTACACCTGGTTACCGTTAACGATTACCTTGCCCGTCGTGACTCCGAATGGATGGGGCCTCTATATCAATTCCATGGCCTTTCTGTCGACTGTATCGATAAGCACCAGCCCAATAGCGAGGAACGTCGTAATGCTTACCTAGCCGATATCACCTTTGGTACTAACAACGAGTTTGGTTTCGACTACCTCCGCGATAATATGGCCATTGCCCCAGCCGACCTGGTTCAGCGTAAGCACCATTATGCTATAGTCGATGAGGTTGACTCGGTTCTTATTGACGATGCCCGTACCCCTCTGATTATTTCGGGTCCAGTGCCCAAGGGCGACGACCAGCTGTTTGAGGAGTACAAGCCCAAGGTCGAAAAACTAGTTGCTGCTCAGCGCAATATGGTTACCCAGCTGCTTGCCGATGCCAAAAGGCTAATTGGTGAGGGCAAGAACGAGGAGGGTGGCAAAATCCTGCTTAGGGCTTTCAAAGGCTTTCCAAAGTATAAACCATTGATTAAATACCTTAGCGAGCAGGGAATAAAGGCACTGCTGCTTAAGACCGAGAACTTTTACATGCAGGAGAACAACAAGAATATGCATATCGTTACCGACGATCTGTTTTTTGTTGTTGATGAGAAGCAGAACTCGGTGGAGCTAACCGACAAAGGTATCGATCTGATTACCTCTGCTGCCGAGGATGCAAAGTTTTTTATTCTGCCAGATATTGGCAGCGAAATAGCCGAGATAGAGAAGAACGACCTCTCGCCTCAGAAAAAGATTGAGGCTAAGGAGGTGCTAATACGTGATTTCTCCATCAAATCCGAAAGGGTACATACCGTGCATCAGCTGCTAAAAGCATACACCATGTTCGAGAAGGACGTGGAGTACGTGGTGATGGACAACAAGGTGAAGATTGTTGATGAGCAAACAGGCCGTATACTCGAGGGGCGTCGCTATTCCGATGGCCTTCATCAGGCTATTGAAGCTAAGGAGCGGGTTAAGATTGAGGCAGCAACCCAAACCTTTGCCACCGTTACGCTACAGAACTACTTCCGTATGTACCACAAGCTTGCTGGTATGACCGGTACTGCCGAAACCGAGGCGGGCGAGCTATGGTCAATCTACAAGTTGGATGTGGTGGTAATCCCCACCAATAGAGCCATAGTGCGTAAGGATATGGAGGACTTGGTGTACAAAACCAAGCGCGAGAAGTACGTGGCAGTAATCGACGAGATAGAAGTACTAGTAAATGCCAATCGACCTGTTTTGGTGGGTACCACATCGGTTGAGATATCGGAGTTGCTAAGCCGAATGCTTAAGATGAAGGGTATTAAGCACAACGTGCTTAACGCCAAGCTACACCAGCGCGAGGCCGATATTGTGGCCGAAGCGGGACGAGCTAAAACCGTTACCATTGCCACCAACATGGCGGGTAGGGGTACCGACATCAAGCTATCGGCAGAGGTGAAACAAGCGGGAGGTTTGGCCATCATTGGTACCGAACGCCATGAGTCGCGTCGTGTCGACCGCCAGCTGCGCGGTCGTGCCGGTCGTCAGGGCGATCCCGGAACTTCGCAATTCTTTGTTTCGCTCGAGGACGATTTGATGCGTCTATTTGGTTCCGATCGTATTGCCCGTGTAATGGATAGGCTTGGCCTTAAGGAGGGTGAGGTGATTCAGCACTCCATGATTTCCAAATCCATTGAGCGTGCCCAGAAAAAGGTGGAGGAGAACAACTTCGGTATTCGTAAGCGTTTGCTTGAGTACGACGATGTGATGAACTCGCAGCGTGAGGTAATTTATACCCGCCGCCGAAACGCCCTATATGGCGAGCGCATTGATGTGGATGTGGCCAACATGCTGTACGATGTGAGCACGGCCATTATAAACGATACCCATGGAAATGTTGAGTTCGATGATTTTAAGATGGAGCTTATCCGTAATCTATCCATCGAGGCTCCTTTCAGCGAGAAGGAGTTCATGCAGGATTCGCCCGATGTGCTTACCGAAAAGGTTTACCGTGCAGCGCTCGAATCGTACGAGCGAAAGGTCGAAGGTATTGCCCGCCAGGCTTATCCCGTAATTAAGGATGTTTTTGAGAAACAATCGGCCATCTACGAGAATATAGTTGTTCCAATTTCCGATGGGCAAAAGGTTTTCCAAATTGTTACCAACCTCAAGAAAGCTTACGAGTCGGGTGCAAAGGAGTTAGCCCGCTCATTTAGCAAAACCATTATCCTTTATATTATTGATGATTACTGGAAGGAGCACCTGCGCGAGATGGACGAGCTCAAGCAGAGCGTGCAGAATGCGGCATATGAGCAGAAGGATCCTCTGTTAATATACAAGTTTGAGGCCTATGAGCTTTTCAAGAATATGATTGATAAGATTAACCGCGATGTAATTTCCATATTGCTTAAAGCTCATATTCCACTCCGCGATCCTAGCCAAGTTCAGGAAGCCAAGGAGCGTCGAAAGCTCGATATGAGCAAGTACGAAACTAGCCGTACCGATGCCCTTCAAGCATCAGCAAATACGCAGGAAAAGAGTCGCGAACCAGTTAGGGTAGAGAAGAAGGTTGGGAGGAACGACCCTTGCCCATGTGGCAGTGGAAAGAAATACAAGTCGTGCCACGGAAAGAATATGAGTTAAGTAAACTTATCTAAAAATAACCTTAAGGGGTTGCTCAAAGGGGTAACCCCTTGTTTTTGTATTAAGCTACAAGTGTAGTATGCTTAAAAAATTACATCGTTTTTACATCGCAACTTCCAACTTTTTTTAAACTTATGCTGGTTTGAGTTGTCAAAGCAATTGAAATTACAAAAAAGCTAAACGGTAAGCTTTTCAGTACAAAAAATTTAGAGATGAGATTGAGAGCACTTCCATTACTAATTACTTTAATAGTAGCCTTTGCTGGCTGCGGAAAAATTGGTCAACCACCCCTTATTGATAGGGAGTTGTTCTTTGGCGACCCGGAGATCTCCAGCGGCAAGCTATCGCCCGATGGTGAGTATATAGCCTTTTTAAAGCCCTACAACGATACACGTAATATATGGGTTAAACCCAGGAATGCTTCATTCGACAAGGCCTTGCCAATTACTGCTAAGGTCGATAGACCAATCCGTAGCTATTTTTGGTCGGGCGATGGTAAGTACATCCTTTTTATACAGGATAATGCAGGAGATGAAAACTTTAATGTTTATGCCATAAACCCCAAGGTGGCTACCGAAGGGGAAATCCCTGATGCCCGTAACCTTACAAATCTTCAGGATGTTAGGGTGCAGATTTACCACATATCGCGCAAGGATCATGATTTGATGTTTATTGGTCTTAACGATCGCGACAAGGTGTGGCATGATTTGTATAGCCTTAAAATTTCGACGGGTGAACTTAAGCTACTAAAGGAGAACAATAGTAGGTACACCGATTGGGTTTTCGACCATGATGATAACCTACGACTAGCAAAGCGCTCGCGCGTTGATGGAACCAATGAACTTTGGCGAATGGATTCCAAGGGACAAACCTTACTCTTCTCATCTACAATGTTCGAAACAGCCTACCCTATAGCTTTTACTAAGGATAACAAGCACTTTTATATGGTTTCGAACGTGGGCGAGGACTTAGATCTCACCCAGCTGTACCTAATGAATATTGAAACGGCAAAGCTTCAGTTGGTTGAGGGCGATCCCGATGGTAAGGCCGATTTTGGGAGGTTAGTCCTTTCCGACAAAACTTTTGAGCCCCTCTATACAACCTACACCAATGCCTACACCCGAAGATATTTTAAGAATAGTGATTTTGAGAGACACTTTAGGAGTTTGCAAAGCAAATTCGAGGGCTTTGAGGTAAACCTATACGGAGCAACAAGCAATGAGCGGTATTGGCTAGTGAGCGTTTGGTCCGATACCAATCCGAGCGATATCTACATCTACGATATGACCACAGAGGAGTTAACATTTCAGTATAATCCTCGCTCAACCTTACCAACAGAGCATCTCTCAAAGATGAAGAGCATAACCTATCCTTCGTCCGATGGGCTAGAGATACAGGCATATCTAACCATCCCCAAAGGATTTGGTGAAGAACAGCTACCCCTTGTTGTGCTGCCTCATGGGGGGCCTTGGGCTCGCGACAGGTGGACTTACAATTCGTACGTGCAATTCTTGGCCAATAGGGGCTATGCTGTGCTACAACCTAATTTCAGAGGATCGAGAGGGTTTGGTAAGCAATTCCTTAATGCGGGTAATGGCCAATGGGGCGATATGATGCAGGATGATATTACCTGGGGTGTTAAGTACTTGATTGAAAAGGGGGTAGTTGATAAAGATAGGATCGGTATCTTTGGTACCTCTTACGGAGGCTACGCAACCCTGGCTGGCCTTGCCTTTACCCCCGATTTGTATGCATGCGGCGTTTCGTTCGTTGGCCCATCAAATCTATTAACCCTATTGAATTCGATACCACCCTACTGGGAATCAATTCGTACCAGTTTTTACGAGCGTATAGGTAACCCTAATAGCGATGAGGGTGTTGCCAGGCTTAAGCAGCAGTCACCATTATTCTCGGCCGATAAGATAGCAGCTCCCTTGCTGGTTGTTCAGGGCGAGAATGACCCTCGTGTTCGGAAGGCCGAATCGGATCAGATTGTGATAGCTCTACGCGACAGGGGATTTCCTGTGGAGTATATCAGTGCTCCCGACGAGGGGCATGGATTTGTTCGTCCGGTTAACAATATGGCCTTTATTGCTGCCATGGAGAAGTTTCTTGCAACACACCTGGGAGGCAGATATCAAAAGGGAATACCTCAGGAGGTGGCTCAGCGCCTGCAGGAAATTACTGTTGATGTGAATTCAGTTTCTATGCCTGCTGAGTAGCAGAATAATAATGTTATAACTGGGGAGGCGCATCTTTTGCCCTCCCTTTTTTCGTTGTGCTTCACTATCTCGCTCAGAGTTTATTATCTTTGCAAGCCAAAATAATTATATAATGAATATTGAGAAATACCTTGCCGATGCCGTTAGGCAATCCCTCCAAACGCTTTATGGAGTAACACCCAGCGAAGAACAGTTACAAATAGCCAAAACCAAACGCGAATTTGATGGCGATTTTACCCTTGTGGTTTTCCCACTTCTGAAAATTTCAAAAAAGAAACCAGAGGATACCGCTCATGAGATAGGTGAACACCTTCAAAAATCGGTTGAAACAGTCGACTCGTACAATGTTATCAAAGGATTTTTAAATATAAGCTTTAGCCCCGCTTTTTGGTGCAATATGCTGAACACCGCTGCCCAAACACCCAACTTTGGCTTTGCCAAGCCAGAATCATCGGCAACGGTTAAAATGGTGGAGTTCTCCTCCCCAAACACCAATAAGCCCCTTCACCTTGGTCATATTCGTAATAACCTTTTGGGGTACTCCATTTCACGTGTGCTTGAGGCCAACGGGCACAAGGTGCTTAAGGTAAACCTTGTGAACGATAGGGGCATTCATATATGCAAATCGATGATTGCATGGCAACGTTTTGGGAATGGTGAAACCCCAGCGAGTAGCGGTAAAAAAGGGGATCATCTGGTGGGCGATTACTACGTAATTTTCGATAGGGAGTATAAAAAGCAGATTGAGGAACTAAAAAGTAAGGGCTTATCGGAAGACGAGGCTAAAGCACAAGCACCCTTGATGATTGAAGCACAGGAGATGCTACGTAAATGGGAGGCTAAGGATCCTGAGGTGTACCAACTTTGGAGCACTATGAATGGCTGGGTGTACGATGGCTTCGATGTGACCTATAAAGCGCTTGGTATTGAGTTCGATAAGATTTATCACGAGTCCGAAACCTATTTGCTGGGTAAAAAGATAGTTGCTGAGGGGTTAGATAAGGGTGTGTTTCACAAGAAAGAGAATGGCTCTGTTTGGTGTGACTTATTGGCCGATGGGCTCGACGAAAAGCTGCTGCTCCGCGCTGATGGAACATCAGTTTATATGACCCAAGATCTAGGTACAGCGGTTCAGCGCTTCTCCGAGTATCATTTAGATGATCATATCTACGTAGTGGGCAATGAGCAGGAGTATCATTTCCAAGTGCTTAGGTTGATTTTATCGAAGCTTGGGTACGACTGGTCCAATCATCTTTACCATCTTTCGTACGGAATGGTTCAGCTGCCCGAGGGCAAGATGAAGTCGCGCGAGGGAACCGTTGTAGATGCCGATGACTTGGTTGACGAGATGAAGGCAACTGCCCGTGAAATGTCGCAGGAGCTGGGCAAACTCGATGAGCTAACCGAGCAGGAGGCCAATGATATTGTTAACATGGTAGGATTGGGTGCACTTAAGTATTTTATTCTAAAGGTCGATCCCAAGAAAAATATGACCTTTAACCCAAAGGAATCCATCGATTTTAACGGGAATACTGGCCCTTTCATACAGTACACCCATGCTCGAATCCAGTCCGTTCTGCGTAAGGCAGCGGATGCTGGTATTGAGGTACCCACCACTGTCGATAAGGTTGATATCGGCGAAAAGGAGCGCGAGCTTATAAAAATGCTGCATATGTTTCCCAGTGTGGTTCAACAGGCGGGCGAGCAACTAAGTCCAGCCCTAGCTGCAAATTTTGCATATGAGCTGGTTAAGGAGTATAATCAGTTTTATCATGACTATACAATTATTAAGGAATCTAACGAATTGGTAAGGGGGTTGAGGCTTGTGCTATCACGTGAGGTAGCCAATGTCATTCGCCAAGCCATGTGGTTATTGGGTATTGATGTGCCCAGTAGAATGTAGTGACACCCATCGATCTGTCGGTTTAGGGTTTAAAAGTCAGAAGTCAGAAGTCAGAAGACAGAAGACAGAAGACAGAAGACCAATGAGAAAGTTCATAAATTGCCTAGAGTTTTAAGTGCCTAAAGAGGTTGGTTGCGTCCTTTGTACATTAGGAAATATTATTTTATGTGTTT
>NZ_JAANIG010000061.1 GCF_011174675.1 Perlabentimonas gracilis | reverse complement strand
GCGCTTTATCATGATCAATCAGGGCACTAGGGATCGGGAGTTCTTTTACTTTAGGCTAAGGAACTATTTCTCTTAGCACCTCAAAATAATATTTAGCCGATTTTTCACAAGGTATAGTGCCAATTTCTGACTCTTTGTTGGGCATAGAAACTAATTGGGGTGTTCTCTCGTAGTAGAGTGTGATACTATTTGATGTTGGTTTACCATAAATTCCCAATGCTATGTACAAAACCATTGCAATTCATACCCGTTCAACCTACTGGACACACGTAGAAACCAATGAAGAGTCCAGCGTAGTTGATGCCGATGATTTGGCCAAGGAGATTGAGATTCAATCCAACAAATTTGCTGACGATGGCTATGAGGTAATATCTATAAATCCCATAACATCAGGAAGTTTTGCCAATGGCAATGGTTATGTGCATACCGAGAGCGTGGTGATTACTGCACGACTTGTAAAAAAGTAGTATAGGTTCAGGTGTAGCAGCGTGGCTTTCTCTAGGGGTTACCATTTCCTTTTCTCCTATAAACAATACCGATTGCTCGTGCAGCAGTTGATTTTACTTCTCGTCATTTCGTTCATATTGCAAACTAATCAACCTTAAGTTCGATATGAAAAAAATGATGCCAGTCTCTTTTGCTCTACTTTTTGTAAGCGCCTTTGCTTTTGCTCAGCCCATAGAGCAAACCCACAAAACCAAAGTAATGCCTTTGGGTGTATTTCATTTCAACTACCCAAACCTCGATGCGGTTAAGGTAGCCAAGGAGGATCAAATTTCTGTGCTTAATGAGCCCTACCAATCGCAAATACTCCACATTGCAAAGGCTATAGCCGAGTTTAAGCCAACCATTATTGCTGTTGAATCAAATCCTGGGAGACAGGCTAAAATGGATTCGCTTTATAGCGAGTATGTTTTAGGCAGATTCTCTCTTGGAAAAAATGAAATTTTTCAGCTAGGCTTTAGGCTAGCCAAAATGCAGGCACTATTGGCGTGCATTGTGTTGATGATATGGGAAAATACTACGAGCACGTGGGAGCTGTTTTTGGCGATTCTGTGCGACTATCGAAGTTAGAAGCATACAACGATAGCCTAATGAAGGCAAAAGGCTCTCAAGCAGCTAAAAAAGTTAATAATGTTATCGACGAATTAGTGCGCACAAACCAACCTGAGCACATAAAGGAGAGGCTGGGGGTTTACCTGTCGGGCTTATTTTGTTACGAGGAAACCGAAGGCGATTTTTGGGGAGTAGATTTTGAAACTAGCCGATGGTATAGCCGTAATCTCAGGATCTTTAGGAACATTCAGCGGATACCCCGTTCAGCCGATGATAGAATACTTCTTATTATTGGTGGCGAGCACCTCAATCTACTATACCCTTTCTTTGATGCATCGCCAGAGTTCGAGTTGGTTTCGGCATTGCCTTACCTAGAGAAGGCCAAAGAGGCATCGCTGCAGTAAGGGTTAACTTATGCGAACGCCCAATACCAGCATATCGTCAACCTGCTTCCTGTCGCCCTTGTACTCCTCAATGGTTGTTTGTAGTGTAGATTCCTGTTGCGGGCAATTCATTTTGTGAATGCTTAGTAGTAGCTCGCGAAAATTCTGCATCAGAAACTTGATGTTTTTGGGACCACCAAACTGATCGGCGTACCCATCGGAGTAAAGGTAGAGCATATCGCCCTTCTGCAGCTGAAATATTTTGTTGCAGAAGGGCTTGTTGCCAAGTACATGGTGCCCAATGGGCATTTTATCGCCCAGAATTTCAACCAGCGTGCTCTCTTCTTTCTGAGCTAGTCGGTGGTTTACTGATGGATCATTCATTTCAATAGCACCTCTTCTTACCACCATAGCAGAAAGGTAGGCTCCCGCAAACTCCATCTCAAGGCTATTTGGGTCAATTATGGCAATGGCCATATCCATACCATCGGCCTGATCGATCTTGCCTTTCTCCTGATTTAGCGACAGAAGTACCATATCGCGCATTTGCGATAGTATGCTGGCTGGTTTTATATTGGCATCGTGACTGGCAATTTCCCTTAGCAGGGTTATGCCCAGCATGCTCATGAATGCACCGGGAACCCCATGGCCTGTGCAGTCTGCAGCGGCAATTAAAATCTTTCCACTTGCAAGCTGCGAAGTCCAGAAAAAATCGCCGCTTACAATATTTTTAGGCTTGTACAGAACAAACGATTCCCATGGCAGCTGCTGCATGGTGTTTTGACTAGGAAGCACCGCGTTCTGAATACGGCTTGCATAGGTTATGCTGTCGGTAATAAGGCGCTGTTGCTCGGCAATTTGGTCGCGCTGGCGGGTTACAAAATCGCGCTGTTGTTCAATTTCCTCCTTCTGACTTTCAATTTCCTCCTTCTGGTTGCTAATCTCTATGTTTTGTTCAATCAGCAATTCGTTTATCCTGTTCTTTTCGCGGTATGCATAGAAAATGAAGGCGGAGAGTATCCCTGCAAGCAGAAAGGCTACCACAAAAAATATTAGCACAACCCTTTGCCTATCGAGCCTAGCCTCCTGTAGGGCTTCACGCTGTCGTGCAAGTAGTTCCTGCTCTTTTTCTCGTTTTTCAAACTCATACTGCATCTCCAGCTTGGCAATGTCGCTGGAGTTGAGGCTATCCTTGTAGTTCGTATGGTTTTTGAATGCGGCTAAGGCCTTGCCCATTTCGCCTATCTGCGAATAGATGCTCGACAGGCAAAAGTAGGCCTCGCTTATATCGGGAATAATCCTGTGCTTCTTTGCAAATTCAAGGCTTTGGGTAAAGTACTTATGAGCCAAGGTGGGATGGTTGTTGCGCATCTCAATTTTTCCAAGATGGCGGTAAAGCGAAGCTAGATCGAGGCTGTCGCCCACACTAGTTTTAAGCGCAATGGCCTCGTTCAAATGCTTGCGTGCTCTTTGGTCGTCGCCCTGATCGAGAAAAATAACACCAAGGCTAATGTGGTTTGCTGCCTGGCCGAAAATATTCTCGGTCTTTAAATTTATATCGAGCACCATTTGGGTGTACTCTAGCGCTTTGGAATAGTTCCCCAGCTTATGGTATATGCTTCCAATTTCGCTTAAGCTAAGGGTTACCCCCACGCTGTTACCTGTTGTTTGCTCAATGTTGCGGTAGTACTCCAAGGCCGATTCGGCGTATTGCATTGCCCTGTCCAACAGATCGAGCCTTTTAAAAAGCCGTGCAATGCCAAGTGATGTCCATGCTAAGCCCTCTTGCTCGCCAACCTCCTCGTGTATATCCATGGCTTTGAGGAAGTTTTCAATGGAGTGTTGGTACTGCCCAATAACTGCGTACACATTGGCAAGGTTCACCAGGGTTCGCGCAACCTCTGCCTTGCTGTTAATTTCTTTATTGATTTCTAGCGCCTGAAGATAGTAGTCGAGAGCCGTTAGGTAATTGGTTTGGAGCTGATTTACGTTGCCAATACGGTTAAAGGCAAGCGCTTTGCCAGCCATATCGTTTCGCTCGTTAGCAATCTGTAGCGAAACGGTAAAATGTTTGTTAGCCTGTTCAAACTTATTCTGAGTGTAGTATATGTATCCAATTTGGTGGTAAATGGCTTGAAGCTGGGCTGCATTTTTCGACTCCTGAGCAAAATCAATGGCTTGGTTAGCAAGGATTAATGCTGAGTCGGGATCCGACTGCGTATATATAATCGATTTGTTTAAAAGGCTATCAGCTGTACTGGTGGGGTGTTGCTGCAAGGGCGCTTGTCCGCTAGCATTTAATACAAAAAAAATCAGCAAAAAGTTGAGAAGTATTGTCTTAGTGCAACTAGCCATAAGGGGTGTGCCGGTTTTTGTGAATACCATTTGGTTGCTAAATTAAACTTTTTTACCGTTTCATATTACATAACCCTCGAATAATATGGATGAAAACGCTTTTTAAAAAGTAGATACTAATAAAACATTTTGTACTTTTAACCGTGAATAATTCTGCTTGGCAGATATTGCACTGGTTTTTAGTGGTTTTAGTTTAACAAATTCTAACAGAGTTACGGTATGGCTATCCGGTTTAAAATGAATATCAGAGCAAAACTTTTGGCATACGTTCTTGCAACTTCTATCTTGGTACTTGGTTTTATAGGTGCTTTTATTCAGTATAGAACCTATAGAATTGCCCTAAACGATGCCCAGGCTTTTGCCTTAAGCTCAGCGGAGAATGCAGCCAATATAGTAAAGTCGGAGCTGGAGTTTGACCTTGGCTTTACCCGTTCGTTGGCTCACTCCTTTTATGGCTATCATAAGCTTGATGACACTACCCGCGATAGCATCTATTTTGATGTAATTAGAAATCAAATTGAGCAAAACCCTCGCTACGCCACCATTTGGTATAACCTTGAGTATTGGGCAATTGACCCCACCTACAACAAGAACTTTGGGCGACGATCCATATCAACCTTTATGAAGAATGGGTATAGCCAGATCCAGATTGATCAGCGTAATATGACTGGTGACATAGTTGGTAGCGATTACCATAAGGCTAAGGTGAACAATTCTGAGCTGCTTTCGAACCCCTATTTCTACAAATATGATGGGGTGAATGAGGTACTAATGACCAGCGTTAGTGCTCCTATTCGGCATAATGGATACTTTGTTGGCCTGGCAGGGGTTGATGTTACCCTCGACAAGTTTCAGGAGACCATTAGAGGAATTAGGCCTTACAATAATTCTCAAGCCTTCCTGCTATCAAACAATAGCACTCTTGTTGCCCATACCAACGAGCTAAATCTGGGTAAAATATTTCAGGAGGTGTACCCCGAGATTGCCATGGAGCATAGGGTTTCAGAGAAAGTGCAGATGGGTATCTCGTATAGCTTTCGCTGGGATTTTGATGGTAAAGAGCATTTAGTTACCATTGCGCCTGTTGATGTGGGAAACTTTAACACCCCATGGTCGGTGGGTATTATTATACCTATGGATGAAATTATGGTTGAGGCTCATAAGTCAACAACGTATGGCTTGCTGGTTGCTGCCTTGGGCTTATTTATTCTTGTTCTGGTTTTATACTACGTATCAAAAATTATTACTAGGCCTATCATCCAAACTACTGCTGTGCTCAACGATTTGGCGCTGGGTGATATCGATAGAAATAAGGAGCTTAGAATTAATACTGGCGACGAGCTTGAGGATATGGCTCAATCCGTAAATAGGCTGATTGAAGGCCTTAACCTTACCGAGAGTTTTGCCCGTGAGATAGGTAAGGGTAATCTTGATGCTGAGTTCAAAATCCTTAGTAACAAGGATCTGTTGGGCACGGCCCTTATAGATATGCAAAATAGCCTGAAGCAGGCCAAGCAAGCTGAGGAGGAGCGTAAGCTCGACGAAAAGAAACAGAACTGGGCAACGCAAGGAATGGCAAAGTTTGGAGATATCTTGCGTCAGAACAACGATAACTTAAACGAACTGTCATTTAACACCATTCGTAACCTGGTTGACTACACCGAATCCAATCAGGGTGGAGTGTTTATTCTCAACGATAACGACAATGAAAATCCTTTCCTTGAGATGACTGCTTGCTATGCCTTCGATAGACGAAAGTTTATGGAAAAGTCCGTTGAGTTGGGTGAGGGACTTGTGGGTAGATGTTTTCGCGAGGGCAAAACCATTTACATGACCGATGTGCCAGCAGATTACATCACTATAAGCAGTGGGCTAGGGCAGGAACGACCCCGTTGCCTAATCATCGTCCCACTAAAGTATAATGATATGGTGCTTGGCGTAATCGAAATGGCTACATTTAAGGTGTACGAGAAGCATCAGGTAGAGTTTATTGAGAAGTTGGCCGAAAGTATTGCAGCAACAATTGCAAGCGTGAGGATTAATATTCGAACCACCGAGCTGTTAGCAAAATCGCAGCAGCAGGCCGAGGAGATGCAGGCACAGGAGGAGGAGATGCGTCAGAATATGGAGGAGTTACAGGCAACCCAGGAGGAGATGGAGCGAAAGCGTGCCGAGCAAGAAAAGATGCAGGAAGATTTTCAGAAGGAGATTATGTTGCTGAACGCGTTGATGAATAACATTCCCGATTACATCTACTTTAAGGACGAGAGCAGCCACTTTATGCGCATTAGCAAGTCGATGGTTAAGCTTTTTAATGCCAATTCACCCGAAGATTTGGTTGGCAAATCCGATTTCGACTTTCACACAAAGGAGAACGCCGAAAAGTTCTTTATGGAGGAACAGGAGATTATGCGTTCTATTAAACCAATTGTTGACAAGGTGGTTCAAGAAAAGTTTGATGATGGCCGTGAACAGTGGGTGTCGACAACCAAAATGCCACTATTTAACACAACCGGAGAGGTGGTTGGAACTTGGGGGATTAGTAAGATTATTACGGATTTGAAGCAAGCCGAAATTAAGGCTCAGGAATTGGCCTCGGAAGCTGACAAGCTAAAAGGAATGATTAATGCTCACGAGGGAGAGTATCAGGCTATTGTAAAAGCGCTCGATTCAACCACATTTGTTACTGAGTACACAATCGATGGGACTATCATCAGAATTAACGAGCCGTTGCAAACCATTATGGGTAAACCTTCCGAAGAGGTGGCGGGTAAACACCACGCCGACTTCTTCCGCACCAAAGCCGATGACGATGCATCGTACCATGATTTTTGGGACGACCTTCGGAGAGGAATTGTCCGTCAGCGCGTATTCAAGGGATCTGTTGGGGGCTCAAGGCTTGTGCTTAACGAAACCTACTCGCCCGTTAAGGATAGCGAGGGGAGTGTTGAGAAGATTATTGCCATTGCTGTAAGAGGATAATAGATGGCCAAAAGAATAGAGATATATAATACCTTTGAGGAATCCGAAGAAAATACTCATCGAATTAACCTCAGCTTATCTTATTGGCAAAGGTGGATTAAGGGTATTGAACTCTCCGAATTTGCTTTAAAGTGTGTAAATGAATCCTCGGTGGTTTATTCCACAAAATCAGGAAGCCATCAGTTCAATCTTTTCCTGCCAAAGAATAAAAAAGAATGAAGCTTGCATCCTTCTTTAACTCAATAATTGATTGCTTTAACAAACACAATGTTAAACATTTAATCGTTGGAGGACATGCCGTAAATGTTTATGGGTATATAAGGTCAACTGCCGATTTGGATATTTGGATTGATAAATCTGACGAAAATCTTGAAAACCTACGACAAGCATTAGTCTCATTTGGTTATCCACAAGAGCAATGTCAACAAGGGATAGATGAGATAAGAAATAATAGAAATATTGGAATTTTTGATGATGATGATAATAAAATTGATCTAATCCAGCTATACTCTACACGCTTAAGTTTTAGTGAAGCGTATAGTCGAAAACACTCCATCGACAAGGGAGATGTAACTCTTCACGTTATCTCCTTGGATGACTTAATAGGCACGAAACTATCGGCAGGGCGCCCCCGCGACCTAGACGATGTTAGGGAATTATCCAGATTACGGAGTAATGAAGAAGTATAAATATTTACAAATTAATCATTCCATAAAGCATCCTAATCTCCTCGGCCCAAAGGTCGGGCTCTATGGTTTCCAGCACAATGGGGATATTGTCGAACCGCACATCGTTCATTATCCTTTTAAACACATCAATGCCCAATAGGCCTTGGCCTATGCTGTGGTGCCTATCTACCCGGCTACCCAACTCCTTCTTGCTGTCGTTTAGGTGCATCCCCATTAGCTTGTCAAAGCCAATAATTCTATCAAAATCATTCCAAGTTGCGGTGTAGCCCTCTTCCGATTTAATATCGTATCCCGCCGTAAATGCGTGGCAAGTATCTATGCAAACCCCAACTCGCGATTTATCCTCAACCCTATCGATAATATATGCCAAATGCTCAAAGGTATAGCCCAAGTTGTTTCCTTGTCCCGATGTGTTTTCAATAACCGCTTTTACTCCCGTTGTTTTATCAAGCGTTATGTTTATGCTTTGGGCAATGGTGTTTAGGCATTCCTCATCGCTTACCTTGCCCAGCGAGCTGCCCGGATGAAAGTTTAGCCTATCGAGACCCAGCTGCTCACAGCGCCGCATCTCGTCGAGAAAGGCAGCGCGGGATTTTTCCAACGCATCTTTTTCAGGATGGCCAAGGTTTATGAGGTAGCTATCATGAGGCAAGATATGCTGGGGCAAATAATTATACTTCTCGCAGTGCTCTTTAAATTTCCTAATGCTCTCAGTTGTTAGGGGCGGGGCAACCCACTGCCGCTGATTTTTGGTAAAAAGTGCAAAGGCTCTGGCTCCTATCTGGTGGGCATTAATGGGGGCATTCTCAACGCCCCCCGCTGCGCTTACGTGTGCTCCAATGTATTTCATAGTAATTTTTTTTGCAAGCATAAAGATATAACAAACCGTATGAGAATAAAAATGCTATCGCTATGGCAACCCTACAGGGTGATTCCAACGCTATGCATCACCTACGGAGGCAGGTGTTTTACCCCAGAGGGGTACAATATTTATGGAAAATGATTTGGTTTCTGTTGTTGCGTCTCGCTATATAACTCTACCGTTACTATTTTATCGTACTTGTGATTTAATGTGTGCCATATCGCCCGCAAAATATCCGCCCCAACAACATCATTCACAACCATTTTTCCATATCTTTGCAGCGTAATGGTTCCAACTAGGCTTTTTAGCCTCTGGATTAAAAGGGAATGCCGTGTAAGTCGGCAACAGTTCCCGCTGCTGTAAGCTTCATTAACCAAAGGGTACCCCAGCCACTGTCCCGCCAACCGGCGAGATGGGAAGGCGCCCCAAAGGGAAGTAAGTCAGAAGACCTGCCATTAGTTGCCTCAATTCAGATACGCTTTCGGGATAAAAGCGCGGATGAGAACCTCAAAGTCCACATCCAACTCCCCAACGGTGTCTGCAACAAGGCAAATAATTAATGCCTCAGGTGGCAAGGGTTTACGGTCTGCCATAACTTGCGCCCTTGCCCCTGTTTTGAACTTTGTTATACTATGCAGAATAACTGGCCATATGGGATATTACTATTAGCACTAATGCTCCTGAATGCACTAGGGGCGTTTGCGCAGCACTTGCTATCCGATACCATAAGCCTCGAGAGCGTAACTGTTTACCAACGAAGGCAGGCCAGCGGTTTGCAGACTGGAATCAAATCTATATCCATAGATACTCTTGTTATTACTGAAAAACAAGCCTTAAGTCTAGCCGAGCTACTGCAGGAAAACAGCCCAATCTTCATAAAAACCTATGGGCGTGGTGCGACGGCAACGGCATCTCTCCGAGGAACAAGTGCTTCGCATACCAAGGTGTATTGGAATGGACTTCGAATAAATTCGCCCATGAGTGGCGAGGCCGATTTTTCCCTGATTCCTCTCTATTTTATTGATGATGTTGCCATTCACTTTGGTCAGTCATCGATGAGCTTTGGAAGTGGAGGACTGGGAGGCTCGGTAAGCCTCCAGAGTACACCCAATTGGGGTAAGCAGTATGGGGCAAAAATTTACCAATCCGTTGGCAGCTACCAAACCTACTCCACAGCAGCCATATCAACCTATGGCAAGGGTAAGGTGAAGGCTCAAACCCGACTATTCCGCGAGGCATCGGAGAATAGTTTTAGTTACAGGAACATTGCAAAAATTAATAAGCCTACAGAGATACAACAGAATGCCGATTATCTGAAGTATGGTGTTCTTCAGGAGGTTTACTTTAGGCAAGATGAGAATAGTATGCTATCGGCAAAATTTTGGGCACAACAAACCGATAGGGGAATTCCGCAGCTTATGACTAGCTTTTCGGCAAGAGAGATTAATAGGCAGCAGGATATCAACCTTAATTCCATAGTGGAGTATCGGTGGGTAGGAGAGAAAGTGTCTTGGAGGGTAGCTTCGGGGCTATCGCACATGAATCTCACCTACGATTTTAGTAAGCTGTCGGTTGAGGGTAACCCATTGCCAGTGCTAAGCACAAGCAGCAAGTCATGGAGCTGGTACAACAGGGCATCGATGGATTGGATTACAAAGGATTGGATAACCGTTAATATCCAGGCCGAGGTGAACAGGCATTGGGTCCAATCCTCCGAGGCGATTGTAGGTAATGGATATGTTGGAGATCAAACGCATGGCGCCATAAGAGCCACCCTAATGGCAACGCCAACGGACAGACTTTCCCTCACAGCTCTTGTTGGCGAGGAGGTATTTTCAGGTTTTTATACACCACTGTCAGCCTCAATCTCTTTTAAGTATAGGCTATTACACGAGAAATCTCTTTTTGCGAATGGGGGGTATTCGCGTAATTTTAGTTATCCGTCGCTTAATGATTTGCACTGGCAGCCAGGAGGTAATCCTAACTTGAAGCCCGAAGATGCACAGTCGTGGGAGGTGGGGTTACAGTATCAATTCCAATACTCAGGATCACAGCTAAATGTCGATGCGAATCTTTTCTCTTCAAATATTAATAATTGGATTATGTGGCTTCCGCATCTTAAGGGTTACTGGGAGCCTGTAAATCTAACTCAAGTTGAGGCTAAGGGAGCCGAGGCTTCTTTATCATTAAACCAGAAAATTGGTAAGGTAACACTAAAAATGAGAGGCAATTACAGTTATACTAAGTCAACCATCGAGAATGCTGGTGGGGTAATGCGCCCTGAGGCGCACGGCAAGCAGATTCCTTTTATACCTATTCATTCGGGAGGGGTTTCAATTAACGCATTATGGCGTAACCTTCATGCAGTATATTCTTTTACGCACTTCTCCGAGCGATACACCACCACTAGTAATAACCCTAATTCGGTTCGTAAGCTATATCCATACTATATGAGTAGTGCGGCTGCAGGCTGGGATTTTACTCTATACAAAAAGCCAATGGGAGTTCAGCTTAGGGTCGATAACATTTTCAACGAGAGCTATCAAACCATACTTTGGCGACCAATGCCGGGGCGCAATTACAGCTTTACCCTTAGAGTTGAATTATGATGATAAACGGGTTATACGAACGTATAGGTAATCGAAAAGTGCATTTAACTATGTTCTTTTCCTTGATGATTATTGTTTTTGCAACCCTACTCTCGGGTTGTATGAATGATGATGTTTTTCCAGTAACTCCTGTTGATCTCTTCGGGAGCCGAGGTGTTTTTATTATCAACGAGGGCAATTATCTGTACGGAAACTCTAGCCTAAGCTACTACGATATTGTATCGGGCGAGGTGGTGAACGATATTTTTTCGCTGGCCAATGGTGTACCGCTGGGAGATGTGGCGTACACCATGGCCTTGCACAACGGTAAGGGTTACATTGTGGTAAATAACTCGGGATGCATTCACGTGGTTGATGCCAACACGCTGCTGCATGAGGCAACCATAGAGAACCTACCATCGCCCCGCCATATGCTTTTTATTGATAACGAATTGGCTTTGGTAAGCGACCTGTACGCTCGTGCCATTAGCATAGTCAATACATCAACGTATCAAGTAGAGGGAATAATTAAGACGGGCGATTCATCGATGCCCTACTATCGCCATTCGTCGGAGTATCTTTTAAGGGTTGGCAATAGGGTGTACACCAATTCATGGAGTTACGATAATCAGGTGTTGGTAGTAGATTTAGAGCAGATGCAGGTGGTTGACTCAATTCGCGTAGGTTTACAGCCACTGGCTATGGTAAAGGATATGAACACCAACCTTTGGGTAATAAACGATGGAGGCTTTGCTGGTAGCCCCATGGGAACAGAGGTTCCATCGCTAGTGATGATAAATACCGTTACCAACACGGTGGAGAAACAATTTAACTTCTCGTCAACCACCGATGCTGTTGGGCAAATGGCAACCAATGCTGCAGGCGATTCGCTATACTTTATCTGCAACCATCTTTACGTAATGAGCATCTACGATACTGAGTTACCAGCCGAACCCCACATAGCACGAAACGGAAGAACCTTCCGTGCGCTTGGTGTTGACAAACAAACTGGCGATATATACATATCCGATGCAACCGACTTTATGAGCGAAGGCAAGGTTTATCGATTTACACCAAAAGGCTTACCTATTGATACCGTTGGGGTGGGAATTATTCCGGGCAATTTCTGCTTTAACTAGCGTTAGCCAACCCTTCGCGATGCTGCTATAAATATAATTAGGGGTATAATGGTTAGCCCTAGCACAACGAAGGCAACCCAAGGCTGCAGCTGCTCAGGCGAGATTATTATATTCAGTCCAACACCAAAAAAGATGAGCACAATGATCATCTTTAAATACCTAAGAAAGCGGGTTGACAAAGTGTATTGCCTTAGCGCATTTTGTTCAGTAATTTTTACAGGATAGTTTAGCAGATGCGGATATCGCAGTAGTTGCCCAATGCCTATGTAAAGCAATGTGGACAACATGCATAGTACTGTATTAGCCCCTTAAATCATCGGACGAGGATATAGATTAAAATCTGTACTTTTATGATGATGAAAAAACGAAGTTTTACCAAGGAAGAGAAGCTGCG
>NZ_JAANIG010000060.1 GCF_011174675.1 Perlabentimonas gracilis | reverse complement strand
TCGCCTGAAGAGTCCCATAATTTTAAAGTTTTTTGTCGAACTCAAAAATAGGGGATTCTGAGGGCATTTTTAAATTTCGTACTTTCGGATGCTAGTGTAGTTAAACATTAGGTTACCTGCATTGAGGGTGATAATCGTACCTTCTATGCAAATACAGTAATTCAAACTAGCGCAAAGGTATTGAATATTGTTTTGAGAACAGCCTTGAGAACTTTTAAAAATTAGCCGTTAGCCTAATGCCTGCTATAGCATATTTAGCATTATTCTGATTACCATACTGTAGGTCGGGCATAAGCTTTAGGGCATAGCCATTACTCTGGAATGCCATATTTTTGACCTTGGCAACCCTCACCACGTCGACAATGGCCCAGGCACGTATAATTCCAGTGGCAACAATTCCCACAAACATTGTTTCGCGTGCCCCAGCGGGCGGATATCCTGAACTTTGATCAACCCACATAGACATTGAAATCCCCATAACAAAAACGCTAAAGGCGGCCAGCTCCGCAGCAAAAACACCAGCGCCCCTCAGGGGCTCACCAACGTATAGGTACCCAGCTGCCGGGAACACAAAATTCAACACTCCAGCTGCTACAGGCGAATACTTTGGATCGTGTACCTGCTGCAGATAGTTTTCCAATAACACCTCATTTTTGCAATGGCGATACTTAACCCTTTGCCCAAAAGACGAAAAGGGTATCAGTAAAATGATAAGTAATACAAGAGCGAGATATGGTCTTTGCTTCATGAGTGCTACTGAATAAACTTTATTGTGAGAGAATAGGCAAATCGCTCGCGCCATTCTATTTTGCTAATGTAACAATTTCCCAAATCATAAATCTGTTGATGCGGAATTAACAATCCATCTTATCTATTTCTACCGAATGACATAAGAACGGAAAAAATAAATTCACGTGGGCGAATATCGTACTGAGTTGTAATAATGGAGAAATCGTCCTCGTAGTGGTTTACATACTTGGATGTATTAAACAAATTTCTACACTGCATACGAAAGCTGATTCGCTTACCCTTGGGCTTAAAGCTGTATAATAAATTGGCAAAAACCGCATCATGCTTATCCTGCCCTTCCCTTTTTGAGCTATACAATTCTGTTTCGAACCCCAAAATATGCTGTGGCTTTGGGTACATAAAAAAATTGATTTTTTGAGAGTTGTATCTTACTGTTGTTTTTGAAAACTCCGACTCGGATGTGATGTGCTTAAGCTCAATAGAGTAATCGGCAGACCAAAATTTTGAGTAATTTAAAAGTAGGCTAGGTTTAAATGTAACAACCTGTTGGTTAAAATCGGCAAACCTACTGCTTACTAAATGCTGCATTGTCATATCTCCAAAATCCGCATTTAGGCCAACTGTGGTTTTTATTGAGCTTATGTACCACTTTATTTCAGAAGATAAATTGTTCACTACAGATGTATTATCCTTATTGATTGACTGGTACAAAAACATGCCGTTGGTTAAAACCGTTTTGTTAACAAGCATATTGCTTTGGCTATAACTTCCTGAGTAATGAACTGAGGAGAACAAACCTAGTGTTGGTGCCCTGTAGGTTAAACTTGCATTATAGCGAATGGCATTTCTTTCCGAAATTGCTGAAAGATCCCTTTTTATCAACCTATGGCTAACAATAATATTACCCTGAGCCAAACTATTTGGCGAACTAATTGACTGGCTGTACGATACTGAAAGCCTAGCCGAAAGGTTTGGTATAGGCTTATACCTTACCGATGCTCTCGGAATAAAGGCTAGGTAGCTAGGGGCTTGGCTGGCATTGTGCATTTTATCGTTTACATCGTACTTAGCAAATCGCAGAGGTGCCGCTATGTTAATTACAACATCGTTGTTTTTGTACTCTAGGTCTTCGGTAAATTGAGTTTCTAGCTTGTACCAGCTCAATGAGTTTCTCAAAGAATCGGCTGTTTCATTGTTGGTGAAAGTATTTATACTTGTTCTGTGATCTTCATGATGGTAATTCACCTCTAGGGTTGAGCTAGCTAAGAACCGTTTAATTGGATAGGAGTACTTTAGCTTGTTGTGGGTTGCAAAATTTGTGTTAGTAATTTCTTGTTCTATTTCAGAGCCATTCACATCCGTAAGTATGAGAGTGTTTGGGCTAAAACGTAGTGCTTGAGGTGAGTGGTTGTAATCAACTACCGATTCTACAAAAAAGAGCCTACTATTTATAGGTTTAACTAGTTCGAAATTATTTGATATGGTCTGATGCGGTATTATGCTTCTTACAGTTTGGTTTGAATGGCTATTAATTAAAGCTCTTTCGGAATCCCAGAACCCCCCGTAACTTACCTTGTTTACAAGATACCGCTTACTAACATTCTGTGTAATGGTTGCTTCAAGCGTAAAGCTATTGTACTTATATGAGTTCGACTGGTTTTCAACCAGTACAATGGTTGTATCGGGCATAAAGTAGGATGAAGTAATACTTGAATGCATATCAACCCAATCGTTGTAGTATGAGCCATTTAGCTTAATCTCTGTATCACCGTATCCTTTAGTTAGAAAATTGAACGTTAGCAGGTTGGCCTGATTTTTCAAGTATTTGTTTTTCGATATATTAGGACTTGCCAAACCTGGAACACCCAGGTAATTCTGCTTAAGCAAAGTAGCTCCGCTTATACTCCCTCCGCTTATACTAAGGCTTTGATGCTGGGGCAGAAGGTCGCTGCCCGAATTATTAGATTGCCAACTCCCTATTGCCTGCATATTACGATTAAAAACCATTGGTGTAGCATTGGCCTCCCAGATTGCAGGATAACCTCCGGCGCCAACCTCCAGACGTCCTGTTAAGCTCGTGTTCCGCTTAAGCTTTATGTTAACAGATGTTTGATTGGTTTCAGTAACACCTTCCAGCAACCTAACTGGCTGGTGGTTGTGAAGCACCTCAACGCTGGCCACCGACGAGTGGGGAATATTGCTGTTTGCAATTGCATACCGTTGCTCTAAGAGGTCTAAGCCCTCAATGTAATACTTTTGGATTGGTTGCCCCTGGTAGCTAATTTTGCCCTCAGTATCAACATCAAAGCCAGGCATTCTGGCAATTACATCGCCTACAGAAAAATCCTTTTGTTGCATAAAACTCGATACTATGTAGGTTGTTGTATCATTTCGGCTAATTATGCTAGGTGCCTTAACAATAACCTCATCTATACTATGCTGCGCATATTTGACTGGGATTTTTAGAGACTGAGGTGTATTTGCAATGGTATGAGTAGTCTCCTCAATGCTTAATGACTTAACAACAAGCACCAGTGAATCGCATTCGCATTTAGCATTAAGCTCAAAATGGCCGCTACTATTAGAGAAACCATAACCAACAATTTCGCCGGTTTTGCTTTTTGCGTGCACTATCACAGTTGCCCTCAGGTTTACCTCTTCGTCATGGTTACCATATAGCGTCCCCCTTACTAATGTTTGAGAAAATAAAAGATTGTTGGAAAATAATAATACCAAAAAACATGCTATTGCCTTGCCCATTGCCCTTGCCTTTATCCTTAGAATTGTTCCACTAGATTGTTTAGATTTACAACTCTGCCAATTGCTCTAATCTTCATCTCCTCATTGCTAAAGGTGAAGTTGTCAAGCTGGTCGATAAGATCGCTTTTGCTTGCTTCGAAAGCACGGGAAAACCCTCTACTACTAACATTTATACATTTCTCGGTAGTAACATACATAGGTTTTGGGCTTGGTTTTACCATACCGTTAAGCGAAAACACATGCTCCCTTTGGGTGTCGTATAGCTTTACAATTAGCCCAGGCAAACCGCTAAACTTATATGGCCCGTCGTTTATGGGTATTTCGGGTGCAAACCACGCTATGTAATCTCTTCCTGCGTAAGTTGTCCTAGCCATTATGCAGTGAATGTTGCCCAATATTGTTGAATCTCTCGTTGGGTCTATCTCCCAACTTATCTCAACAGATTCCTCAACCTTGAATAGGGTGGATGCTTCCATTGTTTTGCCAATAAAGATTGTTTTATTAACCGATGCATATTCCTTTACTACTACGTAATTTAACAATATTGGAACTGGTGAACCGCTTACCTGAGGCATAATTTTGGAAACAGCAACACTAGGAGGTTCATTGGCATATAGAGCAAAGAGGGAATCAGCAAAAGCTTTATTCACACTCTGAAATTTAGAGAACGAATTTCCAACTTCGAGTAACATCTGATGATTTTTCTCTGTTGCACTATTCCCTCGCTCATGTAAGTAGGAGTAATCGTAGTAAAAAATATGCGAAACCTTATCTATCTCCTTAACGTTTTGTGCGCCTACTATGCTTGTTACAAGCAATAAGGTCAATTGAAATAATAACCTCATAAACATTAAATTAAATTTGAAAAATGCTTTTATTTCCCTAAAAAAATTGTACCCCTTTAATAATCATATCAGAATCCTATGTGTTCTGGAAAAAAGGAGGATAGATCAAACTATCCTCCTAATCAAACTTACCTAGCACACAATTTCAGCTATCGCCCATGCTTTACTAATAATCTCAGTTGTAGTTTCACCACATATTTCACCAGAAAAAGTTCCATTGTCACACTCAATTGTGTATGGAACGCATACTCTTTCTGAGTTGGCTACAGCCGGTAAAGCAAATGCCAATAGCCCAAGAATCGCAAGCTTTCTTAACTGTTTTTTCATCATTTTGAAGTTTTAAGTTAATAAATTAGGTTAACCAAAAAAAAACCATTGGGCCCATTCAGGATGTTTTGGTAAACCAAAGGTAGGTTTGCTCGGGGAAATGACATTTCCCCGGGGTTTTTGGCGATATTCTGGAACCTAGCAATTTTGCCAAAATTGTTTTAACGTGCTCATTTTATTTTTATTACAACCCCAAAAACACAGGTATTTACTTTTAAAAAAATACTTCTTGACGCTTATTTAGAGCAATTACAAATATCGTTGAAGTAAAAAAGAGGGGGTAACATGCTATTCACCTCCCCCATTTCCCATAGAGTTATCGTCATTAGCAACCACCGGCTCGTATCCGAATCGAAAGGTTACGGCCTTAGAGTAATAATAGGTGCTACGGTAGCGACAGAATTCGATCCTAGCACCTAATTTCCGCAAATCGGAAATGTATTTTTTTACCGTGCGGTCGGTTACACCTAAACGCTGAGCTAACTCGGCGGGTGAGCCTGTACTGCCACTTTTAATAAGCTGGTGGAGCCTTTCGAGCTGATCCTTCACTTGTAATATCATTGCGGTTTGTTGGTTGTTGGTTAACAAATAGGGTAAATCTGTGCAGAGAGAGTATGCCCCTCTACTATATGTGTCGCCAAGTGCCAATTTGTGACAAGCTATTTTGAAGTTTTTTTTAATAAAGCACGAGCCACTTCGGCATCTCGCTGGTATGCTGATCGTTGGGGAATGTTAAATTTTTGCTTTTGAAAGGGTTGGGGGGGGGTAGACTTAGAAAGGTTGGGTGCAGTAAGTTTACATCAAGTTCGCCCCACGCTGCTGCACGAACCGATCTTATATAGGGGAAACTTGACCAGAGAGTTCGGCAAAGCCAATCGGTTGCAGGGTGGAATTGGTGAAAGCCGAACCACTTAGGCCAAATAGGTAAATTACCTTGGTTAAGCTAAAGGTAGGCAGGTGCCTGCAAAAATAGGTGGACGGTGGCACAGCCAACCGCCCAACTGGGTCTTAGGGTAAGCTACTCCTCAAACGTTACCACCATGAGCACCGGGTTATCATCGTCCTTTAGGCGGTTGGCCAGGGCCTCGAGCTCGCGCTTGCGCTCGGGGTACTTGGGGGTGGAGTTGCGGAACGCCTCCGAGGCCACGTGAGCCTTCAGGTCGTAGGCGTTGAACCAGCTCACCAGCGTGCGCTCGTTGGGCGAGTACATGGGGGCAAAGTTAATGCCGCCATCAATATCATTCTCAATACCCAGGGGCTCCAGCTGGTGGTCTACGCCCGATGGGGCAACAAAGAAAAACTCCGTTGTGGCTTTGTTATACACGCCGAGGATATCGTACTTTTTCTCGATTAAAGCTATTCCAGTGTCGACAGGTGGACGTTTGAACTTGAAGGGATAACTTTTCCCGAAGCGAACGGTAAACAGCAAGTGGTTGGTTGTTTCAAATATTTTGGATACCACCATCGCTCCTTTTACACGATCGAACATAGGGCTATTAACGGGGACTCCAAGGCATTCGTATGGTAATCCTAGCGTACCTCGATTAATTACGTATACTGGTTTTAGTATATCATTTTGAATTTCAAAAATTGTATCGTTTGTTCGGTGGGTAACCCTTACCCTGTCTTGAAACAGATAGATTTGCCCATCTGTCATATTGCTACCTTTGGCAAGATGCATAGAGGATTCTCCCAACTTTGGAGTGAGAATATCAAAAAAACTTCTGTTATCCCATCGTCTTATAACTTCTCCTTCATAATTAATCTCAATTATTCTGTCGCGCTCCCTACCAGAGAAGTTTGGAACTTGAACAATAAACGTAGAGTCGGCAGTAGGCATCCAGTTCTGGAGTTCTAAGCTAAAGTGACGTTTTGGAAAGGGAATGATTCTAGCGTTTTCTCCGCTTGGGCAGTAGATAAACATTGAGTTTTTTATGAGACAGGGCACGTAAATGTCTGGCTCATCTATCTTCAACTCCCCTTTTATTGCGTAGTCGTTTGGCCCCTTGCCCTGTCTGCCCACTTTGCTAATATACTCCCCAGCTTTGCTAAATAAAACGATATTATAAGGGTCGCCAGCAACAATTAGGTTATCTGAAATATCAAGGGCATTAATCTGTTTTAGGATACTGCTAGGGCCCGATTCGAGTGGAATATAGGTTACGTTACAGTTCAGGTTGCCTAACAACAGGGGTTTAAAGTTTTTAATGTTATTCTCAAGCTGTATCTCGACATACCCATTGTCGGATAAGAGAGGGTTGTTCTTACATCCTCCAAAAAGTGATGAGATGATAACCAGTATGGCCAATGTGTTTCGCATAATCAATTGCGCTATATTTGTATTATTGAGATGAATAGAAGTGTCCCCCGCACTTTTCGGGGGACACTTCGAAGCTTACTCGCAAATTACTGCATCTTAAATCGCCTTCATAATAAAAACTACGGGATTATCGTCCTCGTTAATGTTTTCAATTAAATGATACATTTCATAGGCTTCTTTAGTAAAGTAAACTAAACCAGTCATTGGGTCTAACGGTGTGAGCATTACATTTCCAGTGTTCCATAGGTCGTCGTCGAAACCGTGGGGCAAATTGCGTTTAATCCCGGTGTTGCGATTGCAATAGAATGTTGCACCTTGCCTCATATGGTTGTAGTTCACCATTAGCGTATTATTCACCATAAACATATTGGTAATCTTGAAGTACTCCTCAAGTGCCTTTTCGCCAGAGATTCCGAAGTTAACTTTACAATATGGCCTTAACCCATTTGCATTAATATGATAAAGGGTGTCTCTAACCACAGGCTCCGATAACAGAACTGGGTAGTAAATAAATCTACCATCGTGAACATTAGAGATACACCAATGGCTTGGTGATATTGCGCCTTGTTCAAACGGGAATTCGAGACGTTTTACGGACAGAGTATCGATGGGAACGCCCTGCAGCGTATATCTGATAAGGCTAGTTGTATTGGCGAATGTACCAACGGGAGTTCTTTCCCCTAGCATAGTGGCAATAAGCCATAACTCGTCATCTATCACATCCATAAATTCGGGGAGAAGTGTCTGGGTAAAATCAGCTTTGTAGTTTCCATCTAAATCGTACTGCAGTACTTTATGGCCTCTTGAAGTTATGTAAATGGTTTGTCCAATGCTATCAATGGCTATGCCATTTACACCCAGGTATTCACCTGGTCCTTTACCCTGCTTGCCAATGCGCCTTACGAAGTTCCCCTCCAAATCGAACTGCAGCACCCTTTGGCCGGCATCGTTTACAAAAAGGTATGATGAGGTTTTTTTGATATTTACGATTCGTGCAACCATACAATGGTCATGGGTTTCAAGGGGAATCATTTCAACAGGAGCAAAAGCGGTTGATAGCGACTCACTGCTGGGCTTGTTCATGTCAACGATAATTGTTCTCAGATTTTCCTTTGAGTTATTGCAGGAGTACAATGCAATAACTATTATTGATATTATAGCGATTGGCTTCATCTTCTTGTAATTTTGAAAGAGAATATAGTTAAATAGTGATCTTTCTGAATGAAATAAACTCAAGGGTATTATAAAAGAATTCTTTTTGTAAAATATATTATTAGGATTAACATAAACTAATCCAAAGAGAAAAAGAAAACAATAGGATTTACCTGTTGTTTGCAGTAGATAGTGCTACCTTTTAACTCTGCGGTTTGCTTTATAAAGTATGGCACGCCTTGGCTTAATCTTATCTTAAACAGACCAGTTTGCAGAATATCATCATTCAGGCCTGACGTTAGTTTACCCTGTCGATTCCATTGATACTGAATGTTGAAATGTTTCTCCGTTTGGGGAGAGAAGATGTAATCGTAGCAAGTTCTACCACGAAAGTAGTTTATAAGTATGGCATCGTCAATAAAGCCAAAAGATGTTTTAATTGAGTCGGCAAAAGTTAGGGAAGAGTTGTCTTTGAAATTAATCTTCCACTTTAGTTCGAGTAAACCATTTTGATAAGCAAATATATTGTTTTGCATAGCTGAAGCAATATAAATGACATCACCATTCCTTTCTACCCAAATATTAGGATAAAATAAAACATTTGCATTGAGGTATAACTGAGGAAGAGTGTATTGAAAGCGCCTGATTGTTTCTGTTTTGCCTTTATTTTTTGCCGATTTTATTAGCCGAACCTCACTCTTTCCTGCTTTTGTTTCGTTTGCCTGATACCATACCAAATTATCATATACTGCAATAATATTATCCCCTTTAAAGAACTGTTTTAAATTGCCTTCGTAGTCGTACTCCCTGTATCCATCTTTGCAGTAGGTGTAAATCCTGTTGCTTTTAACATCGTAACTCATATAGCTTACATCCCAAGTGCTTAATCCACTCGTGCTGTCAAGTGGGCCAAGGTATTTACCCTTTTTATCGAACACCAAAACCCTAGCATAGAAAAATTCCTCGGGCGTTTTGCATTCCAAAACGTACAACTTATCATTGATAAAATAAACATCTTTGATAGGACCTAAGGCAAATCCAGTTTCCGAGAGGGGAACCGGGTTAAGGGTATTAGTAACCTCGGATAGGTTTATGGTCTTAGCTGCATCGATATCAATGGTAATACTATCAATGCTATTAGAAAGGGCAACTACCTGAGTAAGTAGACTAATAATTAAGTACATAAACATAGGGATATTGTCTTTGAAATTAAATTTAAAATAATGTGGGCTATGGAATATCCATAACCCACATTGAGTAAACTATTGACCAGTGCACGTTGCTCCTGCACCATCACATAAATGGTGCATTCCCCAAAGTGCATCTCCCAAACTATCAGCGGTTACTCTTATTTGGGGTGACTGAGGATTATCAGAAAAACCACAATAGCAGGTGAATGATGACGAACCTCCCTTTATTTCTTTCATCTCCTCCGCGCTTAGCCTGCGCTCGGGGTTATTCAAAATTGATTGTAAGGTTTTCATAGTCTGTAAATTTAGTTGTTTTTAATTTTAAGGCATAATTCTTTAAAAATGGTTAGCGTATGCTGTAATGCTATACACTTTGGGAAGCCGTGGCTTCTGGTTTTTTTTTCAGACCCTAAGGGTTTTTAAAAACCCTTAGGGTCTTAGGGTAAGCTACTCCTCAAACGTAACCACCATGAGCACCGGGTTGTCATCGTCCTTTAGGCGGTTGGCCAGGGCCTCGAGCTCGCGCTTGCGCTCGGGGTACTTGGGGGTGGAGTTGCGGAAAAGATCAGTTGCAACATAATCTTTTAGATCGGCAGCTTGGATTACACTAATAAAAACCCCGCCATCAACAACAAATTGTGGGAAGAAGTTTATCCCTCCATCAATATCATTTTCAAGCCCAGTTGGGCTTGGTTGGACAAGAGGGTTTGTAGGTTTAACAAAGAAAGTTGCGCGCGTTTGCTTACTAAATACTCCGAGTATCGGAAAAGGGATATTCCTATCAACTTGAGGAATATCTTTAAAAAACTCAAATGGGTAGTGCTTTTTAAATTCCGTTCTAAACAATATGTAATCTTGAGTTTCAAATATCGAGAGGATGTCAATAGAGTTACCCCATAGGACATTAAATTCATCCTTTACTAGCATATCGTAATTGCTGGGAATCCCATACCTCCCTCGATGAAATATCGCTCTGGGGATAAGGCTATGACTAACTTCCCATAGTGTATCAAGGAAATGATCCTTAAACATTACCCTGCTGTCTATAGTATAGAAACTACCGTGATTTCCAAAGTAAAGGGGGTTTGATTCCCCATTAGTTGCTATACTATTTCTACCGTAACCCTCAATAATATCTCCTTCCTGGGTTATTCTTGCAATCCGGAACCTGATATCTCTATTAATGTTTGCAACCTGTACCAAGAAAGTGGTGTCATCGCATGGCATCCAGCTGGGCCAAATGGGCGAGAATGATCTGGATGGGAATGGTATTGCCTTCAAAAACTCACCATTAGTGCTGTAGCAATGCAGCTTGCTATCGGCTCTGCAATCAGGGATATAAATCTTATCGTTGCTAAATCGTGGAATTCCGTTGATTGCTATTTCTTTTGGACCTTTTCCGTGGCTGCCTACCCCTCCTATATATTTACCAGATATGAGATATAGGTCAGTACGATTGATTGTCTTCACAACTAAGAGGCTGTCGGTCATATCCACGCCATGGATACTCTGGTAAAAGTTCCCTGAGGTACTCTGTAATGGGATATACCTTATGTATGCATTCAATTGGCTCAATGAGAGGTTTTTGAAATTACCAACATTCGATTCAATGTCAATAATCAATGTTTCGGAGTATATTTCGTTGGGGTTATGTTTGCAACCAGTTATAATTAAAACAATTACAATGAAAGTGATTAAGATTTTATTCCTTGCCATCTCTTATATTATTATGTTTTAAAGTTAAGCCAGAGTATTTGTTTTAAATACTCTGGCTTAGTTATAATTTTAGTACGAGTTGCAGGTGACAAATGCAACCCAGTCGCTGTAAACCTCAGTGAGGTCTTCACCAGCATCTCCACAATCTCCAGTCCCAGCATGGCCTATAAGGGCGTGGTTAATAATTTCACCATCGGGCAAGTGAAAATCGCAGGTGCAATATTGTGCACCCCCTTTCAGGTTTCGCATCTCCTCCGCGCTAAGCCTGCGCTCGGGGTTATTAAGTATTGATTCTAAGGTTTTCATAATCTGTAAATTTAGTTGTTTTTAAATTTTAAGGCATAATTCTTAAAAATGGTTAGCGTATGCTGTAATGCTATACACTTTGGGAAGCCGTGGCTTCTGGTTTTTCATTACCTTTACGTCATGTACTACCTCCTTTCTTTTTTTGAGAGGGCGGTTCGGGCAGGGAGCTACGGGTGTGCAACCGGTGGGGCTTCCTGCCCTTTGCGCCTCTGGGTTATCAATAGTATTTCGGGTATGTAGTGCCTTAGGTCGTAAGTGCTATAGGTTTGCGGAAGCTTAAAGCCATTCACCAGCACGTGGGGCGTACCTGTTACCCTAAATTGCTCAAAAAGTGTCTTGCTACTCGTTATCCACTCATTAAGGGTTTGGTTATCCACTGTGCTATTATCTGTTAATTGCTGTTTTAATACTTCAGCAGGGTTTGCATACCACTGCCCAAGTAGGTTCAGGGCTGCTTCCTCGCCCTGTTGTTTGTATTTAGCAACAAGGTGGTTTAGCACTTGCAGCTGCTCCTTGCTAGCAGGGGGTGCTATTATCAGCTTTAGCCCCACCTGGGAACTCTCGGCAAGCAGCTTACGTATGGCTGCAAACTCAGCGGCGCAGTGTGGGCACTGCAGGCTCATGAATGCAGCTAGGCTTACAGGGGCATTCGGCGGGCCAAAGTAAAACCCATTGTGGGCGAGCGGCACATCGCCCACAAGCTGGTGCGCCATGAGCGTTGCGAATACCGCGGGTTGCCGTTTTAGACCAAGGAACGCCTTTCGCTGCTGCCGGTAGTGCTGCTTTGCCTCATGGTGCAGCTTGTACAGCACCCAAATTGCCGCTACAACGGTTAGCGTTGTTAGCCCTAGCGCCACAGCGGGTAGGGTTACGGTTAAGCCGGGGAGCAATTGGGCAAGCACAACGAATTCGGCCAGCAGAACCACCTGTACGCTTAGGCAGAGGGGGCACCACCTGCGTAGCTTGAGCTGTGCCCACACCGTGTAGATTGGCGCTAGCAGCGCCACCGTACTTAAAATTACCAACAGGTTAAGCTGCCTTGCCATTAGTAGCATAAGGGTTGCCACAAAGTAGATTAGCCCCGCATCGGCAAGTCCAATGGGGACCAACAGCTTACCAGCCTTCGACTGGAGCACCGCGTTGCAATCGGTTTTGGGGGTAAGGTGGCAAATCCTCTCGGTTAGGCTTAGGGGTGAGCTTAGCTCGTGGAGCACCAGCATGATGGTAAGGCTTAAGCCCAGCAGCTTGGTAATGGGCAGCAAATACCCCAGAGCACCCGTTGGGTAGTCGAGCCCAGTATGGGAGACGAAAAGGTGGCCCATAAGCATCAGGAATCCTAGAAGAACCAACGCGATGGGCAAGGCCCTAAACATTTCATCATTCCTGCTATACCCATTACCCAGCTTTGCTTTGGGTTGGTTGGGCTCGATAATGACCACTGCTCCCGAGAACAGATTTGCAAACGCGTGAAGCGCCATCCGTTTTCTATTCCCAGAGCTTAGTAAGAGTGTAACCTGTGAACTTTTAACCTGCTCAACGAGCACTAGCTGCCCACCACTAGCTGTAAGGTGTGCAATGAAAGGTTTGTTAATCAGCGATAATTCATCCTTCCCCAGCCGAATGGCATGATGCTTTACGCCAATTTGCGATAGTACATCACTAATACTTTGGCTAAATATTATTTTGAGGTGCTGGAGAAGAGTTATTACCTTTGGGTATGGAAACACAAGAAAGCCTAAAGGCCTTATTGTCGGTATTTTTTCCTGAG
>NZ_JAANIG010000005.1 GCF_011174675.1 Perlabentimonas gracilis | reverse complement strand
CTTAAAATCCAAAAATAACACCTTAATAAATAACAAAAAAACAAACCTAAAATTAGCCCAAATCACAGATAGATGTTAGTTTTCCGAACATGACTGGGCAACGCCCCAGTATACAGGTGCAAGGGTTTTAGCAGAAACGCTCGAATTTCCTTGCACTTGACAGAGTAAATATGTTGTTCAATTATTAGGGAATCAGATGTTTATGTCTTACTCAGCAAGCCCTAAGTAGTATACTATACAAAACAATAAGCAAAAAAGTAGCGTCATTGCGAACCTGCCTTGCAAGCAGTGCTGAGTAAAGTAATCTTCTCCATTCTATATAAGTAGATTGCTTCGCTCGTACCTCGCTCGCAATGACGCTAAAATGAATCCCTAATTTGCAGTAAATACCTCAAACGAGAAACCATCTAACTTTACGCTCAGGCTCTCTCCGCTTTTAGAAAACTCATTATCGAAATTATTGCTAAAGCTTAACTTAGCAAATCGAGCAGGTAGCTCCATTTCAATGTCAGCGGTAGTATTGGAGTTATTGAATACAATAAGCACCACATTGCCTATGAATGTTCGGGCGTAGGCATACACCTTATCGTTCACCAGCACGGGCTCAAAGGTTCCGTAGTTCAGCGCCATATTGGAACGTCGCAGGTTGGTTAGCGTCTTGGTAACCTCAATGGTTTGCTGCTCCTGTGGGTTCAAATCGTCAAACTGCATCATCTTGCGGTTATCGGGATCGTTACCCCCGGGCTGGCCAAACTCATCGCCCTGATAGATGGTGGGAACACCCGGTATGGTTAGGTTAAACGCATTTAGCATCTGTAGCTTCTTGTAACCCACAGGGTCACCCACTCCTATTTCTCTATTCCATCCCGCATGCTTTGCATCCTCGTCGAAAGAGAGCGCACCTCCTGCGTAGGAGATAAATCGCCCCTTATCGTGATTTCCGGTGATAATGCCCATCAAATTGTTCCAACCGTAGTAGCTAAAACCCTCTACCAACTTGCTATGCAGATTGGTAAAAGGAACATCGGTACGACCAAAGGTTGCTGTTGCAGCATCGAAAACATTGAAATCGAACTGGCCATTGAGCATTCCGCTACCAATATAGCTCGATATTAGCTCGTGGCTACCGTAAGTCTCACCAATCTGATAAATGGTGCGATTGGACTCAACGTTCTCCTTGATTTTACGGGTAAGCGTGCGCCAGAAAACCTCGGGGATATGCTTGGTGGCATCGTGGCGAAAACCATCGAACTTGTACTGGGTAACCCAGAAAAGAGCCGAGTCGGTCATGGGCTCGAACACCTCGGGGCGTTCCAAGTCGAGCGTGGGCATAAACGTGTCGAACCAGGTGGTAAGGCGGTGCTCGTCCCACTTCTCGGTGTTCAGCGTGCCATCGGGCAGGTATAGCTCGGTTGCCCAGTCGGGGTGCTTTTGGTAAAGCGGATGCTCCTGATGCACGTGATTGGCCACGTAATCGAGTATTATGTTGATATCGCGCTTATGGGCCTCGGCCAGCATCTGGTGAACCTCATCGGATGTACCAAACCTAAAATCGACCTTCGATGATGATATTGGCCAATACCCGTGGTAACCCGAGAACTTTGTGCGAGGCTCGGGATATAAACCGTAGGCACCAAGCGGGTTCTGGGTGATGGGCGAAACCCAAATGGTATTTATGCCCAATTCATCGAAATAGCCATCGGTAATCTTCTCGGTTATCCCGGCAATATCGCCACCATAGTAGTTAGCCTTGGGATGAATTTCGGGATCATCAACAGGCTTATCGTTATCGGGATTGGCATTGTGGAAACGGTCAATCATCAGCGAGTACATAACCTGCGTATGCAGGTCGGAGCGATTCAGCTGTGCTGTGGATGTTACGGCACGACGCCCCTCAAGGGGAATAAGCAAGTCGTTCGATTCGCCCTCGGCGTTGTAAGCCCACACCCTGATATGCGATCGTTTGAGCCCATTGGCATTGGCAGGAATGGTGATGGTAGCACCATCTTTGTCTATCGTCACAAAATTCTCGTCGAGGCGATAGTTTTCCCAAGCAACAAACAGCTCATCCACCTTATTCTCAAATCCAAGGTATATCTTCTCAACTTTTGTATCCTTGGCATAAATAAAAGGCAGCAAATTGGGGTTGCTCTCCCCTACCCTTAGCACCGAGTTTTGTCCGCCAATATTGTTATCCTCAATCTCGGGGTTGGCCGGATCGAGAATCCAGTTTCCATCAACCACCACTTGATAGTGGTACTTACCCGGATTTAGCTGCAGCGTGATTTTCCAAACCCCATCAACCTTCTCGAGGTTGGTTTTGCTTGGATTCCAATCGTTAATCTGCCCGGCAAGCTGTACCGATTTGGGTTGTTTGCCCTTAGGCTGATAAATAAAGTCCACGGATTGCTTACGGCTCTTGAGCATAAGCAGCGAGTAGCATGCGCCATTAGCCCACACCTTTAGCTCGGAAAGCTGTGGAATGCTTTCGTTTTGTGAAACTAGTTTAACGGTTTTCTTATCCACAGCCATTAGCACATCGAAGTTGCTTGGCGCAACCACTGAGTCGATTTGCGATACATCAAGAAAGTAGTCCTCAAGGATTACTTCAGACGACTCGCCAGTAAGTTGCACAACCGAAGCTAAGCCATGAATCTCCGATTTTTTGGCGTAGTGAGGAATAATTTCCCTTGCTCCGCACGATGCTAGCAGGAAAGTGATGGAAATTAGTAGTAATCTTTTCATAGTTTCGATTTTTCAGAACGCTGATACTTCGACTTTGCTCAGTACAAGTGACGCAGACCCGCCTGCTGTGGGCAGGTTTTATCAGATTATCGCAGATCTATATTTCGTGAGAATTCGCAAGATCAGCGTTCCAATTTCCAATTTAAAATGCTACTTTAATTCAATTACCATTGCTGAACGAGGTGAGAGCTGAATCTTACCCATATCGTTCAACTCCTTGCCAGTAATAATATCTTTTCCGCTGGTAAAACCAGAGAGTATCTCATTAAACCGTTCGGTTTTTAGCACCTTGGGTTGATAGCCGTTGTGCAGAATAACCATAACCGTTTGCTCCTCGTTCTGTCGGAAGTAAACATAAACCTCATTTTCGGGTAGGAACTGCACCAATCTTCCGTTATGAATAGCAGTAGCTGTTTTGCGCCAGTTGAGCAACGTGCTCATATAGTCCCACGCCTCGTTCTCCTTTTTGGTTCTGCCTTCGGCAGTAAATGCAGAGCGTTTATGGTCGGGCCACCCACCGGGAAACTCTTTTCGGAGTACACCATGCCCATTGGCATCGTCGCCATCCATAAGAATTTCTGTACCGTAATAAAGTTGAGGAATTCCGCGTGTGGTCAGCAAGAAAGCCATACCCAGCTTGTAACGCCCAATGGCCATATCCTTATGCTTCATAAAGCGGGAAAGGTCATGGTTATCGGGGAAAATAAAGATGTTGTTTAGGTCGGCAAAAAGATAGTCGTGGGCCAATATCTCATAAAGACGATGCAGCCCTCTGTCCCAACTCTCCTCCTCGTCGAATGCGCTATTTATTGCGTAGCAAAGCGGAAAGTCCATAACGGTGGGAATTCCCGAGTCGAAGCCATCGCGGTTTAACGCCCCAGTTTGCCAGTAGGCAACCCAAGCGGGGTAGTTAACCCAAGTTTCGGCAACAATATTGAAATTTGGGTACTCCTCCATTACGGATCTGGTCCAATGGGCCATAAACTCCTTATCGGGGTACGGATGGGTATCCATCCTGATGCCATCAAGATTGGCATACTCTACCCACCAAATGCTGTTTTGGATAAAATACTTAGCAAGGTAAGGGTTGCGCTGATTTAAATCGGGCATATGGGTATCGAACCACCCATCGCTCATCAACTTTTTATCTGCTTCGGAGGCATGGGGATCGAAAACGGCAGGAATACGATAGTTGGTGCGGGTAAATTCTGGCCACTGGTTTACCCAATCATCCATGGGTAAATCCTCAATAAACCAATGCTTGCTTCCCGAGTGGTTAAAGATCATATCCTTAATAATCTTTATATCCTTGCTATGCGCCTCCTCAACCATTTGCCTATACAGCTCATTGCTACCAAACCGCCTATCAACATTATAAAAATCGGTAATGGCGTAGTGGTGATACGATTGCCAGGGTTGCTTGCTCTCCAACACGGGATTAAGCCAAATGGCGGTCATTCCCAGCTCATTCAAATAATCGAGATGATTAATGACACCCTGCAAATCGCCCCCATGGCGAGCATACAGATCCTCACGATCGAACTTGTCGGCCATTCCCTCGTAGCTGTCGTTACTAGGATCGCCATTGGCAAACCTATCTGGGAAAAGCAGATACACCACATCGGAAGCATCAAACCCCTTGCGCTGAGCAGAACCCTCACGGCGCTCATCCAACCTGTATGTGTAGGTTAGCGTTTTTCGTTTCGATATCCTAAAGTTGATATCAAAACTACCGGGCTTGGTATCATCGGCAATAGCAAGGTTTATAAATAAGTAGTTGGGATTTTGTACCCGTTCGATGCTAATTAACCTAACACCTGGATACTCGAAGCTAACCTCTGTTAGTGCAATGTCCTTTCCGTAAACAAGCAGCTGAATCTCGTTATGCAACATCCCCACCCACCAGTTGGGTGGTTCAACTCTGCTTAAGCTTTGCGCGTTGGATATTGACATAGCAGCAATTAAAAAAACAACAACAAATAAATTTCTCATAGCAATAAAAATAAAAAGCCCCCTTGGGTACAGTTAGGCACTCCAAAGGGGCATTATTAGTAGCTTAACCTCTATTAATGCAGTTCAAATCTTCAAAAGAAACTTTTAAACGTGTAATGATGCTCTCCTCACCTTTACGCAGCCATACACGGGGATCGTAGTACTTCTTGTTGGGCTTATCGTCGCCATCGGGGTTACCAATCTGTGCCTGTAGATATCCCTCCTTATCAATGTAGTATTTACGTATCCCATCCCAGAATGCCCACTGCAAATCGGTGTCGAGGTTCATCTTGATAACGCCATAGCCAATGGCCTCCTCAATCTTCTCCTTCTCCGAGCCACTTCCGCCGTGGAATACGAAGCTAACAGGCTTGGGGTCGGTTCCGAATTTCTTCTCGATAAAATCCTGAGAATCTCTTAAAATCTCGGGGCTTAGCACAACATTACCGGGCTTGTAAACGCCATGCACATTGCCAAACGAAGCGGCAATGGTAAAATTGGGGCTTACCTTCATTAGCTGCTCATACGCATAGGCAACCTCCTCGGGCTGAGTGTAAAGCTTCGAGGTATCAACATCGGTATTATCAACGCCATCCTCCTCTCCTCCGGTAACACCTAGCTCAATCTCCAGGGTCATTCCAATTTTGGCCATCCGCTTAAGATATTTGGCCGAAATCTCTATATTTTCTTCCAGAGATTCTTCTGAAAGGTCTAGCATGTGGGAGCTGTAAAGGGGTTTGCCGGTTTCGGCAAAGTGCTTTTCGCCAGCATCTAAAAGGCCATCAATCCAAGGTAGTAGCTTTTTGGCGGCGTGGTCGGTATGCATAATAACGGGAACGCCATACGCCTCGGCCATTAGGTGAACGTGCTTGGCACCTGAAATTGCTCCAAGTATTGCTGAATTCTGCCCATCATTTGAAAGCCCCTTGCCTGCATAGAACGAGGCTCCTCCATTTGAGAACTGTATAATTACAGGGGATCCAACTTCACGTGCGGTTTCTAGAACGGAGTTGATAGTATCCGTTCCGGTTACGTTAACGGCTGGTATTGCCCAACCCTCGGCTTTTGCAATTGCAAAAACCTCTTGTACTTGTTTTCCGGTAAGTACACCTGCAGGGAATCTTTTCATAATAATATAATATTAGTTGTAAGTTATTAAGTCAATTCGTTATCAGTATCGGCGTTATAGGTCTTTTGGTAGTATCTGTCTAAACGAATTCTAATCTGTAGAAAACGGATTAATCCAAAAACTGCCAATATTACGCTAAGCCCTATGGTTACGTAACCTATCCATCGAATGGCCATGAAATCCTTTAGCTGCAAAAAGGCGATACCACCAAGCAACATATATACCGATGTGCGTGAATACGCTAGCAACGTGCGCTCATTAGCCAGCTTTGTTCGTTCAAGGGCAAGGTAATCTCTAAGGATTATCTCTTCCTTTGGGCTAAAGATGTGTTTAAAAAAGCTGGGCCGTCTTAACATCGCTTTTCCGATTAAATATTTACAAAGGCCAAAAATACATAATTAAAGGCACAGTCACGGCAACAACAAGGATGGAAATGGGAAGCCCCATCCTAAAATAATCGGCAAACTTGTAGCCTCCAGGGCCCATCACCAGGGTGTTGGACTGATGCCCAATGGGCGTTAAAAATGCCGCCGATGCACCAACTGCAATGGCCATGAGAAAAGGGTCGATACTATGCCCCATACCCTTGGCAATAGCTATACCTATTGGAGCCATTAGCACTACGGTTGCAGCATTGTTGATAACGTTGGATAACAACATAGTTACCGTTAGCAGAATACCGATGGTTGCCCAAGCGGGAATTAGCTGTGATAAAGACAATATGTGATTTGCAATGATGGCAGCCCCTCCAGAGGATTCGAGCGCCTCACCCACAGGCAGCATAGCCCCCAAAAGGATTATCACAGGCCAATCGATGCTTGTATACATGTTTTTGACAGGTAGCACACCGGTTAGAACCATCCCCACAGCCGCCAGCATAAATGAGACGTGCACAGGCAAGAGCCCAGTAATTACCAGCACTATGGATGTGATAAATAGGCTAAGGCTAAGGGCAATTTTTTTCTCGTACCCAATACGTAAACTACGGCGAGCCAAGGGTAGACATCCCATCGATTTTATGGTATCGTCGAGAAGGTGAGCACGCCCTTGCAGCATAAGCACATCGCCCACCCTAAAAACTATATGGTCCAGCCTTCTGTGTATTTGGTCGCCCCTACGGGCAACCGCCAGTAGGTTTACTCCGTACCGAGTACGCATACGCATTGCCGATGTGGTTTGTCCAATGAGTGGCGAGTCGGCCATGACAATGGCTTCATTTATTGCAATATTCTTGGACCCCACAGCATCCATACGGAATTTTTTACCTCCAACAAGAACAAGCTCCGAATCATCAATAAATGATTTAATGGCATCAGTATCGCCCTCGATAATTATAATATCATTCTCAAGTAGCACTTCGTCCTCATCGGGGGCATGCATACGCTTGTTTTGCCTTACCAACCCCAGTATCTGCACATCAGCCTTAGAAATCTTCTCTAGCTCTGCAATGCTTTTGCCCAAGGGCTTCGACTCTTTAGCAACCCTTACCTCGGTGATATAATCGTCGATTTCAAAACTTTTCGACTCCGATTTTTTAGCAGCGCGCTTGGGTAGAAGTCTCCATCCTACAATAACAATGAAGATAAGACCAACCAGGGTTAACCCCACGCCCACAGGTGAGAAGCTGAACATACCAAAAGGCTCACCCATCTCCTCAGCTCGAAAAGTGGCAATAATAATATTGGGTGGAGTACCTATAAGCGTTGTCATCCCTCCAAGCAACGAAGCGAAAGCTATGGGCATAAGCAGATACGAGGGCGGATTTCCACTTTTCCTGGCAATATGCAGGGCAACGGGCATGAGTATGGCTAAAGCGCCCACATTATTCATAAAGGCCGATGCAACTGCCACCAAAACCGAAAGGGTGAGAATTTGTAGCGTAAGGCTATTGCCCACCTTGGTAACCCAACTACCCAAAATATCGATTAGCCCGGAGTACTCAAGCGCTTTACCAATAATTAAAACCGCTGCAACGGTAATCACAGCAGGGTGTCCAAAACCGGCAAATGCGTCCTCAGCGGGAATTAATCCAAATACAATTAGTACGAATAGGGCTATAAGAGCAACAAAATCGTGCCTTACTCGTCCCCAGACAAATAGCCCAAGAACAACTATTAACGTGGCAAAAACATAGATATGCTCCATTCCCTATTGAGTAATAAGGTGAGATGAATATCAAAGTTACACAAGATTAAGAGATCCTCAACATTTGAGGACCTCTTAATTTTGGCAATTCGAGAAGAATCAAATTTCTACTTAGTAATTTGCTCCGATGAGCTGGACGCAATAACTTGATCCTTGCCAAATACTGTAACTGTAATTGAAGGCCCTTCTTCGTTTGTAATGGTTATAGCTTTACCATTCACATTAACCTTAAGCACATTCTCTCTGAACCACACCTTGAAGCTATACGACTTCCATTGCTCTGGGATTAGCGGATTAAATACCAGCTTATTATCCCTCACTCGCATTCCGCCAAAGCCCTCTACAATCGATATCCAGGTGCCAGCCATACTGGTAATGTGTAACCCCTCCTTCACCTCGTGGTTGTAGTCGTCCAAATCGAGACGAGAGGTGCGTAGGTATAGCTCGTAAGCTTTATGGATATTACCTATAAGAGCTGCCTGCACGGAGTGTACACAAGGCGAAAGGGAAGACTCGTGCACCGTACGCGCCTCGTAGAACTCGAAGTTACGGCGTATAGTATCCAAATCGAACCTATCCTCTAAGAAGTATAATCCTTGCAACACATCGGCCTGCTTGATAAAGCAAGAACGAAGAATGCGATCCCAACTCCATTTTTGGTTAATGGGTCGTTGCTTGGGGTCGAGATCCTTAACAAGTATTTGCTCCTTATCCATATACCCCTCCTGCTGAAGGAATATGCCTAACTTCTCATCCTCAGGGAAGAACATATTGTCACGAATATCTTTCCACTTCGACAGCTCTTTGCCTTCGTCGAATGAAATTTTTTGAGCTAAGGCATTATACTTCTCGGGTTCGGTTTGCTTAACGTACGCAGCCACCTCATCGGCATACTCCATACACCAAGTGGCAATTAGGTTGGTGTACCAGTTGTTGTTGATATTGTTCTCGTACTCATTTGGCCCGGTAACGCCAAGCATAACGTACTTACCTTTCTCCTGTGAGAAGTTAACCCTTTGCGCCCAGAAACGTGCAATGGCAATTAGGAGTTCAAGGCCAAAATTGGCCAGGTAGCTCTTGTCGCCAGTATAGCGCACATAGTTGTAAACGGCAAATGCTATGGCTCCATTTCGGTGAATCTCCTCGAAGGTAATTTCCCACTCGTTGTGGCACTCCTCACCATTCATTGTTACCATTGGGAAAAGAGCAGCCCCATCCGAGAAGCCTAACTTTTCAGCATTCTCGATAGCTTTACCAAGCTGCTTATACCTGTATAGCAATAGCTGACGAGCAACCTTTTGTCCATGGGTAATCATATAGAAGGGCAGACAGTAAGCCTCAGTATCCCAGTAGGTAGAACCACCGTACTTCTCGCCGGTAAATCCTTTGGGGCCAATATTTAGCCTCTCATCCTTACCCGTATAGGTTTGGCTTAGCTGGAAGATATTGAAACGAATGGCCTGCTGTGCTGCCACATCACCCTCGATGGTAATATCACTATGTGCCCACACATCGGCCCAGGCCAAGGCCTGATCGTTCAGCATCTCATCAAAGCCCTTAGATATAGCTTGATCGAGCAAGCTAGCCATCGCTTTTGGGAATGTATCCTTAGCGTGGTTTAGGCTTGAGATTACTGCACCGTACTTATAAACAGTAACCTCTTGGCCAGCTTTTGCACCAACAGTTACCTTTGAACCAACATATTTTTCTCGGCTAACAATTTCGGGGCTTATGTTTTGCCTCTCGTTATCGAGATACACGTTGTATCGCATGGCATGGCCAACCTGAAAATCGAGCTTCTTGGTTTTGGTAACAATAAAAGCCTCATTATCGGTGGCTTTCTGCTCTACCTCATCCCAAAACTTTTCGCCGTAGTTCGAGTCCTCGTTGCTAACATCAGCATCGAGGTAGGGTTTAAGAACAATATCGGCATTGGCCGTAAGGGGCTTAATGGAGTATCGAATGGCTCCGAGCTCAGAATTAACAATGCTTAAGAACCGTTTTGCCGACACGGCAACCTTCACCCCCGATGGCATCTCACAAATGAAAGTACGCTCAAGGTAACCTTCCTTCATGTTGAGCACACGGCGGAATTCATCAACGTTGCACTGAGCAAGATCTAGCGGTTCCCCATTAATATCGACATCAATACCAATCCAGTTGGTTGAGTTAATAACTTTAGCAAAGTACTCGGGGTAACCATTCTTCCACCAGCCTACACGGGTTTTATCGGGATAGTATACTCCTGCCACATAGCTGCCGGGGAGAGTTGAGCCACTATATTGCTCTTCGAAATTGGCTCGTTGGCCCATGGCACCATTGCCGATGCTAAAAATACTTTCAGATGCACGAGTATTCTCAGGATTAAACCCCTCCTCAATAATGCACCACTCATCGTGCTTTAAGTATGGATTCATATAATATGTGTTTTGTTTTCGCTATTTAAAAATCAAAATTAAGTAGTGCTCCCCTTAGCTGTGGGCAGCAATGTCATCTTTATCGGTTACAAACATTACCGAAACTGCAGCAATAATCATCGCGGCTCCACCAAGTATTAAGGAGTAGATAGCCTGACCACTGAAAACAGTTCCAACAAAGAAGCCAAGGATACTAGCCGCAAGTATTTGGGGAATTACAATAAAGAAGTTGAAGATGCCCATATAGGTTCCCATCTTATTTGACGGTAGTGAGCCAGCAAGAATTGCGTAGGGCATAGACAGGATGCTCGCCCAAGCCAGACCAACGCCCAACATTGAAACAAGTAGCATTGTTGGGTTGGTTACAAAGTAGATAGATACAAGCCCTATACCGCCAGCAACCAACGAAATGGAGTGGGTTAACTTACGGCTAGTGTACTTGGCAATAATCACCAGTAGAAAAGCCATAATGGCAGCAAATCCATTGTAAGTTGCAAAGCAAATACCTACCCAGTTTGCACCAGTATTATACTCCCTCAGAATTACGATGAACCGATTGAACAGCGACTCATCTATCTGATAAACGTTTTCGTATCGTATCTCATCACTCGACTCGGCTTTAGCCCCTTCTCTGAGGAAAAGGTTTACCATTCGGAGAGGGACAGCAACTTCAGTTTTGCCTTTGGCAAAATGTTGTTCAATTTTTTCGAGTTCCTCTTCGAAAACAGTAAATCTAAAGTCAGATGATGCGGCAGTTTCGGTAAGCCTCTCCTGCTCAATCTTAAGCTGATTAAACTCCCCTTGGCTTATCTTCATATCATAGATATGGCTGGTAACACCTGCAGTGGTGTAAATCCACATGGCAAAAAGAGCAAACCAGCTGAAAAACTGAACCACGGCCAGCTGGCCCATTGTTTTGGGCATATTAAACAGGTCGTTTATAACCACCACAAGGCCACCTTTGTTCTTGCCCGACTTTTTTAGTAATGCTACTATTAGCTGAATTACACCAAATACAACTATGCCAACGGTAACAATATACAATTTGGGGTCGAGGTTAAAATACCAAACACCAAACGAAAGTAGAAGACCAACGATAAGCCAAATAAAGCTATGCTTAAAGAATATATTCGAGGGTAACTCCTCATGCTTCAATATGGAGTCCGTCCCTGTTTTTTCACGAACCTCAGCCTGTTCTGCCTCTTCGAAAGATTTAAGCTCCTCGGGAGAGTACTCTTTGGTTTTAAAAACAGTCCAAATTACAGCACCAAAGAAGGCTATAGCCCCTAGGTAGAATGACCATTTAACCGATGGAGGCACTTGCCCCTCGGGGGCGGTGTTAGCCACACCAACCCACTCGGTTAAAATGTAAGGTAGTGCCGATGCAATTACAGCACCTGTTCCAATAAAGAAACTTTGCATAGCGAAGCCCTTAGTGCGCTGCTCGCTGGGGAGCATATCGCCCACAAAAGCTCTAAAAGGTTCCATCGATACATTTATTGATGCATCTAGAATCCAGAGCATTCCAGCAGCACCCCATAGAACGGGTGAGTTAGGCATAAATATTAAAGCAGCCGATGCTAAAATGGCTCCTATTAAAAAGAAGGGTCTCCTCCTACCAAGCCGGCCCCATGTGTTATCACTCATATGGCCAATGATGGGCTGAATAATTAGTCCTGTGACTGGAGCAGCAATCCAAAGAATTGGAATGGCATCGATATTAGCGCCAAGAGTCTCGAAAATTCGGCTAACATTGGCGTTTTGCAGAGCATATCCAAACTGGATACCTAGGAATCCAAAACTCATATTCCATATCTGCCAAAATGATAAACGAGGTCGCTTTGTCATCACGATATAATATTATAGTTATATGCACAGAAATATCTTTTCCAGGAATTGGAAAGATTTTGGAAGGGGTAAAATGTAGCCAGTCAAATATAGGACGAAAATTGTTTCCCTGCAAATATTTCGAAGCGTTGAAACTTCTAACCGCTAGCCAATTATCGACCAAAACGCTATTTCAATCGTTTACGATGGGGCGATAATTTTTAATATTTTTTTGTGATAAAACAAAAAAAAGGCGATTCATCACAATGAATCACCCCACACAATAGTATAAACTAGGCCTTAAAATTCTTGAGAAAACTCTCTGTAGAAAATGTTACTATATATACAATGGTATAATCACCTTTTCTTGGTTGTATTTCTAATAATAAGTTTCGTTGGCAGCACTTCTGTCTTTGGCTCAAGAGTTTTCTCGCTGTTAATCCGGTTGATTAGCATTTGCATGGCCTTTTCGCCCATAGTAAATCCAGGTTGACAAACTGTGGTTAGCGTCGGCTCTATCATTTCGGCCATGTAATCATTTCCAAACCCAATAACCGAAACATCTTCGGGCACTTTAATCCCATTTTTCACTAGGGTTTTAACCACACCTGCAGCCGTAAAATCATTGACAGTAAAAATGGCATCAAACTTAACGCCTTCGTCAATTATTCTTTGGGTTTGCACCAAGGCACTCTCAAAATTATCGCAATTAATTACAAGCGACTCATCAATTACCACCCCATTTTTCCTGTGGGCTTCAAGGTATCCCTTAAGCCTATTCTTTCCAATTAATCGGCTTTGGGGCCCAGCAAAATGCATTATTCTTCTACGGCCCTCCACTATTAAATATTGGGTAGCCTCAAAAGCCCCTTCGTAATCGTTTATCAGCACCCTGTCGGCGTTAAACTCCTCAATCATCCTATCGAAAAACACTACGGGTATGCCCTCCTCATCGAGCCTTCGTAGATGCTCATATTCGGTGGTGTGCTTCGACACTGAAATCAGCAGTCCATCGATTATACTATGACGAAAAGTTTCGCATACCTCAACCTCCTTCTCAAAATCCTCACTCGACTGGCTAACCATTACGCTAAAACCATGCTCGTTTGCCACCTTATTAATTCCACTAATTACCGATGAGAAAAAGAAGTGTACAATCTCAGGAATTACCACACCAATCACATTGCTCCGCCTATTTCTAAGGCTAAGTGCTATCGGATTTGGTCGATAGTTCATCTCTGCGGCGAGCTTATTAACCTGATCCTTGGTGGCCTGACTGATATCTGGGTGATCCTTAAGCGCTCTAGAAACTGTGGATGGACTAATACCCAGCAGCCTAGCAATATCTTTGATGGTTACATTCGGTGATTTCATATCGTAAAATTAGTTATGGTCATTTTGATATTTTAACCCAACCAAATATAGCCATAAAGCCACAATGAACAAAGTTTTTGTGTCAATTGTTGTTCAATAAACACAAAAATCAACCTAAACATTCGTTTAAATTTCAAACGTTTGCACACTCGTTTGCGTTAACGATTGCAGTGATTTTAAGGTTTTTAAAGTTGTATCTATAGGTACTCAATGTTAATTTTTTGTTAATTGTGAAAGATTTTGGAATTTTTAAGAGTAGCCAAACCTTTAATTAATTATCAAATCAAACTAATTTGAATATGAAACAGAAGAGTACTGTTTTTAAATGTGTTACGCTTTTATTGCTGCTTGCATTCTCCCAACATACGGCTTGGGCGCAAACACAAAACGTAACGGGTAAAGTTACTGATGCCTTAGATGGTTCAGGTCTTATTGGTGTAACCGTGGTAGTAAAGGGCACAAGCTTAGGGACTACTACCGACGCACTTGGTAACTACACAATAAATGTAGAGCCTACCGCTACACTAGTATTCTCGTATATTGGATACGAAACAGTTGAAATGGCGGTAAATGGCAGGACAACCATTAATATGTCCATGGTTCAAGCAATTGAAACCCTTGATGAAGTAGTGGTTATTGGTTATGGTGTAATAAGGAAGAGCGACGCTACAGGGTCGGTTAATGTTATTGGAGCAGATGACTTCAACAAGGGAGCCATAAGTTCCCCTCAAGGGTTAATCACAGGTAAGATCCCTGGTGTGCTTATCACTTCAAAGAGTGGAGAACCAGGTGCTAGTTCAACCATTAGAATAAGGGGGGGCTCATCACTACGAGCATCCAACGACCCCCTTGTCGTTATTGATGGGTTCCCTGTAGATAATAGTGGTGTGGCAGGTTTAGCTAACCAACTATCGACGATCAATCCCAATGATATCGAGTCTATGACAATACTAAAAGATGCCTCTGCAACTGCAATATACGGTTCTCGTGCATCGAATGGTGTTATCATAATCACCACAAAAAAAGGGATTAAGGATGGCCTAAATGTAAGTTACTCTGGCAATGTTTCCCTTGGTCAAATGATGAAATACCATGATTTATTTAATGGGGACGAGTTTAGGGAACTAGTTCAGGACAGGGTTGATAACCATGGGCTTTCAACAGTTGCAGTAGATCGACTTGGAGATTCTAATACAGATTGGCAGAACCAGATCTACAGAAATTCAGTATCCACGGACCATAGTGTAAGTCTATATGGAGGCTATGCAGGGGTTCCTTATCGTGCCTCTGTTGGTCACACCATTGAAAATGGTCTACTGCAAGAATCTGGATTAAACAGAACCACCATTTCTCTTAATACTACTCCTACTTTCTTTGATAATAGCCTTAAGGTTACAGTTAATATGAAGGGGATGGACATTAGGAACAATTTCTCAAACACTGACGCTATCTACTCAGCCTTTGAATTCGATCCAACCCAGCCTATTTACAATGATAACACCCGCTACGGTGGCTACTTCACATGGATTGAACTCGGCGAAACCGATCAACTTAATGGCGATGCTATCAATATTGCCACGCACAACCCTTTGGCAAGGATTTCTTATCGGGATAATAAGTCTATGGTTCAGTCTGCCATTGGTAACATACAACTTGACTACACAATGCCATTCCTCCCCGAGCTAAGGGTAAATTTGAATACTGGCTTGGAATTCTCTGAAAGCGAGGGGCATAATAACACTGACCTAAGAGCCTCATGGGCAACTAGGGAGCCTGCATCAAATGTTCAGAACTACTCTGATCTTCGCAGAAACAAACTGTTAGACTTATACCTAAACTACAACAATGAAATCGGCATACATCGGATTGATGCAACCGTTGGTTACGGTTGGCAACACTTCTATCGTTCAGGGGAAAGATCCAATCGTCCTTGGGAAGCAACCAATGGTGAGTACATTGGCGCAAGAAGTACATCTTACAAAAACGAGAACTTCCTCGTTTCATTCTTTGGTAGATTAAATTACTCGTTGCTCGATCGTTATCTGGTTACAGCAACTTTGCGTAACGATGGTTCATCTAGATTTAGTAAGGAGAATCGCTGGGGTTTATTCCCCGCAGCAGCCCTTGCCTGGAAAATCAATGAAGAAGCTTTCCTTTCATCAATTTCAGAGATAAGTGAATTGAAGTTAAGGTTAGGTTATGGTATCACGGGACAACAGGATATCCCTGGAGGGTACTACCCTTACATTCCTGTTTATCGTGAGAGCGAGTTGGGATTCCACTATCAGTTTGGTGATGAATATATTTCAACTCTAAGACCAAACCCCTATGACCCTGATCTTAAGTGGGAGGAAACTACAACCTATAATATCGGTCTTGATTTTGGATTATTCAACAATCGTTTCACTGGTTCATTTGATGTGTACCATAGGGAGACTAAGGATCTTATCGCTGAAGTTCCCATTGCTGCTGGAACAAACTTCTCTAATTTCCTCACAACTAATGTTGGTTCACTTGAGAACCAAGGTATTGAATTGTCACTCAACTATCGAGTTGTATCAAACGTTGATTTGAGTTGGGTAATCGGAACAAACTTCTCTGCAAATAAAAACACTATCACTTCGCTTTCCCGTTTTGACGATCCTTCAGCAGGATATGCATTGGGTGATATAGCTGGCGGTGTTGGAAATAGGGTGATGTGGAATACGGTGAATCAAGCATCAAACACATTTTTACTTTTCGAGCAAGTATACGACACCAATGGAATGCCTATTGAAGGTCTTTACATTGACAAGACAGGCCTTGGAGGCAATGTTTCTGGGAACAATGACAACAAGTTCTTTTTGGGTACACCAACACCTGATTTCTTAATTGGTATCTCCTCTGATCTCAGGTACAAGGAGTTTGACTTCTCATTTGCGGGACGCTTGAGTATTGGAAATGATGTATATAACAATAATGCTTCAAATCGAGCTCTATATCAAAACATTTATAACCAATCTGGGTATCTTTCCAATATACCAACTGCCGTGACCCGCTCTCAATTCACTACTGCACAGTACTGGTCCAGTTTTTACCTTGAGGATGCATCATTCTTTAGAATGGACAACATAACACTCGGTTACACATTTAACAATCTTATGGCAGAGAAACTAAATGGTAGAATTGCTGTAACGGTTCAGAATGCATTTGTAATTACTAAATACACTGGTCTAGATCCTGAAGTAGACGGGGGTATTGACAACAACATATACCCAAGACCTCGTGTCTTTATGTTGAGTTTGAATTTTAACTTTTAATTGCTAAAACTTTTTTAGTATGAAAAAAATAAAGTATTTATTAATCCTTGCAATTGCTGTAACCACCACATTCACAGCTTGCATGAAAGATTTGGATGTAGAGCCAATAGATCCAAACGAGGCAACTTCGACCAATGTTTTCAAAGATGAATACTCCTACAAGCAGGCATTGGCTCGTATATACGCAACCTATGCTGTTAGTGGTCAATCCGACGGAACCCCTGATATCATTGGTATAGATATGAACTTTGGTAACTATCTTCGTCAGTACTGGGGACTACAACAACTCCCTACTGATGAAACTATTATGGCTTGGGATGATGCTACTATTAAGGATTTCCATTGGCATACTTGGTCGCCCAATGATGTGTTTATAGCAGCTATGTATTCAAGAATCTACTATGCTATATCATTAGCCAACGAATTTATTAGAGCTACTGATGATGCCCAAGATAAAGCCTCAGAACAATTCCTTACAGATCTAGGCCTATATCAAGCTGAAGCTCGTTTCCTTCGGGCTTTGTCCTACTGGCATGCAATTGATATGTTTGGAAATGTGACCTTTGTTACTGATGATGATAAACCCGGCGCATTCTTCCCTGAACGCATAACACGATCTGATCTTTTTAACTACATTGAAGAAGAACTTATGGAGATTGAAGATCTACTTGCACAACCTCAAGCAAATGAATATGCAAGAGTTGATAGAGTTGCAGCATGGATGCTACTGAGCAAACTCTATTTAAATGCAGAAGTTTATATAGGAGTACCTAAATACACTGAGGCGCTAACCTACCTAAATAAGGTGTTAACAGAGGGCGGTTACAGCATTGATCCCAACTACAAGAGAATGTTTTGTTCAGACAACAATAATAGTCCAGAAATCATTTTCCCTATTGCTTTTGATGCCACTCACATACAAGGTTATGGTGGAATGACATTTATTCTTAACGCTGCTAGGGGAAGCGATATGCCATCCAATGGAGTGGGTGCTTGGGGCGGAATTAGAACCATAAGCAATCTTGTTGAAACATTTGGAATACAAGAAAGCGACTTCACCCCAGCAGACCCTGCATTCACTGCCAGAGCAGATAAACGAGCGCATTTCTGGTTTAACCCAGATAAAAGTTGGAAATGGGAAATTGAAAATGTAGGAACTTTCAACCATGGGATTGGGGTAACAAAATTCACAAACTTAACCTCAACTGGTGACGATGCTCCTAACCAACAAGGTGATTTTGCTAGCACAGACTTTCCTATGTTTCGTCTTGCCGATGCATATCTAATGTATGCTGAAGCTGTGCTAAGGGGAGGACAAGGTGGCAGTAGAGCGATTGCTCTTAATTATATTAATGAACTTCGCGACAGGGCATTTGAGAATACTACCAACAGGATAGTAGATGCTGAGTTAACTCTTGACTTCATTCTTGATGAAAGGACTCGTGAGTTATACTGGGAAGCACATCGCAGAACCGACCTAATTCGCTTCGGAAAGTTAACAGGTGGCGATTACATCTGGACTTGGAAAGGAAACGTTAAGGAAGGAAGAGCTACCGAGACCTACAGAAACTTGTTCCCAATTCCGTCGGCAGAACTTAGCGCCAATCCTAATCTAATTCAAAACGACCAATACACCAACTAATTGAACGAACATGAAAAAGTATAAGTTTATAATATTAGCACTTGTAGGTCTCTTCATGCTTTCGGCATGTGAGCACGACCTGAAAAATATTCTCGACCTCGAGGAATCAACACCACCAGCTATAACAAGTCCAGCCGCTAACACCCAATTTGAACTGCTGGCTGCTAATGCTAGTGATAACATTGTCTTTGAGATTAGTCTAGCTCAATTCTCAACTACTGTTGCAACTGAATATAAACTAGAGGTGTCTGGCGAGTCAACTTTCACTGAGGCTAGTACAATCGATGCCTCTTTCAACAAGCAAGACGGGATATTTTCGACAACTGTTGTCAACCTTAATAGAGCTTTACTTGCTCTTGGATTCGAACCTCTTGAAGAAGCTGACGCATTCATAAAAGTTGTTGCACTAGTTAATTCCACTAGTTTAACCTTGGCATCGGAAAGCCTAACGATCAAAGTCATACCATACAAGATTGCTGCAGATGGCACAACCGATGACGGAACACGGATATATATGATTGGCGCTGCGGTTCCTGCTGGTTGGAATCCTGACGAAGCAGTTGAGATGGTAAATATTGCTCCCGACACTTACCGTACAACAACAACCTTCACAAATGAGCGTTTCCGTTTCTTTGGTCAAAAAGATTGGAATCCTATATCATACAATTTCCCCTACTTCACTTCAGTGCCTGAAGAGTACTTTGAGAATGCTCGTCAACCGGATCGTGAGGATGGAGATGATAATCTTTGGTTTAAAGGAGAACTTGGAAGTTATATTATCACAGTTGACCTTGGTGCAAAAACTATCACAATGACTCCTGCTTCTGATGACGGCACAGTTGATGATGGAACTCGCATATATATTGTAGGTGCTGCTGTACCCGCAGTGGGATGGGATGCTGCTAATGCACAAGAGTTGGTTAATATCGCACCTTATGTATATAGGGCTACTGTTGAACTTGAAAACGATCGATTCAGATTCCTTAAACAACAAGATTGGGGTGATGGTTACAACTTCCCATATTTCACCGGTTATGTTAACAGTATGCTAGAGAATGCCCTTCAACCTGACCGTGAGGATGGAGACGAGAACCTCTGGTTCAAGGGAACTCCTGGCACCTATGTGATAACAGTGGATGTTGAGAAAAAAACCGTTGAACTCGACCTACCATACTCCGATGATGGAACCCATATTTATTTGGTTGGAGCTGCAGTTACTGAAGTAGGATGGGATGCAGCCAATGCTCTAGCTATGATAAATATTGCTCCAAACAGATATAGAGTAACTACAGAATTTGAGGTAGATCGCTTCCGCTTCCTTAAGCAGCAAGATTGGGGTGATGGTTACAACTTCCCATTCTTCACCTCGGTACCTGAACAGTATTTGGAGAATGCTTTTCAACCCGACCGTGAGGACGGCGATGAAAATCTTTGGTTCAAAGGACCAGCAGGTACGTACACCATAACAATTGACGTTGAGGAGAAGTGGATTACGATGTATTAACCCTTCGCTTCTAATTTATAATCTTAAAAGGTTGCCTTGTCAAGCGCAGGGCAACCTTTTCACTAAAATAAAAAGGATGAGAAAAATAATACTCCTTGCAAGTCTTGTCTATCTAGCCTCATGTACTAGCTCTACTGATAATATAGCCCATAGCTTGCCTCCAGAATGGGCTCAAGATGTTGTTTGGTATCAAATTTTTGTTGAGAGATTTAGAAATGGAGACCCTTCTAACGACCCAACCCCAGAAACTATATTTGCCGAATCGGATTTTTTTGATATTCCCTCAAATTGGCATATTACGCCCTGGGAGCAAAACTGGTATAAGGAAGATGATTGGGCAAAAGATCTTGGAATGGATTTCTATGCTCGTCTTCAGCTCAGAAGATACGGAGGGGATCTCCAAGGCATATTTGACAATCTAGACTACCTCTCAGATCTTGGCATTACAGCTATATATTTTAATCCTCTCAACGATGCCCCTTCGCTACATAAATACGACGCAAGAAACTACCACCACATTGATGTGAATTTTGGTCCAGACCCAGAAGGAGATATGAAAATTATACGATCTGAGGATCCAAACAACCCCAACACATGGAAATGGACAGCTGCCGACCGGATGTTTCTTAAGCTGGTTGAGGAACTGCGAAATAGAGGCATTAGGGTTGTTCTCGATTACTCATGGAATCACACTGGGGTTGAATTCTGGGCATGGAAAGATCTTGTAAATAACCAAACCAACTCAAAAAATATGGATTGGTACGAGATTATATCTTTCAACAATCCCGAAACACAGAATAACGAATTTGATTATAAGGGATGGCTCAATATAAAAAGTCTACCTGAGTTTAAGAAAATTGATGTTGTGGGGAATATGAGGCATGGTAGTTACTTTGAAGGAAATCTTCATCCAGAAATTAAAGACCATATATTTGAGGTAACAAAACGCTGGTTAGCTCCCAATGGTGATGCTTCAAAGGGTATTGATGGTTTCCGCTTAGATGTAGCAGATCATATCCCTCTGGGCTTTTGGAGAGAATACCGACAACTTGTAAAGCATATTAAACCTGAAGCGTACCTTGTTGGGGAGATATGGTGGGAGAATTGGCCTAACACATTAATGGATCCTACTCCATACCTTAAGGGCGATGTGTTTGATGCCGTGATGTTCTACCAAGCCTATAGACCAGCAAAATATTTCTTTTCCAAATCCGATTTTGAGATTGACGCCCAACAACTTGTTGATAGCCTCAATTTTCAATGGGGAAGGGTTGGTAGAGAGTTCCGAAATGCGATGATGAACACAGCTACAACACATGATTCTCCTCGCTTACTAACATGCTTTGCCAACCCAAGTAAATATAAATACGGTGTGAAATTGAACGATAATCCACACTACATAGCAGGAAAACCCGATAGTGACACTTACCAAAGAGTAATGCTATACCTACTTCACCAATTCACTATTCCTGGGGCACCACATATTTGGAACGGTGAGGAAATGGGAATGTGGGGAGCCGATGACCCCGATTGTCGAAAGCCACTCTGGTGGTCAGATTTTTCATTTGAACCAGAAACAAGGTATGGTGTTACACCCCACGACAAGGCAGTTGATGAGGTAAAATTTAATAACGAGATGTTTGGCTACTACAAGAAGTTAATCGAAATCAGAAAAAACAATCAAGTTTTATCTAACGGAGATATTGAATTCATAATAGCCAATGGCAAAACACTTGCTTATAAAAGATTTAATGAAACAGATACCCTATACGTGCTTTTCAATCTAGAAACATATCCTGTTGATTTTCCAATTGACAAGAACTCGGGATTCCTTAATCTTATTACAGGAGAAACTGTAAAAGGTAGTGCTATTACCCTTGACCCCTTAACTGCGATGCTTCTTATACCAACGAGTATCATACAATAAATTAATGCGTATGAAAAGACACATTACATCTCTACTATTTACCTCACTAACGTTGCTAGGTTTCAGTCAAATAACTTCAGAACCTGCCCTTCCAACGTCTTCGGATGCTGTGATTATTACTTTCCATGCCGATCAAGGAAACGGTGGGCTAAAGGACTATTCAGGTGACGATGTTTACGCTCATACCGGCGTTATCACCAATAAAAGCACTGATCTATCAGACTGGAGATATGTCATTGCCGCATGGAACGTCAACTTGGAAAAGGCAAAGTTAACCAAAACTAGCGAAAACATTTACACTCTTAGCTTAAGCCCCAACATAAGGGAATTCTATGGTGTTCCTGAAAATGAAACTATTGAAAAACTCGCTTTTGTTTTTAGAAATACAGATGGTACTAAAACGGGCAGGGCTACTGGGGGTTCCGATATCTATTTAGATGTTGTGGAAGAGGGTTTATCGGTAAAGATAAAATCCCCCGATAAGGAAAAACCTTTCTATGCATTTGGGAGCAATGTTACTGTTGATGTTCAGGCAAATAACTCAACAAGTATTTCACTCTTTATTGATGGTAACGAGGTATCCACCTCATCTACCAACCAAATTGAATATACCCACACCATTAGCAACCACGGGTTGCAATGGGTAAAGGCTGTAGCCACCGACGGAACTGAAGAAGTAGCCGATTCAAGCTACTTCTATGTACTTGGTGGCGATGTGCCCGTAGCCAGCCTACCGGAGGGAGTTATACCTGGCATTAACATAACCGGAAACGATGAGGTAACCCTTGTGCTACACGATCCCCCGGCCAAAAAGGAGTTTGTTTTCGCCATTGGCGATTTTAGCGATTGGCTACTCGACGAAACTTACTTAATGAACCGCACCCCCGACGGTAAGCACCACTGGTTAACTATAACAGGCTTAGAGCCTGCAAAGGAGTATATCTATCAGTACTGGATAGATGGGGAGATTAAGCTAGCTGATCCTTACACCGAGAAGGTGAGCGATCATTGGGACAAGTATATTAGCAACAAAACCTATCCCAACCTAATTAGCTATCCCGAGGGAAAAACCACGGGAATTGCTTCGGTTCTTCAAATTGCACCCGAAGAGTACCAGTGGGAAGTAACCGATTTTGTTGCTCCACCCAAGGGTGAACTGATTATTTACGAGCTACATATCCGCGATTTTGTTGATGACGATTACATCATAACTGTTCTCGACAAGCTCGATTACCTCGAAACCCTTGGCGTAAACGCCATTGAGCTAATGCCCATCAACGAGTTTGAAGGTAACGACAGCTGGGGATACAACCCAAGCTTTTACTTTGCCACCGACAAGGCCTACGGCACTAAAAACAACTACAAAAAGTTTATCGACGAGTGCCATAAGCGCGGCATGGCGGTTATTATTGATATGGTGCTTAACCACTCCTTTAGCCAGTCGCCATTGGTTCAAATGTATTTCGATGGCGTAAAGCCAACTGCCGATAACCCATGGTATAACCAAACTTGTCCACATGAGCCCTGGTGCTGGGGATACGATTTTGATCACCAGAGCCCCTACACCATCGATTTTGTGAATAGGGTAAACGAATTCTGGCTAACCGAATTTAAGGTAGATGGATTCCGATTCGATTTTACCAAAGGATTTACCAATGACCAAACAGGCAACCAAGGCTCCGACTACGACGAGCAACGCATTGGCATACTGAAAAGCTATGCCGACTACATCTGGGAAGTAAATCCAAACGCATACGTAATCCTTGAGCATTTTACTGACAACACTGAGGAACGTGAGCTAGCTGAGTATAAAGCCTCTGAGGGCAAAGGAATGCTTATTTGGGGCAATATGAACCACGCCTACTCTGAGGCCAGTATGGGTTGGTTATCAACATCCAACTTCAATCAAGTATCATACAAGCAAAGGGGCTACAACTATCCACATCTGGTGGGCTATATGGAGAGCCACGATGAGGAGAGGATGATGTACAAAAATCTTACCTATGGTAATAGCAGCAATCAGTACCATGATGTTAAAACATTGGGGGTAGGAATTACACGACAAAAGCTAGCTGGGGTTTTCTTTTTCACTATCCCCGGGCCAAAAATGATATGGCAGTTCGGTGAGCTAGGCTATGAGGTTCCCATTGATCAGAACGGCAGAACCGGAAGAAAGCCCATTCGATGGGAATATTTTGAAGATGGAGGAAGACGAAGTTTATACAGCACTTGGGCCGAACTTATTGCCCTGCGTAAGGATTACCCAGCATTTACAACCGATAACTTCTCGGTTTCGTTAGCAGGCGCCGGCAAAAGAATTACGCTTATGCATGAGGATATGAATGTGGTTATAGTGGGTAACTTTGATGTTACGCGAAGGGATATTTCGGTATCGTTTCCCAATACAGGCCAGTGGCACGAGTACTATACCCAAACCGAAGTTGATATAACCAATATAAGCCAAACATTCAGTATGGCGCCCAGCGAGTATCGGATTTACACTACATCACCTATAAACAGAGGAGACTACATTGTGGATGCTCCCATTATTGAGAATATAGGTAAACCCATGGACATAAACCTATGGCCAAATCCAGCCAGTAGCCAGCTGAATGTGTCCATTTACTCTGAGAAGCCAGAAAAGGTTGATATAAAACTCTACGACATAAGTGGCAGGCTACTATCCACAATTCACCAAGGAAACATTTTGCAAGGTGAAAACACGCTGGTATGGAATAGGCCAAACGGTATCCGAAGTGGAATTTACTTTGTTGTTGTAAATACATCGAGTAATAGGGTAGCAAAACGAGTGCTTATTCAATAATCAAAAAGATAAAATACCCTCTATAAAAGCAGTCATATACTTCGACTGCTTTTTTTATGGTTCTACCACGACTTTAATGGAAGATTCTTAACGTAGTTATAATATTATCGGTGCGCTGCACCTTACTCCGTTGGATTTGTTTAACTTTTTTACAAGTATTTACGCCCTGACTGCCATCAGGCAGGTGCTCTGCAGCTAATGTTTAAATGGTTCAAAAATGTATAGGTGCGTAGTACCGATGATATTTGTAAAAAGAAACTCTTGTAATGAAAAAAGCAGGTGCAGCGCACCGATAATATTGAACTGCTAAGGTTTTGCTTTATATTGAAACACACAATATTTTAATGTATATGAGCGACCCATTAAAGTCGTGGTAGAACCTTTTTTATTGAAGAAAAGTTTACCTTAGCTCAACAAGCAATAATTGCAATGCAACGTCTTTACGCCATCATATTAACCATACTAATATTGAGTTTCCGAGGTTGGGCAATTATTCCTGAGCCCACAGAACCATTCAACAATCAGGCCTTATCATTCGACTTTTACTGGGGTTATCTACAGTATCATCACCCCGAAATGGCCGCTCTTAAGCAATCACCTGCACAAGCAATAAGAGTATCATTAATACAGAACACCAGTGGGGACAAACTATGGCAAAGCGTATATCGCTTTCCAGCGGTTGGCGTTTCGTATATGTTAATGGACTTAGGCCATAGCAATACACTGGGAAATTCGCATGTATTATCGCCATTCATTGCCGTTCCTGTAGTAAGGCAAACCAAACGATTCTCATCCGATTTCTATGCTGGAGCAGGCATTGGGTTTATGCCTAAAATATACCATCCCCTACACAACAGCCTCAACACGGCCATATCTACCCATATTAATGTTTATGTGGATTTGGGCCTAAGGGTAAACTATCAGGCAAGTCCAAATCTAGGGTTCTATGGAGGGGGTCATTTGGTTCACTTCTCCAATGGTAGTGTTAAAAAGCCTAACTATGGATTAAACTACATGCTTATGTCGGTTGGAGTACGGTATGGCGGTATTATTAGCAAAATGGAACATAATGGGCTACCTCAACAAGATGACATTAAAAATAGGTTATTACTAACATTTTCTGGTTTTTACAAAGAAGCTCTGGATTATGGTGGCCCAAAGTACAATGTTGCTTCAGGTTCAATTGAATATAGCTACCCATTATGGTCTTCGCTTTTTAGAGTCGGTGCTTCACTTGATTATATGTGCGACCAATCGCACGGAGCCATTCTAGAAAGAAATAATGTTGCATACAAATCGGACTGGGAGCTAGCCAAGCTAGGCGTGGCAGCAAATGCCGAAATCATTCTCGACCGGCTATCGCTTATCCTACATTTTGGAGGATACTACCATAACCTCAGCAGAGATATCAGAAACCAGTGGGTTTACCAACGGGTTGGGTTACGCTACCAACTAACTCCTAGGCTGTGGGCACATCTAGCGCTGAAAACACACTGGAACCTTGCCGATTACATTGAGCTGGGATTGGCAGTAAAAGTATTTCCCTAACGAAAAAGGGGAACTTGCCTCGGCAAATCCCCCTTAAAAAATCGATAAATTTTAATACTACAACTGCTTTACGGTTGTTTTTGAGGTAATAGCCATAGGAATATCGAGCTTTTGGCCCATCATATCACCGGCAATACTGCCGTTGATATTTTGATCCATTACCGATTCGCTAATCATTCCGGTTTTGGGATTAAGCGTTATTGTACCCGATGTGGTTCCAAATAGGTTATAAGTAACTTCCATTCCCATCATGTTGCTTTTATTGCCAGGAACGGTAGACATGGTAGCCGAAAGGGTTAGCTTAACCTCATTGTTGCTAAGCGAGAGAACTGTGTAGTTGTTGATAGTATTAAGCGTGAACTGATTCTCTATTGATTTATTCTCGGTCCAGCTGCTGCTAGTTCTAATTGCTTTTTCGGGAAAAGCAACAAAAGCGCCAGCAAACATCTGCTTAATAGCCTCGTCATTTATGGCAGCACCAATGGTTTGCTCGGCCTGAGCACCACCACCCACCTCGTTAATCATTTGACTCCGCATTTCGTCAACGCCATTAACCTCTAACACCTCGCCCATGGGCGATACTAATGCCATAACACTTTTACCCACCATGGCTTTAAAAACGAGGAACTGAGGATTTGCCGCAGCACTGCCCGAGTCATCGTCAGAATCGAAGGACATCTCCATTCCCTGCATCTTCATATCAACAGCAATGCGGTTGAAGGTAATGGCTGCTTTAAAATTACCGTTAGCCTCCTTACCCTTGGGGCTTACGGTAAACTCAAAGGTCTGATCCTGATTAATCACCTGCTGCATACCGCTTACGGTTTGGGTTATCACTTGCTTTGTTACAGAGCTGTACTTAACATCAGCCCCTTTGTCAAAATTCAGCCTTAGGGTGATATCCGATGCAAAAAGTCCAAGAGGCATAGTAAATGCCACTAGCAGGGCAAGTACCTGCACTGATTTGAAATACTTCTTCATTTTTTAGGGTTTAGATTAGTGGAATATTAAGAAAATTATTCTAGGGTTACTATTTTACAATTGAAGTTACGGGATGCTTTAATCCCTCCATACCAGTAAGCACAGCTTTTACCGAGCCCACAAGGATCTTTGCCTCAACCAACACGGGCACCCTATTGTCGTCGTCGGTAACCCACACCTCAAGATCCTCTCCGCCTTTAAAAATGGTGCCCTCAACAAGCAATGCCGAGAAGCGAATAGTGTTAAAAACTGTGCCATCGCGAATTTTAAGCCGCTCCTTACCCTTATACCTGAGGAAAAGATCGAACACCTCATCGTCGATAGCCATAGTGATTGGAATTTTATCACCCTTTTTGTACTTGTCGAAATCCAATGTGCGGCAGTAGTATATGGCGCTAACCACATCGAACGTACAGTCTTTAAGGGGAAGCAAGTCGCGCTTATAGGGCCTATCGGAAGTATGGCTTATAATATCGAGGATACCCTCATCACGTTTATATATGTACCGATTGTAAGCCTCAAAACCACCCTCGTAGGTATCGCGCTCAAACCAGTAGGGTTGTAGTGTTTTAGGATGCACAATGGACTCGAACCTGTCGCGCACCTTGTAGAACCAATCGTACTTTTTAAGGCTCCATCCTCTTGATACAAGGTGAAGCGCCGATTGCTGCATGTATGTGGTATCACGAACAAGAAACTCTACATCGCCAGCATTTACCCATATAAAACCCCAATTGTAAACCGCTCTGTAGGTAACCTTCTCTCCACTCTTAAAGTTGATCTGCTTAACCGTACAGTTTTGACCTGTGGCCGTACCTCCTGCAGTAGCTAGTAGTAAATAAAAAGCGAATAACTTCCTAAACATTATTACAAATTGAGTGACACCAAAATTACTATTTAATTTTTGCTAAACGCGCTGTTACCTTAGCCGTTCGTTTGGAGTAAAAAATTGGAACTATGTACTTTTTTACTTCGTACTGAGGATAAACCACCACGTCGTATCCCGGATTTTCGGCCATTAAATTGTAAAGGGCATACGACCGAACCCCACCCTTCACCTGATCGCCTAGCACAGGAATTATTGCTGATACTACACCCACTATGGGGTCGACCAACACGGTTGTGCCCACTGAAACATCTAGATTTGGCGATGAGAACTCATTGGAATTTGAAATGGTGGCTGAATTCCAATTGAAAAGCCTTGACCAATCAATCCCCAAAACCCTAACCATAGTTGCCTCGGCTGTAACCTGTGGAGAGTATTCGAAATCGGACTTATAAAACTCAATGTGATAATTTGGGGTTTGCATCGCCCTATCGGTAACTGAACAGCTACCGAAAATCAATATAGACATTACAAAAAACAATGTGTACTTTTTCATACTAGGTAATATTAGGGTTAATCATTGGGCTTAACATTGGCTATTCGCTCCATTAGGGCAATAACCAAATAACCAGCAATTGCTAAAAATATTGCAATAACAACTTCGGAATTTAGAGCATGGGGAATAAACATATCGTACCCCTGCACTATTGGCTCTCCATCCTTCAGCAATAGATTGCCAACCTCATCCATCCTATGTATTTCATTTTTCCATGGCCAAAGGATGCTAAGAGAGCCCAGTATGAACCCAGTTAGGGTGGAGATGGTTTGATCCTTAAATCTTTTATACACCCATGAGAGCAGATGCGAAAGCGTAATTATACCAACCACACCGCCCAAAACAACCGGCCCCAGCACGCTAATATTTCCCTCGTTTACAGCATCAATCATAACCAGCTCGTAGTTTCCCATAAGAATTAGCACAAACGATCCGGAAAGACCAGGTAGAATCATACTACAAACCGCAACCACTCCACATACCATAAGGTATAAGAACGAATCGTTTTGTGTTGCAGGATTCATGAATGTAATCCAAACGGCAATGGCTGAGCCAAAAATAAACGAAACAACAACGCTAAGGCTCCATTTCGTGATTGTCTTACCCACGTAGTATATAGAGGCTAAAATAAGTCCGAAGAAAAATGCCCAAATAAAAATGGGGTAGGTAGCAAAAAGAAACTTTAGTATACGAGCTAAGCTAACAATGCTAATAATCATTCCACCGCCAAGGGCAAGCAGAAAGAAAAAATCGACATGAGCAAGTAGCTCCTTAAATCGCCCTTTAAAGAAGAGATTAATGGCTTTGCCATCGAACGACTTAATGGCATTGATTATCCGCTCAAATACTCCGGTAATAAGAGCAACGGTACCTCCCGAAACACCTGGGATTACGTTAGCAGCCCCCATCCCCATACCCTTAAGGGCATAGATGATGTGATTTAAAATTGTATGATTCATAGTAATGATAGGTAAAAGCAGCAACGCCTACTTAAGATACTGAAAGAAGGTATCGCCCCTAAGGCCAAGTCGTAACGACTCAAGAGCAATTACCTCGTTGGGTGCAATGTTTCCAAGGTTTACGTTGGCTCCTAGCAGGTTGATAAACCAAGCCTGCTGGTTTTTAAGAGGAGCCTCCCAAAGCACATCGTCCATACTAAGGTTCTGCATAATATCGTCAATTAGCTCGGTGTTGGCAGAATGATCCGACTTGTAAATCCCTATGTTTCCACCCTCGCGGGCTTCGGCAATAACCTTCCATGAGCCTGCTTCGAGCTCGCTCTTCATCATGCTCACCCAATCGCTATTGGGAATAACAACGCCAGCCTGCTTTGATCCAACTTCCGAAATAACAGTTACCTGCTTGGCCAGCCTGCTAATGTAGTCGCACTTAATATCATGATGCATCTCAAGGGTTCCATCAGATACCTCGGCCATTTCGAGGCCGAGCTTATTAAGAAGCTTTTGATAATCGTCGAACATGTTACGGGCAATGTAGGCTTCAAAAAGGGTACCACCAAGGTAGGGCTTAATTCCGTTCTGCTGCAGAAAGGATATTTTTTGGGCAATATTTGGGGTTACCAATGCTGTTCCAAAGCCAAACTTGACCATATCGATGTATTCGCCGGCCACGCTTACCATATCTTCCAACTCGCGTTGGCTCAACCCTTTGTCCATTACCATGGTTAAACCTTTGGTACGGGGTTTCTCTTCCCGGCTGGGCAGATTAGGAATTGATTTTAACATTTTTCAGGTACTTTAGGTTAAAGAAATAAAGGCTAAATTGATTTTAGCTGCTGTAGAAATTTTGGGTCGTCGATAATTGAAACAACGGCAAAAAACTCATCAACTGCAAACACGTTAAGTTTCTTTGCCTGCTTAAGCACTGTTAGGGCTAACTTTGATTTGCGCTGCAAATAGAGTGCTGCAGCATACAACACCTTAAGCGCTGAATTATCAGAAAATTTTTCGTTTACCTCGTGGTATAACTCTTCCACCGAAACAAACTTCTCCTCAAAAAGCAGAAGTTCGGCAATACCGATGTAGGCGTCGGGCTCATCGGGATTAAGGCTGGAAGCCTCACGGTATGCTTCCATGGCCTCCTTGTCCGATCCCATCTCAAAAAGCACCTTGGCCAGCCCCAACCAGTAGTCATAGTTATCGGGTTCAATCGATATGGTTTTCTTCATGCTGTCAAGCGCCTGGGTAAGTTGTTCCTGCTTCAGGTGAGCCACGCCCATTCCAAAGTAGGCGTCGGCGTAGTCTGCATCAAACTCAAGGCACTTGTGGTACATCTCAAATGCTTTATCGAACTGTCCAAGCTTCTCAAAGCACTCACCAATTGAGGCGAATATCCTAGGGTTTTCGGGTTCATACTTAAGCAGCTCGACAAACGATTCGGCAGCTTCGGCATACTTCTCAATAGTAGCGTACGTATTGGCCTGATTGTGTAAAGCCGATGCATTTACTGGGTCGACAGCCAAAGCAAAGTCGTAAGCCTCGAGCGCCTTGGCAAATTCACCCTTTCGGGTATGAACAATGCCCAGGTTGTACCATACACTAGTTGAGAATGGGTTAATATCGAGATATAAGTTGTAATACTCTTCGCTTTTCTGCAGATCGCCCAAGCGCTCGTAGCAAAAACCTAGTTCAAAAAGAACACCAAGTGCTCGCCTGTTTAGGCTATGAGCATACAATAGGTAGCGTAAGGCGTAGTTATCCTCATCAATATCCTGATAAAGGGATGCAATGCGGTAAAGAAGATCCACTTTATCTTCTGAGTACGAATTGGTAGCATACCAAAATGACTCATGAGCACTCTTTTGATCGCCCAGCGCTAGATGTGACTGCCCCTTTAGGTAGTGGATCTCGCTGTTCTCGGGTTCAATTTTTACAAGTACTTTAAGTATATCGAGAGCCTCGGCGTACTTTTTATCGAGCACCAGCAGTTCCGCCTTTTTCATCTGAATTTCGGAAGAGTATGGATGCATATTGTATGCAATATCCACGGCCTCCGATGCCCGTTGCGAGTCGTCGGAACTTATGTAGTAATCGATTATATTTTCAAAATCTACAACGTCGAAGAAAAAACTACGGTTGTGACGAAGCATATCCTCATACTTCTGCACAATCTCCATGGCCTCCTCGGGGTTGTAATAAAATTCGCTGTCTTCTTTCATATGCAGTTACGCTCCTTTACGCGGCGAATTTACTAAATATTGCAAGCAATAAGTAAGTATGTGAATTAAATTATATTAACAAAGGGTAAAACATATCAACAATACCCTTATGCCTACTGGCTTTTACCTTCCTTTTGCAATAAGGTGATAGTTGTCAACTTATTAACCTAAATTTAGCTAACGCTGAGCTACGCTTCGCTCCGGTTGTCATTAGCGATTCTTTTTCTATTGACCGCCTTAGAAAAAGACACAGTTTATGCATTGATTATATGGGTGTTAATTTGACAAACTGATGAATAAAAACAAAAAAATTGTAATCATAAATGCTAACAATTTTAGTTTTTCTAAATCAGCTTGTTCCGATTCATCGGGAGGGTTAAACCCAGCTAAGCCATTAGCTCGCAGAACTCCTAATGACTAATCTGTGATTAAAAAAACACGGACTACAGCGGTTTAGCAACCGTGTAATCCGTGCATTAGGGTAATATGTGCTAGAAAATCTTACTACCTGTTTTTCTGCGAAAACTCGCGGCCAGCACGAAGAGCCTTAAGGTTTACCTCAACAACCTCCTTGCCCTTGCGGCCAAACAACTGGCGTATGCCATCCTCTAGCTTATCAAATTCAATATCGATGAATGGTGATGCTGCGCCCAGCATTACAATGTTAGAGGATCTTGAAGAACCGGCCTCCTTGGCAATGGCATCGGCATCGAGTGCAATGTGGTTTGGTATCTTCTTAATCTCCTTCAGAATAGCATCCACTTCGGGGTAATCGGTAATATTATTGAATGGGGTAATGTTAGTTACCAACCAGCCATCCTTACTAAGGAATGGAAGGTAACGTAACCCCTCCATGGGTTCAACCGAAAGGATTAAATGGGCCTTGCCCTGTGGAATTAGATCCGAAGAGATGGGCTGGTCGGAAATTCTTAGGTGCGACTGCACATCGCCTCCACGCTGGCTCATACCATGAACCTCGGCTTGCTTGATGTATAGCCCAGTTTTAACAGCAGCTAACCCTATGCCCGCCGCAATGGATAGAATTCCTTGGCCTCCAACGCCTGCAAGTATTATGTCTGTTTTCATATTTATGCTTTTTATCTGTGAACCGATTAGTTTTTGCCAGCGGATTTTTTTTCTGCCTTCTTCCTGCGTGCAAATGTTTGGATACATTCACGCTGAGGAATTAGAACCGATACGCCTTGGTATGAAAGCTCCTTTTTCATGATCTGAACATTCTCCTCATGGAACTTCTTCAGCGGGTTCATCACGTGGATATGCTCAGGGTCAACGCCAATACCTTTACAAATCTCAACTATGCGTCCAAATGCCGATGATGTTTGTCCTCCTGTCATTCCGGTGGTTGAGTTATCGGAGATGATAACGGTGATGGGAGAATTCTCGTTAACAGCGTCGAGCAGGCCGGTCATACCGCTGTGGGTAAAAGTTGAGTCGCCAATTACGGCAACGGCAGGAACAAGACCAGCATCGGCTGCTCCTTTGGCCATAGTAATTGATGCGCCCATATCAACACATGAGTTGATAGCATTGAAAGGTGCTAAAGCGCCAAGGGTATAGCATCCAATGTCGGCAAAAACCCGTCCTGTTCCGTACTCCTCGAGCGCCTCGTTAAGGGCAATATACACATCGCGGTGTCCGCAACCCAAGCAAAGTGATGGTGGACGTTTTTTTACAACTTCAGGAATTGGCATGCCTTCGTACACCTCCAAGCCAAGAGCTTTGGCAACTATAGCAGGGTTCAATTCACCATCACGGGGTACTGTTCCATCCAAACGACCATGAATTGGCTTGCCTAGGTTAAGGAAACCTTTGATCATTTCTTCAATAATTGGGTAACCATCCTCAAGAATCAGCAGCTCGTCGCACTGCTCGTATAGCTCACGCACCTGCTTGGGCGGAATGGGATACTGCGATAGTTTAAGCACTGAGTAGTCGCCCTCAGCAATGTTCTCCATAAGGTAGTTATAGGCAATACCTGCAGCAATAATCCCCAGCTTGTTGTTTTTCCCTTTGGATAAAGTGTTGAACTGAGACTCTTCGGCCAAACTATCCATTAAGGGTTGCGTATTAAGCAGCTTCTTGTAGTTTACCCTTGCAATGGCAGGTAGCAAAACGAATTGCCTCGGATCGGAAGGTAAACGCATACCATTTTGAGCCTTTACCTCTTTGCGACCAACACCCGACCTTGAGTGGGCCAAACGGGTAGTTATGCGAAGCATTACAGGGACATTAAGCCTCTCGGATAGTTCAAAAGCCGAGTAGGTCATATCGTAAGCCTCCTGCTGGTTGGATGGCTCAAGGATTGGAATCATGGCAAACTTTGCGTAGAACCTTGAATCCTGCTCATTCTGCGATGAGTGCATCGAGGGATCGTCGGCGCAAAGCACAACCAACCCACCGTTTACACCAGTGATAGATGCATTAATAAACGCATCGGCAGCAACGTTTAGGCCCACATGCTTAAAGCAAACCAGCGCACGCTTGCCAGCGTAGGACATTCCAATGGCCGATTCCATAGCAGTTTTTTCGTTGGCCGACCACTCACGATGAATTCCAAGCTCGGCAGCCTGCTTCGAAGCCTGCACGTACTCCATAATTTCGGTTGATGGGGTACCGGGATATGCGTATACACCCGAAAGGCCTCCATCGATGGCGCCCTGAGCAATTGCCTCGTCGCCTAGTAAAAGAAGTTTATCCATACCAATTTATTTTTGTATCAAATGGGAAGTTATTGTTTTTTCAAAAAATATCAAATTATCAAAAATATTGAAAGCAAAAGTATGACATATTTCGAACAATCACAACCAGACCTCCGATTTAAGCTAAATTTTGTAACATACGAGCAACAGTTTTACAACATACGATTTTACGCTATGTCAGACGGAGCTGCAAAAAGTAAGTCAAACATCATAATCCTTACGTTACAATACTAGCAATTATCCTGCGCACACCACCCCTGTTTCGGAACTCACAAAGGTATATGCCTTGCCAGGTTCCCAAGTTGAGCGCTCCATTGATTATTGGTATGGTAACATTAAAACCAACGAGTGATGCTTTTAGGTGAGCGGGCATATCATCATCGCCCTCGTAGTTGTGTTTGAACCAGGGTTGCCGCTCTTGCACCAGCCTGTTGAAAAACTCGTTGAAATCGTCACGAACGGTAGGGTCAGCATTCTCGTTAATGGTAATCCCAGCCGAGGTGTGCTGTATAAAAAGATGCAAAACCCCAGCGTTGGGCAGGGTGGGAAGTTGTTGCTCAACCAGGTGAGTAACCAGATGGAAGCCTCGGGGAAATGGAGGCAACTTAATGTTCACCTGTTGTACCATGGAACAGTCTACATTAGGGGTTTAATTTTTTGATGGATAAAATCGAAGCAGAAGTTTTCCAGCTCATCGCGCAGCTCGGCGTAGGCTTTTTTCTTCTCCTCCTCCTTCTCTATTTCAAGCCCAGCCACATCGGGGAATGGATACTCGTAAACCCGTGGGTTTCCTTTAAATACAGGGAGAACCTGCTTAATATCTGAGGATAAAACCAATACGTACCTATACTCATTGTCGCTAACCTGAGGAATACCTTTGGCTTTGTAAGCACTTATATCGATAATGGCCTCGGTCATGGCATTTGCGGCAAACATATCGAGCTCCGTTGGTATTACTCCTGCGCTATCGACAATCACCTCGCCTTTACCATAGTAGCTTAACCACCCCTCGGCCATTTGCGACCGGCACGAATTACGCTGCGACACAACCAGTATTCTCTTCATATCGTGTAAATATTGTTTTAGTATTGATAAATGTAATGAAAAATTGGAAAAGGCAAAACATATGCTTAAAAAATGGCATAAAAAAACCAGCCAGGGTCTAAAGGCCTTGGCTGGTGAATTTACTATATACATCTAGCTATTAATGCCCAGTAGGTATAGCATAAATGCGTACTCGAAAGCCACATCGCGGAGCGATTTAAAGCGTCCAGAGGCTCCACCATGGCCTGCATCCATATCTGTTTTAAACAGCAGGATATTATCGTCGGTTTTGGTGTCGCGCAGCTTGGCAACCCACTTGGCTGGTTCAAAGTACTGCACCTGCGAGTCGTGATAGCCTGTTGTTACCAGCATATTAGGATAATCTTGCGCCGTTACCTGATCGTAAGGAGAGTATGACTTCATGTAGTGGTAGTACTCCTCATCGTTGGGATTTCCCCACTCGTCGTACTCGCCGGTGGTTAGAGGAATTGATGTGTCTAGCATAGTGGTTACAACATCAACAAAGGGAACCTGTGCAATCATCCCCTTGTACAAATCGGGGCGAAGGTTGGCCACGGCGCCCATTAGCAATCCACCTGCACTGCCACCCATAGCAAAGAGCTTATCGGGGTTGGTATACTTACTATCTACAAGGAATTGTGAGCAATCGATAAAATCGGTGAAGGTATTCATCTTCTTAAGCAACTTGCCATCCTCGTACCACTCGCGACCGAGTTCCTCACCTCCCCTGATGTGGGCAATAACGTAAACAAAACCCCTGTCGAGCAGGCTTAAGCGCGCCGAGCTGAAGTAGGGATCCATGGATGCGCCATAGGAGCCATAACCGTAGATCAACGCAGGGTTTTGTCCATCCTGTTGAACTCCTTTTCGGTACACCACCGAGATTGGTATCTTTTTACCATCGCGTGCCTCCACCCAGTGACGCTTGGTTTCGTAGTTTTCTGGAGAAAAGTCTCCCACAACCTCGGTTTGCTTCAGCAGTATTTTTTCTCCAGTGGCCATATTGTAATCGTAGGTTGAGAAAGGTGTGGTCATAGAGGTATACGCATAGCGAAGCAGTGGGGTGTCGTACTCTGGGTTTATGGATATCCAGGCGCTATACACCTCCTCGCCAAAGTTAAGGTAGTGCTCCTTACGGGTTTGCTGATCTATAATTCGCAGCTGCTTAAGCCCATCCTTGCGCTCGTCAATTACTAAAAAGTTTTTGAAAACCTCAATGCCCGATAAAAGCACATCGGTCCTGTGGGGTATCACCTCTTTCCAATTCTTTTTCTCGGTACGAGTAACGGGTGTTTCCATCAACCTAAAGTTTTTGGCATCGAGGTTTGTGATGACATAAAACTTGTTTCCGTAATGGGTTACTGAGTACTCCAAACCCTTTTCACGGGGCTGAATAACCTTAGGCTTACCCAATGGATTATTTGCACTTAGGTAGCTGAACTCGGTGCTAAGCGTGCTACCCGAACCAAACATAATATACTCTTTCGATTTTGATTTGTAAACAAATGCACGGAAGGTCTCATCATTCTCTTCGTAAACCAGGGCATCATTTTCGCTACCCTCATCGCTTACGCTATGCCTATAAATTTGATGCGGACGAAGAGCCTCGTCAATTATCGTGTAAAAAACCGTAGTGTTATCGTTGGCCCAGGCAATCCCCCCTGTTGTATTGGGAATTTTACTATTGAGCAGCTCGCCAGTTTCTAGATCTTTAAAATAGATTGTATACTGTCTACGGCTTACGGTGTCGACTCCAAATGCAACAATTTTATTGTTTGGCGATACGTTAACCCCCACCACAGAGTAGTAAGCATAGCCCTCGGCCATTTGGTTCACATCGAGCATAACCTCTTCGGGGGCATCCTGGCTCTCCTTCTTACGACAGTAGATGGGGTACTCCTTACCCTCATCGTAACGGGAGTAATAGTAGTACCCATTCTCGAAGTAGGGAACCGATTCGTCCTGCTCCTTAATACGACCCTTAATCTCTTGGAATAGTGCTTCCTGAAGTTTTTCAGTACCCTTCATCACGGCCTCGGTATAGGCATTCTCCTGGTTAAGGTACTCTATCACCTCTTCGCTATCGCGCTGGTTCATCCAGTAGTAAGGGTCAATACGAGTGTCGTTATGCATCACCAGCTCATGAGGCACTTTGGTGGCTACTGGAGGTGTTTGTTGCGACTTACAGCCAACAAGTAGTTGTGTTCCAATCATTACAGTGAGAATGAGTGTGTTAACTTTTGATATCATAGGGCTAATAGATTAAGGTAATTTAGGTAGTTTGTGTAATTATATCTAATCAAAGGTATTATAAAAACAGTTAAGATTTAAACATAATTATTGACATTTTGTTGTTATGTTGTATTTTTACACTAAACAGTTGTTATACTTCATATTCTCAATAAAATGCGAATAATTTTAGTTGTACTTACATTAGCAATTTTTACCATATCATGTGGTACGAATCAGAGTAACGGAAAGAGTGAAGCAGACAATGAAAAATCATGTAAAGCCCCAATTGCTATTGTTGATTTTGAGGGAGTAAAACCTCTACTTCACAAAGAAACGGACACCCTTTACGTTGTGAACTTTTGGGCAACATGGTGCGCTCCTTGCGTTAAGGAGATACCATACTTTGAGCAGATTGCAGCCGAATTTGCTGATAGCAAGCTAAAGGTTATCCTTATTAACCTCGATTTCCCCAATCATTACGAGAATAGGTTGCTCCCCTTTGTGGAGAAGAATAAAATACAATCGAAGATTATGATGCTTGATGACCCCGATGCCAACCGATGGATCAATCAGGTTGACCCTAGCTGGAGCGGTTCAATACCGGCAACGTTAATTTACAACAGGCACCAACGCAAGTTCTTTGAGCAGGAATTTACCTATCAGGAGCTAAAGGATGCTGTTACGTCCTTCGATTTTTAACTGGCAACTAACCAAAACAAATATCGCTATGAAAAAAGTTTTTTTATTCATTTCAATGATTGCTCTAGCAGCAACCACAGCATTAGGCCAAGGCTATAAAATTGGCGACAAGGCTATTGACTTTAGCCTTAAAAATGTGGACGGAAAAATGGTGTCGATGGCCGACTACACCAACGCCAAGGGTTTTGTTGTAATCTTTTCATGCAATCACTGCCCCTACGTGGTAGCCTACGAGGATAGGATGATTGAACTCCACAACAAGTATGCTCCCAAAGGTTTTCCCGTAATTGCTATCAATCCGAACGATCCTGAAGTTCAACCACAGGATAGCTACGATAAGATGATTGAGAGGGCCAACGAGAAGGGTTTCCCATTTGCATACCTGTTCGATAAAGGTCAGAAAATTTACCCAGTGTACGGTGCAACCCGCACACCCCATGTATACCTTCTGAGCAAAAAGGGGAAGGAACTAATTGTTGAGTATATTGGTGCCATTGACAATAACTATCGCGATGCCTCGCAGGTAACCGAAACCTACTTGGCCGATGCAATTGATGCATTGCTCGAGGGTAAAAAGCCTAGCGTTACCGAAACCAAGGCCATTGGATGTACCATTAAGGTAAAGAAGTAGCAACCAGTTAAATACAAAAAGCGAGGCTGCCAACATTGGCAGCCTCGCTTTTTGGTAAGTATCTTAAAGCTAGTAATTCTCGGCCAATACCTCGAAGTACTCCGTGGGGTGCTGACATGCAGGACAATTCTTAAGGGCTTTTTTTCCCTTGTGATGATATCCGCACTTACGACACATCCAAACAACCTCCTCGTCCTTCTCAAACACCTTATTCTCCTCAATATTCTTTAGCAGCTTAAGGTAGCGCTCCTCGTGCTCCTTCTCAACCTTAGCAATCATTTTAAATGCCGTGGCAACCTTCTTAAACCCTTCCTTTTCAGCAATCTCGGCAAATACGGGGTATAGGTCGGCCCACTCCTCATGCTCACCCATAGCCGCAGCCTTTAGGTTTTCGGCTGTTGTACCAATTACACCAGCAGGGTACGATGCGGTGATCTCAACCATTCCACCTTCCAAAAACCCGAAGAACACTTTAGCATGCTGTTCCTCTTGCATTGCCGTTTGCATAAACAGCTCGGCAATCTGCTCATAGCCCTCTTTCTTGGCCACCTTTGCAAAATAGGTGTATCTATTTTTAGCTTGCGACTCCCCTGCAAAAGCTTTCAGCAGGTTCTTTTCAGTTTCAGTTCCTTTAATACTCATATCGTTATAATTATTTATGTTGATAAATAAAAATCATCCAAAACTATATCATTATTTCAAATTTCTCAATAACCAAACCCTTGCCTAATCTAATATATAATTAGACTGATTATTAATACCACCAATTTCTACATAAAAATAAATAGCCTACTTTTTAACCCAAATGTTGGCCGCGATTAGTTATTTTTGTTTTACCGATTTAACTGATATCCTTTAAAAACTGATAGCCATGAAAAGTTACCGCAAAGAGCTTTGGTTCGAGACCAAAAGTAGAAGAGAATACATAAACATCACCCCTGATGTTGAGGAGTGCATAAACGAAAGCGGTATTAAGGAGGGAATGGTGCTGGTGAACGCCATGCATATTACCGCCAGCGTTTTTATTAACGACGATGAGTCGGGCCTGCTCCACGATTTTGAGGTGTGGCTTGAAAAGTTAGCCCCCGAAAAACCCCACTCGCAATACAAGCATAACGGCTTCGAAGATAACGCCGACGGCCACTTAAAGCGCTCCATTATGGGCCGCGAGGTAGTTGTGGCTGTTACCGAGGGTCAACTCGATTTTGGTCCATGGGAACAAATATTTTATGGCGAGTTCGATGGCAAAAGGAGAAAAAGGGTTCTAGTGAAAATTATTGGAGAGTAGCCCCTGACCATTACAACAGCTATGCACAAAGGGGTATATATCGATTTTCACACCCATCGCCCAACAACACGAAATAAGGACGTGATTGCAGTTGCTAGTATTGATCCTTCCGAAGGGGACAGTTCACTTCATCATTATTTCACTGCAGGTATTCACCCATGGAATGCTAACATCAAAAGTATTGATAACGATATTGCCAAGCTAATGGCCTTAGCTTCAAATAGTATGTTTATTGGGGTTGGTGAAATTGGCCTCGATAAGCTAAAAGGCCCCAGGCTAGAGGAACAGGTTGAAGTTTTCGAAAAGCAGGTGGGTTTTGCTACAAGCAATAGCATGCCTATTGTAATTCACTGTGTAAAGGTTTGGGAGGAGCTACTATCCGCAGTAAATAAAGTACCAAAGCATATACCTATGGCCATTCACGGGTTTAATGGGACTGCCCAGCTGGCAATGCAGCTCGTTGAAAAGGGGTTTCACCTATCTGTAGGCAGCTTGCTGCTCGATAGTAAATCGAAAGTTTCGCAGGCATTAAGCATAATACCAATCAGCAGGTTGTTTTTCGAGACAGATAGTTCAAGTGTTGATATCAAACTGTTATACCAAGTCGCATCTGATAAGCTGAATATTACAACGGAAGATTTAAAGATTCAGATAGCGAAGAATTTCACCGAATTCTTCAATACCTCGGCATTGCCTTAGTGTACTTTCCATTCACCCAAAACTCCCCCATTGCATCAACTGTAAGGCACGAATGGGCTGGTAACACCACGAGAAAGTCGTCTTCGCCTATACTCTCCATTGCTTTGGGGCTACCCACCCTTACCATTCCATGCTCCTGCGATATGGACTCGAGGTACAAATCACCAATGGGTTGCCCCCAGCTACCATCGTCATTCAATCTACAGATGGCGCCAAACGATTTGTTCCCGGCAGCATCAATATAAAAATCCTTAGAAAGATGAACTGCACCACCCCAAATGGCCACCAAATTTCGATTAGGATACCTAGCCACAACAGGACAGGCTAGGCCAACAGCTATTTGTTCGGGGGAGCAAATACCATTCGATGCCTGCTGCATATCGAAGAAAGCATTGTTGCCCGGACGCAGCTCATCAATTCCTATAAATGTCTCAGCAACAACACTAGTGGGTGTATCGCCATAAGATAATACGGCGCTTGGGTACCTTTGCTTTAGTGGCAACAGCCTGCTAATGGTTTGGTTATTGAGCTCTCGAATATCCCGTGCGCTTACACCATAGGAATGACCTGCGTGCGTAAGAAAGCCTACAAAATTGGTAAGTAAGTTTTGGTTGAGCATGTTGATAATGCTATCAAGGCTTTCCAAATCGTATGGTTGAACCCCGGTTCTCCCCTGCCCCGAATCAATTTCAATTAGAATATTTACACTGTGAGCTACTAGGCTAACCAAATCCTTTGCATTATCTATTGAGGAGACAACGAGGGTAAGACTGATTTGATTAGCAAGCTCATTTACGGCATCGGCTTGCTGCTTCACAAAGGGAAAGGCTATGGTGATATCGCCCCACCCATCGGCAGCAAAGTACTGCGCCATGGGTATCGACGATACTGCTATTCTTTCAACGCCATAATCTCTGAACCATCGACCTACCACAATGCTTTGGTGGGTTTTAAAGTGGGGGCGATAAGTAACACCTAACTGTTTGGCCTTATGGGCCATATATTCAATATTCTTTCGACATTTCGCCTCATCAAGTATTAGGGTGGGTTTTGTGAACATGGCGGTGATTATTTAGGTTGACTGTTGGGAACTTCTGAAGGTTGAGGGTAAGTGGTTGATTGATTGATTGACCCGCCAGTGGCCTGTGTAAGCTGCCTACCGGCAGGCGGCAGGTAGAGCGGGCAGGTTGATTGATTGAATGGCTGACATACCTTCGGCAAGCAGTTTGGTGAACCAAACAAAGCTAATAAATATCAAGCAACTTATCAAACGTCTAGGGTTAAGCCATCGTAGGCCAAATAGATATTGGCTGGCAGCTCATTCTGCACCTCCTGATAAAGTCCCATTTGGTGTCCCATATGCGTTAGGTAGGCAGTTCGTGGTTTTATGGTGCTTATTAAATCAATTGCCTCCTGCAAGCTAAAGTGCGAAATGTGCTTCTCCTTACGCAATGCATTAATCACCAGAACCTCAACACCCCTTAGTTTCATCATCTCTTCCTCAGGTATAGAGTTAGCATCGGTAACGTAGGCCAAATGCCCAAATCGAAAACCATAAACTGGCATTTTGTAATGATACGCTCTAATGGGTATTATCTCTATTCCATCAATTACGAAATGGCCTCCATCGATACGATGAAGGTTCATCTCGGGTGAACCCGGGTATTTGTAATCGGCAAAAACATACGAAAACTCATTCTGGATAGCCTCTAGCACCCTTGCTTCGCCCCAAATATCCATAGGTTTTTTTTGCAGAAAATTGAAAGCCCTCACATCATCCAACCCGGCTATATGGTCGCGATGCTCATGGGTTAGCAAGATGGCATCGAGCTTTTTCACATTAGCCAAAAGCATCTGCTGCCGAAAATCGGGGCCAGCATCAAGAGCTATTACAGTGCCATTACTTTCGATAAGGGCTGCGGTACGTAGGCGCTTATCACGACTATCGGACGAGGTGCAGACAGGGCAAGAGCATCCAATAATGGGCACGCCCTGCGATGTTCCAGTACCTAGAAATGAAAATTTCACTATGCTTTATTTAGAGTTTTACTCGACTTCAAAGATAGATAAATAAGGTACAACAACACCATTACAGCCAAAACTGCCGATGGTATGGCAGCCTCCTGCCCAAATAGGGTAAGTGCCGTTACAACCGAAAAACCCGAACTTTTGATGGTGGAAAGCATATTTTGAGTTACAGCTAAATCAGCCGGCAATTTCATCTTCCTTGCAACCAAGTTGTAAGCGGTACCCAAACCAAAAGTGGCAATGGTAATTGTAGCAATTACCAGTATCAGCACCTGAGGATCGGAGAAGAATACTTGGCGGTTCATACCTACGGCCACAAAAATTAGCAGGGCAAAACCCCAGTCCACAACCTTCCCTCTAACAAGCTCAACATACTTAAGCAATGGTTTAGTCCGTAACACCTGCGCAATGGCCAAGGGTATTAACACAAGTTGCACCATGGTAATAAATAGGTCGTAGGGTCTAATCCCCTCGCCACGTGCAAATGTATTAACCAGCAACGGAGCAACAAATATTGACGCGACAAAGGCACCTGTTAGCGCAATAATTGCATATTCTACCCTACCCTTTAGGAAGTAGGAAAAAGGTATGATAGCAACACCGGGAGGTGCAGCCACAATCACCACAAAACCAAAAAAAAGCTCTTTGGAGGGCATTAGTAGCCATGCCACGGGCAGAAGTACTGCACCAAAGACGAGGTAGTTAAGCACAGCGCCCATAAGGAAAGGTTTTGCAACCGTTTTAAAACTTTTTATAAGCAGTAGGTCCAGACCCGTCATGGCAAAGGTCATTGTTATGGCCAGTATGTATATGTTGTAGTCCTTAATATATATTGAGTAGTCTCCAAAGACCAAACCCATAATTACCGCAAAAACTAGTATTGAATTACGACTGAGAAGTACAGATTTTAAAAATTTCATAAATAAAAGTATTTGTACACAAATATATAAAATGGCTTTACAAAATCCGGAAGCATAACGCAAGGGTTTGTGAATTGTTTACACTATTATTTTAATAAAAATGATTTGTTCGTATCGTCAATCAATGGTTTTTTACAGAAAATGGTTTAGTTTTATAATTCTTTTTATCGTCAGAAATCTTATCAAATTTAAAATGAGACCCCAAAAATTAATCTTCATTATTGCCTTAGCCTTTGGCATAAGTAGCATTAGCGCCCAACAAACATTCGATCAGGGGGTGCTCGACCTAACAAGTCATAGTTTTAATGCAGCCACAAAAAGCATTAGGCTAAATGGTGAGGTTGAGTTTTACTGGAATAAGCTTTACACCCCAACAGATTTTAGCAAAACTGAAGATATTGACCCTCCTATACTCGTTGCCATACCCAAATCATGGACGGCCTACAAAATCGACGGTGAGAAACTTCCGAGCAACGGTTTTGCCACCTATCGTTTTTGGATAGATGTAAAAGGTGGAGACAATGAACAGATAATGGGTATAAAACTCCCCTCCATATTTACTAGTTACAAGCTATGGGTAAATGGCAACCTTGTTGCTCAAGCGGGTGTGGTTGCAACTTCGGCAGAAGAGCATTCGCCAAAATTTAATATCGACGACATACCATTTACCATACCCATAGCAAACCAAGGCTCTCAAAAATTGGAGCTTGTCTTTCAGGTCTCAAACTACTCGCACCGCAGAGCAGGATTGGTTTGGCCAACCTATTTTGGCGATTTTGAAACGTTAAAAAAAGAGAGCCGAAATTTGGATATCCTAAACCTGCTGGTTATTGGAATTATCCTAATTATTGGGCTAAACCATATAAACATGTTTCTGTATAGGCGCAAGGATATATCGAACCTGTATTTTGGTATTCTCAGCCTTGTGATGATTCTGCGAAACATATCAACAGGTGACCGGATTCTTGCCTACATCTTTCCATCCATTAATTGGGAGTTTCTACTTTCTATCGATAATTTCTCTGGCTACTGCACAATCCCATTCTTTGCCCTTTTCATATACAACCAGTATAGCGATGAGTTTCCCAAGATGATAAAGAATTTGTTGGTTGTGCTTGGGATTGCTTTTGGCGCATTCATCTTTGTAACACCTGCAGCTGTATTTGGCAAGTTCAACATGATATTTGAGCTTTACCTGCTTATAGGAGGGCTTTACCTAACCTTTGGTGTTTTGCTACGAGCCTCCATTAAGGGGCGTGAAGGTGCAATCTTCACTTTTATTGGTATGTTTTTGCTCTATGCCACAGCCATAAACGATGTGCTAAGCAGTATGGAACTAATACAAATGCCATACATTGCTCCATACGGGCTGGTAACTTTTATGCTGTTGCAATCATTTACCATCACTAGCAAATCGGCCAGAGCTATCAATCAAAACGAAGCGCTGAGTATAGAACTTGCCCTAGAAAAGGAAAGCCTAGAGCAGAAAATAGAGGAGCGAACCAGCGAGCTCCAAAGCCAGCATAAGGCAGTGCTCGATCATCAGGAGCGAGAAAAGATTCAAAATTGGATAGGCAAAGGGCTGGCCAAGGTTAACCATGTATTATCCTTACACAAGGATGACTTTAGTGTGTTGAGCCGAAAAGTACTTACCACCCTGGTAAAGTATTTGGGTGCAAAACTAGGTGCCCTATACGTAATTGATGATGAGGGAGAAAGCAATCACCTGCAGCTGGTGGCTCACTACGGGGGCAACAAGCAAATGGTTGAGCAAAACTCAACCATTGAGCCCGGAAAGGGACTGGTGGGTGCAACATTTGCCGACAATCAAATTCAGGTGATTAGTAACATCCCTGACAACTACTACGAAATTAGCTCGGGGCTAGGAAGCAGCAAACCCAAAAACATCCTACTTGTTCCCCTTAGCACCGACGAGGCAGTGCTTGGTGTGCTGGAACTCGCTCGCTTTGACGATTTTAAGCAAGAAGAGATTGATTTTATTAAGAAGATAGCCTTTAGCATTGCATCGAACCTGAATAACGTGAGAATGAATGAGCGCAATGTGAACCTTATTAAGCAGTTTCAGGATCAAGCAGCCGAACTGCAGGAGAAGGAGGAGCGTATGCGCGAGAGCCTTGAGGAGTTGGAATTCTACAGGGAGAACTATTTGCGTACAAAATCAGAGCTTGATAAGCTTAAGAGCAAGAATAGCAATTAGCAAAAAAGTGGGGACTTGAGCCCCACTTTCACTTATACAAGTATCATTACAGATTAACCTTTTAGCTTCAAGGCCATTTGCTTAGCAATCACATCGCATTGGGCATACTTATCATCCGATGGTTTACCGTAGATCTCAGCTGGGTCAGCCACCAAATCAAACCCCGATTCCTCGGCAAATTTCATCAAGTTTTTCACACCACCCCCATTCCAACTGTAGCTACCAAAGATGCCAAGGAATTTGTCCTTCATCTTCATATGTATTATTTCGCGGGTAAGGCTTTCCATTAGAGGGAACATATGGCCATTATAGGCGCATGAGCCAAGAACTAGCCCTTTGTATTTCCAAATCTCGTTAATTAGGTGGCTTATGTGCGTGCGCGACACATCATGTATTCTGATATTCTTAATACCGTTCTCGGCTAGTCTGCGGCCAATATAATCGGCCATTAGCTCGGTATTCCCGTACATCGAAGCCACAACAATAACCACTCCTTCCTCGGCCTGGTGAAGGCTCCACCTATTGTACAAATCCAATACCTTCTGTGGATTATCACGCCAAACAGGCCCGTGCACTGGGGCAACTATGCTCACGGGTACACCGCTAAGCTTAGCAAATGCTTTTTGCACCATATTGCTGTATGGCCCCACGATGTTTGAGTAGTACCTGCGCATCTCTTCTTCAAAAAAATCAAAATTTATTTCATCATCAAAAATGCCACCATCGAGCGTGCCAAAGCTTCCAAAGGCATCGCCAGAGAAAAGGATCTGCTCGGTGGTATCGTAGGTCATCATGGTTTCGGGCCAGTGCACCCAGGGGGTCATAACAAATTTGAGCTTATGATGGCCAAGGCTAAGCTCATCGCCATCATCTACCTTGAGCAACCTATCGGTAATGCCCCAGTAGGCCTCAACCATTTTAAAGGTCTTCACATTACCCACAATGGTAACGCCCTCAAAGTGGTCGAAAATTGCCTTAACCTCGCCCGAGTGGTCGGGCTCCATATGGTTAATGATAAGATAATCAAGTTTTCGGCCATCGAGTAGCTTCTCAATGCGCTCGATGTAATTGCCGGCTGCCCTATCCTCAATGGTATCAACCAGAGCAGTTTTATCATCTACTATAAGGTATGAGTTATAGGAAACACCACGTTCAAGTGTCCACATATTCTCAAAAAGCGTTTTACGTCTATCGTTCACACCAATCCAGTGAACTTTTCCTTTTACGGGGACAGTGTAATGCATATCGATTAAGTTTAAAATATTTTGCGTTCTGGAATAATTACACAAAAGTAGCAAAAGGGTTCAAACCTTTAGTGAAAATTTTGCTTAAAACACATCAAGGGCTGGCTGTGGTAAAGCAGAAGGCTCATTTTACATAAAGCAAAACGAGCCTTCCAATATTGCGAAATCAGTTCTATTTCACATAGATAACGAATTCCCAAGGTGCTAACTTAACCCTTGATTCCTCAGGGAATTCAACTATTTCATCAGTAAACAAATTGGTATACTTGCCAGCATATGCATTGCCTTCAAGCTCAACATCCTGATTGAGGTTTGATAAATTGAAAACGGCGAACACCTTATCCTGCTCATTCTCGCGGGTAACGGCAAAAACATTTATATCGTTACTAGTTTTCACCCTAAACATATCGGCTCCCTGCTCTGCTGCGTACAGTGCTGTGTTGTTGCTTCTAAGGTTGATAAGGGTTTTGTAAAACGATGTAAACTCCTCGTTGGGTGCCCAGTCAATCTCGTCCTTATCAAAGAATTCGAGCATACGGTTAAACGCAACTTCCTGTCCATTGTAGAGCAGGGGCATCCCAGGAATAACAAAGGTTAGTGCCGCCAAAGATTTGGCAGCGGCCTCACCCATTCTGTCGAACTCAGTACCAGCCCAGCTATTCTCATCGTGGTTGCTGGTAAAATGCATTTTAATGGTGGTCTTTGGGTAGCGAACCAGCTCACGCTGATAGTACTCGTCAATATCGAGCACGGTTTTCTCACCTTTGGCTATACCATTCATGATATGGTGAAACTCCCATCCATAATCAGCGTCAAATGCATACTCGAGTAGTTCTTCCTCCTCGGCTTCGGCAAGCATAAAAACTGGCTTTATCTTATCCAACTCCTTGCGGGCATTATTCCAAAAATCGGTTGGAACCATCGAGGCTACGTCGCAACGATATCCATCGATATTGGCTTCCTCAACCCAGAATTTTAGAGCGCCCAACATATAGCCTCTCATCTCCATATTATCGTAGTTCAGCTGAACCACATCGGACCAATCGAATGGGGAGATTAGGTTGTTAAGCGAATCGCGAGTGTACCAATCGCGATGTTCAAAAACCAAAGGATTATCATGAGCCGTATGGTTTGCAACCCAATCGAGAATTACCTTCATACCCAGCTCATGGGCTGTGGCCACAAGCCTCTTGAAGTCATCCATTGAACCAAACTCGGGATTAACACTTTTGTAGTCTTTAATTGAGTAGTAACTACCGAGCGTCCCTTTACGTTCAACCTCACCTATAGGATGGATAGGCATCAGCCAAAGGATTTTTACGCCCAACTCCTGCAAGCGGGGAAGGTGCTCCTCGAATGCAGCGAAAGTACCTTCGGGGGTATACTGCCTAACATTAACCTCGTAAATTGTGGCATCGAAAACCCAATCGGGATGCTCCACCTTAAATGGTTCCGATTTAACCTCAGCCTGAGGGGCACATGACGAAAAAGTAAGGATTAGAGCCAGAACACCTACTAGCAGTAGGTTCTTAAAAAAATTAATCGTTTTTTTATTCATCGTATTTGTATTTAAAAGTTAATAACAGCAACTCATTTCATTCGTTTGCACAAAATTCACATCAAAATGTTATAACATATTGAAAAACGGGCACAATTTTTTTTGTACTTTTGCTTCCGTGGAAAAATTTGGTTCAATAAAAATACGGCAATTCATATACCCTTCAAATTTTTGAACCCTTTGATATCCGAAAATCGTAGCAAACGATGGAAATTTACTTAACAAAATAATTGAGATTTATTTATGAAAAGAGTGCTAGTAGCAACCGGTGGTGGGGACTGCCCCGGGCTTAACGCAGTGATCAGAGCCATTGTAAAACGTGCAGAACAAGAAAGAGACTGGGAGGTAATAGGAAGTATAGAATCGTTTAACGGTATACTAAGAGAACCTACCGAGATAAGGGTGCTTGATGAACGCTCGGTGGCAGGAATCCACGTGCAAGGAGGAACCATAATTGGTTCTACTAACAAGGGAGGCCCCTTTGCTTGGCCCATAAAAAAAACCGATGGTACATGGGACTATGTTGACAGATCGGACGAGATGATTCGCAAACTCCAGTACCTTGGTGTTGATGCAGTAATTAGTATTGGTGGAGATGGATCGCAGAAAATATCCCAAGCCCTATACGAGAAAGGGCTAAACATTATTGGTGTACCCAAAACCATTGACAACGACCTCTCAGCCACCGACTTCACCTTCGGTTTCCAAACTGCTGTTCAAATTGCAACCGATGCGGTTGACAAGCTTGTAACTACCGCAGCAAGCCATAACCGTGTGTTGGTACTAGAAGTTATGGGGCGCTTTGCTGGTTGGATTGCCCTGCATGCAGCTATTGGAGGTGGTGCTGAGGTTTGCCTTATCCCCGAAATCCCCTACGACTTGAACGTGGTTCTTGAACGCCTCAAGTCGAGATATAGCCGCGGAAAAGGCAATGCCATTGTGGTCGTTGCCGAAGGAGCAAAATCGAAGGACGGCGATGTGGTAGCAGAAGAGAGTAGCGAGGTGGGTTACAAAAACGTTAGGCTTGGTGGAATTGCGCATAAAATATCATACGATCTTAAGAAGGCTGGTTTCGAGGCTGATATGCGCGAAACGGTACTAGGCCACTTACAAAGAGGGGGTATTCCAAGCGCATACGACCGAATTTTGGCTGCTCAATTTGGGGTTAAAGCCTTTGAGATGGTTCTTGAGGGACGCTTTGGGGAAATGGTAGCCTACCGCCACCCCGATATCATATCGGTTCCTCTTACCGATGCTATTGGCAAGCCCAACTTTGTTGACCCATCATGCGATTTGGTAAGAACCGCACGTGGCTTGGGAATTAGCTTTGGCGACTAAATTAACTTTACAATAACCTAAAATGCCCCGAGCTTATTTAGCTCGGGGCATTTTACTTGTAGGCCATACCTATTATGCCTTGGCTGTCTCCTTAGGATACTCTATCCTTGCATGGTAAATGTTCTGGAGCTTCTTTTTAAACACTTCCTTAATTTTGGATATATCTCTAAATGTTATGTTGGCATCGTTAAACTGCTCCTCAGCCTGCTGATAATTGATAATTGACTCGACTAAATCGTTAATTGTTTCTACTGTAATTTGCTTGAGAGCGCGTGAGGCAGCTTCTACAGAATCGGCCATCATGACCACAGCAGTTTCTCGAGAAAAGGGCTTAGGCCCAGGGTAGGTAAAGGTATCTACATCGGCATCGGCATCAGGAAATTTATCTTTATAAAGCCTATAGAAATACAACACCTTGGTTGTGCCATGGTGAGTGCGGATAAAATCGACTATTTGCTCGGGCAGGCGATTCTTTTTGGCAGTTTGAACGCCATCTGATATATGACGGATGATTATTTCTGCGCTCTCCTCAAAATCAAGACCTTTGTGAGGGTTAAAATCGGGCGATTGATTCTCCACAAAATAGTACGGATTACTCATCTTGCCAATGTCATGGTATAAAGCGCCAGTTCTGACCAAAAGTGGGTTCCCTCCTATTTGGTGAATGGCGCTTTCGGCCAAGTTTGCAACCTGAAGTGAATGCTGGAATGTTCCGGGGGCCACCTCGGCTAACTTCCGAAGCAAATCCTGATTTGTATCGGACAGCTCCATAAGGGTAGTATCCGAAAGAAACCCAAACACCTTTTCGAACACATAAATTAGCTGGTAAGATGCAAGTAGTAACAGCGCATTTGCCGCAAACCAGCCAATGTAAATTGCATTCATTGCGCTTGGCTTTCCCTCCTGAATTAGCACGATACCTAAATATAAAATGGCATAGGTTAAAAATATGTATCCTACAGCAAGGAATAACTTGCTACGCCTGTACACTTTGGTAAGGCTTATAATGGCAACTACACCTGCAATGAAGTGCATAAACACAAATTCAAAACTGTTGGGCACAAAAAATCCAACGATAAATACAGTTATAATGTGAATGAAAAGGGCTAAGCGAGAATCGTAAAAAGTTCGTATGAAGATGGGCACAATGGCAAACGGAATGATGTAAATACTAACCAGTTCGCGTCGCAAAAGCAAAAAAGACAATATTGACAATGCGCTTATAACAAGGAGGATAAAAATCAGTTTTGAATCGCTGTAGAGCACCTCTCTCCTAAAATTGAGAAGGAAAAGGAATAGAACAAAAAACAGCATTGTAACAATTAATGCCTGACCAAGTACGAGCAGCTTGGTGTTACCCAAAAGATTTAGCCTGCTCTCAAACTCTCTCCTAAGGGAGTACAGTATCTGGTATAGCTCCGAGTTTACCACCTCCCCCTTGGTAATTATTCTTTCTCCGGCATATATCAACCCCTTTGTTGCAGATAGACTTGCCAGCATATCGCTGGTAACCTGTTGGGTGGTTTGCGAATCGTATTGTAAGTTAGGGTTAACGTATTTTGTTAAATTTAGCTTTAGTAATATATCTATTTCAGGGCCAGAATGTGTAGCTGCAAGCTGAGAAGCGTTGGTTTTTACATTGTCAATTGCTCGATTAACTTGATAAACCTCTGAGATATCAGTCTCAAAAGCCTGATTATTCTTAACAATAGTGATTCCCCTTTGAATATCTCCTCGAAGGTCAGAGAACTCAGCAGGGAAAAAAATTCCAACCCGGTGCACTCTCTCAATGACCTGCTCCATCCTTCTTAGCAACGTATCATTCGGATTGTTATTGGCTTCAAGTTTCTCCCATTCAACTAAAAAGTCTGTTCTGAATTGCTGTTTGGCGATGGTAACAGCAGAAGTATCGTACTTAAAAAAGGGTTTGAAATTATTAAGGATAGCATTGCGTTCGGCAATAAACTCTGTATCGGTTTTGTAAATTGGAAAATCGAATGGTGCAACAAGATCGTCATGCATCCACTCCATACCACGTTGAAACTCATACTTAAACCTACGCTCCTTGGGCAAGGCAAGCAGAATTAGTACAATAGCCAGCACAAAGTAAACACCCCTTAGTATTTCGCGGTAGTAGGTTTTAACAAAACGATAAAAATTCTTCATACAAAGTAACTATTAGTTATTCAGCACTACAAAAATAACATTTTTAAAACCATATGGTTTCACATGCTCGGTTTTTACGCCTAAAGGCTAGCCTATCCACAGGGATAAATAATTTGTCTCACCTTCGATATTCGCTTAGGTTGGCAACTTCCCAAATGTAGTACTACTGTAATTTAAGTGAAAAGATTTCTGGGTTGGAAGTCCCCCACCTGAACGATGCAGTCGGGCAGGAAAATTGGAAGGTTGAAGCATATTAATTCTCTCTTTTCTTTTCTCCTCTCTCCTTTCTCGTCTCTCTTCTGTCTTTCAACTTTCAACTTTAAACTTTAAACGCAAAGACACTAAGGCGCAAATAACCTCTCTAGGCACTTAAAACTCTAGGCAATTTATGAACTTTCTCATTGGTCTTCTGTCTTTCTACTTTAAACTTTAAACTTTAAACTTTAAACTTTAAACGCAAAGACACTAAGGCGCAAATAACCTCTCTAGGCACTTAAAACTCTAAGCAATTTATGAACTTTCTCATTGGTCTTCAATTCATATGATGAATTACATTTCCTATCATCGTGTGTACGATTCCGAACAACACATATACGAATATGAACAAAATATTTAACGTCTACCACAACTATACTATTGCATATTAAACTATTATATTTTCTGGTATGCAATATGCTATTAAAAAAAATGATATTATACATTGGAATAAATCAACGGCATGAGAACATGCATCAATTAAAAAAAAACCACTACCTCTACACCTAAAAGTTTTGCACTATGATTAAGAACTACATTAAGGTATCTTTTCGGAACCTTATCGCCCAAAGAGGCTATACCCTAATTAACATCTTTGGATTAGCCGTAGGTATTGCCAGCGCACTGCTAATAATGTTATACGTTATCGACGAGATGAGCTATGATACATTTCATCCCAATGCCAAAAACATTTACAGGATATGCATTGACGCTAAGCTACAGGACACAGAAATGAAAGGCTCCATAAGCAATGCTCCCATAGGCCCAACTGCTGTGGAAACATATCCCGACATAGTAAACTTCACCAGAATTTTTTCATTTGGCGGGGATCCTGACATTCGCTACGATGATCGGGTTTTTGTTGAGAAGAATGTTATATACGCCGACTCTACATTCTTTCAGGTATTCGGCGGATTTAAGCTTATCCGCGGCGATGAAAACAAAATCCTTAATGTTCCCAATCAAGTGGTCATGACCCAATCGACTGCTCGTAAATATTTTGGCGATGATGACCCTATTGGAAAAGCGGTAAATGTATGGCAGAGCAGCCAGAGCTGGGAGGTTGTTGGAGTTGTTGAGGATGTTCCCAGCAACAGCCACTTCAGGTTCGATATGATCTGTTCAATGGTATCCCTACCATTAGCCCAATCGACAATGTGGATTGGTAACAACAACTACACCTATATAGTTTTGCAAGAGGGGCTAGATCCAAAAATTGTAGATGAACGATTGCTCGAGCTTGTGTTCACTCATGCTGGCCCTCAGTTTGAAGAGTTTATGGGCTCCTCATTTGAGGAGTTGGGTAACAGTGGAAATCGTTACGAATACTTTACGCAGCCAGTGCTTGATATCCATTTAAGATCCAACCTACCCTTCGAAATGCAAAAAGGTGGTAACATTACCATGGTGTATGTGTTTATGATTATTGCAATTTTCATCCTAATCATTGCGGCCATAAACTTTATGAATCTTTCAACCGCTCGCTCTGCAAAAAGAGCCAAAGAGGTTGGCATTCGAAAGGTTGTTGGGTCAACCAGAGGCAGCCTGATTAGCCAGTTCCTTACCGAATCGGTTATGGTGTCCACCATAGCATTAGCTATTGCTGTTGGAATTGTTGCCATTGCCACCCCTGCCTTTAACAGCGTGGCAAACAAGGAGATAATCCTTTCTTCGCTACCCATTTGGCTCACTGCTGGCATTCTGCTTACCACCATACTAGTAGTTGGTTTTGCAGCGGGTAGCTACCCCGCATTTTTTCTGGCAAGCTTTGAGCCTATTAAGGTGCTTAAGGGGAAACTCCGATCGGGGATGAAGAGTGGCCTGCTAAGAGGGGTGCTGGTTGTGATTCAATTCACCATTACCATTGGGCTTATAGTATCAACATTTGTGGTTTTCAAACAAATAACATTTATCCAGGATAAGGATTTAGGCTACAACCCCAGCCAAGTTCTGGTAATAAACCGGCCATACGTTATTCAGGCGCAGAACAGGCAAACCTTTATTGATGAGCTAAAAAAGCTGCCTAATGTAGAGGCCGTGGCAAGGGCATCATCGCTCCCCACTACAATTATTGGAAATACGGTGATGCAGAAGAGAGGGGCTGCCAATGATGATTTTCAAACCTACAACTTCTTTTTTGCCCACCACGACTTTGACAAAACGTTGCAGTTTAAAATGGTTGAGGGCAGATACTTTAGAGAGGAGTTTGCAAGCGACTCAAGCGCCATGGTAATAAACCAGGCTGCTGTAAAAGGATTTGGATTTGATGGGTCGCCTGTTGGACAAATTGTTGTTATGAATGGAAATGACGAAAGAACCGTTGTTGGGGTTATGGAGGATTTTCATTACGAATCGCTGCATCAAAAAATACATCCCTTGGTTATTGCATCGCACCCAGTATACACATACCTCACCATCCGAATTAAAGGAGGAAACACGCAGGAAAGCATCAGGAGTATTGAGGAGAAATGGAATGAGTTTGTATCCGATCAGGCTATGGACTACTTCTTCCTCGATCAGGCAGTTGAAAATCAGTACAGCGACGAGAAGCGTGCTCGAACTCTATTCTCAAGCTTTAGCCTTTTAGCCATAATTATTGGTGCACTCGGTCTGCTTGGGTTATCATCCTATACTGCCGAGCAAAGAACACGTGAAATTGGTATTCGAAAGGTTATGGGTGCTAGGATTACTACTGTTGTCTGGTTACTTCTGAAGGAAATCAACAAGCTGGTGCTAATATCAACCGTTATCGCCTGGCCCGCTGCATGGTACCTAATGAGCCAATGGCTTGAAGGCTTTGCTTTCCGTATTAGCTTAACCCCATTGATTTTCGTTACTGCATCAATTCTATCGTATGCTGTAGCAGTAATAACGGTTAGCTACCAAGCAATAAGGGCAGCCAGAACCAACCCTGCCATAACGCTTAAGTACGAATAATAATTGAGGGGGACGGCCAACACCTTGTTGGCCGTCCCTTCATTTCAATAACTCATTTCTTTGGTGCACAATGAAAACATCAAAACTCATTTTCCTGTTAGTTGGATCCATACTCTTACTGATTGTGCCCCAAAATGGGTATTCGCAGAGCAAAAAAGTTGTCCATGCCTTCCGAATAGATGTTGAAGCACCCAGGATTGATGGTAGACTTGATGATGCTGCCTGGCAAGAAGTAGAATGGCAAAACAATTTTGTTCAACGCCAACCATACGATGGAAAAGCTCCATCACAATCAACAGAATTTAAGATTCTTTACAACGACAATTCAATTTTTGTAGCCGTTAGGTCATGGGATGCATTCCCAGATAGTATAGTGAGCAGACTTTCCCGGCGCGATAGCGGCGATGGAGATGCCATTGGGGTAGAGTTCGATTCTTACAACGATCAAAAAACAGCATTTTCATTTATAGTATTTTCATCGGGCGTTAAGCACGACAAACTTATTACAGGTGATGGGGAAAATGAGGATGTAACCTGGGATGCAATATGGGATGCAAAAACAAGTATTGATGATAAAGGATGGATTGCCGAAATTGAAATACCATTTAATCAACTCCGATTTAACAACAACAAGGAGCAGGTATGGGGATTACAGGTTGGACGTTATATTCACAGAAAGGATGAGCTGTCGCTGTGGCAACCCATACCAAGAGATGCCCCGGGTTGGGTTCATCAGTTTGGGGTGCTAAAAGGCATTACAGGAATAAAGCCCACACGGCAAACAGAGGTGGCACCCTACATTGTTGCACAAACAGAACGTTTTGAGGCAGAAGAAGGAAACCCCTTTGCTACAGGTAAAAGAAATCGCTTTTCGGGGGGAGTGGATGCCAAAATTGGGCTAACCAATGATATAACACTCGACATGACTGTATTTCCTGATTTTGGTCAGGTTGAGGCCGATCCATCGGAGGTAAACTTAACGGCTTACGAATCGTACTTTCCAGAAAAGAGGCCTTTCTTTATTGAGGGCAAAAGCTTGTTCGATTTTCAGTTTACACCCGGCGATGGAGATCACTCCGCAGAGAATCTTTTCTATTCGCGCAGAATTGGACGAAGGCCAAAGGGAGAGCCAGATTTGGGGAATAATGAATTTGTAAAATCACCAGAGAACACCACAATTTTGGGCGCTGCCAAAATAACAGGTAAAAACAAGAATGGATTATCTTTTGGTATTCTTGAAGCAGTAACCGATCGAATGTTTGCAGAAATTAGCGAGAACAACAATAGAAGGCTTGAGGCAGTAGAACCACTTACGAGCTACTTTGTTGGAGGGTTAGCAAAAGATTACAATAATTCTAACACAAGGGTTGGGGGAATAGTTACCTCAACCAACCGAAGTATTCATGATTCTCAGCTAGATTTTCTGCATACAAATGCTATCAGTGGGGGTGTAAGTTTTTTACATCAATGGAAAAACAAGAGCTACCAGATAAACTTCAAATCATACTTTAGCCACGTGGTGGGTAGCGAGGAGGCTATACTTAGGACACAACAAGCTCCTTCTCGTAATTTCCAACGCCCCGATGCAACCCATTTAGAAATTGATTCGAGTAGAACCAGCTTAACCGGCCAAGGAGGTTTTGTCTCCATTGGTAAATTGGGTGATGGCCATTGGCAGTTTATGGGTTTTGTTTCATGGAAATCTCCTGAATTGGAGGTTAATGATCTTGGTTTTGTCCGCGGTGTGGATGATATATTTCAAGTTATTTGGGCACAATATAGGCATTGGGAACCTTTCTCAATATTTAGAGAAGTAAATGTTGACTTCAATCAGTGGACAGGCTATAACTTTGGAGGCGAGCTAAATTACGCTGGCGGAAACATTAACGTCAATAGCCAGCTAAAGAATTACTGGAGAGTAGGTTTTGGTGTTGGCCCCCAAGGTAGAAGCCTAAGCCCATCAGCTCTTAGGGGAGGGCCTTCACTTCGTATTCCAGGGGGCATTAACCATTGGCAATATGTAAACACTGACAGCAGAAAAAACCTCATGTTATCCATGAGCACCTCTTTCCTCAATTCTATCTCAGCAAATCAGCAAACCTATTCCGCAGGAATTACCTATAGACCAACAAATGCTATACAAATAGCTGTTAGCCCAATGTATTCTATTACCAAGCGGGAAATGCAGTACGTTTCAAATATCGATTGGGAAAATTTTACAAGCTACATTAACTCATCATTCGAGCAGCGGCTATACATCCTGCAGCTAAGAGTTAACTATAGTGTTACACCCGATATTTCAATCCAGTACTACGGAAGGCCTTTCTTTGCAAAGGGTAAGTACTTCGATTTTAAAAAGATTACAAACCCAAGAGCCTCAAATTTTGAGGATAGTTTCCACTTATTTAGCTCGAACCAATTATCCTATGATACCGAAACCGAAGTTTATTATGTAGATGAAGCCAGTAACGGGACAGCAAATTACAGCTTTGATAATCCTGACTTTAACTTCAGATCTTTTCAATCTAACCTTGTGGTTCGCTGGGAATACCGCCCTGGCTCAGCCCTGTTTTTGGTTTGGTCCCAAGGAAGAAATTCGTTCGATAGTGACTACAACTTGAATATGGGCTACAGTGCTAGTGAACTATGGACTGCACACCCCCACAACATCTTTCTAATAAAATTATCCTATAGATTTTACTAGTGTCACATAAGCACGTTAGAATGGTAATCGCGCTTTTGGCACCGAGCTGTGGTCAGCATACTCCCCCCTAAGATACTTATAATGACCAGCAATGGCTATCATTGCAGCATTGTCGGTGGTAAACTTAAACTCAGGGATGTACGTATTCCAGCCAAGCCTTTCGCCAGCTTGTAAGGTGGCCGTTCGTAAACCCGAGTTTGCAGCAACACCACCCGCCAAAGCAATTTCTTTTATTCCCAAATTTGTAGCGGCGGCAATTAGCTTATCCATTAAAATGGTAACAATGGTATGCTGCAGCGAAGCGCACAGATCGGCCTTACGATCCTCCATAAAATTTGGATTATCTTTTAGTTGATCCCTCAGGAAGTAGAGAAACGACGTTTTTAGCCCGCTGAAGCTAAAGTCGAGACCATGGGGCAATGGCTTGGCGAACTTAAATGCCTTGGGGTCACCTTGTGCCGCAAGGCGGTCAACCACAGGCCCGCCCGGATAGCCCAACCCCATAACCTTTGCGCACTTATCAAAAGCCTCTCCGGCTGCATCGTCTATGGTTTTCCCAATAATCTCCATCCTGTCAAAATCGCTCACCAGCACCAGCTGGGTATGCCCTCCAGACACCAAAAGACACAGGAACGGAAACTTAGGCAGCTTTGTCCGATCCGATGTGATAATGAAATGCGACAGGATATGACCATGTAGATGGTTTACCTCAACTAGGGGAATATTCTGGGCAAGGGCAAAACCTTTGGCAAACGAGGAGCCCACCAGCAGAGATCCAAGAAGCCCAGGCCCTTGGGTAAAGGCTACAGCGGTTATATCGCTAGGCGATAGGCCAGCCTGTTTAATCGCGGTATCAACCACCGGAATTATGTTTGCCTGATGTGCACGCGAGGCCAGCTCGGGTACAACACCGCCATACTCCTCGTGCACTTTCTGATTGCTAATCAAGTTCGACAGCAACCACCCATCCTTAATTACGGCAGCGGATGTATCGTCGCATGACGATTCTATCCCTAAAATTATTACGCTCATAGTGTAAAAATGTACGCTCAGCAAAAAACCCAAAACTTAGGTTAATATTTATTAAATAAATCGTCTGCTTTTAACTAAATTCGGGCGTTTTTAAGCTGTGGCATAGTTTGTGCTTCTGTAATATTTCTAATTCAAAGTTTGGTGGGCAAAGTTATTAAAAAATCGGTTTATTTTTTTTTGATATTAGCCATTGTGCTACTAGCTATCCCTACCTCTGTATGGCTTACCATTCAGCACAGCAAGGTACAAACTTGGATTGTGGGAAAAACTACCAAACTACTGGAGCACAAGCTGGGCACCAAGGTTTACATCGAAAAGTTCGATTTTCGCCTTTTCAACAGGGTACTTCTTCGCAACGTGTATGTAGAGGATCACAATTGTGATACCCTCCTAAGTGCACAAACCATAACCGCTAGCCTACTGGGTTACAACTCAGCCAAAAAATCGCTTATTTTCCATAGGGTTAAACTAGATAATGCCAGCATAAACTTTGAGACCGACACCCTTGGAAGCATGAACCTCACCGTGTTCATCAACAAGCTATTGCCCCCTCACGACACACTAAAAGTTAAGGATGACGATGGCTTAGGCATTCGCTTTAAGCACGTTCGAATTTCCGATTCGGAGTTTCGGATGCATAGGCAGAATGCGAATCTAGCTGATGAACAAATTAACTTTGACGATTTACATGTTAAGGCACTAAACCTTGACCTTAAAAACCTTACCATAACTGGCGACACCATCTCGTTCACAATAAATGAGCTTACGGGTATTGATAAAAGCGGATTTGCCATTGATCGATTTAGAACGGAGATGAGCCTTAGCAGCCAGCATATGGACTTCGAGAAGCTGCGGATTCGAGCTATGGAGGCAAGCATTAACCTACCATACCTCAGGTTTAGGTATGATGGGTGGAACGCTATGGGCGACTTTTTAAATGCTGTAAACCTGAATGGCCAAATTGAGGCCTCCACACTCTCAACCCGTGCCCTTTCTTTCTTTGTTCCAGGCATAACACAATTCGATGAGGTTGCTGATATTGAAGGTCAGTTTCGAGGAAGCATTAGCGATCTGCGCGTAAGAGACCTTAGCATTAAAACTGCCGATACTACATCCATTTTGGCAAATGTAAACCTAATGGGGCTTCCCGATTTTCAGTCCACATTCATCTTTGTTGACATTAAGGAGCTAACAACTACCTCTGACGATTTGCAAAGTTTCAAATTTGCCGACACCCAGAAAGAAATCATATCAATCCCCGATAATTTATACAGCCTAAACCACATTTCATTCACAGGCAACTTTACTGGTTTTATCACCGACTTTGTGGCCTTTGGCACGTTATCAACCGATATCGGAAATATTTCGATGGATCTAGCTATTAAGCCGGACCAAGTAAAAAACACCACATTTAAGGGGAGTGTATCAACCGAGCAGCTTAACCTGGGGAAGCTTGTAAACAGCGACCTGCTGGGTAGGGTAAGCTTGGCAGCTACCGTAAACGGAAACACAGATTACAAAACCAACCTGAATGCCATTACCGATGCCAACATCTTCGCATTCGAAGCGAACCAATACAGGTATACAAACATTATGCTATCGGGCAATTTAAGTAACAAAGATTTTGAGGGATCGCTATTCCTTGACGACCCAAACGCAAAGCTCAACTTCATGGGATCGCTACACTTTAGCGACTCAATCCCCGTTTACGACTTCTCAGCATTTGTACCAAAGCTCGATTTGGTTAAGCTTAACCTGAACAACGTAGATAGCATATCGCAGGCATCATTTCTACTTACCGCAAAAATATCAGGCAACTCCATCGACAACACATCGGGTGAGGTTAAGCTGGTCAATGGACTATATCGAAACCAGAATGGCGAGATTAAAACTTCTGACATCGTTATTACAGCAAACAATACAGCCGACAGTAAGCAAATAGGTCTAAAGTCGGAATTTGCCGAGGGAGAACTACGGGGGAAATACAACTACACCAATATTTTCGCCTATCTACAAAAGATGATTTACCTATACCTACCAGCCCTAAGTAGCGATAACACCAAACCCGAGATTGTGCCCACTGGGGTTGAAAACCCTGAGTATAACGACTACATCGTTAGGCTTCGCCTAAGAAACACCCGCAAGCTAACCGATGTGCTATTCCCATCGTTCCGAATTGCTGAGAACACCAACGTATTTGGTATCTACAACCCCGATTTTCAAACCCTTAACCTAAAGATAAAAATCCCAGAGATAGAGCTGGCAGGTAATATTATTAAGGATATTTCAATTGATGGAGTAACTAACGACTCAACTTTAACCGCCAGCATAACATCCCCTCAAATCAAAAGGGGTAACTCTGAGGTTAAAAATGTAGCCCTACACGCTACTGCCATAAACAACAAGCTAGAGACCAGATTTTTGTGGGATAACAAAACGGCAATTAATAACTCGGGTGAAGTTAAGGCTAACGCACTTATAACCCACAGGACCGCTAGTAATTTGATAAATATTAACTTTTTGCCATCGGACTTTACACTAAACGATACCATTTGGCATATTAGTGAGTCGGAGATTATAATTGACAGCACAAGCATTGCCATTAATAACTTCTTGCTGCACAACAACATACAAACACTTGGTATTCAGGGCGAAATTGCATCAACGCCTGACGACTACATTCAAGTAAATCTACAAAATATCGATATTTCCAATGTTAATTTATACACCAAGGATTTGGGCTACGAATTTCAAGGAGAAGTGGATGGGTACGCTCGGGTAACAAATATCACCGGAAACCCTTTATTCTATGCCGACCTAACCCTCGACGACTTGAGGGCAAACAGCTACAATGTTGGAAAAATAACCTTAAGCAGTCAATGGCATAACGAAGATAAAAAACTTTCGGTTGATCTACTAAACACCCAACCCGATAATCGAGGCTTTAGCCTAGCAGGCGATTTTTTCCCCGACAACCAAGTGCTAAGGTTCTTTGCACGCCTCAATGGGATAGAACTTGGGCTAGTAGAGCCATTTCTGGAGGGCAGTGTAGTAGATATGCAGGGCTCTGTTTCGGGAAATGTTAATATTACAGGTACAGCCTCCACACCTCTACTAAATGGAACATTGCGAATGAACGAGGCAAGTGGATTAGTTGACTTTACGCGAACACGCTACGCCATGTCCGACCCAATATATTTGGAGAATAGCAATGTGATATTCAGAAACTTTAAGATCTACGACTCAAACAGTAGGCTTGCAACCCTTAACGGGGCAATTAACACCAATTATTTTAAAAACATTGAGCTTGATCTGAACCTCACTCCCAGCAATTTCCAGTTCCTGAACACAACCGAGCGCGATAACGAGATGTTCTACGGTACGGTTTATGCCAGTGGGCAAGCAAGGGTAACAGGTAAACCAACTGACATTTTGGTTAACGCATCGGTGAAAACAGAACCTCGAACCGCGCTATTTTTACCCCTGTCAACATCTAGCGATGTGGCCGAATTCGACTTTGTGAATTTCATTAATAAAAGTGATGATATTATCATTATCGAAGATTTCTTTGGGCTAGATGAAACCCAAAAGTCAAACGTTAGGGTTACCCTCGACCTAGAGGTGACCCCTGAGGCAGATGTTCAAATCATTATCGATAAGCAGCTGGGCGATATCATCAGGGCAAACGGATCGGGTAACCTTAAGCTAGAAATTGACCTCAACGAGGATATATTTAATATGTTTGGCCAGTTTGCCATTGAAAAGGGAGACTATCTTTTTACCCTTCAGGGGGTTATAAATAAAAGGTTTCGCATTGGCGATGGCAGCACCATCACATGGAATGGCGATATGACCAACGCCCTCATGGACATAAAAGCAATTTACTCACTCCGAACAACTCTTAAACCCCTAAACCCCACAAGCGATGAGCCGGTATACAACTCACGTACTCAGGTTGATTGCATAATTAACCTTTCGGGCAAGCTTATGGAGCCCAACATTGGTTTTAACATAGAAGTTCCTATAGCCGAAAACGACCCCAGCGTAAAAGCAGTTGTTCTCGATGCCCTTAACACCGAGGAGCGAGTGAGTATGCACTTTCTGTCGCTACTTGTTGTGAACAGCTTCACCAACGACGACCCGCTTGCGCAGGGTGCAGGAGTTAGCCAGGGGCTTTACTCCACAGCAGGCGAAATGCTGTCGAACCAGCTTAGCAACTGGATCTCGCAATGGACCAGCGCCGTTGATATTGGAGTTAACTGGCGACCAGGTGACGAGTTAAGTTCCAACGAGATTGAGCTGGCGCTCTCAACCCAGCTATTTAATGATAGGGTAACCATTAACAGCAACGTGGATATGGGCAACCAGAATGTGAACAGCGGATTTGCCGGTGACGTTAGTATTGATGTAAAAATTGTACCCTCAGGCAAAATCAGGCTTAAAGCCTTTGCCCGCTCCAACGATGAAATTATTTACGGAACCAACTCGGGTGAATTTACCCGAGGTGCTGGTGTTATGTACCGAGAAGATTTTAACAATATGGAGGAACTACTAAATAAGTTTAGGAACCTGTTTACACGTCGCAAGGAATCTGAAATTGATTTTGAATACATCGAGCCTGATTTTGAGGAAAATACAAGCCAAAAACCTAATCAGCCTCCTATCAACCAACAAAATGGTTTCGTAGAGATAAAATAGAATTGCTCATTTCAACGTTTTTTTATTAATTTCGACCAAAAATAATACTATAAGAATATGCTTCATACACTACTTCTACAGGTTAACTACACAGCCGATATGGCCATGGAGCCCGCTGGCGAGCTCACTCTTAGTTTCTGGGATTTAGCCCTTAAGGGTGGTTGGATTATGCTCCCCCTTGTTCTACTTTGGTTTATAGCCGTTTACCTGTTTATTGAGCGATACTGGGCAATTAAAAAGGCTCAAAAGGAAGATATTAACTTTATGAACAGGATAAAGGAGTATATCCACGACGATAAGGTGGAATCGGCCATTAACCTGTGCCAAGAGCACAACACGCCTGTGGCTCGAATGATTGAGAAGGGAATACAACGCATTGGCAGGCCGCTATCAGATGTTACCGCAGCCATAGAGAATGTGGGCAACCTCGAGATATCGAAGCTTGAAGGAGGGCTACCCACCCTTGCCACCATAGCAGGTGGTGCACCTATGATCGGCTTCTTGGGAACCGTAATTGGAATGATTAGAGCTTTTTACGATATGTCGATGGCAGGAAATAATATCGATGTTGGATTGCTATCGAACGGGATTTATACCGCCATGGTAACCACTGTTGCTGGTCTAATTGTTGGTATTGCAGCATACTTTGGATATAATATTCTGGTGGCAAAGGTTGAGAAGGTGGTGTTCACCATGGAGGCCAACACCACCGAGTTTATGGATCTACTGAACGAACCAGTATCCTAATCATTGTAAATAGCTATAACCATGGCACTAAAACGTGGCTCAAAGGTAAATGCAACCTTCAGCATGTCGTCAATGACCGACATTGTTTTCCTATTGCTAATCTTCTTCATGGTTTCATCAACCCTTGTTGCACCCAACGCTCTAAAGCTATTGCTTCCTCAGAGCAATAGCCAAACACCTGCCAAGGCCATAACAACGGTTAGCATTACCCATGATCTGCTTTTTTACGTTGAGCAAACCCCCATATCGTTTCCCGATTTGGAGAGTTACTTGGCCCAGAAGTTGCAGGGTGAAGCAGAACCAACCATATCATTGCATGTTCACCGATCGGTACCAATGGAAGAGGTGGTAAAAGTTATGAATATTGCAAAAGATAATAGGTACAAATTAATATTAGCAACACAACCCCTAAATTAAACAATTACATGTCGGATAAAACCAAAGGAATTGTAGGATCGACGATTATTCACATCACCATTATGGTGTTGTTGATCCTTTTTGGTTTTTCCACACCTCTCCCTCTACCTGGCGAAGAGGGTATTTTAATAAACTTCGGCACTAGCGATCAAGGCTCTGGGCTTCGAGAACCAAGGCCAGCACCGCAGCAGGCGGTAACGCCTACCCAAAGGCCACAGGAGCAATCGGAGCAAACACCCCTATCGCAAGATTTTGAGGAAGCTCCATCGTTACCCGATCCGGTTAAACCCACACCAACAAAACCAGCCGAGGAGAAACCAGCTGAAAAACCCAAGGAGGAGACCAAGCCAGAGGAAGAAAAGCCTAGAGAGGTCGATAGACGAGCGCTATTCCCCGGGCAGCGAACCGATGGAGACACCTCGGGCGAAGGACAAACAGGTACCGAAGGCAATCAAGGGAGTACCGAGGGATCTGTTGACTCGCAAAGCCGTGAGGGAGGAACAGTGAGCGGTGGCGATGGCATTAGCTTTAGCCTTGGGGGACGTTCTGCTTTGCAACTCCCAACGCCCGAATACCCAAGCCAAAAAAGCGGTACAGTGGTGGTTGAGGTTACCGTAGATAGGAATGGTAATGTTACCAATGCAAGGGGTGGCGTTAGGGGTTCGACAACCAACGATACCGAGCTAATTAACGCTGCCGAAAGGGCTGCCCGTAGGGCAAAATTTGATGTGAGTCAAAATGCACCAGCATACCAAACTGGTACAATCACTTACGTATTTAAGCTCCGATAACATTTCTAAAAGAATAGCAACTTAACGGCAAACACAAAAACTGCTGCCAGCACAAACCAACGAATAAATTCCGACCCTCTTTTTATTGCCACGTGCGTTGCCACCCAAGCGCCAAGCATACTTCCTATTGCCAGAATAAGCCCCAGCTTATAATCGACCTGATTATTATATATAAAAACAACCATGGCTACTAGGGTAAAAGCAAAAACAATTAGAACTTTTAGCGCGTTGGCTTTAAGCAAATCGTAGCCCGCACCTAAAACTAGGCCAGCAAGCAGAAAGAAACCTACACCTGCCTGTATAAAGCCACCGTAAAATCCTATTCCAAAGAAAATGACAATTTGTACAATGCTGGGTTTGGCGTGCACTACCTTCTCCTGTTTCTTAATCCACCTATCGGGCTTGTATAGCATTAGGAAGAACATGAAAACCAGCAATCCTCCTATGATCTTGTTCATTAGCTGATCGTCGAGATTCACAGCAAAGGCAGCTCCAATAAACGAACCCACAACAGCTGGTATGGTAAGCCATATACCCTCCTTCCATTCAAAAACCTTTTTCTGCTTAAATCGCCCCACAGCCACAAGGCTCTGCAGTAAAACGCCAATCCTGTTAGTGCCATTAGCCACATTGGGTGGCAGACCCAGAAAAATGAGTAGCGGAAGTGTAAGTAAACTCCCGCTCCCTGCAATGGTGTTGATAAAGCCAGCAACAAAACCGACCAAAACGACCAAGACGTATAACCAAAAATCCATAGCTTAGCTAAACAAGTTCAAAGGTTTATTGTAGACCAAGGTCATTTATAATACTATCGATTTTTTGATCGAGTTTGCCGTTGGCAATTTCGTATTCGGCCGGAAACTTCATAGCAGAATTAACCCCAAAGTAGAACTTAATTTTGGGTTCGGTACCCGATGGGCGGATTGAAACTCGTGATCCATCCTCGGTTACAAACTGCAAAACATCGGACTTAGGCAGCTTTATGGGGTAAATAACACTTTCCGATAGATCGTGCGTTTGACGCTGAGCATAATCATGTACTATTACAACCTTTGAACCAGCCAGGGTTTTTGGCGGATTTGACCTAAATTGCTTCATCATCTTCTGAATCTCTTCGGCTCCCTCCTTGCCCTTTTTTGTGATTGAAACTAACCGTTCGCGGTATAGCCCATACTTGGTGTAAATATCGATCAGCAGCTGATAAATCGACTTTCCTTGCTCCTTAGCCCACGCAACAATTTCGGGGAAGAGAGCGCAGGAGAGAATGGCGTCCTTATCGCGAACAAAGGTGCCAACTAGGTATCCATAGCTCTCCTCACCACCTGCTATAAATGTTTTATTGTCCTCAAGCTCTCGAATAATCTCTGCAATGTACTTAAACCCAGTAAGCACCTCAATGCACTCCACATTAAACCCTTTGGCAATATTGGCAAGCAAATCGCTAGTTACTATAGTTTTAACGATGTACTCTTTGCCCCTAAGCCTCTTTTTCTCTTTCCACTTGGTAAGCACGTAGTAAATGAGCAGGGCTGCAGCTTGATTTCCATTAAGCAGGATAAACTTGCCCATATTATCCTTTATGCCAATGCCTACCCTATCGGCATCTGGGTCGGTAGCCATCACAATATCGGCATCAATCTCCTGAGCCTTTTCGAGCGCAAGTCTCAATGCGGCAGGTTCCTCGGGGTTTGGCGATTGAACGGTGGGGAAATTACCATCAATCACATTCTGCTCGGGGATGGTTACCACAGTGGCAAACCCAAACTTGTGCAAAACCCGCGGCACCAAATCTACCCCAGTTCCATGGATGGGAGTATAAACAATCTTTATATTCCTGTGCTTTAGGTTGATATCGGGCGAAAGAGATAGGGACGAGAGCGTGTTAAGGTATATCTCATCTATCTCGCTACCAATAACCTTTATTAAATTATGATCTCCTTTGAACTTAATCTCCTTTACAGAGTCGATACTATTCACCTCGGCAATAATGTTCTTATCATGCGGAGGAACAATTTGCGCCCCATCGTTCCAATAAACCTTGTAGCCATTGTACTCCTTGGGGTTATGCGACGCAGTAATCACAATTCCACTTTGGCATTTAAAGGTGCGAATTGCGAAGCTAAGCTGTGGCGTTGGTCGTAACGCCTCGAACAGGTATACCCAAATACCATTTGCTGTAAGTATCTCGGCAGTTGTAAGCGCAAACTGCATACTATTGTTTCTTGAGTCGCACGCTATGGCAACCCGAATCTCTGGCAAATCGTTAAACTCTTTTACTAGATAATTGGCCAATCCCTGCGTAGCTTTGCCCAGGGTGTATCGATTCATTCTATTGGTTCCAGGGCCCATAATTCCACGTAACCCGCCCGTGCCAAACTCTAAATCCTTGTAAAAAGCCTCAACAATCTCCTTGGGGTTGGTTTCAATAAGTTTTTTCACCTCCCCTCGGGTTTCCTTATCAAACTCGGGCTGTAGCCATTTCTCTGCTCGTGCTAATATTTCCTGATCAATTCTCTGCTTACTCATAGGGCAAATGTTTTAAGGTACAATGTTACTAAGGCATTTCATTAAGCTCTCTCGCCAATGTGGCACAGATACGCCATAGGCATTTTTAATTTTAGATTTATCTAAAACGCTATAGGGTGGTCGCTCTGCAGGTGTAGGATACTCCTCACTACGGATTGCCGACACCTTGCAATTAAAACCATAATATGATATAGTTTCAACAGCTAGATCGTACCAGCTACATACACCTTCGTTGGAAAAATGGAAAACTTCTGGAATAAATTGTTTTGATCCTTGGCAAACAATGGCTACAATCGCCTTGGTAAGATCATTTGCCCAGGTTGGACTTCCTACCTGATCGAATACTACCCTTAGGCTATCGGTCTCTTTCCCTTTACTTGCTATGGTTTTAACAAAATTTTTTCCGAATGATGAGTAAAGCCATGCGGTACGAATTACCATCCCAACGCCCGACTGCAAAACAAACTCTTCACCCTTCAGCTTGGTATGTCCATATACTGAATTGGGCGAGGTTAGGGAGGTCTCAGTGTAAGGTGTGTATGCTTTTCCATCAAAAACATAGTCGGTTGATATATGGATTATGCGAGAGCCCAAAGCCCTAGCTCCACTGGCCAAGTATTGCGGGGCTAAAGCATTTAACTTATACGCCTTCCCTTCATCACCTTCGGCCTTATCAACTGCAGTGTAAGCAGCGCAATTAACAATGTAATGAGGTTTATGCTTTGTTAGGTAGGCTTTAACCTCCTGCTCATTGGTGATATCAAGCTCATCAACATCAGTAAAAATAAAGTGTAGCTGGGGGTAATTATCCTCCAGAGTGCGCAACTCGGAGCCAAGCTGACCATTGGCACCTGTTACCAGAATCTTTATTCTGCTAGTAGTTTCCACCGTAAACAAAGTTTGTTTCAATCGACTTGAATAAGGGTAACACATTATCTTTGGCCGAAACAATTGCGTCTGTTTCATTAACTCTCCAATCTACACCTATATCAGGATCGTTAAACCGAATACCCCGTTCGGCTGAAGCGTTATAAAGTGCATCGCATTTGTAGTTTACAATAGCTGTTTCGCTTAGCACGGAGAATCCGTGGGCAAACCCTCGTGGAATAAAAAGTTGATGCTTGCTCGCCGCATTTAGCTCGTACGTGAAATGCTTTCCATAAGTGGGCGAGTTTTTACGAATGTCAACAACAACATCAAGAATTACCCCCTGTACTACCCTCACCAATTTAGACTGTGCATAGGGCGCCAGCTGGTAGTGCAGCCCCCGTATGACACCTCGCGACGAAAGTGACTCGTTATCCTGCACAAACTGAACATCGAAACCCAATGCGCTGAACTTATCGGTATTGAATGCCTCGAAGAAGTAGCCTCGCGAGTCCTCAAATACTGTGGGTTCTATAATGAATAAATCGGGTATGGGGGTTTCAATCTTTTTCATAAGCTACAAAAAGTCTTCGTTTACAATTCTCATAAGGTACTCGCCGTACTGATTATTCGATAGCGATTGGGCTAACACGTGCAGTTGCTCTCGATTTATGAAACCATTCTTGAATGCAATTTCTTCGAGGCAAGCAATTTTTAATCCCTGCCGCTGCTCGATGGTTTGTATAAAGACAGAAGCTTGCAGCAGGCTTTCGTGAGTGCCAGTATCGAGCCAGGCCATACCCCTGCCAAGCAGCTTAACATCAAGTCTACCCTCGTTAAGGAACAATCTGTTTAAATCTGTAATTTCCAGTTCACCCCTAGCTGATGGTTTCAAACTCTTGGCTTTAGCAACCACATCGTTGCTGTAAAAATACAAGCCAGTTACTGCAAAATTTGACCGCGGATTTCGGGGTTTTTCCTCTATGCTAATCACTTTTTTGTTCTCGTCGAACTCAACAACCCCATATCGCTGTGGGTCGTTTACATAGTATCCAAAAACGGTGGCGCCATCCTCAATCTTTGCGCACTGCTGAAGAATTCCACCCAATCCATGGCCGTAAAAAATATTATCGCCAAGCACAAGACAAACCGAATCGTTACCAATAAATTCTTCGCCAATGATAAAAGCCTGAGCTAAGCCATCGGGCGAGGGCTGTTCTGCATACTCTATGCTTAAACCTAGTTCACTGCCATTGCCAAAAAGATCTTTATACAAAGGCAAATCCTTGGGGGTTGATATAATTAAAACCTCCCTTACCCCTGCCAGCATAAGTACCGACAAAGGGTAGTATATCATGGGCTTATCGTAAATTGGAATAATCTGCTTCGAAATGCTTTTGGTGATAGGATACAAACGTGTTCCGGCGCCTCCAGCAAGTATAATACCTTTCATGCTATCTGTGTGATTTAATATTTTTAAAATAATCAATAGTAATTGCCAAACCTTTGGTTAGCGACATGGAAGGCTCCCACCCATGGAGCAATGCTTTAGCCAATGAAATATCGGGCTTTCGTTGAGTAGGATCATCAAGGGGTAACTCCCTACAGGCTATTTGTGAAGCGCTTCCTGTAAGCTGAATTATCAGCTGAGCTAACTCCAGAATGGAGTTCTCCTCTGGGTTTCCAATATTAACGGGCCCCGTGATCTCGTCTCCAGTATTCATTAACCGCACCATCGCCTCAACCAAATCATCAACATACAAAAAGCTACGGGTCTGTTGTCCATTCCCATAAATTGTCAAATCGTTACCCTGTAAGGCCTGTGTAATGAAATTGGAAACTACCCGACCATCGTTTGGGCTCATGCGTGAGCCGTAGGTATTAAAAATCCGAGCAATTTTTATCCTTACCCTATTTTGCTGGTGATAACTCATGCAAAGCGTTTCGGCGCAGCGTTTACCCTCGTCGTAACAAGCTCTGGGGCCAATTGGATTAACATTACCCCAGTAGCTCTCGGGTTGCGGATGAACCTGAGGATCGCCATACACCTCGCTGGTTGATGCCTGCAAAATCTTTGCTCCTACACGTTTTGCCAACCCTAGCATATTAATGGTGCCCATTACAGAGGTCTTTACTGTTTTAATGGCATTATGCTGATAGTGGATTGGTGATGCAGGACACGCCAAATTGTAGATCTCATCAACCTCCAAAAATATTGGGTTAATCACATCATGGCGTATAATCTCAAAGTAAGGCCTGTTCATCAAGTGAAGGACATTAGCCTTACAGCCTGTGAAAAAATTATCGAGACAGATAACGTCATTCCCGTCGTTGAGCAAGCGTTCACATAGATGCGACCCCAGGAAACCAGCACCACCTGTAACCAAAATGCGCTTCATGCTGAAAAGATGTAATTTATTACCCGTGATGTTTTCAGCCCAAAGATATCTCTAGTTGGGCAAAAATGGAAAGGAAAAGGCAAGTATTCTATATATTTCTTTAAGTGAGGAACAACCAAGCATAAAAAATCGATAAAACCATAATTAAAGACAACCCATTGATTATATTAATATTGAGAGGTGATGATAGAATTTCGGATGTTTAAAAAAAGGTAAAAAAAAATCACTTTTTTTCCTATAAATGATAAAGTTATGTATTTTTGCACTCGTTTTTATTCTATCAATATTGTCTAATCCATTAATTCTGAGAAAACTGAATGATTAATCAAGAAGAAATGGCTTCAAATGAAGCGAATGTAGAAGAGACCAAAAAGCAAGTTGAGCCTGTGAAGGACGAGAAACCTGCTGAAAAAGTGAATCCACTTGAGGATTTCGACTGGGATGCTTACGCCGAAGAGGGCGGATACTCCAGCGACCGCAAAACCGAACTTGAGGCAATGTACGACGAAACTCTTTCGTCGGTTGGTGAAGGTGAAGTGGTAGACGGCACAGTAATTTCGATGAACAAGCGCGAGGTGGTAATCAACATTGGTTACAAATCCGAGGGCGTTGTTAGCTTAAACGAATTCCGCTACAATCCTGAGCTACAAGTTGGGGATACTGTTGAGGTTTACGTTGAAATTCAGGAAGACAAGCGCGGACAGCTTGTGCTCTCGCACAAGAAAGCTCGTTCACTGCGCTCTTGGGATCGTGTTAACCAAGCCCTCGACAAGGATGAGGTTATCAAAGGTTACATCAAGTGCCGCACTAAGGGTGGTATGATTGTGGATGTTTTCGGTATCGAGGCATTCCTTCCCGGCTCGCAAATTGATGTTAAACCCATTCGCGATTACGATATTTACGTGGGTAAAACCATGGAATTCAAGGTTGTTAAAATCAACCAGGAATACAAAAACGTTGTTGTTTCGCACAAAGCCCTCATTGAAGAGGAGCTGGAGCAACAGAAGAAAGAAATTATTGCCAAGCTTGAGAAGGGTCAGGTTCTTGAAGGAACAGTTAAGAATATCACCAGCTACGGTGTATTCATCGACCTGGGCGGAGTTGACGGCCTAATCCACATCACCGACCTATCATGGGGACGCGTTACGCACCCTGAGGAGATCGTTGAACTTGATCAGAAGATCAACGTGGTTATTCTCGACTTTGATGATGCTAAAAAGCGTATCGCTCTTGGTCTTAAGCAGCTTACTCCCCACCCATGGGATTCGCTTGATGCAAACCTTAAGGTTGGCGATGTAGTTAAGGGTAAGGTTGTGGTAATGGCCGACTACGGTGCATTCGTTGAGATTGCCACCGGTGTTGAGGGTCTAATCCACGTATCGGAAATGTCATGGAGTCAGCACCTTCGTAGTGCGCAAGAGTTCCTAAAAGTAGGTGATGTTGTTGATGCTCAGATCCTAACTCTTGATCGCGAAGAGCGCAAGATGTCGTTAGGCATGAAGCAGCTTAAGCCCGACCCATGGGATAAGATTGAGGAGAAGTACCCTGTTAGCTCTAGCCATAAGGCAAAGGTTCGCAACTTCACCTCATTCGGTGTTTTTGTAGAGATTGAAGAAGGTGTTGATGGACTAATCCACATCTCTGACCTTAGCTGGACTAAAAAAATTAAGCACCCAGCCGAATTCACCACCGTTGGTGCTGATATTGAGGTTGTTGTTCTTGAAATCGACAAGGAGAACCGTCGCCTTAGCCTAGGTCACAAGCAGCTCGAGGAGAACCCTTGGGATGTATTCGAGTCAATCTTCACTGTTGATTCAGTTCACGAAGGAACCATTATCGATATCTTCGATAAAGGAGCAGTAGTTGCTCTTCCTTATGGTGTTGAAGGTTTTGTTACCCCAAAACACCTTGTGAAAGAGGACGGCAGCTCAGCCAAGGTTGAAGACAAGATGGAGTTTAAAGTAATTGAATTCAACAAATCATCCAAGCGAATCATCCTATCGCACAGCCGAATTTTTGAGGATGCCAAGAAGGGTGAAGATGTAGCTGAGAAAAAAAGTAAAGCTTCATCGACACAAAAAGCGGTGAAAAAGTTGAAAGATAACTTAGAAAAGACTACCTTAGGGGATATTTCTGAGTTGGCTGCCCTTAAAACTGAACTCGAAGAGAACCAGAAGAAAGGAAAAAAGAAGGCGGCTGACGACGATAAGGAGTAAATCAAATTATTGATCACTAAAACCCTTTGCAATGGAATTTAGGATAAGCAAACTCGAGAATTACTCTCTTGTTGAAGTACTTGAAGAGAAACTAGACACAAATATTGCCCCCAGCCTAAAATCGGAGTTAGTTTTGATTTCGGGAAACGGAGAACGTAACATGGTTCTTGATTTAAGTTCCTGCCGATACTGCGATTCATCTGGCCTAAGCGCAATACTAGTGGCTAACAGGCTGTGTAAAAATGCCAACGGCACCTTTGTCCTTACTGGGCTAACCGATGCTGTTGAACGTTTAATCACAATCTCTCAGCTCGATACAGTCCTGAATATTGCTTACTCTCGCAGCGAAGCTGCCGAAATTATTAGTAAAGCCGAAAGCGAAAAGCAAGAGAAGTGACATTCTCTGTAACAATACTGGGTAGCAGCAGTGCTCTACCCACTTCGCAACGATTCCCAGCCGCTCATGCGCTCAATGTGCATGAGCGGCTGTTTTTAGTTGACTGTGGTGAGGGAACTCAAATTCAGCTCCGCAAGTACAAGCAAAAACTATCTCGGTTAGAGCAAATCTTCATATCGCACCTACACGGCGACCACGTGCTAGGCCTGGTAGGGTTAATATCTACCCTTAACCTTTTGGGTCGAAAGGCACCCCTTACTATATGGGCACATGCCCCTCTGCAGCCAATCCTCGATCAAAACCTCAAATTCTTTGTTAACGAGCTTAAGTTTAGCATCGTATTTAGAGCGCTGGATACCAAGAATAGGAAAGTGATTTTTGAAGATAAAACCCTAACCATTGAATCAATCCCTTTAAAACATCGCATACCGTCAACTGGATTTATTTTCAGAGAAAAGCCCAAGCAACCAAACATCCGAAAGGAGTTGATCGATAAATATTCAATACCCCTCGCCGATATAATCAGGATTAAAGAGGGGGCCAACTTTGTGACACCCCAAGGGCAAATAATACCCAATAGTGAGCTAACCCACGTATCGTCTCCACCCCGCTCCTACGCATACTGTAGCGATACTAAGTACTTCGACGGGTTAGCGGAGATGGTACAAGGGGTTGATTTGCTCTACCATGAAGCAACCTTTAGCAAGGACATGACCAAGATGGCACGGTCTACAGGGCACTCCACAGCCGAACAGGCTGCAAAAATTGCTGAACTAGCCAAGGTGAAAAGACTTATCATAGGCCATTTCTCGTCGCGCTACAAGGATGTGGATGTGCTAGTGAACGAGGCTCGGAAGATATTTACAGAAACCTATGCTGCCGAAGAAGGCCTTGAGTTTAAAATCAAAAGCCATAGGGAGGATATATAAGGCATTTTTCCTACCTTTGCGCAACCAATTCTAAGACACTTATCCCCATGCACAACAAGATTCTTATTCTCGACTTTGGGTCGCAGTACACACAGCTAATTGCCCGAAGAGTACGCGAGCTAAATGTTTACTGCGAAATTCATCCCTATAACAACTATCCTGCTATTGATAATTCTGTGAAAGGTGTTATCCTTTCGGGCAGCCCGTTCTCGGTGCATGACTCCGACGCCCCCAAGCCAAATCTCGATGAAATTAAGGGTAAACTCCCCCTGCTTGGGGTGTGTTTTGGGGCGCAGCTTTTAGCCCTAACAAGTGGTGGCAAGGTAATGCCCTCCCAGATTCGTGAGTATGGTAGGGCTATGCTGAGTATTGCTGACAGTCAATGCACCCTTTTCAAAGGGATTTCACAAAATACTCAGGTGTGGATGTCGCATGGTGATACAATCACTGAAATCCCTTCTGATTTTGTCATTACTGCGGGAACAGAAGATGTTAAAGTTGGCGCATACTTCATAAAGGGCGAAAAAACATTCGGCATTCAGTTTCATCCCGAGGTTTACCATACAACTGAGGGGCTATCAATCCTTAGAAACTTTGTGGTAGATGTTTGTGAATGCCAACAGGATTGGACTCCGGCATCATTTGTTAACGAAACCGTAGAGAATTTAAAATCTACATTACAAAATGACAAGGTAGTGCTGGGGTTATCGGGAGGAGTAGACAGCTCTGTTGCCGCATTACTCCTACATCAGGCCATTGGCAAAAACCTTACTTGTATTTTTGTGGATAACGGCCTGCTGCGTAAGGATGAGTTCGAACAGGTTCTTAACTCGTACAAAACCCTTGGCCTTAACGTAATTGGTGTTGATGCCAAGCAACGATTCTTTGATGATCTCAAGGGCATTTCGGATCCTGAGGCCAAGCGCAAGAGCATCGGCAAAAATTTCATTGAGGTTTTCGATGAGGAAGCCCATAAAATCTCCAATGTAAAATGGTTGGCTCAGGGAACCATTTACCCCGATGTAATTGAATCCATATCGGTAAACGGCCCCTCGGTTACCATCAAATCGCATCACAATGTAGGGGGACTACCTGAAAAGATGAACCTTAAGGTGGTAGAGCCTCTTAGGCTACTGTTTAAAGACGAAGTACGACGTGTGGGCAACGAGCTGGGACTTCCTGTAAATATCCTGCACAGGCATCCATTCCCAGGCCCAGGTTTGGGCATTAGGGTGTTAGGTGAGGTTACCCCCGAAAAGGTTCGCTTGCTTCAGGAGGCCGACAGCATATATATCAACGGACTGCGCCAGTATGATCTGTACGATAAGATATGGCAAGCTGGCGCCATGCTGCTTCCGGTGCAAACCGTTGGCGTAATGGGCGACGAAAGAACCTACGAATTTGTTGTAGCCTTACGTGCTGTAACCTCTACCGATGGTATGACAGCCGATTGGTATCACTTACCCTACGAATTTATGGCAAAAATATCCAACGAAATCATAAATAGGGTAAAGGGTATAAACAGGGTGGTTTACGATATAAGTTCAAAGCCACCAGCCACTATCGAATGGGAGTAGCATAAAACTTTTTACATACATATACGTTTAGTTAGTATCTAAAACAATACAGCTGAACATTTTACATACACCAAAGGTATACACTATGACACGTCGATTTGCATCTACCCTAGCCATTGCCATACTCACGCTTTCATCGCTACTATCGGTTGGCCAAAACGCATCCAACATGGCCATATACAAAACAGTGCGATTCCTGCAGTACGTAACGGCTGATTATGTAGATTCAATTGATGTGGATAATATGGTGGAGGAGGTAATCAAAAAAACGCTGCAAAACCTCGACCCCCACTCAGTTTATATCACCCGAGACGATGTTAGGGCGATGAACGAACCCCTAGAGGGGAACTTTGAGGGAATTGGCGTGGAGTTCAATATTCTTAATGACACGCTAATGGTAGTAAACCCCGTGCCAGGTGGCCCATCGGAGCGGGTTGGTATTTTTGCTGGCGATCGAATTATTTTCATCGACGATGAAAATGTTGCAGGCATTGGGCTTAAGAATAGCGATGTGTTCAAACTCCTGCGAGGCGATAAAGGTACACAGGTAACCGTTCGGGTGATGAGGAAAGGTATTTCCGACCTTATCGAATTTAACATCACCCGCGATCGCATTCCTATCCACAGCCTCGACGCTGCCTATATGATAGACTCACGCATTGGGTATATCAAGCTAAACAGGTTTGCACTTACCACCGAGGATGAGTTTCTTGAGGCTATAGCAAAGCTGAAAAAGGAAAGGATGCAGGATTTAATCCTCGACCTGAGAGGTAACGGAGGAGGATATCTAAACGCCTCAGTTGCACTAGCCGATCAGTTTCTCGATAAGGACAAGCTTATAGTTTACACCGAGGGCCGTTCGGCACCAAGAACCGACTTCGTATCAACAATAAATGGCGAGTTTAAAAAAGGACGACTTGTGATTCTAATTGACGAGGGTTCGGCCTCAGCCAGCGAAATTGTATCGGGAGCGGTGCAGGATTGGGACAGGGGAATTATTATTGGTCGTCGTTCGTTTGGCAAAGGGCTTGTACAAAACCAACTCCCCCTACCCGATGGTTCAATGATAAGGCTTACCGTGGCCCGGTACCATACACCCACTGGAAGGGTAATTCAAAAGCCATACAGTACGGCCAACCTTGACAATTACTACAACGACCTTAACGCTCGTTACTCCAAAGGCGAGCTGTTCAGCGCCGATAGCATATCAATTCCTGACTCACTGAAGTACAGCACCCTATCGAAAGGCAAAACAGTATATGGAGGTGGTGGAATTATGCCCGATATATTTATCCCATTCGATACAACATTCTACACCGACTATTACGGTAAGCTCATTAGGATGGGCATAATAAACCAGTTTGTACACACCTTTGTTGATAAAAACAGGGCACAGCTCAACAAAAGCTACTCCAACTTTCGGAAATTTGATCAAAATTTCCAGATCACTAGCGAAATAATGGAGGAATTGGTTACCTTTGCCGAGAATTCGAAACTACCCTCCGATGCCGATGGACTAGAAACCTCTGGCGACGAGATACGCAAACAGCTCAAAGCATTAATTGCCCAAAGTTTATTTTCAACTAATCATTACTTTCAAATCGTAAATCAGAACAATATGGCCCTCCAACAAGCCATCGAGGTGTTAAATAACTGGGACAGTTACAAACATCTTGTAAAAGAGTAACCTAAACCTGGGAATCTCCAGGCTTTAGTATCACCTGTGAAAATGCCGTAATATTCGCTACCACCAAGGGGTAACGGATCTCAAGCCATCAAAGGTGCTTTGCGTTAAGCCTGCCAAGGGATATTGCTATGCAATGTTGTTATGTAATGGATACACATGGGGGTCAGAAAATGTTCGCAACAACTCAACTACATTAAATGGAGACAAAAACAGATTTTACGCAGCTTGGACTATCCGAGGAAACCCTAAGAACCATAGCTGCAAAAGGGTTCGAAACACCCACCCCTATCCAAAAACTTTCAATCCCTGTACTTATCCACGAACAGTGCGATATTATTGCCCAGGCCCAAACCGGAACAGGTAAAACCGCAGCATTTGGGTTACCCATTATCGAGAAGCTTAGCACTAACGCCAACCAGAATGTAAAAGCGCTTATTCTTGTGCCTACCCGTGAGCTTGCCCTACAGGTTACAGATGAAATCATCTCGTTCAGAGGAAAACGCGATATCAATGTAATCACTCTATACGGAGGGCAATCCATCTCGGAACAACAGCGACGACTTCGTCGTGGTGCCGATGTAGTGGTAGGAACCCCCGGCCGAATTCTCGACTTGCTCAAACGAAACGATCTTATTCTTGATGATTTGGAGTGGGGTGTGCTCGACGAGGCCGATGAGATGCTAAATATGGGCTTTATTGAGGATATTGAGGCCATTCTGAGCCACACCCCCGAGCAGAAAAGAATGCTGCTATTCTCGGCCACCATGCCCGATAGAATTGTGAAGCTGGCCAGTAAGTTTATGAAATCGCCAAAGAAGCTCACCGTTGGCAGCCAAACCCGGACCACCGACCTAGCCGATCAAATTTATTTTGAAGTTCGCAAAGCTGATAAATTTGACGCTTTAACCCGTATTATCGATATTGAGCCTGAGTTTTATGGTTTAGTGTTCTGTAGAACGAGAGTTGATGTTGATGAGCTATCATCAAGGCTACTGGAGAGAGGCTATTCAAGCGAGGGTTTGCACGGCGATATATCGCAAGCGCAGCGCGAAAAGACGCTTAAAAAATTCAGAAACAAATTCATCAATATCCTTGTGGCCACCGACGTGGCAGCCCGAGGTATCGACATCTCCGACCTGTCGCATGTAATTAACTACAGCCTACCACAAGACCCCGACTCCTACATCCACCGAATTGGACGTACAGGTAGAGCAGGTAAAGAGGGAACAGCCATTACCTTCATCACCCCCGATGAGTACCGCAAATTTCTCTTCTTTCAAAAAACCATCAAATCGAACATTCGCAAAGAGGTGCTTCCCAACGCTCAAGACATTATAGAAATGAAGAAACTGAGGATTAAGGAAGAGCTTCAAAGCATTGTGGAAAGCGAAGGTTATATGGATTACCTAGGAATGGCCGAAGGACTTTTAGAAGTTAACAGCCCTGAGGTTGCCCTAGCATCGTTGCTTCGCATGGCTTTTAAAAATCAGCTTGAGGAGAGTAGCTACGCCGAGGTACGCAGCTTTAAGGTTGATAACAAGGGAACCACCAGGCTATTCATTGCCCTTGGTAAAAAGGATGGAATGAATCCGAGAAAGATATCATCTTTCATTCGGGATAAGGTAAGGGTATCCGACAATAAAATTGATGATATTGGAGTATACGATGAGTTTTCGTTTGTATCGGTTCCTTTTGCCGATGCCGACGCTATACTTAAAGCTTTCTCGAGCAAAACTCAGGGAGGCAAACCCCTTGTTACCAAAGCAAAATCAAGATCATAATTTTTTAAACTGATATGGAGGAAAAGAAAGAATTTATTGCAAAAACCCTTCAGGGGCTTGAAGAGATTTTAGCTGATGAGCTGAAAGCAATAGGTGCAACAGATGTGAAGGCTCAGAACCGAATGGTTAGCTTTACTGGTAATACCGAAACGCTTTACCGGGCCAACTTTCAAACGCGAACAGCTACTCGAATTTTGATGCCAATTTATGAGTTTAAGGCACGAAACGAGGAGGAGCTTTACGGTATTGCCAAGAAATTTGACTGGACCAGCGTAATGGAGCTATCGCACAAATTTGCTGTTGATGCTACCGTTAACTCGGAGATATTTACACACTCGCACTACGTTGCCCTGAAGCTTAAGGATGCTGTTGCCGATCATTTCAGGGATAGGTTTGGGCGTCGTCCGTTTGTCGACCCTAAGAAACCACATATCCAACTCCATATCCACATATCCGATCAGGATTGCACCATTTTACTCGACTCATCAGGCGAATCGCTTCATAAAAGGGGGTACAGGCTACATCAAGACGTTGCCCCAATAAACGAGGTGCTAGCGGCTGGCCTTATCAAGCTGTCGGGCTGGGATGGCACAACTCCATTTATTGACCCCATGTGCGGTTCGGGTACAATTTTAATTGAGGCAGCGTTAATTGCCAGGGGTATTGCTCCCGGAGTATTTCGCAAGCATTTTGGATTCGAAAACTGGCTCGATTTTGAGAAGGATACCTTTGAGAGGGTTTTTAACGACGAAAGCTATGAGCGCGATGTAAATCCTACCATTATTGGCGGAGACCTATCGAAGCGAGCTGTAGAAATTGCCATAAGCAATTTTAAGAATGCTGGGATGAATAAGTTTATCGACATAGAGAAACGATCGATTTTCGACTTTTTCCCACCCGAAGGACCAGGGTTTGCAATTACCAATCCGCCTTACGGTGAACGGCTACGAAAAGAGCAGATTACCACCTTTTACAAGCAGGTAGGCGATTGTTTTAAGCAGCGGTACCTAGACTATAACGTATGGATGATTAGTGGCAATTTGGAGGCAATTAAAAACTTTGGATTGCATCCATCAAAAACCTACACGTTATTTAACGGCCCACTTGAATGCAAATATCAGAAGTTTGAAATTTACCCTGGCAGCAAAAAGGCTAAATACAAGGAGTAACTATTTTGTAAAACAAAACACTAACCCCCTCTTCTACAAAGGGGGTTTTTTATTTTTACCATCACCTGCAAACATCAACTCGATGAAACAAGCAAACAGGCGCATGGTCTTGTGATATTTATCACAAGGCTCAGGGCAGTTCAGCACGAATAGTAAATTTTATCAAAAAAAAGAACATATACTCTAGGAATTACACACTTATAAACATTTCAATTGCTTATGTTTGCAACAAATTAATTTGCAAACCATAAATTATTTTTAACATTTCATGCAAATTATTTATATATTTGTTTTAAGATCGTTTTAACCAATAATTTTAACATCGCACCTCGATGAGCAAATTTCTTGACGAATGCTTTGAACAAATGAACCAGGGAGAGGTGGTTGTTTCCTATCGGGGGTCTATTAATGCCGATGTAATTGCAGATACGCTAGGCCTTGTTGAAGCAAAGCTTGAGGATACCGAAATACATAACAGCATTAAGAAGAAGCTTTACAATGTATTGGTTGAGGGTCTTCAGAACCTGTATCATCACGTGGATATGCCCAAGGAGTTGACCTCCCAGGAACACCCAGAATCAAACTTTGGCGTCTTCATCATCAGCAAATTACCCGAAACATTCAGGATATCAACAGGGAATTTCGTGCAGAAAAACCGAATTGATGATATAAAAGAAAAAATTGACAAGATTAATTCGCTTTCGAGTGAAGAGTTAAAAGATTTTTATAAATTTGTTCTCAACAATCAGAAGTTCTCGGAGAAGGGTGGCGGAGGCCTTGGGCTAATTGATATAGCCCGAAAAACTGGAAACAAGCTGGAATACAACTTCTTCCGATACAACGATCAGTACTACTTCTTTAATCTAACTGTATATATTAACTTTTTGAAATAACACCCTGAAAAATATACAACTATGGAATTGATAAATATTGAAGGGACTCCCAAAACACCAACTGTAACCATGAATCCCGAGACTGGGGTTGTTGCAATAAAAGGTAGATCAATTCCCGAGAACTCTATTGAGTTCTATAAGCCAATTGTTGATTGGCTTGAGGAATATGCCAAGGCTCCACAGGCTAAAACAGTTGTTAATGTACAGCTAGAGTACTTTAACACCAGCTCATCAAAATGTATTCTTGATGTATTCAAGAAGCTAGAGGTTCTTAAGAAGGATCAAAATGAGGTGGTAATTAACTGGTACTACGAGGAGGACGATGAGGATATGTTGGAAGCTGGCGAGGACTACGAGTCGATAATTAAAGTACCTTTTAAAATGATTCAAATAGTTGACTAGTTCAACTGTTAAATTAATATTGCTTAAGACTAAATGGCTAGCTATTTAGTCTTTTTTTATAACCACAATACCACCAGAACTCAGCCGGCTGATACATCTAAATTACAAAAAAAAACGATGGGCTATTCGTAATGAATGCCCACCGTATTATGGAATACAATTGGATTTTATTTCTTTCCTTTCTTCTGAACCTGCTGTTGCTTGGCCATCTCCTCAAGCCTAGCCTGAAACTTCGACTTCTTTTGAGGCTTCTTTGCGTTCTCGTTAAGCTTACGGAGAATAGCTTCATCGTCAACCGTGCTACGAATTAGTAGGGTTTGTCCCAATGTAATTACGTTTGACAGGAAGTAGTAATAGCTCAACCCTGCTGGGAATTTATTGAACATAAACAGAAGCATAACAGGCATCATATATAGCATCATAAACTTCATGCCGGGCATCTGCGCATTGGTGTCGGCCATTTGTCCGGAGTTCATCTTTGAACTTAAGAACAATGTGGCTGCCATTAGCAGTGTAAATAAGCTTATATGATCGCCATAGAAAGGGATTTCGAATGGCAAGCTTAATACTGAATCGTAGGTCGATAGATCTTCTGCCCATAGGAAGCTCTGCTGACGAAGCTCAAACGATGCAGGGAAGAACCTAAACATAGCAATTAGGAACGGGAACTGAATAAGCATGGGTAAACACCCTCCCATTGGGCTAACTCCTACTTTTTTGTACAAATCCATAGTAGCCTGCTGCTTCTTCATGGCATCCTCTTTCTTAGGATACTTTGCGCCTATGGCATCAACCTTGGGTTTAAGTACCCTCATCTTGGCCTGACTTAGGTACGATTTGTAGGTTAGTGGGAATAGTACAATTTTAATAATAAGAGTAAGAAGTAGAATTATCAAACCGTAGCTAGCAATCTTATTATCTAATAGGTCGAAAATGAAGATTATGACGTATCGGTTTATCCACTTGATAATCCAGCTGCCAAGGGGTACCACATCCTCAAAACCATACTCATACGATTTAAGCGTATTGAAGTGGTTGGGCCCAAAGTACATCTTCATACTATGCTCATCCTGGTTGGGATTATCAATTGGGATGGCTATACGCGAAGCCAAGCGCTTAATGTTTTCACCATCAACCAGCTTGGTGCTACTTAGCCTAGCATTAAGGAAGTTATCTTCGGATATTAAGAATGTGGAGAAGAATTGCTGCTTGTAGCCAATCCACTTAAGCCTGTTGGGCACATCCTCGGAAACCTCATCGTTTCTGGGGCTTAGCTCATCAAAATCGCCAGCGGCAAAGCGGTAGGCAATGGTTGTGTACTCGCTCTCCTTAACGGGATTCTTCTCAAGCTGTGGGCTATACATATCCCACACCATATCAACAGCATTAATATTGCTTGGGAAAATGCCCCCCATATTGGTAAAGCGAATATCAAAATCGATAATATGCGAATTTGGGTGAATGGTGTATACATAATCAATAAACGATGCCTCACCAGCGGCTAAACGCATGGTAAGGGTTTGCGATGAGGTTCCGCTGGCAACAATTAGCGTATCGGGGGTATTGGGGGTAAAGTGCAACTTGTGGGTTTCCACATTGTTGTTGTTTCCCCAAAATTGTAGGCCAAAGATGTTCTTATCATCAGCAAAAAGCAATAGTGGCTCCTGGTTATACTTTTTGTAATCCTTCACCTCTGCTGAGTATACTGCACCTCCACGAGTTGATATTTTTAACCTAATCAACTCATTCTCAAGAGTAATAAACTTATCATGTGCGCTTACAACGTTGGCAAAACCAGCTGACTGCAACGACTGACTTTCATCTTCCTGAGCCATAGCCCTCTCTTGTTCTGCTTGCAATGCAAGGGCTTGTCGCTCCCTAATGTCTCGCTCCTGCTCCGCCTTAACCAACGCAAGAGAGTCGCTTCTTCGTTTGGCAGCCTCAATCTGCTCCTGCGAGGGCTTGTTAAAGTAGCTAAATCCTATTAAAATAAGGAAAATAATAACTAATCCGGCTATTGTATTTCTATCCATTTCTAGATGTTATATAGTAATTAATGACAATGTTTTGAAAGGGTACAAAGTTAACCATAAATGATAAAATTTACGTTTAACCTCATCTTTTAGCAAAATATAGCTTTAATACTACCTCTTTACCAAGGGCAAAAGCTACTTGCTTGAGACTCCGTTCTTAACCGCTTTAATAAAATTGACAAACAGAGGATGAGGGTTCACAACGGTGCTCTTATACTCTGGATGAAACTGCACCCCGACAAACCACGGATGCTCAGGAATTTCGATAATTTCCACTAGTCCTGTATCGGGGTTTATTCCTGTGGCCTTCATCCCTTTAGCTTGCAATGCATCTAAAAATGCGTTGTTCAATTCATATCTATGTCGATGTCTCTCCTGTATCTCTGACACTTTGTAGGCAGCAAATGCATTCGAACCTTCGGCTAATGAGCAGGGATAGGCTCCCAAACGCATTGTTCCTCCCTTATCGCTAATTCCCTTTTGATCCTCCATCAAATCAATTACCGGATGTGCTGTATTCCGGGTCATCTCAGTAGAGTTGGCGTCAGCAAATCCTAGTACATTGCGAGAGAATTCAATTACCGAGCATTGCATACCAAGGCATATACCAAAGAATGGAATTTTATTCTCGCGGGCATGCTGTACTGCCAGAATCTTTCCTTCAATACCCCGATGGCCAAACCCAGGTGCCACCAAAATACCATTCATACCTTCCAACTTTTGAGCTACATTGCCCAAGTCAATCTCCTCGGAATGAATTGGAGTAATATCTACCTTGCATTGGTTGCTGGCCCCGGCGTGAATTAAGGCCTCCATGATAGACTTATAGGCATCGGGCAGTTCGATATACTTGCCTACTAACCCAACCTTAACTGTCGATTTGGAATCTTTCAGCTTTGCTATAAACTGCTTCCAGGCCTTAAGCTCAGGGGTTGGTCCAACAGGAAGATCGAGCTTTTGGAGTATGGTAATGTCCAACTTTTCCTTAAGCATAAGTAGGGGAACCTCATAGATGGTTGAAACATCTATTGATTCAATCACTGCGTTAAGGTTCACGTTGCAGAAAAGGGCAACTTTTCGCCTTATATCCTCGGTAAGGGGATGCTCTGTACGAAGGACAAGCACATCGGGCTGAATACCATTCTCAAGCAGAATCTTTACAGAATGTTGAGTAGGCTTTGTTTTCAGCTCACCCGAAGCCGCAAGGTATGGTACAAGGGTTAGGTGAATGAAAGCCGAGTTGGTAGGGCCAAGCTCGTACTTTAGCTGCCTAACGGCCTCGATGTAGGGCAACGACTCAATATCGCCTACGGTACCTCCTATCTCGGTTATCACTACATCAAGTTTTTGCTTGGTGCCCACGAGCTTAATGCGACGCTTAATCTCATCGGTGATATGAGGAATTACTTGAACGGTTTTACCAAGATATTCACCTCTTCGCTCCTTGTTAATAACCGACTGGTAGATACGACCGGTGGTAACATTGTTGGCTTGAGTTGTATGAACGTTAAGGAATCGCTCGTAGTGACCAAGATCCAAATCGGTCTCTGCTCCATCTTCGGTTACAAAACACTCACCATGCTCGTAAGGATTTAGGGTACCCGGATCGACATTGATGTATGGATCCAGTTTTTGAATTGTAACTGAATATCCACGGCTTTGCAGGAGCTTTGCAAGCGATGAGGATATGATCCCTTTGCCCAACGACGAAGTTACCCCGCCAGTGACAAATATATACTTTGTTTTCTGCGGCATAGTTATTTAAAAATGTAAAATTTATAATTTGAATACTACGCTTGATCCATACTGTCGATCATACGGATTTTCTCTTCAATCACCTTAAGATCGGAGCGTGCTTTCTCAATTTTTCGCTCTACCTCCTTAATGAGCTGGTCGGCATTTTTCGACTTGGCAAAGAAACCAATGTTATTTTCCCAAAGCACGATATCATTCTCGAGCTGTTTTAGCTGGTTGAATAGCTTATCGCGCTCAAAGCGCATCTTGTTTTCCAGCTTTGGATTACCCTGGATGCTATCGATTTTGGTTTTAAACTTCAGGATGTTCTTCTTGGAGTTATCAATCTTTAGATCCTCAAAATGCTTGTTGATAGCCTCTCGATACTTCTTCTGGAGTTCATCCTTCTTTTTAAGCGGCACAAAGCCAATCTCGGCCCATCGACGCTGAAATTCCTTAAGCGCCTTAAGGCTTTCCTCCACATTTTCGGTCACCTTAAAGGTCTCAATCTGCTCAACAAGCTCCTCTTTGGCCTTAAGGTTCACCTCGTACTTGCTATCAACCGTTGCAAAATGCTTCGATTTACGCTCGAAGAAATGATCGCAGGCTGCGCGAAAACGCTTCCAAACCTCATCGCTATGCTTGCGAGGCACTGGGCCTATTTCCTTCCAGCGTTTCTGCAGATTAATCAGCTCCTCGGTGGCTTTCTTCCACTCGTTGCTATCCTTAAGCGCCTCAGCTTGTATACAAAGATCGGTCTTCAGCTGTAGGTTATTCTGTTGATCCTCCCTAGCATCCTGGTAAAACTCTCGCTTATTGCTGAAGAAGGTATCGCAAGCAGCACGGAAACGATCGTAAATCTTATTGTTATCTTTTTTAGGCGCAAAACCAATTGATTTCCACACCTTTTGGAGTTCTATCATTTCTTTGGAGTACTTATTCCACTCCTTAGCACTACTAACAACTTTAGCAGCAAGCTCCTCGGCGCTTTCGCAAAGAGCTTTTTTGGCCTCAAGATTTGTCTTTTGCTCCTCGCGCAACCCTTCGAAATGTTCCTGATGACGCTTATTAATTTGAGAGGTAACCTCCTTGAAGCGTTCCCAAATCTCTGTACGATTCTCGTTGGGAACTGGCCCAACCTCTCGCCACTGATTATGTAGCTTTTGTAACTTTTTAAAGGCTAATATAATTGAGGGCTCAAGCAGTAGTTCCTCGGCCTTTTCGCAAAGTACAATCTTCTCCTCAAGATTACGCTTAAGATCCAAATCCTTTAGCTCCTTATTGATCTTCACGTAGTCGTAAAAGTTTTGAACGTGATGGTGGTATGTTTCCCAAAGATCGTTAAGGTTAGCCTGCGGTACAGGGCCTAACTCGCGCCAGCGCTGCTGCAGCTCTTTAAAATCTTGAAAGGTTTGGTTAACCGATTCATTACGGTTTACCAGTTCCTTTATCTCTTCAATTATGGCTTGCTTTTTCTCAAGGTTATGCTGCTTCTGATTTTCAAGCTCACGGTTATAAGCCGATTTTTTATCGCGATACTGCTTAAGCAATTCCTTTATTTGAGGTTCCATTGGATCTTCAGGAGTATCGAACTCCTCAATTTCTCCGCCAGAATCGACCCATTCTTTCCGTTTCCTCTCGTACTCTGCCTTATGTTTCTTGTAGAAGTTCAGCTTAATACTTTCAACCTCATTACGAATTCGTTGAACTGGCTTGGTCTCGAGCAGATGGGACAACTTGTCCACCAACTCTTCGCGAGTTAGGGTAGAGTAATCGACTTGCTCAATAGGTTCGTCCTCGTTATCCTCGTTATCCTCCTCCTCGTCTTCATCTTCATGCTCTTCATCATCCTCTTCGGATTTAGAACTCTCTACAGTAGGCTCTGGTGTTGCCTCAGCTTTTGGTTCTGGGCTTTCTACGGCAACTTCTTCTTGCTCTTCTTTGATAGTTTCATGCGGTTCTACCTCTGATTCTGATGCTTTTGCATCCTTTTCAACTTCCTCATTCATTTTATCGTCAACCTTAAGGGTTGATGACTCTTCGTTAATGGGGGTATCCTGCGTATTTTCGGCTTCGCCGAACTGATCATCTTTGATCGGATCCTTCTGGTCTTTACTTTCCATGGGTTAGAGTATTAACTATAGTTCAGTCAAACAAAAAATTGTAAAAAACATTTAGTTTTTTCAGCTTACGAAAATACGCAATATGTGGTAATACTCAAACTTATTTTAGGAAAAATCAGCGTTTTAAAAGTATTTACAAGGCTACCCCCAATGCAATAAGCCTAGCTTAACCAGTTGTTAAGCCAGGCTTACTTATTAAGCTTATGCCGTTGCTAATTAGCTCACACTGATTGATCTGGGGGGCTTCTCCATGGCCTCTTCCCTTTTGGTTAGGGTTACCTCAAGGATTCCCTCTTTGTACGATGCTTCAATTTTTGAAGTATCAATGGATTTACCAAGGTTAAACCTACGCTCAAACGAGGTTTTTGCAAATTCATTAACAAGATAGGAGACATCCTCCCTTCCATTCTCAATATTAGCCGATATGGTTAGCACATCCTTATCGATGTTAATGGAGAAATCATTCTTGCTATACCCTGGCACAGCCATCCTAATCAGGAAATTTTTAGGCTCTTCAATAATGTTTACCGAAGGTACTCGGCTGATGCTTTGATTGTAACCATTTGCTGTGCGCGCAAAATTATTTAAAAATTCGCTGTACTCATTGCGAGCAGAAGGTGTTCTCATAGCCCTAGGGCGAGAAATACTTAATAGTGTCATATTTGTAAAGATTTAGTTGTTATTACTTAATTGATTTCTCTACCCTAGGTATAAAAAATATACCAAGCCTATTTTACGAGCCATTATGACACATCCAAGCCCTTGCCGTATGCCACATTGGCATTTTGTGATACTTTTTTATTATTCATAAATGACGAATTGTACAATTTTCTTTTAGCTTTGCGTTCTTTAATTAAAATTGATGACATTTTTTTAAACTTCCACCTTTGACTAAATCGGAAAAGATACTGTTACTCCTAATAGTGCTAGTTAACATGGCAGAACTAGGCTATTCGCAAAGCTACGGCGTGGTGGAGGGAATGATACGCGATATCAAAGGGAGACCCATTGCCTTTGCAAACATTGTCAATGAAACAGAGCAAACTGGGACGGTTAGCACCGAAAGTGGATATTTCCAAATTAAGGTAACTCGTACCGATTCAATCATCCTCAGCTTCTCGTCGGTTGGATATGTTGCTCAAAAAGTTAAATTATCAGTTGCTATAGGTAAAGCCTATGAGTTAAACGTAACGCTTACGGAGTCGACTAGCGAGATAGACGAGGTGACCATATCCATTTCGAATCGGCGATTTGGAAATATTGAAAGGATAAACCATAAGGATATTGAGTACTTGCCAAGCGCCTCAGGCAGCTTTGAGGCGATACTGAAATCGTTACCGGGCGTATCATCGCCACATGAAATGAGCTCGCAGTACTCGGTTAGGGGTGGTAACTTCGACGAGAACCTGGTGTATGTTAATGATGTAGAAGTATACCGACCTTTCCTTATCCGATCGGGACAGCAAGAGGGGCTAAGCTTTATAAACTCCGATATGGTGGATGGCGTAGAATTCTCGGCCGGTGGATTTAACGCAGAGTTTGGCGATAAAACCTCATCGGTACTAAACATTAAATACAAAACGCCCAACGAGAACGCTGCTAAAGCCGAAGCCAGCCTGCTAGGAGCGAATGTTCTAATTCAAGGAATAGGGAAAAACCAAAGATTTAGCCATATAACGGGCGTTAGGTACAAAACTTCACGATACTTCCTGCAAAGTTTGGACGAAGGAGGCGAGTATCAGCCTGCATTTTTCGACTTCCAGACCCACCTCTCGTGGAGGTTTTCGCCAAAATTTAAGGTTAGCCTGCTGGGTAATATATCTACCAATCACTACCAGTTTGCCCCCGATGTAAGGGAAACGCGCTTTGGATCGTTTAACAACGCTTTGCAGCTTAGGGTGTATTACCAAGGGCAGGAACTGAATAAGTTCGAGACATTTCAGGGGGCGCTTACTGGCGAATACCGGCCAAATGAGAACACCGTTTTGAAATTTATTGGAAGTAGCTATGCCGCTAACGAATCGGAAACATTCGATATTATTGGGCAGTACCTTTTAAATGAGCTCGACAATACCCTGGGTTCAACATCGTACGGAGATAGCCTTATTAACGTTGGCATTGGCGGATTTATTAATCACGCACGGAACTACCTTAGGGCAAATTTCCACAGAGCTGAACACCTGGGGGTGTACACAACCGAAAATAACACGCTGAAATGGGGTGTCAACATACAGCATGAACAGATAAGAGATCGAATTAACGAATGGGAATTAATCGATTCGTCGGGATATGTAATATCGCAAGATCCTCAGCTGCTCAGCCTTAAAAAGCATATAAAATCAAACAACAACATAAACAACAACAGAATCTCTGGATATCTTCAGAATAGTAATAATATCTATTTAGGCTCACTTAGCATAACGGCAACTGCAGGTGTTCGCTTCACATACTGGGATTTCAACGACGAGCTAAACCTAAGCCCCAGGTTCTCAGTAATAGCGAATCCGGGATGGAAAAACGATATATCATTTCACCTCTCTGGCGGTTACTACTACCAACCACCACTGTACAAAGAGTATAGGCTTCCGAATGGGGAGTTGAACCACAATATCGCATCGCAAAAATCGATACATGCTGTTCTTGGAACCGAGTACCTTTTTAGAGCTTGGCATCGCCCATTCAGATTGCAGCTAGAGGTATACCACAAAGAGCTACACAATATAATTCCATACAAAATTGATAATGTTAGGATATTGTATTCGGGCGAAAACATGGCCAATGGTTTTGCACAGGGTATTGACCTAAAGGTGAATGGCGAGTTTGTGCCAGGAGCCGAATCGTGGGCTAGCCTATCGGTGATGAGAACCTATGAGGATGTGAAAGGGGATTCGTATACCGACGCCAGTGGAAATACAATTCACCCTGGATATTACCCTCGCCCAACCGACCAACGCTTTAGCATAGGGTTATTCTTTCAGGACTATATCCCTCGTAATCCCTCGTACAGGGTTCACCTAACCGGTTTCTTTGGCACCGGATACCCTGTGGGAATACCAAGTTCAGAAAGATGGGACATGCTAACCCGAATGCCTTCGTATAAACGAATTGATATGGGTTTCACCAAATCGTTTAAGGGTGCAAATGGCAACTCGCTTGGCAATGTATCGTGGTTAAAGGATTTGTGGGTAGGTGTCGAAGTTTTTAACCTTTTCAACTTTAGCAATACCATTTCGTACCTATGGGTTCAAACTGTTTCGAACCAGAGCAATGAGGCAGGTCAGTATGCAGTGCCAAACTACCTTACATCAAGACGCATCAACGTAAAAATTTCGGCAAAGTTTTAACATCTAAAGAGTGCCCCCAACCCAGCTAAACTATTTGCTAGGGGTAGTATTTTGATTAATTTTGCAGTGTAAAACCCCATGAGTTTTTATACTATGAAGATTACGCTAAACCATAACGCTGAGAAAATAAGTACCGAGAAGGACAGCATTACTGTTAACGAGCTACTGTCGTTAAAAAACTTCACCTTCGAGCTGCTTATCGTTAAGATTAACGGCAGCTTGGTGAAAAAGGAGCAGTATGACAAAGCAACGGTTACTGAGGGGGACGATGTGCAGGTAATCCATGTTTTTGGTGGCGGATGATGCCTTGTTCATTATAGTAAACAAAAAATACTCAAATGATAAACGGAGCAGAGATTTGGCAAAAAGTATTCCCGTGGGTACGTAATAAGTACGTGCTTACCATCGCCATTTTCCTGCTTTGGATGATACTTTTCGACAGTAGCAACCTAATTGACGTATACAGCGAGTTTCGGAAAATTAAGCGGTACGAGAAGGAAAAAGAGTATTACCTTGAAAAGATTTCCAACGACAAGAACCGACTTAACGAGCTACAAACCAACAACGAAAACCTTGAGAAGTTTGCCCGCGAGCAGTACCTTATGAAAAAGCCCGACGAAGACATCTTTGTCATCATGCCCGATTAGCCTTGTGGCTATCTCAATCCTACATCTTTTCTAAAAGAACTACATTCTCCACGTGATGCGTATGGGGGAACATATCTACTGGTTGCACCCTTGCTGCTTTATAACCATCGCCTAGCAAAGCAATATCGCGTGCCTGTGTTGCAGGATTGCATGAAACGTAAACAATTCGTTTTGGGCTAACCATTCTTATATTCTCAATCACATCGGGGTGAACACCAGCCCTAGGCGGGTCGAGCACAATAACATCGGGGAAACCATGCTCGGCAAAAAATGGCTCTGTGAGCACATCCTTCATATCGCCCGCCACAAAATGGGTATTGGTAATGCCATTTATGTTGGAGTTCACCTTGGCGTCCTCTATAGCCTCTGGAACATACTCAACCCCAACAACCTTGGCACACTTGCCAGCCAGAAAATTTGCAATGGTTCCAGTTCCAGTATACAAATCGTACACCAACTCATCACCTTTAAGCGATGCGAATTCCCGTGTGATTTTGTACAATTCGTAAGCCTGATGCGAATTGGTTTGGTAAAAGCTCTTGGGCCCTACCTTGAACTGAACTCCCTCCATCTGTTCCATAATAAAATCGTTGCCGTGATAGCAAACAATATCTAAGTCGTTTATGGTATCGTTAACCTTAGGATTAACAACGTACATAAGCGAACTTATCTGAGGAAAAAGATTCTTAATATGCTCTAGCAGTGCATTTACCTTGGGTTTATCATCCTCGAAAACCGAAAGGATAACCATTACATCACCAGTTGATGCAGTACGAACAATCAGATTGCGAAGCAACCCTCTGCCCTCCTTGATGTTGTAGTAAGTATACCCTTGGCTCATGGCAAAAGCATGAACGGCAAGCCTTATGGAGTTCGATGGTTCTGGCTGCAAGAAACACTCGTTGACCTGAAAAACCTTATCGAACTTGCCCGGAACGTGAAAACCAAGCACTGGATGCTGCTCCACGTCCTCGCCACTGGCTATCTCATCGCGCGTTAGCCACCTGTTATGACTAAAGGTAAACTCCAGCTTGTTTCGATAATACTGCGTATTAGCCGAGCCAAGAATTGGGGATACCTCAGGTAGCTCCAGCTTTCCAATTCGGGTAAGCTGATCTACCACCTGTTTCTGCTTCAGCTCAAGCTGCATTGCGTAAGGTAAACTTTGCCATTTACAACCGCCACACACACCAAAGTGTGAGCAGAATGGCTCAATCCTGCTGGGCGATAGCTCGTGATAGGTAGTTACAAACCCCTCCATGTAGCTTTTTCGCTTTTTCGACACCTGAATATCTACCAAATCGCCGGGAACGGCAAAGGGCACAAAGATTATCTTACCATCTACCCTTGCTATGGCCTTGCCTTCGGCTGCCAAATCAACAATACGAACATTTTCAAGGTGTGGGTTTGGCCTACGTTTTCTCACTTTTACTACTTTTGAAGATTGAACGAAATTTAATTCCTGATGTTTAAATCAGGGGGGCAAAGTTAGCAAAAATAGTTGTATGGACTCATTAACCCATATAGTTCTCGGTGCTGCAACGGGTCAAGTAGTATTGGGGAAAAAATTAGGAAACAAGGCACTTGTGTGGGGAGCCATTGCAGGCTCATTACCCGATTTTGATGCCTTTATAACGCCCCTACTCCACCCAGTTGATGCGCTGCTGTTCCATCGTGGCCCAAGCCACGCCATTGTGTTTGCAGCCGTTGCCGCACCAATCCTGGGATATATAGCATCAAAAGTTCACCGAGACAACCTCCTAAAGCAATGGTCGTTCATGGCATTCATTGCCATACTAATGCACTCTACCATCGACATATTCAACACCTACGGAACGGCTCTACTTCTCCCATTTAACGATGCCCGTTTAGCCTTCGACTCAATGGGCATAATTGATTTCATACTGCTCTTACCAATTGTAGTGCTACTAATTCTTTTACTCTTCAAGTCCCACGCATCACTCATTAGGCAGGAATTGGCCTTTGCAATTTTAATCTATACATCCCTCTTTGTTGGGTTTTCGGTTGCAAACAAGCTACGTATTGAGAGGAAGATTATGGAACAACTTGACGTGCAGAAGATCGACTATACCCGTTTAAAAACTGCACCGTTACCCTTAACCAACTTTCTATGGCTTGCCATTGCCGAGGACTCAACCGGATACCACTTCGGCTATATCAGCAATTTCGACAAGCATACAGTGGAGTTTAGCTATATAAAAAGAAACGAGCACCTTTTGGGCGATCTTGATCAGAACGATAAGATTAAGGATCTGAAGCGTTTTACAGATGGTTTTTTTATGGTAGAGCAAAGGGCGGATAGTTCTCTTTGGATGCATGACCTCCGTTTTGGGAGCATGGGCTTTAACGATGAGGATTGGTTCGTATTTAGCTTCGAAATAGGTGGTACATCCCAAGAGGTAACCGTATCGAGAGCAAAACCCAATCGAAAATTCAGTATCGGTACAGCGGCAAAATACTGGCAAAGACTAACGAAAGATTTGTAGGGTTGATATCATAAATTTAAAATCGAAATATTGTCATACCCAATCATTTTCCGTAACTTTACCGTAGCATTGATAACATAATCAACCAAGGGCTTATGAACAGCTTATTTATCAAGGGGACAAGCAAAACCCCAGAGATTGAGTTCACTCCTGGAAACATAAAAATTTCGGGTCGGTCAATTCCTGAAGATTCACTATCGTTTTACCAGCCCGTAGTTAAATGGATTGAGGAATACATTACCCTACCTGAACTGAGCACTAAGGTTTCAATCTCCATCGAATACATCAATAGTGGTTCCAATCGATTTCTATACAACATCATAAAGCTTATAGAGGATTGCTACTCAAAGGGCAACGATGTAAGCATTTCATGGTACTACGAGGAGGATGATGACACCATTAAGAACTTGGGGCAGGACTTTAAAGCACTTTTCAAAGTTCCCATTAATCTAATAGTTATAACTTAATTTTTTTGATTATGCATAAGTGTAAAATTTGCGGATACATATACGACCCCAACGTGGGAGACCAAACACAAGGCATTGAGCCTGGCACTCCTTTTGAAGACCTCCCACCCGAATGGAGATGCCCAGTGTGTGGCATTCCGAAGGATGATTTTATTGAACTAGAGTAATTTCTGCATGACCCACTATTCGTTGAGTAGTGGGTTTGAACATTTATATACTATCTATGTTTTTAGATATGTAGATACGAAACATAATTAAAAATGAATTACTAAACATGGAACTAGAAATTACATTTTCGGGCAACAAGCAGGTAATTGCCGAAGTAGGTGAGCACAGAATTCTAACCGATCAGCCCGTGATGGCTGGAGGGAACAATGAGGGGCCAGCCCCATTTTCGCTATTCTTAGCATCAATTGGCACATGCGCCGGGATATACGTTAAATCGTTTTGCGATCAGCGTGGAATTTCAACCGATGGCATATCGCTAACCCAAAAGCATAGCTTTAACCCATCAACACATATGATTGAAGCGATAGAGCTAAAAATTAACGTGCCAGATTCATTCCCTGAGAAGTATTACGACACTTTGGTTAAGGTGGCCGATCAGTGTGCAGTAAAAAAGCATTTACAAAATCCGCCCGATATAAAAGTTTACACCAGTGTAAACTAAAAAAATGGGGTGAACATAAATCACCCCATTTTTAATTCACAAACAGATTGGGCGTATGCCCATATTCTTTACTTATCGAAAAGCTTAGCCCACTCGTATTTTTTGCGGTTTTTCCATGTGCCCCTGTGGTAAATGTAGCTCATCATGATAGGCACCACGCTGGTTGCCTCGGCGTAAACCATCTGCTCGTAGGTTGTGTCAACCTTACCCCATGACGAAGCCTCTTTAAGGGTTGAACTTGAGCAAGCGCCATCGCGAGGGTCGGCAACGGTAATCTGCACAGCATACTTATGCATTGGCACCTCGTGTCCTAGAATCTCGGCACAAACCACGGTATCCTGAGCAAAGTTTTTAGGCGCACCACCACCTACCATAAATAACCCGGTAGTTTTACCTGCAATTTTAATATCGGTTAGCTCGCGAAAATCCTTAACTGAATCGATGGAAACGTGCGCATCGGGGTTCTCAACCTGATTTTTAACCAGCCCAAAGCCTGCGCTGCAATCGCTAAAGGCGGGAACAAAAATGGGTACATTCTTCTCGTAGCATACCTGTACCAAGCTATCTTTTTTAACCGAGTGCTCTACCAAGTACTTACCCATTTCCTTTATGAACTCACGCGAACTGTAAACGCCAGGCTTCATGCCATCGGCAATTTTTTTGATGGTAGCATCGCATTCCTGCAACTCTTCCTCATCAATAAAGGTGTCGTAAATCCTGTCGATATAGTTGTTACGCAAGTGATTGTCGTCGATAAAGGGAGTTCCCTTGTAATGTTTGAAACCTAGGGCTTCGAAGAAATCCATATCAACAATCGATGCGCCAGTGGCCACAATTACATCAACCATATTGTTCTTCACCATATCAACGTACACCTGCATACATCCACCGGCACTGGTGCTTCCTGCCAGGATAAGCCAGTTGCTGCACTCCTTGTCGGCTATCATCATCTCAAAAATATCGGTAGCAACAGCGGTATCGCGCGAGGTGAACGACATATCGCGCATTGAGTTGATTATTGGGGTAGAATCAAACGATTTGATGTCGATGTGCTTCACCACATCCTTGAGCAGGTCTTTTTTCTCCATTTCAACAGTTTTGAGTTAGTTAGTGTGATTTAAAATATCTGATTGATTGACCCGCCAGTGGCCTGTCTACCGACAGCCTGCCTGCGGTAGGCAGGGTAGAGCGGGCAGGTTGATTGCATAGGTGTAGCTTAATCTATGCAAATTTATACGAAAGTATTTTGTAAAGCAACTTAGTGGCTAAAAAGTCCGACGATTTCTCGTTGGGATCTGGGCAAAGTTCAACTATATCGAATCCCACAAGATTTTTACGTTCAATCACTTTACGAATAAACTTCAGCGTAGGGTACCACTGCAACCCACCGGGTTCGGGTGTACCTGTTGACGGCAGAATAGATGGATCGAACCCATCCAAATCGATGGTTAGATAAACATCATCGGTCAGCATTTCTATGGCCTGATCCATCCACTGCTCGCACTGAGTTATTTTGTGAGCCCAGAACACGCGTTTTGGATCCAAGCGATCCTTTTCGCCAACATCCATGCTACGTATGCCAACCTGTACAATGGGGCATAAGTCTTGTGCACGGGCCATTACGCAGGCGTGATTATTCTTTGATCCCTCGTAGCTATCGCGCAAATCGGTATGGGCATCAATTTGCAGCACGCTTAGGTTTTTGAACTTTTGGGCGTAAGCCTGAATTGGGCCAATGGAAACGGAGTGCTCACCACCTATGGTAACCACAAACTTGCCAGCCTCGAGAAATTTCTTCGTCTCTCTCTCAGCAGCCTCAACCATTGCCTCGGGGCTTGCATCCTGAGTAATAGCAGGAGCGGTGTAAATACCCTTTAGGTAAACCTCGGTATCGGTCTCAATATCGTATAGTTCCATATTAGCCGATGCCTCGAGCAAAGCTTCGGGGCCTTTGTCGGCTCCTTTTACCCATGTACTGGTACCATCGTATGGAATGGGTAGTATTACAATCTCTGACTTCTGCTCATCGCAAAATTCTTGGGGAATATCTCCAAAATGTATCATAATCTTATGTTTTTCCTATAAACAAAACCTTACATTTCAACACAATATACAAAAAGTCATCTATACTTTTGTAGGGGTGCAAAGATATTGATTTTTTGAATATTAAGACTGCACCAAATTACTTTGATATGAATAGAATGTATCCACAAACCTTAAGCAGCACATCAACCCACCTATCTACCTGAATATATATCACTTAACGAAGGCGTCTACATACATCAGAAAGACTAATTATAATCATCGTAAAAATATAATACCTCATACTTTGTTGTTGTAAAATTAGAGACAGGAGAAATTTCTGCATACCCGTTTTAAACAATTGTTTCTTTTGTATTGTTATAACGCAAACAATTCATATTTTTGCTGCAAAACGATAACATTATGAATAAAAGCTCAATAAAAACCAAGCAAAAAATACTGACCACAGCCACCGAACTATTCCTTAAGAAAGGAGTTGACAGGGTTGGAGTTCGTGAGATTGCCACCAAGGCTGGAATCAACTTATCGCTAATGAATTACTACTTCCAGTCGAAGGAGAAGCTGTTCGAAACTATTTTTGATACGCTGGTAAAAGAGAGAGCCGTTACCATAAGGGAGATTTTGGAAGACGAGATCCCCATCGAAAAGAAAGTTAAGGATTACACCTACGCTTACATCGACATCCTTCTAGAAAAGCCGATACTTGTCTCCTTTGTGCTTTCTGTTATCCATCGTAATCCAGAGAAGATTAAGACAATGGGTGCTGTTCTTGCTCTTTACAACTCGGAAAAGTTTTGTAACCAGCTGGCAAAGGAAGCCAAGGCTGGGAATGTAAAGGCTGTTGACCCCGAACAGCTATACATTAGCCTAATTTCGCTTATCCTTTTTCCTTTTGCAATAAAAGAGCTGATAACCGATAGAAACTCATTTAGCCCCGAGGAGTACATTCAGTTTATTAAAGCCCGCAAGGAGCATATCAGCGAAATGGTTATCAGCTATCTTAAGGTATAGGGCAGAGCAGCAGCTATGTATTCATGTGCTTTTACTACTCCATAAACACTAAGAAACCCGATGACATTGTTAAATCGGGACTGATTAGCCGAGATAAGCTTATAAATATCCCGAAGAAACTTGTTGTTAATGGATTTGAACGCCCTTGTTTGCCTGTGATATCAAGCAATTGCGTTGGCGAGGTTGAGTACTTTCAATGGGGACTCATTCCTAAAAGTGTTAATGGAAAAGAAAACGCCGATAGCTTTGCTAAACAATACAATACCCTAAACGCAAAAAGCGAGACGGCAGTCAAGAGCAAAACGTTTGGAAATGCAATCAATAATCAAAGATGCCTAGTTTTAGCGTCCGGTTTCTTTGAGTGGCAGCATGTTAACAAGCAAAGGATTCCCTACTACATAACACTCTCAAGCGAGAACCTATTTGCCTTTGCAGGCATTTGGGATTGCTGGAGCGATGAGCAAGGGCAGCAGCATTTCACTTACACAATCCTTACCACGCAAGCCAACGAGCTGATGAGCCGCATCCACAACACCAAGAAACGGATGCCAATTATACTGCCTACGGATCAACTTAGCATCTGGCTTTCGACACAAATCAACAAAAACAACTTAAACAGTTACCTTAGAGAACTAGCTTCTCCCGAGCTCAAGGCTCATACCATCAAACCATTTTTATCCGATCACCAGCAGATAGCTAATGATGATATTTTGGCTTCCTATGACTACGAAAATGGGGCAACCCAAAAAAACAGCAACAATACCCAGCTTACCATCGGCTTTTAGCACTCCCCTTCCACTTCAAAGATTGATAAATTCATTGCCATAAAGGCATCAAATCAATAAATCCACAACTTTTCATACCTTTGCAGCATATTTTCATATCGATATGCGAATAGATATAATTACCGTTTTACCCGAGATACTAGAGAGCCCACTGAGCCACTCCATTATAAAACGTGCACAGACCAAGGGGTTGGTCGACATTCACCTACATCACCTGCGTGAGTACACCACCGACAAGCATCGCACGGTCGACGATTACGCCTTTGGCCCCGATGCTGGTATGGTAATGAAGATAGAGCCCATCTTCAAGGTTATCAGAAAATTGAAAAGCGAACGCGATTACGATGAGGTTATATACACCTCGCCCGATGGCCAAAGGCTTACGCAACAAGTTGCAAATGGGCTAAGTATTAAAGGAAATATCATTATACTTTGCGGGCATTACAAGGGGATTGACCACCGGGTTAGGGAGCACCTTATTACCCGTGAAATCTCCATTGGCGATTACGTGCTATCGGGTGGCGAGCTGGCTGCTGCCATTATTGTTGATAGCGTGGTTAGGCTAGTCCCTGGCGTGCTATCCAACGAAACCTCTGCTCTTACCGATTCTTTTCAGGATAACCTTCTGGCACCGCCAGTTTATACCCGACCGGCTGAGTTTAATGGTTGGAAAGTTCCTGAGGTACTAACATCGGGGAACTTTAAGGCAATTGAAAAATGGCAAATGGAACAGGCGCTTGAGCGTACAAAACGTTTAAGACCGGAGCTGCTTGAGGGGTTGGAGGAGGATGGGTGAATGAATGAATGATTGAGGGAGTGAGTGATTGACCCTGTCTTTATTGGTAGGCTGGTTGAAATGCCGTTACACAACTCTAAACCTTCAACTCTTCGGCAATATCAGGGCAAATTTCTTGACATTCAGGCTTTAGACTTTTGACTTTCAGACATTAGACATTAGACTTTTGACTTTTAGACTTTAGACTTTTAGACTTTCAGACTTTTAGACTTTAGACATAAAATAATATGACAAGATCGATGACAGGCTTCGGCAAGGCCGAGGTAATGGTAAACGGAAAGAAAATTGTTGTTGAAGTAAAATCGCTTAACAGCAAACAGCTCGACATCTCTGCCCTTAAAATGCCAATGATATACAAGGAAAAGGAGTTGGAAATCCGCAATAAGCTTTCGCAAAGCATTGTACGAGGAAAAGTCGATTTCTACGTGTCGGTTGAGAAGGATGCTAGCAGCTCGGCTCCCACAATCAACCGCGAAGTATTCAAATCGTACCTTGAGCAAATTAGCAGCATTACCAGCGAGTTGAAAATGCCAATGCAAAGCGAGCCGTTAGTGCAAACCATCCTTAGGCTACCCGATATTTTCAATGCCCAGGCCGATGAGATTAGCGATGATGAGTGGAATTCATTACTGAATTGTGTTGATATGGCCATAGCCAACCTAAACACCTTCCGCGATCAGGAGGGTAAGATTACCGAGCAGGATTTGGTGAACAAGGTAAACTCCATAGGCGAACTACTCCAGCAAGTTTCGCCATTCGAGGGCGAAAGGATTGAAACCATCAAAAATCGAATTACCGAGAACCTTGAAAAGATGGGCAACGATGCATCCGTTGATAAAAACCGATTTGAGCAGGAGCTAATCTACTATATGGAAAAGTTTGATGTCAACGAGGAGAAGGTGCGACTTACCAACCATTGCAAGTATTTTATTGACACCCTTAACGACGATGAACCTGCTGGGCGCAAGCTTGGCTTTATTGCTCAGGAGATGGGTCGTGAGATTAACACTCTGGGCTCAAAGGCCAACCACGCCGAAATACAAAAAATTGTGGTACGCATGAAGGATGAGCTGGAGAAGATTAAGGAGCAGCTACTGAACGTTTTGTAAGATATGATTTTTCTAGTCATGGCGAGTAGGTACAACGAAGCCATCATAATTATAGAGAGATTGAATGATTGATCGGTTGCTGAGCCTGTCGAAGCAACCAACCATGCAGATTGATCGGTTGCTGAGCCTGTCGAAGCAACCAACCATGCATATTGGATGATTGATTGTTAAAAAAAACACTACCTAACATAACACTTGAATTATTTAAATAATTAGATTATACACTCACACCTCCTCTAATTACGATATGAAAGGGAAACTACTAATATTCTCCGCCCCATCGGGCTCCGGCAAAACAACCATTGTGCGCAGCCTCTTACAAAAAATGCATAATATTGAGTTCTCCGTATCGGCCTGCAGCCGAGCAAAACGTGAGGGCGAAGTGCATGGGCACGATTACTATTTTCTGAAACCCGATGAGTTTAGGGCAAAAATTGACAATAACGAGTTTGTAGAGTGGGAAGAGGTGTACCCCGGTTCGTACTACGGAACATTAAAGTCGGAAATTGAGCGAATATGGAACAAGGGGAACCACGTGGTTTTTGATGTGGATGTTGTGGGAGGACTCAATCTAAAAAAACAGTTTGCCGATAGGGCGTTGGCCATATTCGTAATGCCACCTTCTGTTGAAGCATTGCGATTACGCCTTGAATTGCGTGGCACCGAAACACCCGAAAGTCTAACAAAGAGAGTTGGCAAGGCCATGGAGGAAATGTCGTACGCAAAGGATTTTGACAAGATTGTTGTAAACGACAACCTTGAAGAGGCCATAGCCAAGGCTGAGAGGCTGGTTGAGGAGTTTATTTCTTAAGTTGGCAGTTGGCAACTTGGCAGTTGGCAAGGAGAAATAACAAAAGGTATTGAAAGTATATATGTAATTAAACCATTTTTTAGAGTTTATTTGATTGGAAACCTAAAAAACAATTGACTAAATGGTAGGTAGTTTCAGGGATTTAACTGTATATAAAAAAGCAATTGCTTGGGCCATGGAAATCTTTGAGATTACAAAGAGTTTTCCCAAAGAGGAACGTTATGAACTAACCGATCAGATTAGACGATCATCACGAGCTGTTTGCAGAGCCATTGGAGAAGGATATCGCAAACGCCAATATCCAAAGCATTTCTCAAGCAAAATGAGTGATGCTGATATGGAAAACACGGAAAGTCAGGTGTCTCTTGATTTTGCATTTGAATGTAAATACATCACTGAAGGTGAATACAACGGTTTATTATCTAAGTCTGAAGAGATTGGTCGCTTAATAAACCATATGATTGAAAACCCAGAAAAATATATGCCTAGTTCCTAATGTTTCCAATTGCCAACTGCCAAGTTGCCAACTGCCAATTATTGTATGCATTCAAATTAATAATGAGTCCAAACCATGAAAACAGGTCTCTTCTTCGGTTCCTTCAATCCAATTCACAACGGTCATATAGCCATTGCTGGATATATGCTCGAGTTTACCGATTTGCAAGAGGTGTGGTTTGTGGTTAGCCCGCACAACCCGCTAAAGGAACAGGCAGAACTTGCTCCCGATAATCATCGACTGGAAATGGTTCGACTGGCTACGGAGATATATCAACCCAAAATTTCGCTTTGCGATATTGAGATGAGCATGCCTCGCCCCTCCTACACCATCGATACGCTTAAAGCCCTTAAGGCAAAATATCCTAAAAGGGAGTTTACTGTGCTTATGGGCGCCGATTCTATGGACAGCATCGAGAAGTGGAAAGATTACCAATCGTTGCTCGCAAATAACCGAATTATGGTTTACCCCCGATTAGGTTCAAATACCAGTGAGCTAAAAGCAATGTATAATGTTGATATTATAAATGCTCCAATTATGGAGATAAGCTCAACCTTCGTGCGCAATGCCATATCGCAGGGCAAGAGAGTTGACTACTTTATGCCCCCAAGGGCATACCAGTACCTAATGGATAACAAGATATACTGAATATAATGAGCAAAGATTTTGATATGGGACTGCAGGCACTGTATGCTGGCGACTTGGCAAAGGCCGAGGATCTACTTACCAAAGCAATAGAGAATGATCCACTAAATGCAGAGGCTTACTTTCACAGGGGAAAGGTACATCGTCAAATGGGAAACCACACGGCCGCCATGAACGATTTTTACAAAACCCTCGATATTGATCCATCCCACAATCAGGCCAAGGTATCGCTGGAGATGGTGAAGCAGATTATGGCATTTCGGAACCCCGATTTGTATAATCCTTAAATAAGGATTGGTTGATTGACCCTGCCTTTGCAGGCAGGCTGACAGCCCTGCCTGTCGGCAGACAGGGTGCGAAGCTCCCTGCCAAAGAAAAGAGCAGGCAAGCCTACCAAGGGCAGGCAAGCCTACCAGAGGCAGATAAACTGTCAGCGTCTTAAGGATTTGTTGACCCTGCTTGCCAGTAGGCAAGCTGGCTGACTGGCGTCAGAGTATGCAGGTTGGTTGATTGTGCGAAGCTACCTGCCAAAGAAAAGGGCTGGCAAGCCTACCAAGGGCAGGCAAGCCTACCAAGGGCAGGAAAGTTGTCAACTTCTTAAGGATTGAATGATTGAATGATCTCGTTATGCTTCGCATCCCGAGACAAGTTGAATGATTGAGATGCAGGTTTCTGAGCCTGCGATGCCCTGAGCAGTTCGACAGGAGGTCTGTGAGTATGAAATACAAAAAAGGCAGCTGCAAATCAATTTTCAGATTGCAAGCTGCCTTCCGTTTTATTACCAACGTACTACCCTAAACAATTACGTTTCTCCATGTAAGGATATTTAAAATCGGTTGGGGGTACAAGGGTTTCCTTAACTGTACGAGGGCTGGTCCAGCGAAGCAAGTTGTATGGACCTCCAGCCTTATCGTTGGTTCCACTACCACGCGCACCGCCAAATGGCTGCTGTCCTACCACTGCGCCTGTAGGCTTATCGTTAAAGTAGAAGTTCCCTGCAGCGTAACGCAGCACAGAGCATGCCTGATTCAACGCTTTCCTATCGGTTGAAATAACCGCACCAGTTAACCCATAGGGTGATGTTTCATCTACTAGTTTCAGGGTTTCCTCCCACTTCTCGTCATCGTATACGTAAACCGTGAACACCGGTCCAAAAATCTCCTCCTCCATGGTTACAAAGTGCGGATCCTTGGCAACAATAACAGTTGGCTCAATAAACCATCCCATGCTGCTATCGCCATTGCCACCAAACATTATCTCGGCATCGGTCGACTGCTTGGCCATATTGATATAGCTCATAATATTGTTGAATGCAGCCTCATCAATAACGGCATTCATAAAGTTGCCAAAATCGGAAACATCGCCCTGCTTAATCTCGTTGAGCATTTCGAGCATACGCTTTTTAATTGGCTCCCAAAGCGATTTTGGGATGTAGCCCCGCGAGGCGGCAGAGCATTTCTGCCCCTGATACTCAAACGCTCCACGTATCATAGCCGTTGCGGCAACATCCACATCGGCCGATGGATGAACTACCACAAAGTCCTTACCCCCCGTTTCGCCTACAATTTTGGGGTACGACTTGTACTTCTCCAGATTCTGTCCCACCTGCTTCCACAGCTGGTTAAACGTTGTGGTTGAACCAGTGAAGTGAATCCCGGCAAGCATTGGGTGCGGAATTGCCGTTCCTCCAATTACAGAACCCTTACCCGGTACAAAGTTGATAACGCCATCGGGTAGTCCGGCCTCCTTATAAATCTGCATCAGCAAATAATTTGATAGCAATGCTGTGGTGGCAGGCTTCCATACCACAGTATTGCCCATTAGCACGGGCGACATATTGAGGTTTGAACCAATAGCCGTGAAATTAAATGGCGTGATTGCCAGTATAAACCCTTCCAATGGCCTATACTCTGTTCGGTTAACAACCCCTGTATCGGAATGGGGCTGCTGGTTGTAAATTTCCGAAACGAAGAATGAATTGAACCTTAAGAAGTCAATGGTTTCGCATGCGGCATCAATCTCGGCCTGGTAAACGCTTTTGCCCTGCCCTACCATGGTTGCTGCATTTATTCTATGTCGATATTTTTTTGAGATTAGCTCCGCTATCTTTTGGTTTACGCTGGCACGCTCTACCCACGAAACGGTTGACCAGTACTTATGCGCCTCAAGCGCAGCATCAATGGCCATTTTCACCTCCTCAGGCCCTGCCATATGGTATCGGGCAATTACCTTCTTGTTGTTATGGGGCATCGTAATTTCTCCCATTTGGCCTGTTTTAACCTCCTTACCACCAATAATCAGGGGTATCTCTGTAACCGAATTGCTTAATCGCTGAACCTCGTTAAGCAGTTCTGTACGATCTGTTGAACAGTCCTCGTAAACTTTTACAGGCTCATTGTCTGGACGTTGAAAATTAAATATTGCGTTATTCATATCTATTTATTTAAATTATTTGTTGTTATACAGTATTTACAAATTAGGGAACATTTATTAATGTGTCAAGTATTTAAACCCAAAACATATATAATGGCATTTTGTTTATGGGAATTGGCATGGGTTAACCTGATGAATTTAATTAACACCAATTAGCTGAAAAATTAATCAACCTAAGCGCAAGTTTGGGGTCAAAAGCGGGTCAAATGTGAAACGAAAACTTAAACAATTACATCATTAGGACAAACATCTTATGAAAACAAGATTCATCGTAACAGTGGTTTTGCTAATTGCATCAACCATAACAACCTTTCCACAAGGCCAACGTCAGGGTGGAGGTGCAGGAATGACAAGTAATATGACAGGTTCAGTTGCAGGGAAAGTGATTGATAAACTAAGTAAAGCACCTGTAGAGTACGCAAACATAGCATTTTATCGCCTGCGCGACTCAAGCCTAGTAACCGGAGGTATTACCAATGAGAAAGGCGAGTTTAATATTGATAAAGTGCCCATGGGGAGGTACTTTGCCGAGGTGAAATTTATTGGTTACAACACCCTAACCGTGGAATCGTTTGGCGTGAATCCTCAGAATTTGATTGCAAACCTTGGGGAATTGAGCCTTGACCCAGCATCGGAAAACCTTGAGGCCGTGGTGGTAACTGGCCAAAGGCAAATGCTTACGCATAACCTCGACAAGAAAGTATTTAGCGTGGAGAAAGATATTAATGCCGAAGGTGGAACCGCGCTTGAAATTATGCAAAACATCCCATCTGTTGAGGTGGATATGGAAGGTAACGTAAGCCTACGCGGCAGTCAAAACGTAACCATACTTGTTGATGGTCGTCCTTCAACCTACACAAGCATCGAGGAGATTCCTGCCAGCATCATCGAAACCGTAGAGGTGATTACCAACCCATCGGCCCGCTACGACCCCGATGGGCTATCGGGAATTATCAATATCGTGTTAAAAAAACGCCGCGACCCAGGATACCACGGAATGGTTATGCTTAATGCAGGAACCGGCGACAAGTACAACGGCACGCTTAACTTCAACTACCGAGAGGATAAGTTCAACTTTTTTACCAATGTAAGCTACAGGCAGCATCAGATGACTGGCCAAACCCTATCGGATAGGACAACAACCCTAAACGATATTGCAACAAGCACATTATTTCAAGATCAGGACTTTAGAAGACAAGGGCAATTTATTAATTTTAAGGGTGGTGTTGACTACTTTATCAACAACTCCAATACACTAACATTTACGGGAGGTTACAGTTCGCGCGATTTTGGTATGTGGGATATAACCCAAACCAATTTAACAATGCCATCGCAATCATCACAATACTTCAGAGAGAATGATGGGTTTAACGGCGGTGAATCGTATAACTTTGCCCTAAACTACAAACTTAACGGGAAGCAGAAGGGACAAGAGCTTACTGCCGATGTATTTTACCACTCAATGCAGGGTGAAAGTGGAACCGATATGACCCAATGGTGGGAACCAGAGCAATTTGATAGGCTCTACGAGCAAACTGAGTCGAGCTTTATTGGCAACAACCTAACGTTACAAACCGATTTGGTTCAACCCATTGGCAATGGAGGACGACTAGAAACAGGACTTAAGGCAACTCTTCGGTCACAAGACAACGATTACATCTTTTCAAATAGATTGGAAAGCACATGGATTCCTGATCCTCTTCGTAGCAATAATTTTGTGTACGACGAGCAACAATACTCGGCATACGCAATCTATTCCAACACATTTGCCGATGGCAAGTTTAGCTACCAAGGAGGGCTAAGGGTTGAGCAAGCATATACTAATGCCGATCAGCGAGCAACCGATGACGAGCCTATAAAAAGAGATTTTCTAAACTTCTTCCCAAGTGCACATATTAAGTGGGATATTAATCAGAAGAACTCGGCACAGGTAGCCTATAGCCGCAGGGTAAGTCGCCCGCACACGCGTATGCTTAACCCTTTTATCGACTATAGCGACCCGCTTAATATGAGCATGGGTAATCCGTGGCTAAACCCTGAGTTCACCAATAGTTATGAGGTTAGCTACTACTACAGCTTACCCAAAACAAAAATTAGCGCAACCTTATTCCAACGCAACACCACCGATATCGTATCGCGCTACGTAGTAGTAGATGATGATGGCGTGGCCTGGTCAACCTTCGAGAATATTGACGAAAGCAAGAGTCTTGGTATTGAGGGAGTAATTAGCCAAACCATTGTCCCCTGGTGGAGAGTAAATGCAAGCGGAAACTACTACAATATGAAGCTGTACTCCGATTTGCTTGATGAACGCTCAAGCCAGGGCGACAGCTGGACGGTTAGAGCCTCATCAACCTGGAATATTGGGAAAAACGTAGAGCTACAGCTTAATGGCAACTACCGATCACCATCAGTTTCTGTTGGCGGAAGTATGCGGTTTTGGCAAACAGGTGGTGGACAGGGAATTACCGAGGAGATGTACTGGATGGACTTGGGTGTACGGGTAAACGTGTTTAACAGAAAGGGAACCATAACGCTGCGCGTTAGCGATTTGTTTAACACCATGGATTTCAGATCGTCAACCTGGGGCGATAACTTCACCAGCAACATTGAACGTACACGTGAGAGTAGAATCGTGTTCCTAGGATTTTCATACAGGATTAACGAGTACCGCGCACGCCGCGACAGGCAACCCAATGGCGACGGACTGGATATGGATATGGAGTAGTTAAATATAACATCGGTAAAAGGGAGGGCAGCATTTTGTTGCCCTTTTTTTTTAACATTACCATTTGCCATCTGTTTATATTGAAAACCAATTGAAATGAGAGTAAGGTTTATTTTAATCACATTAGGTTTACTTTACGCCAGCACCCTGTTTGCTCAAAACAGCACCGATGCTTTTACCATTAGCAGCAACACCAACAAAACTGGGATGCTTGTGCTAAGCGGATGGGCTTTGACAAATTTTGTATACGGAGGTTACGGGTGGGCAAAACACAACGATAGTCGCAAGTATTTTGGGCAAATGAATGTGATGTGGAATGTTGTAAATGCTGGTATTGCCGGATTTGCTCTATATCAGCATTTCACCACTGACTTTTCAATACTATCGAGCCAAGAGATGCTTAGCAAGCATAGCCAAACTATGAATTTATACCTGATTAATGCTGGGCTCGATGTTCTTTATGCTGCTGGTGGTTGGTACATGATTCGAGCCTCACTAAAAAATGAGAAATACTCTGATTTGCTCAAAGGGTATGGCCAATCAGTAATTCTTCAAGCCTCTTTTCTCTTCACCTTTGATTTGGCTATGTATTTTATTCAGCTGAACAACTCATCGAACTTTAATATTCCCTTGCAATCATTTGCTTTAGGGGTAAATGGAATATCATTTACCATTGCATTTTAATAAACTTTAGAGCATACAAAAAGAGAATTTCTCACCACTCATACTTCACCCCTGTTAGCTCTTCGGAAAAATCCCAAAGCCTTACAGCATCATCAGTACGATAGGAGTTCTTACTCGATTTTATTACAACCGGGGAGCCAGAAAGTTGCATAAAACCAGATGGCCCGAAGAACTGCCCACCTTTAACCATTGGATCAACGGCGGCTCTAAGTTGAGGTAATGCACCAGCTGCAGCACTGGGTAAAATCCTCTCGATTAACGGCCTAAACAATTTGATAAATACATTACTCTCCATATACCTACCAAGGTTGGTATGCGAAGCACCTGGATGAGCCGCAAGCGAGAGACAGTTTATGCTGTGGGAATCGAAATTTCGTTGCAGCTGGTATGCAAAGAGCAGGTTGGCCAGCTTTGAACGAGCATATGCACGAAACCGATTGTACGACTCTTCTCTCTCGCACAGGTTATTACCAAAACTAATGTTCCATTGCTTATGGGCGAGGCTACTCACGGTTACAACACGCGAGTTGGGTGTGGCTTTCAGCAGCTCGAGGAGGTGGCCTGTTAGCGCAAAATGGCCTAAGTGGTTAGTTCCCATTTGGCTCTCGAACCCATCAGCGGTTAGTGCATAAGGGCTTATCATAATCCCTGCATTGTTTATAAGGATATCTAGCCTTGCGTATATCGACTTAACCTCACGGGCAAAGCGTTGTACCGACTCGAGATTCATTAAATCGATATGCAAAACTTTAATAGTTCCGCTAGGCACTAGTTGTAGTATAATTTCTTTTGCTACCTCACCCCTTTCAACCGATCGGCAGGCGATAATCACCTCTGCCCCATTTGAAGCCAGCGCTTTGGCCGTCTCGAAACCCAACCCGCTATTGCCACCCGTTACTACTGCTACCTTTCCATTTAGGTTGGGAATATTCTTAGCTGTCCATATAGTCTTTTGCATTGTAATCAAATTTTAATGCAAAAATACAAGACTATACTAAACAGCAAAATAAAAGGGGTTGGACTCATTTAGCCAACCCCTTGAGTGTATATAAAGGAAAACTACTCGTACTTAAGCGCCAGCACAGGGTTTGCCCGAGAAGCCTTCCAGGCTTGATACGATACGGTTGCAATGGCTATTGCAACACTTACAGCACCAGCGATAACGAAAACCCAAGGACTTACATCAATCCTATAAGCATATCCTCTGAGCCAGCTCTCTACAGCGTAGTATGCAAGTATCCATCCAGCAAAATTGGCAACAATTACCCACTTAATAAAATCCCAAACCATTAGTAGCACAACACGCCACTCGGTTGCACCTAAAGTTTTTCGGATACCTATCTCCTTAAAGCGCTGCTCGGCCATATAGGTTGCAAGTCCAAATAGCCCCAAGCAGGAAATTAGTATTGCCAAAAAGCTAAAGTATGAGAAGATTTTCATCATCCGCATCTCGGCACGGTACATTCGATCAAAAGACTGGTCGAAAAAGCTATATCGAAACATCTCTTGAGGATATATATCATTCCAAACCGCCTCAACACTTTCCATTGTAGACACAATGCTCTCGGGCTTTATCCTGATGCTCACCATATTTTGCCAAGGTACTGCCATAAACATAATTAGTGGCTCAACCTTATTCTTTAAACTTTGGAAATTGAAATTCTCCACCACCCCAATCACCTCGAAAGAATACCCCCAGAGCTCAATAGTTTTTCCTACAGGAGTATCGAACCCCATAATTCGAGCAGTTTCCTGATTAATCACCATTGCTAACGAATCGGACGCAAGCTCTGGATCCCACGTTCGGCCTTCAACAATCTTCATCCCATACACATCAATAAAATCGTAATGAACCAGTATGTTCGAGAAAAGAACCGTTTCATCGGGATCCTGCCCTTCCCAGCTTGCCCCCGAAGTGCTATTCCCAATTTGATTTGGCAAGGCGTTGGAACAGGTTACAGACTCTACACCAGGCAGCTTGAGAAGTTCTTGCTTTAAGATATCGAACTTTGCGCGTCCGCCAGCATTAAACGAAGCTACTACAATATTATCCTTTTGAAAACCCAAGTTTTTATTGGTCATGTACTCCAGCTGCCGGCTAACCATTATGGTTGAAATTATAAGAGCAACCGAAAGGGTAAACTGAAATACCACGAGCACGGTTCGAAAAGTTTTGGAGCCTTTGCTCAGCTGACCCTTTAACACCTTAATAGGAATAAATGATGAAAGGTAAAATGCGGGATAGCTTCCGGACACCATGCCTGTGAATAACGCAATAAGTACAATTGCAATAACCATTACTGCAGATAACGAGCCAAGCGTTAATGCTTTACCCGACAAATCGTTAAAACTCGGAAGAAGTGCAGCAACTAAAACAATCGCAAAGGCCAGCGACAATATGGTTAATAAAATTGATTCGCCTAGAAATTGCCCCACTAGCTGCAGCTTATTCCCTCCAGCTACCTTGCGCAACCCAACCTCCTTGGCTCGTTGTGCTGATCGAGCGGTGGTAAGGTTCATAAAGTTTATGCAGGCAATGAGTAGGACTAGAACAGCGATTACAGAAAAAATGCGCACGTTGGCGATGGCACCTGTTCCCCATATGTTGTGCAGGTAGCTTCGCTTTAAGGGTTCGAGGTAAAGAGTAACATTGCTTTGGCCATTATCGGCAACCACATTGGCTATTTGCTCCTCAATGGCTTTATCATCTTGCTCCTTGCCAATCTGTAAGTAGGTGAAAAAGCTATTGCTTTGCCAACCTAAGTTCACACCTTCCCAGAACTTGGCTACATTATCGTCAAATGTAATAACGTATGAGAATCTTAGGTGCGTATTCTCAGGCCTATCAATTACACCCGTAACTGTGTACTCTAAATCTCTATTGATGTTGATGCTTTTACCCAACGGGTCGTCATGGCCAAAAATCATACTAGCTATCTCGGTTGTAATAACAATGGAGTTAGGCGATGATAAAGCCGTTTGAGGATTACCCAACACAAAATCGAAGGTAAACAGCTCAAAAGCCTCCGGGTCGGCAAAGTAACCATCGGGGATGTACCACTGCTTATCGTCTATTGATATTAGGGAGCGCTGCCAAATGGGAGAAAATCTTGCAACTCGCTTTATGCTTGGGAACTGCTCTTTAAGCTCAGGTGCTAGCTGTGCTGGGGTGTTATACACCAATAAATCGTCGGTGCCAGAGTAGGCCTGATGCTCGTACACACGATATATTTCGTTTATATTGTTATGAAACCTATCGTAGTTTACCTCGTCGGTTACCCAGAATAGGATTAGAATTGATGCAGCCATGCCTGTGGCCAGCCCAATTATATTGATTAGGGAGAATCCCATATTCCGTTTAAGTGAACGAAATGCTACCAGTAAGTAATTTCTCAACATAGCTTTAAGGTGTTAGTTTGGCAATTATAATAAGCGCATTTTCATAACAAAACCATTTTCAACTATTCGTATTTTAAGGAATCGACAGGATTTGCACTTGCTGCTTTCCACGAGTGGTATGCAACAGTAGTAAATGCTATGGCTACGCTCATCAATAATGCTGCAATAAAAAACAAAGCGCTAATTGAAGTTTTGTAGGGAAAACTCTGCAACCAACTCGACATGGCGTAATAGGCTATAGGCCATGCTATAACATTGGAAACAAAAACCAGAATGGCAAATTCACGCCCCATAATTCCAATAATTCTCAGGGTTGAAGCCCCCAACACCTTGCGAATACCCATCTCCTTAACCCTAGCTTGCAACATAAAAGCCGAAAGACCATACAATCCCATACAGCCTATAAAAATTGCAATCAGCGCAAAATACCCAAACATCTGCCCCATCCGCTTTTCGCTCCGGTATGACTCCTCAAACGATTCATTTAAAAAAGAGTACTCGAATGGTTCATCAACTGCATACTCATCCCAAACCGAGTTTAGCTGCTTTATGGTTTCTCTAAGGTTATCGGTATCAATTTTAACATTATAGGTGTTGTAATCCCTATCCCTAAAGTGCAACCCCAATGGCCCAATTCCCGAATGTAACGAGTTAAAGTTAAAATCTTTGACTATACCAATCACTTCGGTTTCCCAGAAACCTCCCGAAAGCATCTTAGTACCTGCCTTCTCAATACCAATATGCTTGGCCATGGTTTCGTTCACAATAATTTTCTCTTTTACATCCGATGGCCTGTCCCATTCGAAATTTCGTCCATCCACAAGCTCCAAGCCCATAACCTCTATAAAATCTGGATCGATAGGCATATATGAGAAGTTGTGCGTTTCACCATACTCATCCCTGTAGCTCTCTTGCCAACCAATACTACCCATCTTTGAATTGGAACGAGAAATTCCCCTAACTGATGAAATGCTTTGCACCTTCTCTTTTAGCACATCGTAGCTAAATGTAGTATTTCTGGGAATTCTTAGGTTGATTATCTGATCCTTATCGAAGCCCAAGTCGTAGTTGGTAAAGTATCGCAGCTGGCTAAATATTATAAGGGTTGATATAATAAGCAGAACGGATACGGTGAACTGAAAAACAATCAATACTTTGCGAAACGAGCTGCCCTTAGCACCATCCGACACCTTGCCCTTTAGAACTTTTGTTGGAGAGAATGAGCTAAGATATAGAGATGGGTATAACCCAGATATTGTTCCCAGCAGAATACCTCCCGCCAAAATTACCACTATAGCCTTTGGGCTAATCAAAAGAGTGGTAGACAGCTCGCGTTCGATAAGGGTTCCAAAAACAGGGCTCGCTAATTCTACAAGAGCAATACCTATAATAAGCGCAAATAGAGTTAACAGAATTGACTCCCCAAGAAACTGTAGAACAATGCTTAGCCTACCTCCACCAACAACCTTACGCACACCAATCTCCTTAGAGCGGGTTGAAGCCCTTGCCGTACTTAGGTTGATATAGTTAACACAGGCTAGGAATAGGATCATAATAGCAACCACAATCATTACCCCAATAAACTTAGGATTTCCGTGACGTACCTTTCCCTCAAACTGTAGGGCTCCATTAAAATAAATATCCTCAATTGGCCGTAGCGCAAGGTCAAATGGTAATTCTGACTTAGATTGCTCCTCTATATACTTGGTTATTCTATCAACTACCAAATCTGTTTGATCTGCAGATGCCAGCTTTAGGTAAGTTGGATTATTCATATTGTAAAACAACATTTTATCCAAATCCTTCCACCCATAAAGGGTTGGTAGAATATCGAAAGAAAGAAGGGCGTTGAAGGGAATGTGGAAATATATGGGATCCTCAATTACAGCAGTAACAGTGAGGTTATAGTTATCATAGATTGTAATATTTTTCCCTATTGGATTTTCATCCCCAAAAAGCCTTTTGGCCTCACTCTGTGTTAGCACCAAATCGTAGGTGTCGGTAAGCGGATTCTCAGAATTACCTAAAACTATATTAAAGCCAAAATCCACTGGAAATGATTTGGTGACAGGCATATACTCAGTGATCCTAATCGACTCATCACCAACCTTCACCATCAGGTTTTGCATAAATTGAGGTTGCGTTGAATATGCCTCCTCCACTTCGGGACAGATTGCCTTTACCTTCTGCCCTAGACCTGGGCCAAGCAAAGCCCATTCACCAGCCTCAAGCCTAAATATGCGATCCTTGTCATTAATAAACTTATCAACCTTAAACTCTTGAATAACGAAAAGAAATATTAGCATAAAAACTCCAACACCAAGACCTAAACCCAACAGATTAATGAATGAGGTACCTTTGGTTCGGATTAAGCTACGAATGGCAGTGGTGAAATAGTTTTTAATCATTATTGGATATATTTTAGATTTTCAATAGCATATCCACATCTATGCCATATTACACATCAATTTAGTTTATAGGTTTTTAGGTTTTAAAAACGAGTTCCTTAGGTGTTCATATCCGTTACGGTTGGTGTTCGCTATCGAACACCAAGATAAAAAAAGGGCATCAAATTTTGAATGCCCTTGGTAAGATCGGTAAAGTTAATACAGCTAATTCCTTCTCTCTACCTTAAAGAGTATAAGCTTGGTAAGTAGTATTGTAAAGATTAGCAAATAAGACCAAAGTGTATCTGTTTTTGCTTGCTGTTGCACCAAAGCCTTTGAAGTAAGGTTTCCTTCAAAAAATGCAGGTTCCGGTAGGTTCCTATAATGCCATTTGCCAACTATTGTTCCCTCATGAAGCAAGATCAGCCCTGGGTTTGCGCGAACCGTTGTTTTAAGCATAATTTCATCGGCCTGTAGAAAAGGGAAAGCAACGCCAGTTGTACTAATAAACCTATCGATATCATCGGCGGTGGAAGCGGTGAGGCAAAAGAAGTTTATACGCTCCTCCTTGGCTTTAAAATACAGCTCGTTAAGCTTTGAGAATGCCTGCGTGTTGGCATCGTTTAGCCTATAGGCCACGGCCAGCATGGTGTAACCGGGGCTATGCAAAACGCTATCGGTTAAATCCCATCCATACAAATCGGTTAGCATAAAATTGTTGATGGGCGGCTCGTACCCTTTCTCAACCAGTATCGACTTGCTATCGACAAATACCCAGGTGGTATCCTGCCAAGGGAAATTTTCCTGTGTAAACTCTTTCACCTCGCCATCGCGCTCGTAGTACAATATGGTTTTGTACACATCGGTAGGTGCATCCTCTGGGAACTGCATCCCTTCCGGAATATTGGCGCCAATGCTATAGGGCCTAAAGTCGATAAGGGGTAAATTTCTGTATCCGTGTATTGAAGGCATAAAAGAAAGCACTAGCAGCAGTAGAGCAATGGCAAGCTCGTAGGGAAATGGCAATAATTGCTTTAAACCCTTACGTTGGTAAACCAAAAAAATTGATGCGGCAAGTAGAGGAACGTTTTTGAAAAAGGTTTCCCAGTTGGTAAGTATAATGGCATCGCCAAAGCAACCACAATCGGAAACGGGGTTATAAATGGCCAGGATCAATGTGAGAGGAGTGAATACAGCCATGAAGAGCATTGCGCCCCATGACGCCAGGTGCATTCGTATGTTAAATAGTAATAGCAACCCTATAACCAGCTCTGCAGCACACAGCACAAAGGATAATGGGAGGGCAAAGGGCATAAGGAAATCGAAACCAAAGGCCATAAAATAATCGCCAAACTTGTATGCCGATCCTAAGGGATCGACTCCCTTAACGAAACCTGAAAAGATAAAAGTAATGGCCAGTAAGTAGCGTGATATCCAGATTAAAAACCGTAATAACATAACATTAACAAATTAAAAATTACCAATTGCTGAAACAATCTTAGCAAAAATCTCATCCTTATTACCCATTTTACCCTGCTCGTTGGCACAAGGGATTACAACAAACGAGTCGTCGTATTGGGGTTGTTTCAAATACACCTGCCTCACCCTCTCCTGAAAGCTTAAATCCTCCTCATGAATATCTACGCTCCCTTTCAGGTACTCCCTATCGGCACCTGTACGCTGATTCTGGAGTCGTGAGACGGTGAAGTCGAAGGGTACATCTAGAAAGATATTTAGCGTGGGCTTGGGTATTCCAAAGTATGCGAACTCCAGCTCATAAATCCAATCCCTAAGGCGTTTCTGCTCATCAGCATTTGAAAGTTTTGCACACTGAAAGGCAATATTGGAGTACACATACCTATCGAGTAGAATGGTTTTACCCTTACTGAGCCAACCTTGTAAAATGGAAGCGGCATCCCTCCTATCGCCAGCATAAAGCATGGCCACTACATACGGATCCACCTCATCGAGTTTGCCCAGCTCGCCACGTAAAAATCTTCCAATTAGCTCGCCAAAGAAAGGCGAATCGGTTCGCGGAAAATGGAGTGCTTCGCACGAAACCCCCTGCGCATTAAACCTTTGGGCAAGCATCTGAAGTTGCGTAGACTTGCCTGCACCATCAAGCCCTTCAATCACAATAAAGCTCATATATACCTACTGATTAATAACAAAACCACAAAGTTATACTTTTCGCTAAAACTTGGGATGATTTTTTACAGGCAAAACTCCAAAGCAGGTGTTTATTAAAATCCTTTAACAATGCAGCAGGCAAGTTGCAAATCTTTTGTAATTTAGCAACCCAAAGCAAAACCAGTAACCCTATGGATATAGCCCCAACCTTTTTCCAGAGCAAGAGCACACTAGCCTGCAACGGTAAGCTGTTAGATCTTACCACGCCTGTGGTAATGGGTATAATAAACATTACAAGCGATTCGTTCTATCACGGAAGTCAGTTCAGGCTTAAAAGGCGCATATACAAAAGGGCCAAGGAAATCATTCAGCAAGGTGGTGCGGTAATAGATATTGGGGCATGCTCCACTCGCCCAGGTGCCAAGCTAGTAACAGAGGATGAGGAGCTAAAAAGGCTAAGCAAAGCCGCTGCCGTAATTCGCAAGCATTTCCCTGAGGCAATACTCTCCGTTGATACATTCAGAGCCTCGGTAGCACGCCGTATGGTCACAGATTTTTCGGCCAGCATTATTAATGATATTTCAGCAGGTGAAATGGATAAGATGATGTTTGAAACGGTGGCTGATCTAGGTGTTCCATACATAGCAATGCATATGCAGGGTACGCCAGAGACTATGCAGGTAAACCCTACCTACGAGAATTTAATTAAAGATGTATTCAAATATTTTGCAACAAAAACCGAGGAGCTCGGTAGGCTTGGTGTAAAGGATATCATAATTGATCCGGGTTTTGGTTTTGGCAAAACCATAGAGCACAACTATACGCTATTGAACAATTTGGATGCCTTTAGAATTTTCAACCTTCCGATCCTAGTAGGGGTGTCGCGCAAATCGATGATATACAAACCCCTTGAGGCAAAACCCACCACCTCGCTCAACGGAACATCGGTGCTAAACACCATTGCGCTGCTAAAGGGCGCAAAAATACTAAGGGTTCATGATGTGAAGGAGGCCGTTGAAGCTATTAAACTAACAGAACTTTGTATAAACCAACCCATTGGGGATTAGATATTTCGCTTTATGGATCTTACGTTAGTGCCCCTATTCATATCAATCCGAATACTCGATATTATCGACATACTTCTGGTTGCACTCCTTTTTTACCAGATATATATGCTGATAAGGGGAACCGTTGCCATCAATATCTTTTTAGGAATATTCACCCTATACATATTTTGGCTAGTGGTTAAGGCCCTAAATATGGAGCTGCTAAGCAGTATCCTAGGGCAAATTATTGGGGTTGGGGTAATTGCTCTGATAATTGTATTTCAACAGGAAATCCGCCGGTTCTTGCTACTTCTAGGAACACGTTACTTCTCAAAAAACAGATTCTCCATTGAAAAAATGTTGATGATGAAGGGCGACAAGTATGATACACCCGTTAATATTGAGGCCATAGTAAGAGCTTGCCGCAATATGGCCGAGACTAAAATTGGTGCCTTAATTGTTGTTACTCAAAAATCTAACCTTCAACTATATGCCGAAACAGGAGATATCATAAATGCCGAGACATCGAGTAGGCTGATCGAAAACATCTTCTTTAAGAACAGCCCCCTGCACGATGGGGCAATGATTATTAAAAACAACCTTATTTATGCCGTAAGGTGTATTCTTCCCCTTACCGAAAAAACTAACCTCTCGGCCACCTATGGGCTAAGGCACCGAGCCGCATTGGGTATTAGCGAAATTACCGATGCATTGGTAATTGTGGTGTCGGAAGAGACAGGCAAGATTTCATTTATATTTGAGGGCGTAATAACCGAGAACATAAGCGTAGTTAAGCTTAGGGAGATACTTGAAGAAAATTTGATAAGTAAAAGCTAGATAAAAGCCTAAACGATTACAGATTCAATCAGATAGATAAAAGCCCCCACCAAAATATCAAATTAAGTTTTACAGCACAATTTGCTGATAACCTGAGGCAGTAAAGCATTTGGACTCTTTATTAACAAAAAATTGTCTCAACGACATTTGGGTTGGTATGCAATTTGCTAAGATGCATTTTTGAAAATTGGGCGCAAGCCTATGCTCAACATTTTAATAAATCACACGAAAAATATAACCAAGCAAATAGCTACAATTATTACCTTATGAAAAGATTTATACCCTTAGCATTACTGATTCTCCTCGCAATTAAGTTACATTCAGCCGAAGTGGTAACGCAAACCATCAGAGGTACAGTGCTCGATAAGCAAACCCGCGTGTCGTTACCAGGAGCCAATGTTATTCTGGTAAACTCCGATCCATTACAAGGAGTTTCAGCCAATGAGCATGGGAATTTTCGACTCGAAAATGTAGAAGTGGGCCGAGTAAGCCTGCTAATTAAGTTCCTTGGCTACCATGATGTAATGCTAAATAACCTAAACCTACAGGCAGGGAAAGAGCTGGTGATTAACGTTTATATGGAGGAGATGGTGATGGGAGTGGATGAGGTTGTGATAACCCGAACCATTGACAAAACCACATCGATTAACCAGATGGCCACCGTTAGCGCACGTGGATTTACTGTTGAGGAAACCGAACGATACGCCGGTAGCCGAAACGACCCAGCCCGAATGGCTGCCAACTTTGCCGGTGTGGTAGGGGTTGACGATTCGCGTAACGATATCATCATCAGAGGCAATTCACCCATGGGCCTACTTTGGCGACTCGAGGGGGTTGATATCCCAAGCCCTAACCACTGGGGTATGTCGGGTAGTACTGGTGGCCCCGTGAGCATGCTCAACAATACTCTGCTAGAACACTCCGATTTTTACACAGGGGCATTCCCTGCCGAATTTGGCAATGCTACCTCAGGTGTTTTCGACCTAAGAATGCGGAACGGCAACAACGAGCAATTCGAGTTCCTTGGGCAAGTAGGGTTTAATGGCTTCGAGGTTGGAGCCGAAGGACCTATTTCGCGCGTCAAAGGCTCATCATTCCTTGTGAATTATCGATACTCAACCATGGGGGTATTTGATAAGCTGGGTATGGACTTTGGTACTGTGGGAGTACCACAGTATCAGGATTTATCATTTAAGATAAACTTACCCAATACTCCATTAGGGCACATATCGATGTTTGGCCTTGGCGGCCTAAGCCATATTGAGATCTGGGACAGCCGTAAGGACACCACCAAGGAGCAGTTAAATTACTATGGTGGCGAAGGTTTCGACATAACTTCAGGTACAAACATGGGCGTGGTGGGTGTTACATCGCACTATACATTTACATCAAACACCTACCTTAGGGTAACGCTATCCGCTATGGGACAGAATGCCACAAACCGTATGGATACCTTAAGCACTAACTTGGAACAGTTCAAATTTTACAATTCAAGCTTTATCGATAACCGTATTACTGCGTCTGCAATAGTAAACCACCGTGTTAACAGCAGCCACACCATCAAGGGTGGGTTGTCATCGAAGTTACTTGCCAGCAACTTTTGGGATGAGGTATGGTATAGGCAGCATGATGAGTATCGGAGTCAGATAGATTTTCAGGGAAATACTTGGCTCCACAATCCGTTTATTCAATGGCAATACCGTCCAAACGATAGGCTTACCTTTAACACGGGGGTTACTTACAACTTTTTTGCTTTCAACAAAAGCCACTCCATTGAACCCCGCGTAGGCATCAGGTATGGGATATTGCCCAACCATTCCATTAGCTTTGGATACGGATTGCACAGCCAAATATCGCCCCTATTCATTTACTTCCTCCAAGAGCCCCATAGCGATGGCGCAAATGTAAGCACCAACCTCGATCTTGGGCTATCAAAAAGCCATCAGCTGGTGCTAGGTTACAACTACCGGATAAACAAGTTCACTCACATTAAGCTAGAAACTTACTATCAGCATCTTTTCAATATCCCTGTTGATAAGGTGGGCAGCAACTCCTTCTCCATTCTGAATAACGGTGCTAGCTTCGAATTCAGCATGCCATCGTACTACCTTACAAACGAAGGCACTGGCGCTAACTATGGGGTTGAACTTACCGTTGAGCGCTTCCTAAATAAAGGCCTTTACTACCTCTTTACAGCATCGCTATTCGACTCGAAGTACACCGGTAGCGACAAAAAAACCTACAACACGGCATTTAACAACAATTACGTGCTAAATGGTTTATTCGGTAAGGAGTTTATACTGAGCAAGAACAAGCCCAATGTGAGAAACTCATTGGCTGTAGATATCAAAGGAATGCTTGCAGGAGGAAAACGTGCCACACCATGGGAACCTGTATACAATGATGAAACACAGAAATGGGAGCAGAAATGGGATTACGACAAAGCATTTAGCGAAAAGCTAAACGACTACGTTAAAGTTGATTTCAAAATTTCATTCCGATCGAACAAACGTGGGATAACACAGGAATGGGGATTAGAGATAACCAACCTTTTAAACTACAAGAACATTCAAGGGGAAAGATTCAACGACGTTACTGGTGAGGCTGAATATATATACCAAACCAGCATGATGGCCATACCACAGTGGCGAATAATATTTTAAAAGCTTGTCAATATGACTAAATTACTGGATCGACTCTAAGGGGTTAGTTAGAAATATAGATGATAAAAAAAAGCCTTTGAATACAACCAAAGGCTTTTTTTATTATGTTTAGATGCTTTATAATGAAACAGAAAACAGTACTGATACAATCGAAGAGTAAGCATTAATATGAAAAGAGTATATTTATTGTTCATAGTTTTGTCTCTTATTCCCTTCGGGTTACTTGCCCAGCTTTCCATAACAATTAAAATATACGAATTGCGAAACAACAATGGCCAAGTTCATCTGGAACTTAGTAATGAAAACGAAGCACAAATTAGTGCAGCAACTAAGGATATTACGGGCAATAAAACTGTAATCGTTATTGAAGGACTAGAACCGGGTAAATATGCCTTTAAGTTTATTCATGATGAGAACAATAACAACAAGTTGGACACAAACTGGCTAGGGATTCCTAAGGAAGGATTTGGCTTTTCGAACAACCCAAGTATGACCTTTGGCCCACCATCTTTTGAGAAAACCATATTCGAACTTAACGAATCTATGACAATAAAGTGCAAGCCCAAATACTTTTAAAATTATGAATTATCAGGATCATCTAACTGCTAATGAACCCGAAAGGGTTACCCTAAATATTGACACAATCAAGGAGTTGTGGACGCAGACATACAATCGGGAGGGCAAGCCCGACTGGTCGCATATTTTTCCCTACTACCATAAGGATATCGTTTTTCAGGATACCATTCAGCGAATTGAGGGGCTAGAAAACTTTATTGCCATGTGCAACCGCCTCACCAAGCGCACCCAGCAGCTGAAAATGGAAATTTTGGCCATAACACAAAACGAAAACGTGATAATGTTCGACTGGGTAATGACCATGATGTTTAAGAAGTATCCCAATACTCCAATGTATGGCGCAACTAAGTTGGTGCTTAGCGAGGATGGACTAATTAAGGAGCAGCGCGACTACTACGATTTATGGGGTGATATTTTTAATAATATCCCCCGTTTTGGCAAGATGTACCGCAGGTTCCTAATCAAAAAATTTGGATAGTGGCTTTTATGAGAAATAAAACGAAACAATACATCCGCGAGTACAAGTGGTCTAACGTATTTGCAATGATTAGGAATAATCTTAAGGATCCCAAAGTATGCCCCGATGACTTTGCCGGCAGACTGGTTGTTATTACAGGAGCCACGTCGGGAATTGGCCGGGTTACGGCACTAAAATTCGCCTCAAAAGGGGCAAATCTGCTTTGCATTAACCGAAATCCTGAAAAATCAGAAAACCTTCGCCGTGAGATTGAGAGTGAGTTTGGCGTAAAGTGCGATTATAAAATTGCCGATTTAAGTAGTTTAAAAGATATTTTTCGTGTTTCCAATGAGCTTGCGCAATTGAAAATGCCCATCGATGTGATAATTCACAATGCTGGGGTTTACCTTACCAAACGGGAGCTAACGCCAGAAGGGCATGATAAGGTTTTTGTGGTTCACTACCTTTCATCGTTCATTATGAATTATCTTTTAAAGGATAAATTGAAAACGCAAAATCAGGCTCGCATTATTATGGTTGGCTCCGAGGGGCATCGCTTTGCCGCTTGGGGCCTTAGGCTCGACGATTTAAACTGGGAAAAACGCAGCTACTCCGGTCTTAAAAGCTACGGCTCTGCCAAAACGGCTCAGCTACTCTCAATGCTAGTCTTTGATGAACACCTAAAGAATACAGGAGTAACAATAAATACAATGCACCCCGGTGCAGTAAAAACGGAAACGGGACAGGAGAATGGACCGGTTTATAAATGGTTTAAACGAAATTTTTTCGATAAAACATTAAAATCTCCCAATATTTCAGCGGAGGCTTTATACTATTTGGGGGTTTCAAAAGAGATGGATAATGTGAGCGGAAAATTCTTTAACCTAACCACCGAAGAAGAACCCGCGCCACCTGCATTGGATAGAGAGGTAGCTCCTATGCTATGGAATGAAACTTTGAAAATAACTGGATTAGATAAATTGACTTGGTAATTTGTATTTGCTTTTTTAAGTATCACATTTTATGTCTATGTCAGATAACTCATACGATACCATAGTAGTCGGTGGAGGAATTGCCGGTTTAACAGCAACAACCTACTTGGCCCGTGAGGGACAAAATGTTCTTCTTATTGAAAAAAATCGGGAACTGGGTGGGCTTGTAAACTCTTTTACCCGTAACGGATTTCATTTCGATGCTGGGGTTAGAGCGCTGGAGGATGCTGGGATAATCTTCCCCATGCTTAAGGATTTAAACATTGAACTTGAAGTGGTAAAAAGCCCCGTTTCACTTGGTGTTGAGAATAAAATACTAAACATCAAGAATATCGATAGTTTAAAAGATTACAAGCAGCTACTAAAAAAATTCTATCCCGAGAGTGAGAAGGAGATTGATGAGGTGGTTAAAACCATCCGCAAGATAATGAAGTACATGGATGTGCTTTACGGAATTGAGAATCCGCTATTCAAGGATTTAAAGCGCGACACATCCTTTATCTTCAAAAAACTCCTTCCGTGGATGCCACGCTTCCTATTTACCGTAGGTAAAATTAACCGGATGCAAGTTCCTGTGGAGGATTACCTAAATTCAGTGGTAAAAAATCCATCGCTTAGGGATATTATCGCCCAGCATTTCTTCAAGAATACGCCCACATTCTTTGCCTTAAGCTACTTTTCGCTCTATCTCGATTATTTCTACCCCAAGGGTGGTGTTGGCAAACTTGCTGATGCATTATATGGTAAGATAATTGAGTTTGGTGGTGAGATTAAAACCGCAACATCGGTTACTGCAATCTCCCCCGACAATAAAACAGTTGTGGATGAAAAAGGTAACACTTACAATTATAAGAACCTAATTTGGGCTGCCGACCTAAAAACGCTTTATAGAATTGCTGAAACTGAAAAGCTATCGGAAGAGATAAAATCCAATTTCGAAGAAAGGAAGGCGAAAATTCTTAGCAGCAAGGGTGGCGAATCGGTATTTACGCTATTCCTTCAGGTTGATGAACCACTTGAAACCTTTGGCAAGATTGCCAATGGGCACTTCTTCTACACCCCATCGCGACAGGGTTTGGGCGAAACGCATCGGAAAGAACTTTACGAATTACTAGACAATTTCTCAAATGTAAGTAAGCAGCAAATTCTCGATTGGCTCAATAAATTCATAACCCTTAACACCTTCGAGATATCAATTCCAGGACTTCGTGATAAGGAGTTAGCCCCCCCCGGTAAAACGGGAATGATTATCAGTTTCCTTGCCGATTATGAACTATTTAAAAAGATAAATGAGGCGGGATGGCTCGAAGAGTTCAATTCCGGGATTGAGGAACTTGTTTTAAAGGTAATTTCTGAGTCGGTTTTCCCAATGCTAAAGGATAAGGTGATAGGTCGCTTTTCATTTTCGCCCCTAAGCTACCACAACCGTACTGCCAGCTCCGAAGGAGCAATTGTTGGCTGGGAGTTTCAGAAAGATATGCCCGTGATAAATAAAATTCAAATTGCAGATCGTTCGGTTTACACTCCTTTGCCAGATGTTTATCAAGCCGGACAATGGGCTTACAGTCCTGCGGGTGTTCCTATGTCGATACTAACTGGGAAAATTGCTGCAAATAAGATTCTCAAATCAAAAAAATAGAGAGATGAAGTACGATGCAGTAGTTGTTGGTGGCGGAATAGCAGGGCTAACTGCTGCTGCGTATATCGCCAAATCGGGCAAATCGGTAGTACTTTTCGAGCGACAGCCAAAGGTTGGAGGTTTGGTGCAAACCTTTCAGCGCAACAACGTCTATTTCGATTCGGGATTACGTTCAATCGAAAATTCTGGCATTGTTTTTCCCATGCTGAGGCAACTGGGAATCGACATCGAATTCCAAAAAGTCACCATTTCGGTTGGCATAGAGGATAAGGTAATCAAGGTTATCGATAAAAACAGCATTGCCGAGTATGAAGCATTTCTAAAATCTTTTTATCCAGATAGTGCCAGTGATATTTCAGCCATTATCAAGGAGATAAAAAAGATAATGGGCTATATGGATGTTCTTTACGGCATCGATAACCCCGCCCTAATGGATTTTGCCAAGAATAAAAAGTACCTATTCGGCGAACTGCTTCCCTGGCTATTCCGCTTCCTATTCACAATGCGAAAAATTAATAAGCTTTACGAACCAGTTGAGGATTACTTAGCAAGGCTTACAAATAATCAGGCGCTAATTGATATCATTGCGCAGCACTTCTTTAAAAACACGCCAATATCGTTTGCCCTAAGCTACTTTAGCCTTTACCTGGACTACCATTACCCAAAAGGCGGAACTGGAATAGTAGGTGATAGGGTGGCCAATTTTGTTACCGAAAGGGGAGGTGTTATAAATACAGGAATTTCAGTTACCAACATAAACCCTGAAGAAAAATATATAATGGACAGTAAGGGGAATCGCATTGAATATTCCAATTTGATTTGGGCCAGCGACTTAAAGCAGCTTTACAATGTTATACCAATTGAAAAATTAGAAAACAAGGAGTTAATAAAAAGAATTGACCAAAAAAGAGCCGAACTTAATCCCCTAAAAGGTGGCGATTCGGTTTTTACAGTTTATCTAACTGTGAATGAGAGGAAGGAGTATTTCGAAAATATTTGTACGGGACATTTCTTCTACACTCCCGATAAACGTGGGTTGTCATCAGTATCAAAAAAAGATATTGATGAGTTTATTAGTTCAAAAAAAATCCAAACAGATAATATTGAACTGAAAAATAAGGTAAAGGATTATCTACAAGAGTATTTCAGATTTAATACTTTTGAAATTGCCATTCCCGTTCTGCGCGATCCAACTTTGGCTCCCGAAGGTAAGGTTGGCCTTGAGGTAAGCCTATTTCTAGATTATAAGTTAGATAAGCGGATTGAGGAGTTTGGCTGGAAAGATGAGATAAGGGATTTTATGGAAATCCTTACGATTGAAATTTTGAACGATACCATTTATCCGGGCATAAAGGATAAAGTGGCGAACCGGTTTTCATCATCGCCATCAACATTTGAGAGGCTTACGGGTAACTCCCACGGAGCCCTTACGGGCTGGGCATTCACCAATCCATTTGTGCCGGCAGTCAATCAAATGCTTAAGGTAAACAATTCCGTTAAAACCATATTGCCAAATGTTTTTCAGGCTGGTCAGTGGACCTACAGCCCATCAGGCTTTCCAATGTCAATTGTAACTGGCAAACTTGCTGCCGATAGGGTAATCAAAAGCAAATCTAAATGAGCGGAAAGGAATATTATCACGCAGTTCCGCCAAGCCTTGAATCAAGGTTTATTCAATTTTTCATGGGGTTGTTTGGTATGAAGCGGGCAATGGAAAGAAAAATTCTAAGCAATGGTTACAGCAAAACTCCTGCAAGCATTCCTAAATCAATGCTAAAAAAATTTAATGTTAATGAAGAGGGATATAATGGAAGAACGGTTTGGACAATATCACCAAAAAATAGCGAAAGCGATACCATAATACTTTATCTTCACGGTGGGGCATACTATGCGAACATAACCCCAATGCATTGGCAACTAATTAATAAGCTGCTGGATAGCTCAAATGCAACATTTGTTGTTCCCGATTACCCATTGGCTCCCGAATCAACCTGTATCGATACATACCATTTTCTTGATGCGGTTTACGCAAAACTAACTGCCAACTATTCCTCAAAGAAAGTAGTTTTTATGGGCGATTCGGCAGGTGGAGGGCTTGCCTTGGGCTTTGCCCAAAAAATTAGAAACGAAGGCCTAAAGCGGCCCGAGCAACTAACCCTGCTTTCGCCATGGCTCGATGCTTCAATGTCGAATCCTGAGATTGTTAAGTATGATAAGCTCGACAAAATTTTAAGCATAAAGGCATTGAAAATAGCAGGGAAAAAATATGCAGGCAGCTTAGATGTTACAGACTTCAGGGTAAGCCCAATACATGGGGATTTTTCCAATCTAGGAAAGATATCTATATTTACAGGCACTAGCGACGTTCTTATTGCAGATGCACGAAAGCTAAAACAAATACTTGAAATCCAAAATATCAACTTTAACTATTTTGAGTATTCTGGAATGTTTCACGACTGGGTTGTGGTAACAAGTCTCAGGGAGACAAAAGATGTGTTGAAAAGAATAAACGAACTATTCGTCCATAAATAGAGGAAGCGTTACATTAGTATTACATTGCTTGCTAAGCATAGTCAAATCAATGGAAATAATTGATCTCGTGCCTAAGCTAGAACTCGATGAATTTGTTAGTAGTTAACAAAGCGCTAGTTTTAAGGCTCGACTATTAAAAAATATAATACGCAAATTGCCAATAACCAGAATAGAAATATGAAGGCATCAATAATTATAGGCTCCACAGGGCTTATTGGGTCAAAACTTCACGAAATCTTAAGTAATAACCCTAATCATGCTAAATTGCACTTAGTGTCAAGGAGAGCCCCGAGTAACCTAACCGAAAAGTCGGTTCTCATTCCCATTGAGAATGGCATCTACTCAATCCCTTCCGAAATAAACTACGCATTCTGCTGTTTGGGAACCACCATGAGAAAAGCTGGTTCAAGAGAAGCTTTTCGCAAGGTTGATTTTGACATGGTAGTTGACTTTGCCCAAAAGGCTAAAACTGCAGGTATTGAACGATTTGCCGTGGTAAGTTCCATTGGGGCTAATCCAAAATCGAAGAACTTTTATCTGAAAACCAAAGGGCAAGTTGAGGAAGAACTTAAGAAGATAGGTTTCGCACGGTTAGTAATTGTTCGCCCCTCACTCCTACTGGGTAAGCGAAACGAGAGACGCATTGCCGAGGATATTGGAAAAGTCTTATACTCCATATTTAGCATCCTCTTTATCGGTCCCCTAAAAAAATACAAGGGAATTAAAGACGAAGATGTAGCCAAAGCGATGATTGCTCTTGTAGAACAGGGACAAGGTACAATAATTGCCGAATCGAACACGCTTAATCTGTATAGCAAGGAGTACGATGCGAAGAGGTAGGGAAGTTGGAAGACGCCTGCCTCGTAAACCGACGCTTTTTGGAGGTTGACGAGGGAAGACGGAAGACAGAGAAAAGTAATCGGTAGTCGGTAGTCAGTAGTCAGTAATCGGTAATCAATCAGTCTTTATGAACACAAGCGAATATTTTCAATCATTAGTTAAAAATCGCCAGAGCGATAGAGGGTATACAGATCAGCCTATAGAGCCAGAAAAACTGGAACGGATTCTGGAGACAGCTCGATTAGCGCCATCGGCCTGCAATGCTCAGCCCTGGAGGTTTATTGTGGTAAACGATACGGAGCTAAAAAACAAGCTAGCCGATACCACCTCAAGCAAAATATTGGGCATGAACCATTTTACTAAGCAAGCACCAGTTCATATAGTAATTGTGCTTGAGGGAGGGAATTTCAACTCGAAATTTGGGAGCGTGGTTAAGCAAAAGAACCTTCCACTTATAGATATTGGGATTGCTGCCGAGCACATTTGTCTTGCAGCAACTGCCGAGGGGCTTGGTTCATGCATGATTGGCTGGTTTGATGAATCGGCTGTAAAAAGACTGCTTAATATCCCCAGAACCAAGCGTCCTATCCTAATCATTACGCTTGGCTATCCTGCCAAACCCGAAGTTAGAGAAAAGCGAAGGAAAAGCCTTGAGCAGGCGGTGGGATTCAACACGTATTAACATCAATAAAGAGTTATACTTAAAATTAACAAAATAAGACTTTACCTAATGGTAAACTCCTTGAAATGTTGAGTAGGTATAGGCTGGACAAAGAAATGGGTTACGTTTGAGTGAGGTGACCCCATTTTGCAGTGCGCTTCAAACACCTCGATGGTATGTGCATCGGCTTCGGCCTCAACATATACGCTTCCATCGGGCTGATTTTTTACGAATCCCTTAACGTCAAGTTCGGCAGCCAGCTTAAATACAAAATAGCGGAACCCAACCTGCTGCACTTTACCTTTGAGCACTATGCTTTTTGCTTTAACATCCATATCCAACTAACTTTTAGCTCAAATTTAGGAAAAATTCTATACTCGAATCAAGCATTAGCTCAAACTGGTTTCGCCATATAGATATAAAAGATATATTTGTATACACAATTTTAAATAACTATGGACTACATACTCATTATAGTTGCAGCAATTCTTATTGTACTAGGTTTGTTAGGATGCATTTTACCAGTTATACCTGGCCCCCCCTTAAGTTTTGGAGGCTTACTAATTCTTCACTTCACCCGTTGGGGAGCAATAAACTCCGACCTACTGCTTTGGCTGGGTATTGCTGCAGCAGTGGCCACCGCCCTCGATTACGTTTTCCCCATATGGGCAACAAAGCGTTTTGGGGGCAGCAAACGGGGTGTATGGGGATCGACCATAGGGTTGGTTGTTGGGCTATTCCTTTTTCCTCCGTTTGGAATAATTATAGGCCCCTTTGTGGGTGCGTTTATTGGTGAGGTTACAGCAAACCAAAACCAAAGGAGCGCATTGAAGTCTGCCTTTGGTTCGTTTGTTGGCTTTTTGTTAGGAACCGGCTTAAAGTTTGCCGTTTCGGGTGTTACCACCTACTACTTTGTAAAAGAGCTCTTCCTTCGATAGATGAAGCAACTGCCTTATACTACTTGGCCTTTTTAAAGAGTTAAGCGTTTGCCGTTTTTCTGTGAGCCAGATTTACCTTAACGTTTCGCCCCTTCACCTCTGTTTCGTTCAGGGCTTTAATGGCATTTTGGGCCTCTTCCTCTTTTTCCATTTCAACAAATGCATAACCCTTTGATTTGCCCGACAGCTTATCCACAATGATTCGCACATTTAAAACATTTCCAAAAGGAGTAAACACCTCTTTAATCTCTTCTACGGTCATTGTGTAAGAAATATTCCCTATGTAAATATTCATAATACAAAAGCATTTAGTTTGTTATGTAATATAAAATTAGGGCAAAATTTTTAATAAAAACAAAAAAAAGGCAGCTTTTTTAGCTGCCTTTTCCTGATTATTTGAGTTTTACTACTGTCCAAGGGTAGCAACCATAACCGCTTTAATGGTGTGCATACGGTTCTCAGCCTCATCGAAAACGATGCTCGCATCCGACTCGAACACCTCCTCGGTAACCTCCATTGACTCAAGGCCAAACTTCTGGAAGATATCCTCACCAACAACCGTTTTGCGGTTGTGGAATGCAGGTAGACAATGCATGAACTTACAGTTGGGGTTTCCGGTCAGCTCCATAGCCTTTTTGTTCACCTGGTATGGCTTTAGTAGTTTAATTCTATCGGCCCATACAGACTCAGGCTCACCCATCGATACCCAAACGTCGGTGTAAAGGAAATCACATCCCTTAACGCCTTCCTCAACGCTCTCTGTACGGGTAATCTTAGCGCCAGTTTCCTTAGCAATCTCTAGGCACTGATTGTAAAGTTCGTCCGATGGCCAGCAGTCCTTTGGAGCAACAGCACGGAAATCCATACCCATTTTAGCTGCACCAACCATTAACGAGTTACCCATATTGTTGCGGGCATCACCCATATAAGCAAAAGCTACGTTGCATAGGGGTTTGTTGCAATGCTCGCGCATTGTTAGGAAATCGGCCAATATTTGGGTCGGGTGAAACTCGGTTGTTAATCCGTTCCATACTGGAACACCAGCATGCTGAGCTAGGGTCTCAACAATCTCTTGAGAGTAACCACGGTACTCAATACCATCGTACATACGACCCAGTACGCGGGCAGTATCTTCCATCGATTCCTTCTTACCCATCTGCGAGCCGGCAGGGCCTAGGTAGGTAACTTGGGCACCCTGATCGTATGCAGCCACCTCAAAGGCGCAACGAGTACGGGTTGAGTCCTTCTCGAAAAGAAGCACAATGTTCTTTCCTTTCAGCTTTTGCTGCTCAGTTCCAGCATACTTGGCGGCTTTTAAATCGGCCGATAGGTCAAGCATAAACTGAATCTCTTTGGGAGTAAAATCAAGAAGCTTTACGAAGCTCCTATTTCTTAGATTAAATGCCATAACTTAAAATTTTAACGTAGGTTCAACAATTACTATTCGTATTCTAGGGTGATTTTTGTTCCGTAGGTTTTATCCTCGAGCTTGGTGGCCTCGGTAATTACGCTCATATGCCCACCTTGTGCTACAAAGTTTAAGCACGCCTGAATTTTGGGTGACATGTTACCCTCGCCAAACATACCCTCGGCCATAAACTTCTCGGCATCGGCCTTACTTAAAAACTCCAATTTTTTCTCGTTTGGCTTTTTGTAGTTTATGAAAACGTAAGGCACATCGGTTAGGATGTAAAACTCATCGGCTCCAATACGGGCTCCCATGAGAGCTGAAGCAGAATCCTTGTCGATTACCGCTTCGGATGGGCGCATATCGCCTTTCTCATCCATATATACTGGAATTCCACCACCACCAGAAGCAATTACAATGATACCCTGATCGACCAGCTGCTTAATAACCTTCTCGTTAACAATGCCCTTGGGAGCTGGTGAGGGTACTACCCTTCTCCATCCTGTGCCTGTATCCTTAACCTCCTCCTTAAAAATCCAACCTTTCGACTTAGAAAGTTCATCGGCTTGCTCCTTGGTGTAAATTTTACCTACGCGCTTAGTGGGGTTTGCAAAAGCAGGGTCATCCTTATCAACAAGTACCGGCGTAACTAGGCAACACACCTCCTTATCGATACCGTGCTTACGAAGCACATTGCGAAGCTGGCGCTCAATCATATACCCTATACCACCTTGCGAATCGGCCACACATACATCTAGCGGCATCTGAGGGATATGGTACATCTCCTCACCTGCATCGTTACGCATAAGGATATTTCCCACCTGTGGGCCATTGCCATGGCTAATCACCAGGTTATACCCCTCCTTAATAAGGTACACTAGGTTTTCTAGTGTGTCTGTGGTGTTCTGCTCTTGCTCCTCAATGGTTCCCGCCTGGTTACCACGAAGCAGCGCATTACCACCTAAAGCTACAACTGCTAATTTACTCATATACACTTTTTTATTGGTTTTTCATTTTTTTTGAACAGCAAAACTATAAATTTTTTCATTTCCTATAGCACCTAACAACCACTTGGAGCGTATTCTCTTAGCTATAAGTCGGGTGTTTAATAACATATCAAACCCGAATGCCTATATAAACCTCATTTCCAGGCAACTTCAAAACTAGAAATGATGCCCACGGCAATGAATTAGCTGCGGAATAGGATCCTCCGAATCCTAGCAAGTCCTACTACCACCCACTGACGTTCATCGGGCTTAAGGAATGGGATTAGCCAGATTACCAGAGGGAAAAGGGCAGCAATTGCAAGCTTAAGTGTAATATTTAGCAAAACAGATGAAAAGGTTATATTGATACCCACCACCAGCATTACTAGCGCAATGCAAAACGACACAATGATACGTTTGTACTCGTAGGGAATTGGGTAATACCTCTGCGCAAAGTAAAGCACAACCAAAAGGAAAATACTTTGCGATATGGCTGAAGCTACAGCAGCACCATATACCCCAAAAACTGGAATAACAAGATAGCTGAGGGCAAGGTGGAAAACCGCGACAATGGGTACAATTACGCTCACAATTTTTGTTTTCTTCACAATATTAAGCCCATTAATAGCTACATCCTTAATGGTACTTAGCAAGATGCCAAGGCTAAGGATAGGTATTACGAACAGAGCCTTATGGTATACCTTATCGGTTACAAACAGGTCGAGTATCTCGGCACCAAATATTGATAGCACAAGCGAGGCGTAAATTACCAATACGGCAAAATAGGTCATAATGCGCGAATAGATCTCTTTATTGTCTGGGTGATCCATTAGCTTAAAAATGGTGGGCGCCACGGCAAGCTGTATGGAGTGAACTACAAATACTCTAATGGTATTGGCAAACCGGAAAGCTGTGGTGTAAATACCAACATCTAAAAGGGTTGCCCTGTAGTTCAGCACATACCTATCGAGGGTTGCCAATGCAATTCCCGATACTGAGGCCACGGTAAGCGGAAGGCTATATTCCAACATATCTTTTAGAACCTGCAGCTTTAGCTTTAATACCGATCTTCGATAGGAGTATAGAGCCGTGATTAGCATGAAGAATAGGTTTCCAAGTATTTGAGCTTCGTAAATACCCTCCAACCACCTATCGAATTTGGTTATAAAAAGCACTGTTAAAATTAGGGTTACAAAAAGTCGAGTAAGATTTGTTACGGTGTAAAGTCCCGCTCTTTCCTCCAAACGCATTAAAGATAAGGGTAGCTGGGCCAGTATTTGAAGAACAACAGATATCACCATTAGGGACAGCACTCTACTGTAATCAACGCTATCGAAAAGCAGCGTTGACAAGTTTTGCGAGGCAAAAGCACCCAGCACAACGAAAATGCCCCCCGTTAGGCCAAGAAATGAAAACAAGGTGAAAAAGATACTTTTCCTGTCATCGGTATGCTTTTTATCCCAATACCACCTGAAGTAAGCTTGATACAGCGATAGCCCAAGGAGAGCAACAAGTACCTGTATAGTAACATCAACTACACCTAATACCCCAAAATCGTTTACAGAAAAGATTTTCGTATCGGTGTACAGCGGCATCAGCACAATGCCAACAAGCTTAGTTGATATATTACCTAGGCCATAAACAATGGATCCTCGTGCAGTCTTCTTTAATCCTTTTAGCATTAAGCAAATACATTTATATACTATACAGTAAAATTATTACAAAGGCAGTAGCAACAGGTTGAAATCCGTTAACATTTAAAACCCTAAAATTACCCAAATCTTGATTAAACCAGCAAATAAAATGGTGTACGAGGTAAATATTGCTATTTTTGCTAGCTATACATCTTAACCAAAGCGCTATTTTCTTAAATGAAGTCATCGCCCCAAGTAAAGAGTAAACCAACAACTGCAACCATAGCAATGGTTGTAGACAATGAGTTTTATGGAGACATTAGAGTACACAATGAGGCAACGGTTTTAGCACAGTACGGGTTTAACATCAAAATATTCTGTTTGTCGTTTGGTAAACAACCCTTATTTCAAAAATATATAGGCATTGAGGTTCACCGTATCCAGATTAACCGCAAGTTAAAAAACATATTATTTGGGATAGTAAATACGATCCCGCTCTATTACTGGTTTTGGAAATATCATCTAAAAAAACAGCTGCAGGGAATGTGCGTGGATGCAATTCATGCACACGATTTGTATATGGCAATACCGGCCCGATGGGTTGCAAATAGATTGAGAATTCCGATGATACTGGATCTGCACGAAAATTACCCTGAAGCAGTAAAAAGTTATCGCTGGGCGAACAAGACGCCATACAAACTACTTGCTAAACCGGCCAGATGGGCTAAGCTAGAGGAAAGATATTTGCAGATGGCCGATGGAATAGTTGTGCTATCCGAAAATTTTGCTGATCATATCAACAGCAAGTACCCCAATATCTCAAGGGATTCGATTTGGATTTACCCCAACGTCCCCGATATTGACGAGCTTCAGAAGTACAAAACCAAAGTGACCGACCTCAACCCAGAAAAAAACTTCAACCTGTTATATTTTGGGGGAATTTCTGAACGCAGAGGTGTTTACACCTGCATAAAAGCCCTAGAACTTCTGGTGGCTAAGCATAGTGACATAAAACTTGTTCTAATAGGGCCGGTAGATGGTCATGAGAAAAACATGTTTGCCAAGGCAATTCAATCCCCACAAGTTAGAAATAGCGTCATCCACATCCCTTGGATCGACATTTCAGAACTCCCATCGTACATAAACGATTGCCACATATGCCTTTCCCCGATTTTCAAAAATGCTCAACATGACTCGGGTGTGGCTAACAAAGTATTTCAATACATGACCTTTTCAAAACCTTTAATCGTTTCAAACTGTGCCCCCCAAATAGAGGTAATAGATGAAGCCAACTGTGGGCTGGTTTTCGAAAGCGAGAACGCACACGATCTGGCTCAAAAAATTATCGAGCTATACACCAACGGTGACCTATGCAACAAGATGGGAGCCAATGGCAAACGAATGGTTTTAGACAAGTACAACACCAGCCATTTTGGGCAAGTGCTTGCTGATAATTATAAAGAACTATTGGGTCGCTAAAGCAATATCGGCAAGTCAAAACCGCTAAATTAAAATTGATATATTTACAAATAAAAAGTTCATCAACTTAAAACAAATCGATATGGCTACGGATAAAATGGGTTTCAACTCCAAGCTAATACACGCTGGAGCCGATAAAGATAAGTTTGGCAGCGCCACAGTGCCAATTTACCAAACATCAACCTTTGCCTTTGAGAATGCCGACGAAGGGGCAAAATGCTTTGCTGGCGAAAGCGATGGGTTTATTTACACTCGTATTGGCAACCCCACCATTCAGGCACTCGAAAAGCAAGTGGCTATCCTCGAGGGAGGATACGGTGGAATTGCTACCGCCTCGGGTATGGGTGCCGTTTCGTCAATATACATTGGATTGCTTAAGCAAGGCGACCATATGGTTAGCACCGATGCGGTTTACGGCCCATCAAGGGTAATCATGGAGAAGTACTTTTCGAACTTTGGGATTGAGTCGACCTACATATCAACCTCCAATATCGAAAACATCAAAAGGGCAATTAAGCCCAACACCAAGGTGCTATACATTGAAACACCCACCAACCCAACCATGGAGATAACCGACCTTGAGGCTTGTGTAAAATTGGCCAAGGAGCATAACCTTATTACCGTTGTTGATAACACATTTAGTAGCCCATACCTTCAGCGTCCGCTAGAGATGGGGATTGATGTGATTTTTCACAGTATGACCAAGTTTCTGAATGGCCACGCCGATATTGTTGCGGGAATGATTGTAACCCGCACCAAGGAGATGTACAATATCCTAAGGCCTGCCATGGTAAACATGGGCTGTAATATGGATCCTCACCAGGCATACATGGTGCTACGCGGTATAAAAACCCTTGCCATAAGGGTTGAGCGTGCTCAGCAAAACGCTATGAAGGTTGCCGAGTACCTGGAGAACCACCCAAAGGTGGAGTGGGTTAAATACCCGGGGCTAAAATCGCACCCACAGTCCGAGCTGGCACAAAAACAAATGTTTGGACCAGGGGCTATGATAAGTTTTGAACTTAAGGGTGGTTTTAATGCAGGCAAAACCCTAATGAACAACGTACAGCTAGCCATGCTGGCCGTTTCGCTAGGTGGCGTAGAAACCCTAATTCAGCACCCCGCCTCAATGACCCACTCCAAGCTAACCGCCGAGGCCAAAGCGAAAGCAAACATCACCGATGGGCTTGTTCGTTTCGCCGTGGGAATTGAGGATGTTGAAGATATTATTTCTGATCTTGATCAGGCCTTGTCCAAAGTTTAGTGCCTCGAGAATAGCTTCTTTTTGAATCGAAAATATTTGTATCTCAATGACCTGCATTGGGGTACAAATATTTAAACAGCCAAACCAACAAAAGCGCAAACTCTCATTAGTACTTATTAAAACATCACCCTTGCAAAACGAAAGTAACGGCAGAATACCTAAACGACCTTCCTATAGCCTATGGCTACTTAGGGGTTTAGCTTGGCTAGTGCTTTCGGCTGGACTATCAACCTTGCTAATTACAGCTGCCTACCGATGGGTAAACCCACCCTACACCTGGCTTATGGTGGAGAGATACATCTGGGGTGATGAAACTCGGCTTAAGGCTATTCAGCACGATTGGGTCAATCTCGATTCAATACCCAACCATATGGTACTGGCAGTGGTTGCTGCAGAGGACAACCTATTCATGACGCACTGGGGTTTCGACTTTAAGTCGATTAAGGAGGCTCGGGAAGAGATGCTACAGGGGAAACGGGTACGTGGTGCCAGCACCATTAGCATGCAGGTGGCTAAGAATGTATTCCTATGGCACGGCCGAACCTGGACTCGAAAAGTGCTAGAGGCAGGATTCACCATACTGGTAGAGGTTATTTGGGGCAAACAAAGGATTATGGAAGTATACCTAAATGTGGCTGAATTTGGCCCCTCAATATATGGTGTAGAGGCCGCATCGCAGGAGTATTTTAACCGAAAGGCTTCGGAGTTAACCCGCCAACAAGCAGCAATGCTAACAACGGTGCTTCCCAGTCCGCTTCGCAGAAATCCGGCTAAGCCCTCACAGTATATGCGAACCTACCAGCAGCGCGTACTTCGGAATATGAATAATATTGGCGAGATAAGCCTCTAGAAAAACACGAGCAACTAACCCTAGTATGAGAGCTAAATATATCATAATAGCACTATTAAGCATTACCTTGCAACTAACCACTCTGCAAACAAATGCGCAGCTTAACAAGTACTACTTTTACAACCAGGCGCGCACGCTAATTTCACAGGATAAGCATGCCGATGCCATAGCAATGCTTAACCAGCTTATTGTGGCCGATAACTCTCTGGCTGAGGCTTGGTTCTTGCGCGGACTAGCCAAGTACAACCTTAGCGATATGCAGGGCGCGCTGGCCGACTTTTCCAAGGCCATTGAGCAAAATCCTGTTTTTTCGCAGGCCCTTTTATATCGAGGCGTTGTTCTTGGTCGCCTTACGAGATACCCTCAGGCCAAAATCGATTTCGATATGGCCATCGACCTAAGGCCCAACTGGGCCGAGGGGTACTTTAGCCGAGGGGTTAACTTTCTGCTCATGCAGCAAACCCAACGATCGATAGATGACTTCTCAAAAGTTATTGATTTTGAACCCCGAAACGTAGATGCCTGGATAAACCGAGGAACATCCTACCTGTACCATGGCGATTCGCTTAGGGCACTAAACGATTACGCCCAGGCCATTAAGCTAAATCCGTTCTACGCCGAGGGGTATAGCAAGCGCGGACGATTGCTAATGGAAATGAAAAATTACCATTTAGCTACCGACGACCTGAGCAAAGCCATTGAGCTGGACAGCACCCTGTCAATTAACTACTTCCTTAGGGCTCTTACACATAATTACAACAACAATTTTACCCACGCAATTGATGATTTGAACAAAGCCATTGAGCTATCGCCAAACAATGCGTTAAGCATATACAACAGGGCCTTGCTCAGCTGGCGAATAGGAAAAAAATCGGATGCATTAGAAGATTTTGATCGTGTGGCCACGCTCAACCCCGAAAATTTGCTTGTATACTACAATAGGGGAATTCTGCAACTCGAACTCAACGATTTACCTGAAGCTGTAGACGATTTCACCAAAGCCATTGAAATATTCCCCGACTTTGCCAATGCGTACAGAGCACGATCGTCGGCCTATGCACAGTTGGGCAACTACGCCGAATCGGAGCTCGACCGTAATTTTGCACAAAGCATAGCCGAAAAGTACAGCAATAGGCACAACCAACCCCTAACCGATACCACAAGCACATTCGATAACCTCATTGCATTCAACTCCGACTTTTCGCCTAAAACAACCACACCACTGCTCGATGAGCTAGCTTCTAGCACAATAGATATTCTTCCTTTCATCAGGGTGGTAATTGTTAGTACAAATGAGCTAAGCGTTTTGAACCAGCAATTCGCCCCGCTTGACACCATTAACGTAGTTTTAAAAAATTATGGATATGCACTCACATTTAGCATTTTAAATACCCAAGCAATTCCTAATGATATAACGCTAAGCAATAGTTTTTCAGATAATCTGATCAAAGGCATAGCCCTTAGCACACAAAGAAGGTACAACGAATCGATAGATGCATATGAGGAGGCATTGGCCATATCGCCAAACAACCCCTTGGCGCTCATTAACCTTGCTGCGGAGAAAGCCGATATGGTAAACTTTGTTGCTTCATTTGAGATGGAACATAGCGAGGTTGCACTGGGGCAACGCGCAAGGAATGCTAGCAGCGTAGGCTCACTTGGCAATGCACAGCTCGAGTCGTATACCGAGTCGTTAGAGATTAACCAAGCCCTGCTATCGCAGCTAAAGAACAATCCAATTATTCAATACAACCAGGCAAACATTTATGCAATGGCAGGCCATATGGACCAAGCTGTAGAGTTGTATACCAGAGCAATGAGTACCGATGCTGAGTTGGCACCGGCATGGTACAATAGGGGCTTAATCCACTTTATGCAAAAAGAGAATCAACAGGGATGTTTTGATATGGGTAAAGCAGGTGAGCTAGGAATTCGACAGGCTTACTTACTAATTCATCGGTTCTGTAGGCGTTAGGTTACACCTTACTGCCCACCCATCTTTTTGACTTAAGGTAGGTGTACGATACCGTGATAAGCAGCAATCCGTACAACACCTCAACACCCCACACCATCTCTACTGGCACGCTAAACACCCTAACCAGTATTGCTGTAATTGCTAAATAGATAGCGAGAACAGAAACCTCAATAACTAGCGAAACATTCGTTTTTCCTGTACCCGAAATTCCGCTAAATAAAATATTCCCCATGCCCAGCATTAATGAGGCTACTGAAATGATATACACTATGGGCACACCCAAATCAATTAAATGCTGATCGTTAGTGTAGATAGATAGTAGCTGCTCGGGAATTAAAGAGCATATGGTTACAATAATCAGAATACCAGAGGCGCACATAATCATAATTTTACGAATGGTTTTAAGCACCTCCCCCACCTCACCGCGACCAATAAGGTAGCTAACCAGCGTATTGGTTGCCGAGGCAAACCCCATTATGGGAATCATCAGAATAACATAAATTGAGCGGATTATATTCGATACCGCCAGCTCGCTCTCGCCCATCTTCTCTATTATCAAAAAGAAAACGAACCATACCGAGAATGAAAAGAAGTTAAGCAGCATCATGGGCGCCGACACTTTAACTAATCGACCCAAAAGCCTTGGACTAAATACCGAGAAACTGAATAGGCGATACTTTTTACGCGGAATTCGCAGCGCAGTATACGCTATAAAAGCCAGCGAACAAGTAAGCTCTGCTATTACCGAGGCTAATGCAGCACCGCTAACCCCCATTTCGGGTAAACCAAAGTTTCCAAATATAAGTCCGTAATCGAGAATCACATTAACAATTACCATCACCAGGGTGGTAAGCGTAATTACACGTGTTTGGCCAATGCCTACGTAGAATGCCCTAAATATAAAATTGGTGTGGGCAAAAAATATTCCCCATATCCTAAACCCAATAAACTCGTTGCTGGTGTGCATCACCGCTTCCGACTCAACTATTAGGGACAGTAATTGGCTGCCAAAAAGTTTAACTAATGAGAAAATTAGGATGGCTAGCAGCAGCTGAAAAAAGTACCCGTGCTCAATGGTTCGGCCAATGGGCCTAAAGGCTCCCTCGCCAAATCGGCGGGCAACAATAATCTGCGTTCCAATGCCAAAGCCCCACCCAAACATAATGAGCGCCATATAGAAAAGCCCACCAATGGCACCACCTCCCAGCGCAACCTCGCCCAAGCGCCCAATGAACGCCGTATCGGTTACATTGATAATGTTTTGAGCTATGCTACCAATTATAATAGGATAGGCAATTGTCCAAATCCTTTTGTATGAAACGGTTGATGTCAATGGAGTGTAAATAAAGTGAGGTTTGAAAAATTCTCCACAAAAATACAAAAGATTTCGTGAGTTTTCATGCAGAACAATTGCATAACATCTTTTGATATTACTTGATAAGTTACTACTTTCAGCTCAAAATTTGCTTCACCCTAACCAACTGTACACCTTATGCTGACTCTCGACTGGGTTATAATTGCCCTTTTCTTTGCAATTAGTTTAGCCATTGGATTTTATATGAGCAAGCGTGCTGGGCGCAGCACTAGCGATTTCTTTTTAAGCGGTCGCAATTTGCCTTGGTACATTGCAGGCACCAGCATGGTGGCAACTACATTTGCTGCCGACACCCCGCTAGCAGTTACCGAGCTGGTGGCCGAAAGCGGAATTGCAGGCAACTGGCTATGGTGGAATATGCTGTTTGGCGGAATGCTTACCGTTTTCTTTTTCGCACGCCTTTGGAGACGTTCGGGCATACTAACCGACTGCGAATTGGTAAGCATTAGGTACTCGGGAGGCTCAGCACGCTTTTTGAGAGGTTTTAGAGCCATATACATTGGGGTTTTAATGAATGTGGTTGTGCTGGCCTGGGTAAACCTAGCCATGGTTAAAATTCTAGCAGTGATGTTCCCCGACCTCACTTTTTTTGGATACAGCAGCTTTGGCATGCTTGGAATAGAACTTTCGTCGCACCTACTGCTGGTTGGTATGCTACTTCTATTCGTCTCGTTCTACTCTGCCCTATCGGGCCTATGGGGCGTTAGCCTAACCGACAGCTTTCAGTTTATTATAGCCATGGTGGGGTGTATTGTGCTGGCAATATTTGCCCTAAAGCACCCTAGCGTTGGGGGCATATCGGGGCTTAAGGCTCAACTCCCCGATACCGTTTTCTCGTTTTTCCCTGCGGTAAGCAGTAAAGCCGAATCATCGAGTACACAAATGCTCACCCTAAGCCTTACAGCCTTTATTACGTACCTAGGCGTGCAGTGGTGGGCCAGCTGGTATCCCGGAGCCGAGCCCGGGGGTGGAGGTTACGTTGCTCAGCGCATGATGTCGGCTAAGGATGAGAAGCACTCGCTCATGGCAACCCTATGGTTTCAAATAGCCCACATTGCCATTAGACCTTGGCCTTGGATACTTGTGGCACTGGTTACGCTGGTGCTATACCCCGATGCTGCCGACAAGGGAGCTACCTACGTAATGGTAATTAAGGATGTTATGCCTACGGGTTGGTTGGGTTTGCTTATGGCCGCATTTCTTGCCGCCTTCATGTCTACCATAGCATCGCAAATAGTTTGGGGTACCTCTTACATTGTGAACGACTTTATTAAACCCTTTGTAAAACCCAATGGAACAGAGAAGTACTACGTTAAAGTATCGAGAGTAACTACATTTGTGCTAATGTTCTTCTCGCTAATTGCCACCACACAATTCTCGAAAATTAGTGATGCATGGCGGTTCATTCTGGCCTGCAGTGGAGGCATTGGGCTTGTGCTAATCCTGCGATGGTTCTGGTGGCGCATCAATGCTTGGTCGGAGATTTCGGCAATGGTTGCCCCATTCCTAGTGTACCCATGGCTAAAGCTATATACCAACCTAGCCTTTGAGCCCATACTGCTTATCACCGTGTTCTCATCTACTGCAGTTTGGATTGCAGTAACCTACTTTACCCCTGCTAGCGATAACCAAACCCTGCTCTCTTTCTATCGGCGGGTGCACCCGGGCGGTATTGGCTGGAAGCCAATTGCATCCCAACTCCCCGAAGTAGTTGGCGACTCAGGATTTAAATACCTTTGGTACTCTTGGCTGGGAGGTTGCACAACGGTGCTTTCGTTCCTATTTGGTACTGGTAAACTCCTTTTAGGAGAGTATGTTTATGCCGCCGTTTTGTTTGTGGTTGCTGCATTGGGAATTAGAATAATAATTGTATCTTTACGAAAACACGGTTGGAAAAAGATAGCCAGTTAGCATCTCAATGCTTTTTTAAGGCTAAAAGCGCAATATTTGTCACATTTTTTTTATAATTGCAAGTAAATCCATTAACCTAGCAGTAAATGCCCATCAAAATAAATACTAGAGGCGTATATTTTTTACTTCTGATCCTGCTTCTACCAATAGCCTTTACTAATAGTTCATGCACCGGTCGACAGGACAAAAAAGCGCCATCGGCACTTCACCAACCCTATAAACCCGACACGCTATCGTTTCTTATAAAGTTCGAAAGTTCTCTCTTTCCGCTACCATCGCCTTACCAAGTAGCCCATCTGGTGAAAAACTTAGGGATACCCTTCAACGAGAATATCCTGAATAAAACTGAAAACCAAAAGCAGTACACCACATCGTTTAAGCAAGCGTTAAACCTTGGTATTTACGGTACCAATTTGAGCTATATCAATATATACGAGCGTACACCTCAATCCATATCGTACCTTAATACCATAAAAAAGCTTACCCAGGAGCTGGGGTTAACACCGGCCTTTAACCGAACCTTTTTCGAGGGGATTGAGCGAAACATCAACAGCAAAGACTCACTGCTTGTAATGCTTAGCCGAACCTACAGAGTGGCCGACACCTACCTTCGGGAAAGTGACCGAACCGAAATAGGCGCATTGATACTTGCCGGTGGATGGATTGAAAGCGTATACATTCTTAGCCGATTGGCCAAAAGCACATCGAACCGTGAACTGATTAACCGATTGGGCGAGCAAAAGCACCCACTCGACAACCTGATTGAAGTGCTTACCCCGCTGTACTACAAATCGGCCGAGTATGCAGAGCTTATCGATATGTTTATTGACTTAGCCTACGAATTCGATGGTATTATATACTCATACTCTTACAAAGAGCCTAAGGTTGATGTGGACAATAAGATTATTTACATCAATAGCCAGTCAAGGGTTATAATATCGGAATATCATCTTGATATAATTAGCAACAAGATTGAGAATATCCGTAACTTTATGATTGAATAACGGTACATGCTGAACACGATTTGAAATGAATAGAACCCTCACCATAGCCTTTGTAACGCTCGCCTTTCTGACCTTGCTGTCGAGAAGTGCTGTGGGGCAATTGAATCAGCTGCAACACATCTGCTCGCTCTACTTCTCACCCGAGTATATCACCGACGGGCAGGAGTACTTTGCGCAGCTTAAGCCCGACCAAAAGGTTGAGTTTCGCACCACATTTTTTGGCGATAACACCTACCGAATTGTGGCCTGCACCAACCTAAGGCGGAGCGATGTGATATTCTCCGTATACGACACGGAAAAAAATCTACTTTTCACCAATGCCAATTACAACAACTCGCCATACTGGGACTTTAGATTTTCCTCATCGGTAACCTGCATTATTCAGGTAGATGTACAAAACCAAAAGTTTACCCCTGGCTATGTAATGCTGCTAATTGGTTACAAACCCTAAACCTTGATATAACCTAAACCTCCTATCGCATGAGCGAGTCGATACTTAAGGCCTTAATGCAGCTATTTGCCATTATTGCCCGTCCCGAAGACGAGTCGGAAGACATTGAGAATGACAGGAGATTGGTTGTGGAGTCGTTCCTGCGACAGCAGCTGAACCAAGAGCTGGTTAGGGAATACCTAAAGGTTTTTGACTACTACTACGAGCTATACCAAGAGAAACAAAGCGAAAAGAGCAAGAGTAAAAAGCGAACCTCCTCAAGCTCAGTTAGGGTATTAAAAATTTGCACTCAAATAAACGAAGAGCTTACACAACAGCAAAAAGTTGTGGTTGTGGTTAGGTTGCTGGAGTTTGTGAAAACTGAGGAGAATTCGATTACCGAGCAGGAGATGGCCTTTATCTCCACCGTGGCCGAAACCTTTTACATAGAGAGTGATGAGTTTGACCTTATTCACCAGTTCATTATCAACAGCAATAAGCAAACCCCATTGCATAGCAAAATACTGCTTGTTGACAATGCCGAAGGCTATGCGCCAGAAATAAAACACATTCAAGCACAATCGCTCCAAGGGCAAATACATATCCTTTGGGTTGAATTTGCCAACATCTACTTTCTTAGGTACTCAGGGAACGACGAGCTGTACCTCAATGGACATCTGCTTCGCAGAGATAAAGTATACGTGCTAAATAACGGCTCATCGATTAGGAACCCAAAGATAACTCCCATTTACTATAGCGATATTGTTGCCCGCTTTACGCTCGACAAGATTAAGGAACGAATTGTTTTTGAGGTAAACGATGTGGAGTTTCGTTTCAAGGGGGGGAAAGTTGGTTTGCACCAGCTGGATTTCACCTACGAGTCGGGGCACCTCGTGGGTATTATGGGGGCATCGGGTGCGGGTAAAACCACGCTGCTTAACGTTTTAAATGGCTCCGAAACCCCTACTCGGGGGAGCGTAAAGGTTAATGGCGTAGATATCCATCGGCAAGCCGAGGAGGTTGAAGGTCTTATTGGGTTTGTATCGCAGGATGATTTACTAATTGAGGAACTCACCGTTTTTCAAAATTTGTACTATAACGCCAAGCTTTGCTTCGACAACTACACCGAGGAGGATATTATAAAGGCTGTTAACGGAATGCTCATTAACCTGGGCCTTTACGAGATAAAGGATATGGTGGTTGGATCGCCTTTGAACAAGAAGATAAGCGGCGGCCAACGCAAACGGCTAAACATTGCCCTGGAGCTAATTCGAGAGCCGGCCATTCTATTCCTTGACGAGCCAACCAGCGGTCTTAGCTCCCGCGATTCTGAGAACATCCTCGACCTTTTAAAGGAACTCACGTTCAAGGGTAAGCTGGTTTTTGTGGTAATTCACCAGCCCTCCTCCGATATCTTTAAGATGTTCAACAAGCTGCTAATTCTCGATACGGGAGGCTACCTGATATACAACGGCGATCCCATTGAGTCTATCATCTACTTTAAATCGAGGGTGCAGCATGCCAACTGGAACGAGAGTGAGTGTAACGTATGTGGTAATGTAAATCCCGAGCAAATTTTTAACATTGTTGAGGCTAATGTACTGGACGAATATGGCAATCCCACCCGTTCGCGTAAAACCAGCCCCAACGAATGGTACGAGTATTTCAATGAGGGCACTAACCCAGACGATCAGGAGGTTGAACCACCACAAGATCTACCTAGGATTTTATTCAAAATACCAGGCTGGCTAAAGCAGCTTAAGGTATTTATTGAGCGCGATGTGCTTAGCAAAGTAGCCAATAAGCAGTACATGATAATAAACCTGTTTGAGGCACCACTGCTGGCATTTTTGCTGTCGTCCATTATCAAGTACTACAACGTTGACCCTGCAAACCAGTACGGTTACACCCTTCTGGAGAATAGCAACCTACCCGTGTATCTTTTCATGTCGGTAATTGTAGCATTCTTTGTGGGCCTTACGGTAAGTGCTGAGGAGATTATTAAGGATCGAAAAATTCAGAAGCGGGAATCGTTCCTCAACCTTAGCTGGAGCAGCTATTTGATGTCGAAAGTTTTTATCCTTCTAGCTCTCTCTGCATTTCAATCGCTTATTTTTGTGATAATAGGAAACTCGATACTTGAAATAAAGGGGATGTACTTTGAGTACTGGCTGGTACTATTCAGCACATGGTTCTCGGCCAATATGCTGGGGCTGCTAATTTCCGATAGCTTTAAAACTGTGGTAACGATTTACATATTGATCCCATTCCTTGTAATTCCACAAATTATTTTAAGTGGCATAATTGTAAAGTTTGAGAAGCTAAACCCAGCAATTTCATCGCCCAGCAGTATCCCCGTTTATGGTGAGATAATTGTTGCCCGATGGGCATATGAAGCCCTTTCTGTAAATCAATTTATAAACAACCAGTACCAAAAGCCCTTTTACTACCTCGATGAGGCCATGAGCGTATCGGACTTCAAGAGGAACTACTGGTTACGCACATTGCAGAACAAGGTGGCTGTGTGCGAACGCAACATGAATAATTCAGCACGCCAGCATGACGTGGAGAGTGCGCTGGAGCTCATTAGGAATGAATTTATGTATGAAGCTACAAGTCCGAGCAGCTCTCAATACCCATTCAAATTGCTAGACAAATTAACCATCGATAACCTGGATGAAACAGTTATTGATGAGGTGAACACCTACCTTGAACAGCTAAGAATATACTACGTTAAGCTATACAATAAGGCAAGCGACAGAAAAGATAGCATTATAAACTCACACCAACAAACGCCAGAACAACGCGAAGAATTTCTTGCGCTTAAGCGCAACCATTTCAACGAGAGCCTTAGCGAGTTTGTTAGAAACTCATCGGAGGTGGAGCGAATAATTGAATACAAGGGAAGGCTGATTCAAAAGCTCGACCCCATATACTTACTGCCCGAGAGTAAATTTTTAAGCGCTCACTTTTATGCTCCAGTAAAACAGATTTGGGGTCGATACTACAGCACCTACTGGGTAAATATTATTATTATCTGGATATCGTCAATCGTTCTTTACCTAGCCTTATACTTTAGGCTGCTGAAAAGGCTCCTCGATTGGATGGAGAACCTATTTGCAAAAGAGGGGGATAGCTAATCCCCCTCTTTTCTAATTCTTTATCTCAGCAACCTACAGCTTAGCTGTCTTCAAGGTCTTCCATATCCTTTTGCAGAGCAGCCATTTTAATTGCCGTTACAGCCGCCTCTACGCCTTTATTACCATGCTTACCCCCTGCCCTATCCTTGGCTTGGTCAAGAGTATCGGTAGTTATCAATCCAAATATAAAGGGAATGTTGTAATTCATATTCAGCTCAGCAATGCCGTGGGTTACCCCTTGGCAAACATATGTGAAGTGGGGGGTTTCGCCCTGTATTACGCAGCCCAAACAAATTACGCCATCCAAATCGGCATACTCGGCCATAAACTGTGCACCCAAAATTAGCTCGAAGCTACCGGGCACATGCTTTACCAGTAGATTATCCTCCTTTGCCCCATGGGCAATAAGGGTTTCGTAAGCTCCCCGCAGAAGCGCGTGAGTAACATCCGAATTCCAGTCGGATACCACAATCCCAAATTTCATCTTCTTTGCCGAGGGAACCTTGTTTGCATCGTAGTTGGAAAGATTTTTAAGGTAAGTTGCCATGTCTTTCGAATTTAGTTTGGTGTAAAAATAAAGAAAACCAACCTGATGAGGTTGGTTTTCTTTGGAAAAATATCAATTTATTTCTTTAGGCTCACTCGCGTGATGTACTTTTCAATCTCGCGCGCTTCAGCTGACCTAGGGAATTTATCCTTAATAATTTCGTACTGCTTAAGCGCTTCGCTGTAGCTACCCAGCTCTTCAAAAACAACACCTGCTTTTAGCAAGTAGATGGGGGATGTAAAATCGTTCTCGTTGGCATTAGCAGCCCTAAGGTAATACTTAGCACCTTCCTTCAGGTTGTCAAGTTCAACGTAACAATCGGCTAGTGCACCAAAAGCAACGGATCTTATCATTTTATCCTTTGTGCTAAAACGCTTGAGGTGATCAACGGCCTTATCGAACTCACCTAGCTGGCGGAATGATATACCAGCGTAGTAATGAGCCAAGTTTCCCACCTTTGATGGGCCATAGCTATCGATAATATCTAGAAAGCCAAGGTAGTTTCCATCGCCATGCAGGGCAAGGTTAAACGAGTCGCGCTCGAAATATTGCTCAGCGGCAAAAATTTGCGACTGGGCTTCCTTCTCCATTGGAGCAATGTAAAGCCTGGTGTACCCCAAGAAGGTTCCAACAATAACAATAACGGCTAAAACAATTATGGTTAGGCTCTTCTGGTTATTCTCAATGTACTGCTCGGTTTTAGTTAGCGCATTCTCCAAAGCCTCAGCACCTGTATCATGCGTTTCCTTGTTTTTATCTTTTGCCATAGCTAAAAAAATAATGAATTATTGTTTATTACGATTTCTGATCATCAATAAAAATGTGAATGCAGTTCTATGCATTTTTAATTGGCAAGCGCAAAAGTAATGGTTTTTCGCTAATGGTGAAATATTTGCCACAATTTTTCTTGTGCGTTTTTCTGTTTACCTTTGCACAAGCACAGCAAATAGCCCAACCCCATGCACCTTAAAGAGCTTACACTACTGAATTTCAAAACATACGATCAGGCTGACCTTAAGCTACACCCAAAGGTTAACTGCTTTGTGGGCAATAATGGTGTGGGCAAAACCAACCTGCTTGATGCCATCTTTTACCTTTCGATGTGTAAAAGCAATTTTAACTCTGTTGATTATCAAAACATCCGACACGAACAAGACTTTTTAGTTATACAGGGAGTATACAGCAGGCATGACAAGGATGAAAATATTTACTGCGCCGTTAAAAAAGATGCAGGAAAAACCTTTAAACGTAACGGAAAGGAATACGGAAGGCTAGCAGACCATATTGGCTTTATCCCCATTGTAATTATTTCGCCTGCCGACTCGGGCCTAATTCTCGATGGAAGCGAGGAGCGGCGCAAGTATATGAATGGGGTGATATCGCAGTATAACCATCCGTACCTCGATCAGGTATTAAAGTACAACAAGTTGCTGGCCAACAGAAACAGGCTGCTTAAAGAAAAATCGTATGGCTATGCAAGCCTAAAGGAACTTTTTGAGGTGATAGACGATCAGCTAGACGGATTGGCCAAACAGATTTACAATGAGCGCTTAAGCTTTGCGCAGGAGCTAACCCCAATATTTCAGCATTACTACCAAAGGGTATCAAGCGGAAGCGAGGAGGTTCGGCTCGATTACCAGTCGCACCTTACAGAGCGTAGCCTAAAGGAACTGCTTATCGACTCATTGGAGAAGGATAGGATGATTCAGTATACAACAAAGGGCATCCATAAAGACGACCTAGTGCTTACCCTAAATGGGCATCCCATTAAAAAGGAGGGCTCGCAAGGTCAACAAAAAACCTACCTAATTGCCTTAAAGCTTGCCCAGTTTCATTTTATCGAAAGGATATCGGGCATTAAGCCCATGCTGCTTCTCGACGATATTTTTGACAAGCTTGACATGACCCGTGTAGAGCAGTTTATTCGGTTAGTTTCCGATCATACCTTTGGACAAATCTTTATAACAGACACCAACAAGGCACGCCTCGACAGCATACTTGGCCAGATTGATAGCGGATACCACCTTTTTAACGTGAAGGATGGTGGGGTTGAACTTGTTGCCACAAAATAAGATGTGAGCATGAATAATGTAATAACACTTGGCGATGCCATCAAAGAATTCCTGAAGCAGTACAAGCATCGCGATAAGCTACAGGCCTCGGAAGCTGTAAACGCATGGCCCATTGTTATGGGGAAAAACATTCAGGCGCTAACCCAATCGGTTTATGTAAAGGGCAACAAGCTGTTTGTGCACCTTAAGTCGTCGGTACTACGCAACGAGCTTATGATGCATCGATCAAAAATTGTAAAGGCAATAAACACACAGGTTGGCGCAGATATAATTAAGGATGTAGTGCTAAAGTAACCAAGCGCTAATCGAGTATTTCCTTCTGGGCGAAGAAGAAAGACCACTCCTTCACGGCATTCTCAGGGCAATCGGATCCATGCACAGCATTCATGGTAACACTCTCGCCAAACAGCTTACGAATGGTTCCCTCTTCGGCTTGCGCCGGATCGGTTGAGCCAATAAGCTTCCTAAACTCCTCGATGGCGTTCTCCTTCTCAAGCACAAGGGCAACCACAGGCCCTGAGCTAATGAACTTGGTGAGCCTTTCATAAAATTCTTTACCCTCGTGCACAGCATAAAAACGCTGGGCATCAATCATACTAAGCTGCACCATCTTCATAGCCTTAAGCGAGAACCCAGCCTTGGTAATCAGATAAATTATCTCGCCGTAATGATTCTTCCTTACAGCTCCAGGTTTTACTAGTGCAAATGTTCGCTTGCTATTCATATCGGTAGTTGTTTACAGCCCTAAATTAGGACTTTTTATCGAAAGGGTAAACGATTTTATATTAACTTTGGATTTTTTAAAAATGATCAGAAAAATGCAGCAGATTACCAGGGACAATGCCAACATAATCAAAAACTTAATATCAACAAAGGAACGTATAGTAATTACATCGCATCACAACCCCGATGGCGATGCCATTGGGTCGATGCTGGGGCTTTACCATATCCTCACCTCTATGGGATACGACAGCTCAATGGTTATCCCCAATGATATACCCGACTTTTTAAGCTGGCTGCCAGACTCTTCAAAAATCATTCGGCACTCAAAAAACAAGCAGGCAGCTGCTGAAGCAATTTGTAACGCTGATCTGATATTTTCACTCGACTACAACAGCCCCTCTCGACTTGAGGCAGTAAAGGAGAACTTCGATCAATCCAAAGCAGTAAAAATACTTATCGATCACCACCCCTATCCCGAAGAGGCATTCACCTGGATTCTATCCGAAACCAAGGCGAGCTCAACAGCAGAACTAGTTTACGAGTTTGCCCTGATATTGAACGCTGAAATGCATATTGGCCATAATGCTGCTATGTGCATATTTACAGGAATAATGACCGATACGGGATCGTTCAGCTACGCTTGTTCAAACCCTCGAACCTTCGAAATTGCTGCCAAGCTAATTGCAAAAGGAGTTAAGGTTGAGGATATTCAGCAGCAGGTATACAATAACTTCTCCGAAAGTAGAATGCGCCTTCTGGGGTACTCCCTCGAGTCGAAAATGAAGGTTTTTCCTGAGTATCGATCGGCTTACATATCGCTTACCTATGAAGAGCTAAAGCGCTACAAATACCAAATTGGTGATACCGAGGGGTTGGTAAACTATCCCCTCTCCATTAAGAACATAATATTCTCAGCCCTGTTTATTGAGAACAAAAACTTTGTGAAGGTTTCGCTACGATCGGTTGGAGCTTTCCCTGCTAATAAAGTTTGCGAGGAGCACTTTAATGGTGGGGGGCATATAAATGCTGCGGGAGGTAAATCGTTTGCCACCATGCAAGAAACCGAAGCAAAATTCGTTGAAATACTAAAGCAATATCAAAAGGAGTTAAACCAATGAACCTACGTGTAGCCACCATGATTCTGCTCACTGTTGTAGCAGCAACATCCTGTAAAAACAACCGCAACAACACTCCAAAGACACCCGTTTCGGAGGCAAAGAGAAAGTTCGAAGTGGTGAACCGTGCCCTGGTGGATAAGGACAGGGAGAGAATACAAGCATACATCAGCAGGCACAGGCTTGAGGGTATGGAGGAGAACAAATCGGGGCTGTACCATTTGGTTTGGGGTGAGGCCAATGGGCCGCAGGTAAAAACTGGTAATATTGTATTAATTAGCTACAAGATTAGCATGCTCGATGGTACTGTGCTGTACAACTCTGAAGAGGATAAACCCAAAGAGTTCCTGGTTGGCAAGGGAGGGGTTGAAGCGGGCCTTGAGATGGCAATCCTTCTGATGCAGCAGGGACAAAAGGGAAAGTTTATACTGCCCCCACATCTTGGCCACGGCTTGCTGGGCGATAGCGACCGAATTCCGCCAATGGCAGTTCTAGTTTTTGATGTTGAGCTACTGATGGTAATTGAAAGTTAAACGAAATTACTTACCTTTACACGTATAAATATAGTGAAACCCATAATGTGGCTTCCATGAGACATCTAAAATTCTTACCAATTGCACTCGTTGTTATACTTTGGAGCTGTAGCAACGAATCGAAAATATTCCCCGGTTTTTCTGTTACCAAAACCAACATTCACTACCAGCTCGTATCCCTTGGCGAGGGTGAGCACAAGGCAGAGCCAAGCAACTACGTTACGGTACAAATTGCTTACCGCACACCCCAAGACTCTTTATTCTTTCATGGCCTCAGAACTTTTCAACTAACCGAACCCCAGTTCGCCGGATCAATTGACGAATGCTTTGCCATGCTGGCCAAGGGCGATAGCGCAACGTTTTACATCTCAGCCTTCGATTTTTTTACTCACACCATTGAAACGAACCTCCCCCGATTCCTAAAACCTGACGATTTGCTTAGGGTTGATATGCTCATGCTCGATATTCTTAGCGAAAAGCGATACCTGCAGGAGAAAGAAATCTTCCTAAACTGGATTGAAGATTTTGGAGACTACGAACAGGTGGTGCTTAGGCAGTACGTTGAGGAACAAAACCTTGATTTCGAGAGCACCCAATCGGGTTTGCATTACATACCAATTACTAGGGGTATGGGTAACAAAATACAGGAGGGCGATACCATTACTGTTCACTACGAGGGTAGATTTTTCAACGGCAAGTACTTCGACTCCACACGTAAGCGCAACGAGCCATTCCAATTTGTTTACGGACAAAAATGGCAGGTTATACCTGGCCTTGAGGAGGCAATTGGAATGATGTACCCAGGAGAAAAGTCGCTGTTTATACTCCCTTCATACATTGCCTTTGGGCAAGGAGGCAGTTCAACAGGTATAGTGCCTGCATTTACACCTGTTGTTTTCGATGTTGAGATAGTAGAAGTTAAACCAAAGAATCAATGAGGTTTTTAAAGATTGTTTTAATCGCAGCATCTTTTTATGGGCTGTACAGCTGCGAGGATTCATTAACTGAAGAGAAGCGAGTTGCCAACGAGCTAACCATACAGAATTACCTTACCAACAATAACATTGCGTTTGTTAAGCACGATGGAGTATTTGTAACCGTTCTTCATAAGGGTTATGGATATCAAATAGTTCCTGGCGATTCTGTAGGCTTCTGGTACGTAGGCCGAACCCTTACCGGAAACATTTTCGATACCAACATCAGAGAGGTAGCAGACGAAGTGGGAATAAACCCCGAGGCCAGAAAATTTGAGCCAGTAGAGATAATTGCCGGAAGCGACAACCTGCTACCCGGCTTATCGCGAGGCATTCCGCTATGCCGCCAATGGCAATGGAACTCTATCTACTTCCCATCCACATTAGGCTATGACGACGATCAAGCGGGATCGGTTGCCCCCTGGACACCACTGGTATTCGACATTTACATAATTTACGTTAAAAACGAAAAAATTATTCGAGAGCAGAATAATATAAATAACTTTGTAGCCGGAATGCAAGGATTCACTCCCGATACCACTGGAATGTGGACTAAGTACACAGCTCAGGGATCGGCTCTGGAATCGCCAGAGTCCAACGATACTATTTTTGGATGGTATCGAATTTCAACCTTGGATTTTAAACCACTATTCGAGGTTGAAGGAGAAAACGACGAGATTGTACTGAACAATCAGCTTATTGAAGGCGTACAGCTGGGGTTTTTAAGGCTTAAACCGGGCGAAGCAATGCAGATGGTTGTGCCCTCGCCACTGGCTTATGGTTCAGAAGGTAATGACAATGTGTTGCCCTATACACCTTTGTTTTGTGAGATTAGACTTGACAGCATTAAATAATAATTCAAATTACAATGATTAAAAAGTTTTTCCTTTTATCCTTGGCCTTTATCAGCCTGTTATCGTTTACATCATGCGAGAAGGAGGTTAATGAAGGCTACTCCGATGAGTTGCTTCGTCTTCAAGCATATATGAGCATTCATTACCCCAACATTGAACCCACAGCATCGGGTTTGTACTACATAGTACTCAATGAAGGGAATGGAGCAAAACCACAAGCTGGCAACTACCTACGTTTCGACTACACTGGACAGAACCTAAATGAGATAGTATACGAAACCACCGTTAAAAGCATTGCCGAACTTAACGACATCTATTCTAAAACCACATACTACGCTCCCAAATACCTAAAGTATAAGGATGAGCAAACCGTTCTGCTCAAAGGTTTGGATGAGGGTTTTACCTATATTAAAGAAGGCTCGGAGGTTAGGTTAATAATACCATCGCCACTTGCATATGGTGCCAAGTCATACAAATCTCTTAACCCCTACTCTACCATTATCTTAGATATTGATTTTCATGAAATTGTAACCGATCCAGACCAATATGAACTAGATCAAATATCGAACTACATAGCGCAGAACTATCCCGACTTGGTTGTTGAGCAGGTAATCTCAGCCATTAATGAGGATGGTGTTTACATACTTGAGGAGTCCTTAACAGAGGTTGAGGTTGATGAAGATGAGGAAGAACCTACTGACCCACACGTTGAAATTGAAGACAACGATGTAATTTCTGTAGACTACACCGGCAGGTTCCTCGACCACTGGATTTTTGACACCAGCATTAAGGAGGTTGCAGAAGAGAATGGAACATACCAATCGACCAAAACTTACGAACCGCTGAAGGTAACCATTGGTGGTACTGGCTACATCGAAGGTTTTTCCCTTTCGCTTAAAAAGTTGAAAACAAACTCAAAAGCTAAAGTAATCATACTAAGTAAGCATGCATATGGCGAGTATGGCTCTGACAATATCCAACCCTACACGCCGCTTATCTTTGAGCTTGATGTTCATGCCAAAACAACTGCGGCGAGTAGCAAGTAAACTTAGTACGACTGAATACCGAAAATGCTCGGCCGCTTATGCAGGTCGGGCATTTTGTTTTTCAGCTCCTTGGCCCGCTTGGTTATAACAAGCTCGGTTGGCATGGTTAAATCGGTTGAGATGTGTACTAGCGTATCGGGATGCAAAGTACTAACCAATGCTTCCAACAGCTTATTATTTCGATATGGAGTTTCGATAAAGAACTGGCTTTGCTTTTCTTCGCGCGATCGTTGTTCAAGCTGCTTAATCCGTTTAATTCTATCGTTTGGCTTTATGGGCAGGTAACCCACAAAGGCAAAATTTTGACCATTCATACCACTGCCCATAAGCGCCATAACAATGGAGCTGGGGCCCACCAAGGGTATTACCTTCACGTTGTTTTGATGAGCTAGCGATACCAGCTGTGCTCCTGGATCGGCAACTGCGGGCACTCCCGCTTCGGACATTAGCCCCACCGAAGCGCCACTTAGTAAGGGGCTCATCAGGTTTTGTACTTCTTGAAAAGTTGAGTGCTCATTAAGTTCGTAGAACTTTAATGATTCTATAGGTACTGGCATCCCTAACTTCGACAAGTAACGTCTTGCGGTTCGAACATCCTCAACAACAAAATGTTCCAAGCTTCGTGTTAGCTCAATAACATACTCAGGTATTACATCTGCAGGGCTATCGCCCCCTAATGTGGTGGGTAGCAGAAAAAGCTTTGTGCTCATTTATGTAGATTAGCTAAAATGGATTTCATTTAACGAATAGCAAATGATATCCTCCCCATTGTTCGGGGAGGATACAAAAATAAGATTATGAAGCAGGGTTGCGCCTACGGTAGGTTTAAGCAAAATTTTACTCCTCAAGCAATTCGTAGCCAACTGGAATTATGTACAACGGGATCTCATCATCGGGGCCACCAAGAAGCTGCTTCACCTCCTCATCGGAAAATGCCCCTACCGGCACAGAACCTAGGCCCAGCGAAACGGCCATAAGGTGTATGTTCTGGGCAATATGTCCCGCCTCAATACAAACGTATCGATAGGCCCTGTCGCCATAGCGTTGGGCAGTGCGCTCTAAAATATACGACAGCACTATCACAGCATGAGCATCGCTTACGGCTGTTTGACCAAGGGAAACTCCTGAAAGTTCAGTTCTTAAATCGTTATCGAATACCCTTGTAAGGGAATGATCAGCAATGTTGTACCTATATCCACCGCTTGCAGTAAAAAGGTAGGTTTCGAAAGGATATGTAGCTCCAGCAGATGGAGCCGTTCTGAATGTCCGTTCGCCCCAGCTGTGCGTAACACCCTGGGCCGCCCATAGGAGCTGCGATATCTGCTCTATGGTTAGGGGCTTATCTTGGAATTGTCGCACCGATTTTCGTAGGGCCAGGGTTTCTTCTATCGACATTTTTCCCCTTGTACTAGGTGCGGGGAGTTTCCCCTCGAGGTCTTGAGTTGAATCGCCCAGCGAAACGGGGCTGCCACAGCTTGATGCCATAAAGGCTAAAGCTAGCACTGCTGAAAGTAATGTTTGGTTTCTCATAGTGGTAACTGCTTTTAAGTTGCCCTGCAAAGTACAAAAAATGCCCGAAAAATCGGGCATTTTCAATTCATAATATTTTGGCTAACTACACTAGCATCCGAAACTTTTCGAAAATAAGCAAAAAAAACCTATAAGCCCCACTGAATACGCCTAAAAATTCGAGCTATCCAGAAAATAAGTTCTTCTC
>NZ_JAANIG010000059.1 GCF_011174675.1 Perlabentimonas gracilis | reverse complement strand
AGAATTTGTGGAAACAAGGCCCGCGCCGGGGGCGGGCGACCCGGTCACCTTGGCCACGAGACGCTAACAAGGGGTGTAGCTAATGGGGTGATGGATGGGATGCTCGGGGCGTAGTCGCCCGCTGCCAGTTCGTTTTCGTCGGGGGACGAAAACGTGGGCTACGCACATCCCCACTAGCCACAACCCCCAACCGTTGGGCACAATTATGAAAAAAAATCAAAACCTTGAATACGAACAATATGAAAAAAACAGGTATCATTTTTTTGTTAATTCTTATATCCACAAACATATTCGCGAAAATAAATTTTTTGCAAAATGACTCATTATATGTCTGGGCAGAAAACGGTTTGAATCTTAGGGAAAAACCTGATTTAAATAGTAAAATAATAAGAACTATTAAATTCGGTGAATTGATATATGTTGATTCAATAGCTGATAGTAAAACCTTTGAAGTAGAATTTATAAAAAAAATTAAAGTCAATCATATCGATGATAACATCTTTAGTAAAGAAAGAGAAAATTATAGCTATTCAATAAACGGGCAAATGATAAAAGTAAGATATAAAGATACTGAAGGATATGTTTTTAGTGGTTTTATATCAAAATTAAAACCTGTAAAAGAATTTACATCTCTCATTAACCTTAAAGACTATTTTGAATTAGAGTATGGTTTACTAAAGAAAATTGAATCCAGAACAGATTTTAAATATTTTGGACAATTAATCTATAAAAATGGAGTAAATTGTTATATAAATAGCAGCCCAGGATCTTTTGATACAACTTTTATACTATTTAACATTTCATTTAATGAAGGTTTATTGCTTGTTTATAGTTTTATTGAAAGAACTAATAACATAATTGATAAGGCTACTAATAGTAGAGGTAAGTGGTATATAAATGCTATTAATGATGAACAAATTTCCTTTTCTGAAGAATATGGTATGTATAATGCTGGGATATCAAAAAATAATGATTTGATTTTTATATCAATAAGTGGCTCAAATTAATAACAGTGCCCAACAAGGGGTGCAGCCAATGCGGGCTAGTTAGGGAACTTCGAAACTTCATCGCCCGTTTGGGGCGATTTCGTCGTGCGACGAAATCGAAACTCGCGCTCCCGCACTCGCCACACCCCCAGCCGTTGGGCACAATTTTGACGAAAAATCCTGATTGAATTACACTAGACTTTCTTTGTAACAAGAAAAGAAAATTAAGCAAGCATTAAACTAAACGTTTAACTCAAAACCTAATTATGAAAAACCTAATTCCTTTCACATCCGTCCAAAATAAAATTTTGAATAAAAAAGGAGTTGGAGATTATCCAGTAAAGGATAATTTTACAATAACCACAATAACCAACTCCTATGGTAAAGTTATCACTTTTCTCTCAAATCACAAGCCTACTGCCACGCAGCATATTTTCAGCTATTGTAAAAAAATACGACAGCAACAAGTTTAACAAAGGCATTGACAGTTGGACCCATTTAATCAGTATGATATTCTGCCATTTGGGGCATGCAAATTCGGTACGAGATATTTCAAATGGCTTACGGAGCATAACGGGCAATATTGTTCATTTGGGCTGCACTAAAGCTCCATCTAAATCTTCAATCTCATATATTAATGAGCATCGGACCAGCGCAATATTTGAAGAGTTTTATTATGCCCTGGCCACTTACCTGCGGGCACAAGCAAAGTTTGCAAAACCGGCATTGCATCAAATTAAACGAAAAATATACCTTTTAGATGCCAGTATTATATCCCTTTCTTTGTCGTTATACGATTGGGCAAAATTCCGTACCCGAAAAGGTGCAGTAAAGCTACACCTCTTGCTTGATTATGATGGTTGCCTTCCTGCTTTTGCCGACCTTACCAATGGTAAAGTTGCCGATATTAAAGCAGCTCAAAGCATGCAATTGCCTTCGGATAGCATATTGGTTTTCGATATGGGCTATTATGATTTTGCATGGTGGAACAAATTGGACAGCATGGGAAATTGGTTCGTAACCCGGGCAAAAGACAATATGGATTTTGAAATCATTGGAGACTTTGATATATCAGACGAAAAGGATAAAAGCGTATTGCAGGATTGTAATATCAGGCTAAAAGGCACAAAATCACAAAAAGAATACCCGAAAATGCTTCGGATGGTAAGATATTGGGACGAAGTGAACAAAAACGAGCTGGTATTTATTACCAACAACCGTTCTTGGACAGCAACAACCGTTGCACGGATTTATAAGGAAAGATGGAACATTGAGGCTTTCTTTAAGGTCATAAAACAAAACCTGAAAATCAAATTATTTGTAGGCACATCGGAAAATGCCGTGCAGATACAAATATGGACGGCATTAATAACCATACTGCTGATGACGTTCTTAAAAACAAAAGCCAAATACCAATGGCACATGTCGAACCTGATAAACTTTATCCGTTTAAACCTTTTTGTGAAAATTGATTTATGGGAATGGATTAACCAACCATTTATTCGTCCAAAAAAGGAAGATGCAAAACAATTACTTTTATTTACAGGGTAGGTTTAGTTTTAAAAATTGAGAATATTGAACCTCAATGTATTGATAATCAGTTGTCGTATTTGTGATTTTAATTTATTTTGGACAGCTGTGAATTCCTTTAATTATTCTGATTACTTTAATATCGTGTAAAACCGAAGAGAAAACAGACTACATTGAATACAATAAAAAAATTGAGGAAGCAAACTACTTACTGTTCAAGGGGGATAGTCTTAAGGCGGAAAATTTAATTACCGAATTGACTTTCAAAACAAAAAGGCCTTATCTGAGAGATATTAAAAGCCTGGTAAAATTAAGACTACAACTTAGATTGTTTGAAGATATAGACGAACTGATTGAAAATAGTTTTAGATATGGAATGAGCAAGGAGTATCTTCTATGTGACACACTTATTTCAAATTACTATGATCCAATCTGGAATGAACGTTTCCCAAAATATCATAAAATCCGAAATCGATATATGAGCAAGATAGACACAGCCTATCGTAACACCATTATAAAACTCATTAACGAGGATCAGAAGTATCGTAGCCTCAGCAAGGAGCGCAGCAGGCAAATTGACAGCCTCAGAAAGTTAAACGATGCTAAAGTACTTGTAAAACTAAAGGAGCTTATAGATGAAAAGGGGTACTTTGGGTTTGCAAAAATTGGAGAAGACATCCTATGGGGTAATAATTGCGACAACTTTACTGATGTTTTTTTTAGGCATGTCGAGCCTGATTCCAACAGGTTGTATTTCTACCCAGTGCTTTTCGATGCTGTTGTCAGAGGAGACTTATACGCCTCGAGTTACGCAGGGATTGTAGATTACGACTGGATAAAAAGTGACACATTTACTTCACTATATGGAACTGTTGCTTTTTCGTTTAAAGGTGAACTGTTTAAATTTCCATTAAGAAACCCCCATCAAATTGATTCCTTACGATCATCTATTGGCCTAATTGATTGGGAAAGAAATCTGGAGATGTCAGGCAGTAATTACGATCCTACGCTAAAGCCGTGGGAATGGTAATTGTTGAAAACAGTTTTTTCATTTGGAATAATATAGGAATTTTCAAGTACATAAAAAAACAGTGCCCAACAAGGGGTGTACCCAATGTGGGGGATATCTAGATAAACCAACTGTTTCGCCCGCATTGGGCGTCCTTATCAGGGGATAAGGACGCTGACCCCGAATTCCCCCACTGGGCACACCCCCATCCGTTGTGCAAAATTGTAGAAAAACACTCACATAATCAGTCTGATAGAAAATTTAACAAAGAGATGTTTCCCTTTAGGGATATTTTATTGTATATTTGCAGAAAAAAGGAATGATAAAATTCAAAGTTATCTTTTTAGAAAATGCTAATGAATTTCTTGACAACCTAGATAAAAAGCCTCGTGGAAAAGTTCTTTTTAATATTTGGAAATCAAGAGAAGTTAATGACCCTGAATTATTTAAAAAACTCGTAAATGAAATTTGGGAGTTTAGAACAAAATATTCAGGAAAAGAAATTCGTCTTTTAGCATTTTGGGATAAGGAAGAATCTACGAATACTTTGGTGGTTGCAACTCACGGATTTATTAAAAAGCAACAGAAAACGCCAAAGAATGAGATTGAAAGGGCAGAACAATTAAGAAAAGATTACTTTAACTTTAAAAACAAGAAGAAATGAAAACATACACTTTAGAAGAACTCACTGACAAGCATATCGGAAAGCAAGGAACAAAAGAAAGAGAACAGTTCGAGTTCGAATTAAAATTAGATATCCTTGGTGAAATGATTAAGAAAGCAAGGAAAGAACAGCATTTGACCCAAGAACAACTTGGAGAATTAGTTGGTGTTCAAAAAGCACAGATATCTAAAATTGAAACGAATGCTAAAGACGTTAGATTTTCGACTATTATGCGAGTGTTTGAAGCATTGAAAGCCAAGGTGAAAATGTCAATAGAATTTAACCCTGACACAAATTTTGAAATCGCATAAGAAAAACAACTTTGCACAACAAGGGGTGTAACCAATTTGGGCTGAATGGGTTACGGAGTCGGGTCGGCACGCAGGGAACTTTTTAACGTGGGATAAATCCCAAGCCCCGCTCACCCAAACTGGTCACACCCCCGGCCGTTACCAGCAATTTTGACGAAAAAAATCGGGAAGACTTTAGCCCATCAGCGGACTGCTCCGCTTTGAATATGAATTGATTAATCAAACTATATCGGTTAGACTTGATTTCAGATTAGACCAAAAAGTTAGCGGGCGGACAGTCCTTCGATTGGCTATAAAAATATTTTGCCGACTCAAACGTCAAGATTTGATAGCAACGCCTGTTTGAAAAAAAGTTGGTTTTTAAATATGTTGCACCTTGAATTTAATCTCCGACTTGAATTTAAATTGTAACGTTTCGACAAAAGAAAATCACGGCTTGAATTTAATTGGTGATTAAAAATGGCTGATTTTAAAAAATTGCGCTTGGAATTATAGACTGAAAGGCTAACTTTAATTGTTGAAAAAAATGAAAGTGAATTTTGAATTTATCGACTTGAATTTTAATGCTTAGATTATGAAAATCAAACTATTCACTTTCGATTTGAACAAGTTAGCGCAATTTTCCCCTGGGACTGACGGGGCGAAGCTGTAAGTAGGCGGTAAGATTTTTGAGTTTTAAATTGGTCGTATTTATAAAACCAACACGTTGAATAAAATGACTTTTAAACATTAAATTTCAAATTTAACGGTTTGAAAATCATTGAAAATTAAATGGGCGTTGCTTGAAGATAAAAATTAAAAAATCGTTCAAAATATTTTCGGTGTCAAAACCGTTTTTGATTTGATTATCAAGATAATAAAATAAAAAACTGCTGGTAACAAGGGGTGTAACCAATTTGGGCTGAATGGGTTACGGAATCAGGTCGGCACGCAGGGAGCTTCTTAACGTGGGATAAAACCCAAGCCCCGCTCCCCCAAACTGGTCACACCCCCCGCCGTTAGCACCAAGCAATGAAGAGAAAATCGGGTAAGACAACTTTGCTGCATATAGACTGAAAAGACAAATGAAACCCCACCGCACAAAAAAGCAACACTGTGGCTGCCCATCCCTGCAACCGTCCCTTCGCAGCCACACACTTGCTTTTTTTGCCCACCGCACCCCTACGGTTTTCGGTAATTTCTAGAATAAACGAAAGAAAAGCCGTAATTTGGTGATTCAAAAAATTAAGAATGCTTTTGAATATTAGAATATGAGTTTATTTCAAAAATCGGTAGAAACTAAATACTTAAACGAACTTGATTCAGCGTTGATTGATAAAAAATTCGCTGAATTTAAGGCGTATTTTGGGAATGCTGAAATTCAAGAAAATATTAGAAATTCTAAGGAAGAACAATTTCAAGAGGGATTTTTAAGAGAACTTTTTGTAAAAATATTTGATTACACGCTGAATCCACAACCGAATTTTAATTTAACGACTGAATTAAAAAATGTAAGCAATAGCAGAAAAGCGGACGGGGCGATATTGAAAAATGATAATGCAATTGCTGTAATTGAATTAAAATCAACAGACACAACTGACTTAAAGACAGTTGAAACACAGGCTTTTGGATATAAAAATCACCATCCTAAATGCGTTTATATTATCACCTCAAATTTTGAAAAGTTAAGGTTTTACATTCATAACGCTGTAAATCATTTAGAATTTGACCTTTTCAAACTCACAAGGGAAGAATTTGCTCTACTTTGGATTTGTCTTGCAAAAGAGAATTTGCTCAATGATTTACCACTAAAAATCAAGGAAAGTTCATTAGCGCAAGAAGAAAATATAACTAAAAAACTCTACTCCGATTACTCAAAATTCCGTGAAGGCTTATACCAAAATCTTGTAAAGAATAACCCTGATATTGATAAACTCACATTATTCAAGAAAACTCAAAAACTCATTGACAGGTTTTTATTCATATTCTTTGCGGAAGACAAGCAACTTTTACCAGCCAACTCAATTATTCAAATCATCGAAAAATGGAAAGATGATTTGGATTTTGGCGATGTAAAACCGCTTTACTCAATTTTCAGAAAGTATTTTCACATTCTGAATGTAGGCAGACCCAAAAGCGAAAAACGGCAGGAGATTTACGCATACAACGGTGGACTTTTCTTAACCGATGAAGTTCTAGAAAATGTAATTATTGACGATAGCGTTTTAAAGGAACACACTTTAAAATTAAGCAATTACGACTTTGACACCGAAGTTGATGTTAATATACTAGGTCATATTTTTGAACATTCTCTTGGTGAAATTGAGAATGTACAGGCAGAAATAAAAGGAGAACAAGTTGATAATCAAAGGACAAAACGAAAAAAAGACGGAATTTTTTACACCCCAAAATACATTACCAAGTACATTGTTGAAAATACAGTTGGAAAACTTTGTGAAGAAAAAAGAAATGAACTTGGTATAATAGATGAAGAATATGCCAAGGGAAGAAAAAACAGAAGAAAGGAAACCATAAAGGAGCTTGATGAGAAATTGAAAAAATATCAGGAATGGTTGCTAACGCTAACCATTCTTGACCCAGCCTGTGGCTCGGGTGCTTTCTTAAATCAAGCCTTAGAATTTCTAATTGAAGAGCACAGAAAAATTGACGAGTTGCGAACGCAACTCTTTGGCGGTGGAATTATTTTCTCTGACATTTCAACAGATATACTAGAAAAGAATATTTACGGGGTTGATATTAATGAGGAATCTGTTGAAATAGCGAAACTTTCTCTTTGGTTAAGAACGGCAAGAAAGGGCAGGAAATTGAACACATTGAGCAACAATATAAAATGTGGCAACTCTTTGATTGACGACCCACAAATTGCAGGAGATAAAGCTTTTAATTGGCGTAATGAGTTTCCAGAAATATTTGCAAAAGGCGGGTTTGATGTTGTTATTGGAAATCCACCATATGGTGCAAATATTAGCAAGGCAGAAGTAATACATATATTATCCAATCATTCAAAATGTGGATTAAGTAATACTTTATCAGATACATACATTGCATTTTTCATTAAAACTCTAAGCGATTTACTTTCAATAAATGGTTTACTTGGATTTATAACTCCTAATACTTGGAGATTAGTGTTGAGTGGTAGTGAATTTAGAAATTACATTTTAAAAACCGATTTTCAACTTATAGAAATTATTCAACACCAAGAAAAAGTTTTTTCAGATGCCACAGTTGATTGTGATACAGTGATAATTAGAAAGCAAAGCTACAAAAACCATAGTGTCAAAATCCAAATAAACAACTACTTAGTAAATGTACTTATTCATTACTTACCACAAGATTTTCTTTCAGAACAAGAGTACATCAACTTATTTTTAACAAAGAAAAGTTATTTATTAAAAGAAAAATTGAAGCAAACTCTTTTACCGTTAACGACTTACTTGTAATCAAGAATGGTGTAAAACCTTATGAAAAAGGAAAAGGAACACCGCCACAAACAAGTGTAACGATGTCAACAAAGCCGTTTACTTCAGAATTCCAAGTAGATAGTAGTTTTCAGCCTCTAATTGGCGGTAGTTCATTTCACCGGTATAAATTACTTTGGAATAATGACTATTGGATTAAATATGGTGAATGGTTAGCTGCTCCAAGAGACAAAGAGATTTTCAATTCCCCTGAGAAACTTATTTTCAGACAAACAGGAGACAGCATAATTGGTACTTATGTTGATAATAGATTTATAATGAGAGACAACACTCATATTTTATTACCAAAAGATAGTTCTATTAACTTAAAATATGCCCTCTCTATTTTAAATTCAAAACTTTCAAATTTTTATTATTGGACAATAAATCCTGAAAAGGGTGAAGCTTTAGCTCAAGTAAAGTTATTCCACTTGGGAATGCTTCGCATTCCTAAAGTTAATTTTGAGAAGCAAAAATTATTTATTGAAAAGGTCAATCATATATTATCACTAAATGATTCTTTACAAAAAAACATTAACAAGTTTGTTAGCAGGCTAATATCTAATTTTGAAATTGCTGTAACAACAAATTTAAATAACTTTTATCGCTATGATTTTAAAACCTTTGTCTTAGAATTCAAGAAACAAAAAAAACAGTTAACTTTAAAAGAACAAGATGAATGGGAAGAATACTTTAATAACTACAAAACCGTTTGTCTGAATTTATCTGATGAAACTATATGTGTTGATAAAGAAATTGATTTAATGGTTTACAATTTGTTTGACATAAATAAAGAAGAGATTGATTTAATTGATAATATAATTCTTAAATGAAGTTTCACACCGTCCCTTCGCTGTCAGGCACTTTGGCAAAACGCACTAAGCCACGCTGCAAGCAAATTTTGCCAAATAGCCTTCCAGCCCTTCCCGCACAGGGTAAAATGGTACGGCTAGATTACGCAGCAAAGGTTATCGAACGAATGAAAAGACAACTAAATAACTAATTGCCAGGTGCTAACAAGGGGTGTAGCCAATGTGGGTTGACATTGGAACTTCGGAGCGGTTTCGCCCGCTCGGGCGTTTTCGTCGGGGGACGAAAACGTAACACGCTCTCCCACACTTGCCACACCCCCAGCCGTTGTAGCACATTTTGACGGTCCGAAACTGAATCGCAAAAAAGTCGTATATTTGAGAAAAATATAAGCAATGAAAACATTACGTTTTAGGACAAGAATCTCAAAATCAGGAACTATTCATCTGCCCAAGAACTCTTCGCTAGCAGACAAGGAAGTGGATGTAATTATTATGCCTAAAACAAGACGATTAAGAAAAACCTTGAAAGCTAAAGAATTTGTTGAAAAATGGGCAGGTTTTCTATATCCTCTTGAAAGTAATGATTCAAAATTTGACTACTTAATGGAAAAGTACAAATGAAAAGACTATTACTTGACACGAATATAATCCTTGACATAGCCTTAAAACGTGAACCTCACTTTGAACTTTCCTCGAAAATTTTTGAATTAATTGACAAAAACCGTATTATCGGCTATATAACTGCATCAACAGTTACAGACATATACTATATTTCAAGAAAAGAAAAAGGAAATGAAATTGCAATTGAATTCATTTCAAACTTAATAGAAATCGTTGATGTTATTGGTGTTGACAAAAGTATTATTGTGAAAGCGTTGAAATCTAACCTGAAAGACTTTGAAGATGCAGTTCAAGTTTCAGCAGCTGAATACAATGAAATTGAAATAATAGTTACTAGAAATAAATCCGACTTTTTGAATTCAGGTTTAGAAATTCTGACACCAAAAGAATTAGTTGATAATCAGAATTAAAAACGTGCTACAACAAGGGGTGCAGCCAATGCGGGTTGATTAGTGAACTTCGAAACTTCATCGCCCGTTTGGGGCGATTTCGTCGGTCGACGAAATCGAAACTCGCGCTCCCGCACTCGCCACACCCCCAGCCGTTACCGCCAATTTTAATTAAGACACTATTATGAGTAAGATGAAGAAACATAAAAACATAATTGAAATCTGCAAAGAGATTGACTTGATTGTTGAGAAAAAAGACAATAAGAAAGACTATAAAAAATTGTATTATGACTTATTAAACGTTCTCCAAGAAGAGATTGAATATTCAGAAATTGTTATTTTCTGTAATACTGTCTTGAAAATAGCGAAGACAAAGAACAGGATATTAAGGTATTTAGAAAAAGACTTTTGGAACTTTATTAATGAATTACCATTCAAGATATTGCTAATCCAAAGCAATGAAATTACAGAAAATGAGGAGATTGAACCTAATATTGAATATAATAATCATGGGAAGAAAATATTATCAAAAATTTTAGGACTATCAATTGAAATACTCGAATTACCAGATGATAATAGTAATGGTTCTGAACTTAGGAGAGCTAATGCATTAAAATTAATAGCGGACTTGAATAGCTATTATATCATACCAGACGTTAAGACCTTATTTTTGAACTCTATAAAAAGCAAGAATGCCGATGAACAATATAATGCATTGGAAGGGTTAGAACATTATTATGATATGACTGAAGACCAAATTGATGATGGATTAGTAAAAACTCTAAACAGTATTATCAAGGAAACAAATGAAAGAACTGTAGCATCAACCTGTTTACAGATACAGATTAATGCAGGAATAATCAACGAAATGACTGCAATCTGTGAAATCGATGATTGGAAAGATGAACATTATTAAAATTAAAAAACTGGCGGTAACATGGGGTGTAGCTAATGTGGGATGACACGGGGGTTTCGGGGCTTTTCCCCACGCTCGGTCGTTTTCGTCGGGGGACGAAAACGTAGCCCGCACCCCCACACTAGCCACACCCCCAACCGTTGTGTGTAAGCTTATAAGACCAGAAAATCAGACTGTTATTATGAATAGATTAATTAAAATATAATGAAAATAAGTCTTGATTATAGTGTTTCTCTTGAAAACATAAAGAGAATTCAAGAAATAAAAACCTATGAAGAAATTTATAATACTATTTCAAATACAATAATTCCATTAAAAATATTTACATTATTTAAGGGAAAGCATATTTATAGAGCACGAATTAACGAAAAGAAGCCTTTTAGATTTAAAAATCAAATCTCATACAGAACTGACATAGAAAAAATTAATGAATATGGGCGCGTAAATAAAATAAGACAGTCAATTTTTTATGCATCTCACAAACCCGAAACAACAATTTTTGAATGCAGTAAACTAATAAAAAACAAACAATTACTTGAAGGTATTGAAAAATTTACAGTAGGAAGATGGTTCGTAAAAAAAGACATAACTGTGTTAGGAATAATTTCTAATGAAGACTCTCAATCAGTAAATTCTGACTTAAGAAAATTATATGAAAGTTCAATTGTGAACTCAAAGATTGGAGAAAATGGTAATAAAATACTCAAGTTTTTTGCGGATGATTTTGCAAAGAATGTTGAAAACAACAATGAATATATGATTTCTTGTGCTTTATTTAATTTCATTGTTAAACACTATAAACTACAAAATATTTCTGGTGTTTTTTACCCGTCTGTTGGTTATGAACTTAAAGACTTGAATATTGCTCTTCTACCTGAAATTGTAGATGATTCTTTAATTCTTGATAATGTTGCTGAATATGTTTTTGACACAAAACAATTTGAAATGAGACAAATATCAATGGTGGATATTGTTGAATTTAAAAACAATAGGTTATAAAAAGCCTACACACAACAAGGGGTGTAGCCAATGCGGGCTGATTAAGAAACTTCGGAACTGCATCGCCCGTTTGGGGCGATTTCGTCGTGCGACGAAATCGAAACTCGCGCTCCCGCACTCGCCACACCCCCCGCCGTTATGCCACATTATGAAAAAAGACGACAGACAGTTATTTATGAGACTATTAACTATTTTATTGATATTAATTACACAGGTTGCTTTAGGACAAAAAACTATTACTTACGAATATTTGTATGAAGGATTTAAGGATTTTAATGGTGTTATTTCTATTAGTTTGTATTCCCAATTAAACGAGAAGAAAGAAGAACTTTATTTAATTTCACTACAACCGAAAGGAACTTTATCAGAGCCACCAATATATGATACATCTAGAAAAAAGTATTTAAGAACAGACATAGTTATTGATGAAATACAATCTAAAGAGATAGTTGAAATCCTTGACATAAGTAATTACTTGTCAAATTTTTATTTTTTTGAAAACGAATACTATATCAATGTTAAGAATCCAATTGAAAGAGAAAAATTTGAAAATGCACCACTTGTAATTGAACTATATGTATTTGAAAATGCTAGTTATCTTAGAACATTTATCCCAATTATTGAGAAAAAGAAGCAAAAAAGATACTTAATGATATTTCTCGACTTTTTAATAAACAAGAGAAAGTCATATTTAAAGAAATGATTAAACATTTTAAATAACTGTATATGAATATTGAAAGAGTAAAAAACTATAATCAAAAAATGCTTGCAATATTTAGCACTTTGATTGTGACTATCGCAAGCATTGGCTTAGTTGTTCTGATTTGGACAATAGTAAGTGAATTACTTCCTAGAAAAGTTCGAAAAACCGAAAATGTTTTGATGTCAGATGAGAGAGTTGAACAATTATCACAAGAAAATTTAAGACAACAAATAGTTTCATATGATTTCCCTCGTCTTATTGACACAACAAAACTAGTATATCTAATTCCTGTTACAATACGAACATTAGATGAACCAGAACCAACTGATTACGGGGTATTAGGTTTATTAGACACTTATGAATCTAGAGGCTCAAAGATTTCTAATAAGTATTCTTTTTATGGTACATTCATTAACCTAATTATTTATGACAATTTAAACAACAAGTCACACAAAATTGCCGACCAAAGATTGGTTGGAAATGAATATAACGTTGTTTATTTGACTGATGATATTCTAATAATTTTTAAAGGTGCTGAGAAAGATACTGATAAAGACGGAAAAATAACAATGAACGACTTGAAATCTCTTTTCATTTACTCGGTAAAAAACAAAGAACTTAAAACTGTAGCCAAAGAGAATACAACGGTTCTAAATTATGAAATGATTAAAGAGAAAAATGAGATTCTTATACTTTTTGGTATTGACAGAAATAAAGACAATAAATTCATAGAATATAAAGAACCAACCTGTGTAATGAATTACAATATTGTAACGGGAAAACTTTATGATGTAGTTGAAAATAGTTTAGAAACGGAAATACAAAGAATCTTAGATAAAAAATAACGTGGCATAACAAGGGGTGTAACCAATTTGGGCTGAATGGGTTACGGAAACGGTTCGGTACGCAGGGAGCTACTTAACGTGGGATAAATCCCAGCCCCGCACTCCCAAACTGGTCACACCCCCAGCCGTTATGGGCAAATGTTACTAACCATCAAACACATATATTATGGAATATTTTAAAACATTTATATTATGTTTATCGTTGCTTTTCTTTTCTTGTTCTAACTTGAAAAATGAAAATCAAAATGAAATTAAAACTCTTGATACTCAACAAATAGAAAAAAATCCGAAAGAAAAAAAAGATTTCAATAACAAAAAGGATTCTAAACCAACATATCTTGAAATTGAAGACCCTAAAGTATTAACTTATGAGGAAATATTTGAAAAAAATGAAAACATCCAAAAACAGTATATAAGCTCGTTACCTTTTGCATCTGATTCATTAGAATTAAAGGAAAGACTTAACAATAATTTTTTTAGGCACATAACAACGCAGTTTAAATATATGCTAAGTTCAGAACTTAGAATTTTAAGAAATTGTTTTAACCCTAAATAACCAAGCATTTTTTTTACAATTTTATTATTTATTTTTACCAACGGACAAACGACCGATGGTGACTGTTATACCGAAGGTTC
>NZ_JAANIG010000058.1 GCF_011174675.1 Perlabentimonas gracilis | reverse complement strand
CAGGAAAAAATACCGACAATAAGGCCTTTAGGCTTTCTTGTGTTTCCATACCCAAAGGTAATAACTCTTCTCCAGCACCTCAAAATAATATTTAGCCGTATGAACAGCTGCGAGCCATTGTGCTCTGCGAGGAGCGAGGAGTGCTATTTCTAAATCGACAAAAAATGCCTATATTTGCCCTGCTAAACCGCAAGGTAAGGTAAACCCACGGCAGAATCATAATTCGAAAAGCTGCCTGCTCCGTTGCAAAGCGCCCAGTATAGGTTGGTCAAGGTCAATCTGGCTAACCACCTCCATATCAAAAAAAAATTAAAATAATATATATGACCTACTATCCAGAGAAAATAGCATTGTCGGCAAGGTCGCTAACCCTTTTACGCAAGCTGTTTAGAGAAAACCCAAGGCTTAACGATATATACAGCGAGGCCCAATCGTCGCAAGAGGCTATGGGCAAGGTTCAGGAGTGGGCCTTTGAGGTGCTCAACGAGAATCCCAAGGCCGTGGCATACTACAAAGGCGAGGTTGAGGGGCGTGCTGGTTTCGAGAGCCTGCGATGGCAAGATTTTGCCGCCATTCGTATTCTCGACTACATAGCCAACTCGGGCCGCGAGTTCGATAATCCATACCGTAACGGCGAGAAAGCTTTAAACGAGCCCTTTAACCTAATTTGGTTAGGGGTTAAGCAGGGGGCGGGAGGTGCCAAGCCTCTTTTCTTTGATGATATGATTAAGCTCTTCCGACAGCTCAATAATCAACTGCCTCAGTATAAACCTACACGTGAGCAGGTAGAGGAGTGGATGAGCCGTTGGCACGACGGCCTTGATCCGCAGATAGTGAAAATCCGCGAGGAGAATAAGGACAGGATAATCCGTATCCTTATGCGGAATATCACCAGCTGTGAGGTGGGCGAATCGCGCTTCTGCTTCGACGAGGGGATGACCGATGAGCAAAAGCTCGAAAGGATGAAGGAGTGGTGGAACGACTACAAATTCCACCTCAGGTTTGCCGTGCGATCGCCCAAGCTGCTCAACGAGCTGCTCGATTTTTCGCTCGACCTGGAAACCCAGAAAGTATTGGAAAATGCCGAGAAAAAAGGGATACCCTTCTTTGTTAATCCATACTACTTGTCGTTGCTCAATGCTCGTACCCCCGATTTTACAGCCGGATCCGATTTGGCCATTCGCCACTATGTAATCTACAGCAAGCCGCTAATCGATCAGTTTGGGAATATCCAGGCGTGGGAAAAGGAGGATCAGGTAGAGCCCGGAAAACCCAATGCTGCCGGATGGATGCTACCCTCGCACCGATGCGTGCACAGGCGCTACCCCGAGGTGGCTATACTTATCCCCGATACCATGGGGAGAGCTTGCGGCGGGCTTTGCGTTTCATGCCAGCGAATGTACGATTTTCAGCGTGGCAACCTAAACTTCAATCTCGATAAGCTCAAGCCCAACGAAACCTGGGACGAGAAGTTGCAACGGCTGCTAACCTACTGGGAAAACGATACCCAGCTGCGCGATATCCTGATAACGGGTGGCGATGCGCTAATGAGCCAGAATAAATCGCTAAGGAACATCCTCGATAAGGTGTTGCAGATGATTATCCGAAAGGTGGAGGCCAATAAGCATCGGCCCGATGGCGAGAAGTATGCCGAGATTCAGCGCATCCGCCTAGGAAGCCGCCTGCTGGCGTACTTGCCCCAGCGGGTTACCGAGGAGCTAACCCAGATTTTAGGCGACTTTAAAACGCGTGCCTCCGAGTACGGCGTGAAGCAGTTTGTTATTCAAACCCACTTTGAGTCGCCCATGGAGGTAACCCCCGAGTCGGCGTTGGCAGTGCAGCGCTTGGTGTCGGTGGGGTGGACCGTAACCAATCAGCTGGTTTTTACCTCCGCAGCATCGCGCCGTGGCCATACGGCCAAGCTACGTAAGGTGCTCAACGATATAGGAGTAATTACCTACTACACGTTCTCAGTTAAAGGATTTCAGGAGAATACCTTTAACTACGCAACCAATGCCAGAGCGGTGCAGGAACAGGTGGAGGAAAAGGTGGTGGGAACCATTCCCAAGGAGTATCTACAAGAGATAAAGCAGTTCCCGCTCGAGGCCCACAAGATGGTTGATAACCTTAAGCAGCTCCGCCAGAAGGCGGATATCCCCTTTCTGGCCTCCGATCGTAACGTGATAAACCTTCCCGGGGTAGGGAAAAGCCTAACATTCCGGACCATTGGAATTACACGCTGGGGCCGACGAATCCTCGAGTTCGACCATGATCATACCCGGTGGCATAGCCCAATTATTAATAAGATAGGCAAAATTGTAATTATTGAGTCGAAACCCATTGGAGAGTACCTCCATCAGCTTATCGATATGGGCGAGAGCGTAAAGGAGTACTCCACCGTGTGGGGCTACTCCATTGGCGAAACCGAGCCAAGGCTCTCCATTTTTGAGTATCCGGGTTATGGCTTTAAGACTACAGAGGCGATAACAAACTACGAGGTGTAGCAGCGCGTACGGAGCCTTTCACCATAAGCCTAAAAACATTGCTTCTCCCTACGTGGTTGTAGAGAGAAGCAATTTGTTTTACCCAACTATCTTACTGTTTTCTGATGTGCTAGGCGTCAACACCATACTTTTTCAGCTTAAGGTATAGCGTGTTTCTGCTGATGCCCAGCGCGCGCGAAGCCTTGCTGATGCTCCCGTTGAATGCGTGGTAGGCTCGAATAATAAGCTCCCTCTCATGCTCCTCTACCGACACGATACTCTCCACCTCCTTAAGTTGCTCAAGGTATAGGTTCCGCTTTTTAAAATCGCGCTCGTTCTTAAAGGATTTAAACATTTTGCCCTTGTCCCTTATAATCCGTTCGGTTAGCTCAATCATCTCCTTAAAGTTCTCGGGCCATTCGTATCGTTTTAGTATCAGCGAAATCTTTTTGGGAATATCCACAGGTTTCATCCCCAGCTCGCGCGACTTAATGCCCATGTAGTGTGACATTAGCATTGCTATATCGGCTCGCCTTTCGCGAAGGGGCGGAACGCGAAGCGATGCAGTGCTTAGGGTGTAAAACAGATCGATGCGAAATTCGTTGGCCTCTATCTTGTGGCTTAGGTCGAAGGAGCTGCTACATATAATGCGAACATCAATGGTGGTGTGCCGATCGGATCCTAATCGCTTCACCTTCTGGGTTTGCATCACGTCAAAAATTTTATCCTGCACCAATTTGGGTAGCAGCCCAATTTCGTTGATGTAAAGCGTGCCGCCATTGGCAAACTCAAAAGCCCCAGGTTTGGGCAAACGCTTTAGGTGTGGTTTGTGGTTCTCGTTGTAACCCCAAAGAGCCTCCTCGACCCCCTCGCCCGATAGTGCACCAACGTCTACCCTAACAAAACCAAAGAGACTCCGCTGGCTATGGCTGTGGATTGCCTGGGCAAGCGTTTCGCGTCCCGTGTGCTTTTCGCCTAGCAGCATCACGGGTAGGTCTGCTTTGGCAATGGTCTTGGCCTCCTTAAGCATCCGCTTTAAGGGGACAGATGCTCCAATAATATCGTCGAAATGAACGTAAGCAGTATTCCCAATGTACTTGTTTGCCTCATTCAGCACTTGCTTCATGCTTCTAAGCGTATAGATCTGCTCGTCGAATTTGCTTTGGGTGCGCATTATGGCCTTGCTATTCAGCAAATAGAAGCCGCTGTTTTCCACGTTGGTAAGGAATACCTCGCGGTTTTCTACCTCAACCCATTTACCATCGAGGTAGGTAATCGATTCCCAGCTGGGAATAAACTTTTCTATGCTTTTTCGCTCTATATCATTCTTGTCAATGCCAAGCAGCGAGCAGGCTACGTCGCTGGCCAAGTTTATGTGTCCCGATCTATCAATTACCAAATCGGCTTGAGCGTACCTGTTAAATAGATTTAGTTGCTGCTCCTTAAGCTTAATAGCCTGCTGCTTCTCTTCGTAGAACGATACCTCCTGCTTAATGCAGTTAACAGTTTGGCTATACACAGCGTATAGGGTTTTGGTTGCAACCCCCTTGGGTAGATATAGGGTTAGCGTGCCAACAGCGTGGCTTGAGGTAACCAGTAAAAGGCTGGTCCAGCTGATCCATTGCCCCTGCTTGTCGTCTAAAAGCGAATCACTGCCCTCGGAGGTTGCCTCATTAAGAGTTTTCAGTGCCTCTTCAATGGAACTATACAGTATCGTGCTTTGCGGAGGGTAGCTCCCCGGTATGATGTACTTGCCTGTTAGCACTTCCGATACGGCCTCAGAGCTAACAATATGCAGGATACAACCTTCGGTGTCGGTAAGGAAGAGTATTATGTTTTGGTTGTCGAGCAGGTTGAACATTTTGTTGATGTACGGGGCCGAGCAGTCAATTAGCCAACTCTTGGCCTTAAGCCTTTTTTTTATCTCGTTGGCAGTAAGGATTTTTCTTTTAACCCCGCTGTTGCCCTCGGTTTCGTGTTTGTGTGTTGGGGCTTTCACCCCACCTTCGTCGGGTTTGCTAGTGTTTTTCTTGTCCATATCCCAGGTTTTTAATGGTGGTTTGTTCGGTATTGTGTTGGTTTAAATAAAATTACTAAATAATTAGTCAAAATGTCAAATAAATGGTGTTTTTATTATTTGATTGGTTTTTTGGTCAGTGACAGGTGGAATGTGTTAGGTCTGGAGCGTTACCTATGGTGTGCTTGTGTTACAATAATATGCAAGGAAAGTATACCCTAGGCAAAGCTATTTGTGCAGAAATGAAGTTAAATATCTACTTTTTCTATAATATGAGAGAGGTACCGCAAATACAATTCGGTAAACCATTAGCTGGTAGCAAAAGTAATTGAGCGTGGTTGGGTATGCCCGCCTGGGTATTACATCTGTATGGCCTTGTGGGTAGGAGCGGTTAGCCTAGATAGCTTTTAAGCACCTTGCTCCGGGTGGCTTGCTTTAGCCTTTTTATGGCTTTCTCCTTAATTTGCCTAACGCGCTCACGGGTAAGGTCAAGTTCCTCCCCAATCTCCTCGAGGGTATGGGGGTGCTTGCCATTTAGACCAAAGTATAGCCTTATGATGGATGCTTCCCTGGGGGTAAGGGTGGCAAGAGCTCGCTCAATCTCCTTGCGAAGGCTGTCGTTTAGGAGTCCCCTGTCGGGAGAGGGCGATTCGTTGGAAAGTAGCACATCGTACATGGTGCTCTCCTCATCCTGCGAGATGGGGGCATCCATAGAGATATGACGGTTAGAACTCTTAAGGGCTTCCTTTATATCATCGGGGGCGAGCTCAAGAACTTCCGATAGTTCCTCGATGGAGGGTTCTCTCTCGAACTTTTGCTCCAGCTCGGTGAACGCTCGGTTCACCTTATTGATTGATCCAATCTTGTTGAGGGGTAGCTTCACTATCCTGGCCTGCTCGGCTAGTGCCTGGAGTATGGCCTGTCGTATCCACCACACAGCGTAGGAGATAAACTTGAATCCTCGGGTTTCGTCGAAACGCTTGGCGGCCTTAATTAGCCCTAGGTTCCCTTCGTTAATTAGGTCGGGTAGGCTTAGCCCTTGGTTCTGGTATTGCTTCGAAACCGAAACAACAAACCTAAGGTTGGCCTTCACCAGCTGGTCGAGCGCTGCTTTATCGCCCTCCTTGAGCTTGCGTGCAAGGTTCACCTCCTCTTCGGTTGTAAGGAGCTCAACCTTACCTATCTCATGAAGGTATTTATCAAGCGATACAGTTTCTCTATTCGTTACCTGCTTAATAATCTTTAGCTGCCTCATATTCCAAAACCCTTAAAATTCAAGTGCTGAATATATACATTAATATGATTTTTATCATCATGGAAGGCGATATTTTTTTGCGTCTCCGCGCTTTTTTTTCATCGGGTTAGGTATTCTCAAGATATTTTGCTAATATTGCAACAAATTCCCAAGCGATAATTTTCTCGTATTTCCATAATTCCATCGTGTTATAACACAATTCTCAGATCTTCAATCAAATTTTTTTAATACTTGGTACAGGCTGTCTCAGCCGCCAGAAATAATCATATTAACTATTGTATGTACGATATTTTAGAACTCAACAAAAAGCTTCTGCCTGAGCTTAAGGATATAGCAAAGGGTATGAATATTAAGCGGATAGAGGCGCTTAGGAAGCAAGAACTTATCTACCGAATTCTCGATCAACAAGCTATTGATGCTGCCGAGGCCGATAGTAAAAGGATGAAACCCAAAGACAAGGATGGCGATAGGAGAGGTCGTAAGCCAGAGCGATCGAAGCAGGAGAAACCCGCAGTAAAGATCGAAAAACCCGCTGCCAAGCAGCTAAAGCCTGAGCCCAAACCCCAAGAGGCTAAACCCGAAGAGGAGCCCAAGCCTACCGAGAGCAAGCCTGCTCAACCCTCTCAGCATTCCAGTAGCCAAGGGCAAGGTGGTGCCGATAGGAATAAGCGCAAGCGCTTTCCTCGCAAAAAAGACGGGCAGGATGAGAGGCCAGCGAGGCAACATCCCGAAAGGGTTAAGGACGACTCGCCCATTGCAAATATGCCAAAGGACGATGCGACTGATGATGTGATGGAAAGTGTTCAGGACAAAGCTCAAGTTGAGGATCTGACCGTAGGAGCTGGGACTGAGCCAAAGGTAGAGCAAAAGACTTCTCAAGAGCAGCAACCCGATTCGGCTAAGAAGGGAAGCGCTTACCGCGATCATCAAGGGAAAAAAGGAAACGAGCGGCGTAATGGCGAGCGCTACGAGTTCGAGGGTATTATAAATGCCACCGGTGTGCTTGAGATCATGGCCGACGGCTATGGCTTTCTTCGCTCATCGGACTACAACTACCTTAGCTCGCCCGATGATGTGTACGTTTCGCAATCGCAAATTAAACTATTTGGACTAAAAACTGGCGACACGGTTACAGGAACCATCCGTCCTCCAAAGGAGAACGAGAAGTATTTCCCGTTAATTAAGGTGTTGGAAATAAACGGACGTACTCCGGATTATATCCGCGATCGTATTCCATTCGATTTCTTAACTCCACTTTTCCCCGAAGAAAAATTTACGCTTCTCGGAAATGGCCAAAATACACTATCGGCTCGTGTGGTTGATATGTTCTCGCCCATTGGTAAGGGGCAGCGTGGACTAATTGTTGCTCAGCCCAAAACGGGTAAAACTATATTGCTAAAGGATATTGCCAACTCTATAGCCGCAAATCACCCTGAGGTTTACATGATCGTTTTGCTCATTGATGAGCGCCCCGAGGAGGTTACCGATATGGCTCGTAGCGTGAATGCCGAAGTGGTGTCGTCAACATTTGATGAGCCTGCCGATCGCCATGTTCGGGTTGCCAATATAGTGCTCGAAAAGGCTAAGCGTTTGGTCGAGTGTGGCCATGATGTGGTTATTCTGCTCGACTCCATTACCCGTTTGGCACGCGCTTTCAATACCGTTCAGCCTGCATCGGGTAAGGTGCTTTCGGGAGGTGTTGATGCCAATGCACTCCATAAGCCCAAGCGCTTTTTTGGCGCTGCTCGTAATATTGAGAATGGTGGCTCGCTTACCATCCTGGCCACGGCTTTAACTGATACCGGTAGTAAGATGGATGAGGTTATCTTTGAGGAATTCAAGGGTACAGGTAATATGGAATTACAACTCGATCGTAAGCTGTCGAACAAGCGGGTGTACCCTGCAGTGGATATCACCGCATCGAGCACTCGTCGCGATGACCTGCTCCTTGATAAGGATACCCTTAACAAAACATGGATTCTGCGTAACTACCTAACCGATATGACATCGGTTGAGGCCATGGAGTTCATGCGCGATAGATTGGTGAAAACCCAATCCAACGAGGAGTTCTTCATGACCATGAATAGCGATATATAGAAGACCTGTCAGGGTTCGAAGAATCTGACAGCGTCTTTTTTTGAAGTCAGAAGACGTGAGACCGAAGACGGAAGTCGCCTGCCTCGTAAACCGACGCTTTTTGGAGGTTGACGAGGGAAGACAGAAGACGGAAGACCGAAGACGGAAGACCGAAGACGGAAGATGGGTGACGATTAGACCTGTCAGCCCTGCCTGTCGGCAGACAGGGTACGAGGCTCCCTGCCAAGGGCAGGTAAACCAACCAAAAGGGCAGGCAAACTGACAGCGTCTGGATTTAATGATTGGATGACCTGACAGCCCTGCCTGTTGCTTGCTTACCCTGCCTACCGAGGTAGGCGACAGCAGACAGGGTGCGAAGCTCCCTACCAAAGGAAAGAGCAGGCAAGCTGTCAGCGTCTAGGAAAGATCAGGTGATTGACCTGCGGCGGGCAGGGTTGATTCAATTGATTGAATGATGGGTGTTGGGAGTTGGACGACGGAAGAAAGACCTGTCAGGGTTCGAAGAATCTGACAGCGTCTTTTTTGAAGTCAGAAGACGTGAGACCGAAGACGGAAGTTGGAAGTCAGAAGACGTGAGACTGATGTTAAATTATACAGTGAGCCAGCTGCAATTTGCAGCTGGCTCGCTATGTTTTATGGTGCTACTAGTTAAGCTAATGATTCAAAAAACTTCTGACTACCGGCTTCGGTCTTCCAACTTTGTTGTATCTTTGCAGCACTAATCCATGGGGCTGACATTGGTTTCGACAGCAAGATGAATGGATTGGTAAGCATGCCGAGCGTTGGGAAGCTGGCTCGTTAATCTCAGGACTCAGACCTATAAAAGGCGAAAATAACAATTACGCACTCGCTGCCTAATAAGTACCAGGTACTTCGGGCTTAATCTCGTCAACTAGGTTGACGCGACGAGTAGTCTCACGGAGGGCTTCGCCCACTGGAACTCCGGTTTGAGGCTTCAAAACAAATGGGCTAGTGCGGGATGCTCCCCGGTTCTCGTGCGAAAATTCTGGGGATAAGGCTTAGGTTGGTCTCTTTTCACCTGCTTAAGCTCGAAAACCAAGGAAAGATAAGCATGTAGAAAGCCAGTTGGTTCCTTGTTTGGACGAGGGTTCGAACCCCTCCAGCTCCACAAAAAACCTCCGCAAGATGTAATCTCTTGTGGAGGTTTTTTGTTTTAAATAAGTGCAAGAGGTATGTTTCTTTTACAATCCCTTTAGTTCGATTTCAGTTACTGATAAATTTTGATAAATTCGAGGGTTATTTAGTTCGATATAGTAAACACTGATTATAAAGCCTTTCAATGAACAACTTTAAAGAGAAAGCCGACCTGATTTGGCGGGTTGCCGACCTTTTACGGGGCGACTACAAGCAGGCCGACTACGGCAAGGTAATACTGCCAATGACCGTTCTGCGCCGACTAGACTGCATACTAAAACCCACCAAGGATAAGGTTTTAGCATATCTACCCAAGATCGATAGCCTGGGCGAAAGTGCAAGGGATATTGCCCTTAACAAGCTGGCGGGTTTTAACTTTCACAACCGTAGCCAGTTCAATTTCGATAAGCTAATTGCCGACCCCAACAATATTGCAGCCAACCTGCGCAATTTTATTAATGGTTTCTCGGCCAGTGCTCGGGAGATTATCGACTACTTTAAGTTCGACGATCAGATTGACCGTATGGACGACCCCAAGGCCGATATCCTTTTCCGTGTGGTGAAAGCTTTTCAGGAGATTGACCTCTCCGAGATGGAATCGATGGAGATGGGTTACGTTTTCGAGGATCTTATCCGTAGGTTCTCCGAGCAATCGAACGAAACGGCAGGGGAGCACTTTACACCCCGCGAGGTGATAAAGCTGATGGTTAATGTTCTGTTTAGCGAGGATAGAGATATGCTAACCCAAAAGGGAATTGTAAAAACCCTTTACGACCCAGCTTGTGGTACTGGCGGAATGCTCTCGGTTGGCGAAATGCACCTTAAGGAGCTAAACCCACAGGCCGAGCTAAAGGTATTTGGACAGGAGATAAACCCCGAGTCGTACGCCATTTGCAAATCCGATATGCTTATAAAAGGCCAAAACCCAGCCAACATAAAATTTGGAAATACCTTTACCATTGATGGTTTGGAGGATGAGAAGTTCGACTATATGCTCTCAAACCCACCCTTTGGGGTCGATTGGAAAAAGGCACAGGTTACCATTAAGGAGGAAGCCGAAAGCAAGGGCTTAAACGGTCGCTTTGGTGCTGGACTGCCCCGCATTAACGATGGCTCGCTGCTGTTCCTGCAGCATATGATCTCCAAAATGAAGCCCGATGGCTCACGCATTGGCATAGTGTTTAACGGCTCGCCTCTATTTACTGGTGCAGCCGGAAGCGGCGAGAGCAATATCCGCCAGTGGATAATTGAAAACGATTGGCTCGAGGCCATCATTGCGCTGCCCGACCAGCTATTCTACAACACGGGTATATCAACCTATATTTGGATAGTAACCAACAACAAAAGCCCCCAGCGCACGGGCAAGGTGCAGCTAATAAACGCCACGGGTGCAAAGGACGACGAGCTGGTTAAGAATGGCAAGCTGCCCTTTAACCGCTTTTGGGAAAAGATGGAGCGCAGCTTGGGTAATAAGCGCAAACGAATTGCCGAAAACGGAAATGAAAAGGGCATTGGCTTTATTGCCCAACTATACGGCAATTTTGAGGAAAACGAGTTTTGCAGCATTTACCCCAACAAGTACTTTGGCTACTGGCGGGTAACGGTGGAGCAACCACTGGTTGAGAATGGCAAAGTGGTAAACGACAAGCAGGGCAACCCCAAGCCCGATGCCAGCCTGCGCGACTACGAGAATATTCCATTCCTAAAAAAGGATGCCAGCGGCAAGCTGATACCCCAAACCATTGAGGAGTACTTTGAGCGCGAGGTAAAACCCCATCTGCCCAATGCGTGGGTTGACCATACCAAAACCAAAACGGGTTACGAGATAAACTTTACCAAGTACTTCTACGAGTTTAAGCCACTACGCCCGCTAAAGGATATTAAGGCCGATATTTTGGCGTTAGAGGAAAAAACCATTGAGATGGAAAAGTCGATACTATCATAAATAAAAAAACCCGGCTTCTTCATCGGCATCTATTATCCGAGAGAGGAAGTACCAGGACGGCAATACAAAGATAATATGTTAAATGGAGAAATTCAAAGGCAAATATCGAATACCGTCAGCACGTTGGCAGAATTGGGATTACCGATGGGCAGGTGCCTATTTTGTTACCATTTGCACAAAAAACCGCGAACATCTATTTGGCGAGATTGTGGATAAACAAATGGCGTATTCCCACGTTGGCGTTATTGCCGATATTTTGTGGTGCGAAATTAAAAACCACACAAAAAATGTGGAATTAGGCGAATATGTTGTGATGCCCAACCACGTTCACGGAATATTAATATTGAATGGGGATAACGTTCCCGATTCGGTTGTAGGGACGTTGCATGCAACGTCCCTACAACCCACGGAACCACAACCCGAACCGCCCACCAAAAATCAAACCATGGCCAATATTTCGCCCAAATCGGGTTCCGTGTCAACCGTTATCCGATCATACAAATCGGCCGTTACCATGCACGCACGCCGATTGGGGTTTCAAATGGAATGGCAAACCCGTTTCCACGATCACGTAATACGCAACGATGCCGAGTACCAGCGCATTGCCGAATATATTATCAACAATCCCCAGAATTGGCCCAACGATAAATTTTATGAAGATATTTAGCAATTGGAATGTTTATACAGGCATAGCAGCACAAAAAAAGCAACAATGAAGAAGTACGAGAAATATAAAGATAGCGGCATTGAGTGGATTGGCGAGATTCCTGAGCATTGGGAGGTGAAATCTTTAAAAAGGTTGGCGAAAATCTGTAATGGTCAAGACCACAAGGAGGTTTGGGATGAAAATGGTATTTATCCCATATTTGGTACTGGTGGAGAATTTGGAAAAGCAAACAAATACCTTCACAAAGGAACTTCTGTGCTATTAGGTAGAAAAGGAACCATTGATAAACCACAGTATATACAAGAACCATTTTGGTCAGTTGATACAGCTTATTATACAGAAATAAAACCTGATGTAAATCCAAAATTGTTCTACTATTTATGTACAACAATTAGGTTTGACTTTTATAAGTATGGTTCAGCTGTACCTAGCATGACTCAGGAAGTATTAAGTCAAATTCCTTTCCCCATTTCATTATCTTATGAAGAACAAACCGCCATTGCCAACTACCTCGACCGCAAAACCGCCGAGATTGACCAGCTAATTGATGCCAAGAAACGCCTTATTGAGCTGTACCACGAGGAGAAAACCGCAATTATTAACCAGGCGGTTACCAAGGGCATTAACCCCAATGCTAAAATGAAGGATAGCGGAATTGAATGGCTGGGGGAAGTGCCGGAGCATTGGGAGGTGAAGAGGATTAAACAACTTGTTTCTAAGGTTGGTAGTGGTGTTACACCATCAGGAGGAGCAAGCGTTTACCAAACATCTGGAATTCCACTATTAAGAAGCCAAAATATTCATTTCGATGGGTTAAAACTTGATGATGTAGCTTATATTTCAGAAGATATTCATAATGATATGAGTAATAGTAAAGTCAATGCTGGTGATGTTTTGATAAATATTACTGGAGCTTCAATTGGAAGAACTTTTTATGTGGAGGAATGGCTTGGTGAAGCAAACGTTAACCAACACGTTTGTATCATACGACCTAAAAAGCAAATATCTTCGGTTTACTTGTACTATTTGTTGCGCTCAAATATTGGACAAGAACAGATCAGGCAAGAACAAACTGGAAGCGGAAGAGAAGGATTGACCTTTGAAGCAATAAAAAAATTTGTTATCCCTTTTGTTGAAATCGAAGAACAACAATCCATCGTCCACCATATAGTGACTGAATGCAGCCGCATTGACACCAAGATAGAGCGCACCCAACGGCTAATTGAGCTGCTGGCGGAGTACCGCACCGCCCTAATTAGTGAGGTGGTAACGGGTAAGGTTAAGGTGGTGTAGGTTTTTGCCCGTCATTGCGAGGAGGCACGACGAAGCAATCTTTATAAGCAGATTGCATCTCCCGACAAAGAACGTCAGAATCGCAATGACAAAACGATAAATTGTACAAAAAAAGAGTCACAATGAATAAATAACCATTTTAACACCTATATTTGTAAAATAATTACAAATACGCCAACTAAAATGGTACTAGAAATTAAAATAAGCAACTTTTTCTCCATAAAGGATGAGGTTGTACTCGATTTTAGGGCAGCCAGTATAAAATCGACCAATGCCCGTCTGCTTAAAGATAACCTCTTTGAGCACAACAAAACCGATGTGCTTAAAACCCTTGTGCTATACGGTGCCAACGCATCGGGCAAAAGCAATGTGATAAAAGCCATCAGGTTTTGCAATGCAATGGTTTTTGAGTCGCACAACCATAACGAGAATACGGTTTATACCTTTCAGCCATTTAAGTTCGATGGATACCCCGACAAGCCCAGTACCTATTCCATTCGTTTTGTGATAGATGGAACTGAGTACGAATATTCCTATTCGCTCTCACGCACCCAAATTTTAACCGAGAGCCTGCACTACTACCCCAAGGGTAGGGTTAAGGAGATATTTACCCGCGACGAGCGCAAGGGCAAAACCAAACGCCAGAAGTACACCTTTACCGATGTTATTAAACGGCCAATGGATGTGGCCGAGAACACATCAAACAAAACGCTCTATATTTCCCGTGCCAGCCAAATGGATAGGGAAATCCCCAAGGAAATATTCAAGTATTTTCACAGAACCTTTGTCCTAAATTACCTGGGGTTTGGCGTGGCAGCCATCGAGAACCTTACAAACCAGAACAAGCAGCTACTAGTTGAAGCGCTAAAAATTGCCGATAGCGATATTGAAGATGTGAAGATTAAAGTGCTGAAAAGACCAGGTAGGAGCATTCACGCCGATTTAACCAGTATGACGCTCAAGGTTGAAGATGTGGTTCAAGAGCATCTTCAAATTAAAACATACCACAGGAATGCACCCGGTGTAGCCTTCGATTTTCAAACCGAAGAATCGGCGGGTACAACTAAGCTGTTTTTTATTATGCTCACCCTACTAGATGTGATTAAGCACAATAAAATTTTGCTTATCGATGAGATTGAGGAGAGCTTGCATCCAAAAATCATTGAGTATATCTTCAATCTTTTTAGGGCTGGCGAGAGGGGGCAGCTGCTCTGTACCACCCATAACACGCAGTTTTTAAATCTAAAGAAATTCCGCAAAGATCAGATATACTTCGTTAACAAGAAGCAGGACGGCTCAACCGATCTATACTCGCTGTACGACTACAGCGATTTTCGCGATACAATGGATTTGGAGAAAGCCTATATGCAGGGCAGGTTCGATGCTGTGCCCTTAGTTAACGACTCTGCCGAAACCCTAAAAAACTTGCTAAATGGGTAGTAGCCGCCGACCACCACGAGGTAAAAAGATAAACCCCCATTTCTGGGTGTTTTGCGAGGGCGAAACCGAGGAGGCTTACGTTCGTTTCCTTCGGTCGGAGTACAGGCTGCCACTTGAGGTAATTACCAAGGTTGCAGGTTCAAGCATCAACGAGAATTACATCAAAAAGCATAAAAGGGGGAAGTTTACCCACGAAAAGGATAGGGATTTTTTGATTTACGATGCCGATGTGCCCGAGATTATTGAGCGACTAAAAAAGATAAAGTCGGCCGAGCTAATTGCATCGAACCCCGCTGTGGAGTTTTGGTTTTTGCTTCACTATAAAAACCAAACCTCGCGCATATCCGAGGAGGAGTGCGTAAAAGAGTTGAGCAACAGAAACAAGAATATTTACAAAAAGGGATTTATTGACGATAAGCTAAAGGCAAAACTCAAAGGGCGATGCACAGAGGCTTGCAGCAGGGCAAAGCAGCTAAAACTATTCGAAAATCCATCAACTAATATGAACGCTTTTATTGAAGCGCTCGAGAATGCCAAAAACGAAACACCCTAGATATGAGCATTAAAAGCGAAGCAACATTCGAAGAAGCAATTGTAAACACGCTGGTTGAAAGCGGTAGCTACACCCAGGGCAATGCCCAGTCATGTTCGGAAAACTAACATCTATCTGTGATTTGGGCTAATTTTAGGTTTGTTTTTTTGTTATTTATTAAGGTGTTATTTTTGGATTTTAA
>NZ_JAANIG010000057.1 GCF_011174675.1 Perlabentimonas gracilis | reverse complement strand
GTGAAGGCGGCTACGCCGCCTTCACCCCCTTAGACCTCTTGAAAGTACTGTCATTTCGAGCGAAGCGAGAAATCTATATTTATTAGTCGGTCAGTAGTGTTTTTCTTTGTGTTTTTTGTTACTTCTTTGGGATCTTTGTGTAATAGCACTTTAAAAAATAGCACAAAGTTCCACAGAGGTTTTCACAAAGTTCCACAAAAGGCTTTTGAGATACCCTCGTACTCTGTTAACTAAATGACATTGGGTAATTAATACTTCTTTACCTGCGTAAATCCAAAAAATCTGCGTAATCTGCGTTCAATCTTTCAATGGACTCACTCTGCATCCTCAATCATCCCCGGAACGTACTCAATCTCCCGTTCAGTTTTGGCCACTATGGTGGAGATCATGGCATCGCCAGTAACATTAAGTACGGTGCGGAGCATATCCAGCGGACGATCGATGGCAAGGATTAGCGCCAAGCCCTCAACGGGGAGCCCCACGGCGTTAAGCACAATGATAAGCATTACCATTCCTGCTCCTGGCACACCTGCCGATCCTATGGAGGCTAGCGTTGCCGTAAGGATAATGGTAAGCTGCTGCCCAAGAGTAAGATCAATACCAAAAACCTGCGCTATGAAAACCGCTGCCACAGCCTGATACAGGCTGGTACCATCCATATTTATGGTTACGCCTATGGGCAGCACAAAGCTGGCCACATCGTTGCTAACGCCGAGACCCTTCTCCACCTGCTCCATGGTGACAGGAAGCGTTGCCGCACTTGAACTGGTGGAGAACGCCACCAGATGAACAGGGAACATGGTTTTGTAGAAATCGGCAAAACGAATGCCTGCAAATAGCCTCAGAAAGGTTGGGTAGATAACCAGCGCCACAAAGAGTAAGCCGCCAATTACCACAAGGGCGTAAAGCCCCAGGGTGGCAAACAGGTGAAGCGAATCGGAAACATTATCGCCCGAGAAATCGACAATTAGCCCAGCCAACAGGGCCATGACCCCTATGGGGGCAAACTGCATAATGAAATCGATGATCTTAAGGATTACCTCGTTGAGCCCTGCCACAAAATCTTTCACCACCTCAACCTTGGGATTTTTAACAATTACCAACGCCAACCCAAAAAGGATGGCAAAGAAAATTACTTGTAGCATATTGGCATTGTTGGCTGCTGCACCAACAATATTCTCGGGTACAATATCCACCAGAAATTGTAGTGGGCCATCGGACTTAATATTATCTACAGCAATTTTACGCCCCTCAATATCATGAGCGTACATTTCCATCATCTCAATACGTTTCTCCTCGGGAAACGACTTGCCGGGCTTAAGGATATTAACCAAGAGCAACCCAATGGTTATGGCTATTACAGTGGTTACCAGATAGTACGAAATGGTTTTGATGCCAATGCGTGATAGCTTGGTAATGTCGGACAGTCCGGACACCCCGGTAACCAGCGAGGCAAATATCAGGGGCATTGCCACCAGCTTGAGCAGGTTGAGAAATATTAAGCCAAAAGGCTTAATCCAATCGTTAACAAACCAGCCAATACCCGTTGAAACTGCAATAATGCCCACCACAACACCCACCAGCATCCCAATAAGTATTTTAGCCCAAAGAGGTAGTCTATTCCACATACTAGTCATTTATTTTATGGTCAAATATATCGATTTTGATGCTTTTGAGGAATAAAAGTTTACACAACGCCTTTATTTTTCGGGAAATTGCACAAAAAAAGCCGGCAAAAACCGGCTTCTTGTTCAAGTATTTCTATGGGGTTAGCAACCGCATCCGCAGTCGTGGCCTTTGTCATGATCATGTGAGTGCACATGGCCATGGGTTAGCTCCTCGGCAGAGGCGTCGCGAATATCTTCAACCTTACCAGTGAAGTGCAGATCCTGACCAGCCAGTGGGTGGTTAAAATCCATTACTACATGATCCTCTTTCACATCTACCACCAAGCCGTTAAGTTGATTTCCTTCTTGATCGACCATGGGCAGGCGTGCACCAACCTGAAGCATTTCATGATCAACCTTACCTTCGCGCTCAAATATATTGATGGGTAACTTAAGGATATACTCACTCATAACCTCACCATAAGCCTGATCGGCAGGAATTGAGAAATCGAAGCTATCACCAGCTGTCATATCCTTGATATTATTCTCGAACGAGGGAATTAACGTGCCATTTCCGTAGATGAACTGCATTGGGCTTTCAACCTCTGCCCGGTCAACAATCTCACCATCCACTTTTAGCTCGTAGCTAACTGATACAACCTTGTCTTTTGAAACGTTCATGAAACTATATTTTATTGATTAGTAATTTACTGAGTAAGATTAACTCGCCTCAAAGAAACGGCATAAATTTAAGAATACCAAAACTGGGTGGCTGATTGTTATCACGTTTGCACTCTTTAACCCTTCGTTTGGGGCTATAGATATAGACATTCTCCTGATAGGGTACATGAGTACTTGCGACATAAATGTTTGATTAGGCTTGGTTTACATACAGAAAGTTCTCCACAAACCAAAGACATAAATCTACACAAACACCTGACTATATGCTTCTTAACCAAGAAAAACGGCCTAAAAACCGAAATCGACTAAAAAAAAACTGAAAAAGCCTTGGAAAATCAAATCAAATCATCACCTTTGTAATGTAGTAATTATAATTTATTTATCAATTTTCACAATTCGTTATGAAAGGAAAAGTAAAATGGTTTGATGCAGCTAAAGGTTTTGGCTTTATTCAAACTGAAGAAGGCAATGATGTATTTGTTCATTACACAGGCATTGCTAAAGAAGGTTTCAAGCGTCTAGACGAAGGTCAAGATGTAGAATTCGAAATCACCGAAGGCAAGCGTGGCCCTCAGGCTACCAACGTTAATGTTATAGAATAAAGGAGTTATTCTATATACGTACGCGAAAAGGCTTTGGTAACCAAAGCCTTTTTTCGTTATATAATGTTTTGCTCTACAACGTGAAGTTAACCCTTATCATAGGGTTTTGGGGATAGGGCGAGTAGCTGCTGCCCGACAGCTCCCACAGCAGCATAATATTGAGCGCAGCCTTATCGCCCAGCTTCTGCCTGTAGCCAACCCCAGCCAGGAACAGCTCTACCCAAGTTTTTCCGCTTATGGATGAACCAAAAGGATCGATCATCCGCCTATCGATAAGCAAGCGCTCGTACTCGGCATGGAGCATGATGCCACCGTGCATTTTCACCGGAAGTATTTCGCTAAAATCGGGAACTGGTAAAACCTGAGTAAATACTGAGCCACCCCATATATGGCTATGGTAAGCCGAGGCAGCCTCACCCCAAAAGTATCGTTTTTGCCTGTAGTAGCTATAGCGTCCGCTAACCCCAACCGACCATTGCGGTATAACCCAAATCCCCCCTACTGGGATAACATCAACCTGCGTTATATCGCCAATGGTAAGCCCCAGCGAACCGCCCCAAAACAGCTTATCGGAAAATTTTGCTGGCGTTTTAACAGCTGAACCTTGCGCCATAACCTCAACAGAACCAAGCACAACAAGCATCAACACCCCCTGCTTAATGCGATATATTACTCCCATAGCTAAAGTTTAATTCATTTCTCACCTTATAAAACCACAAAAATAGCATAGTTTTTGCTTACAAAAAGACCAACAAAAGACAAACCACCATCTATTTACAACGGAAGTTTACTACTTTTGTTTTAACCCGCAAACCTAAATGCTGTATGAATATAATTGTCACCGGAGCATCGAAGGGCATCGGCTTTGAGCTTGCCACCAAGTTTGCCTTACACGGAAATCACCATATAATTGCCATCGCCCGAGATGAGTCGAAGCTCGAAATGCTGCGCAATACATGCGAGGAGATTAACCCACAGGCCAAGCTCTACCCCATCCCTTTCGATTTGGCTTCGGACAATCTGGCCAACACCAACCTAAAGGAACTTATCGCAAAGCGCCTTCCCCATATCGATATCCTTATAAACAATGCTGGCCTGCTGGTAAACAGCCATCTGCTCAACCTATCCGATGATGATTTGTGGCGTATGATACGCGTAAACTTTGCGGCTCCAGCTCAGCTCATAAAGCTGCTTTTGCCAATGATGAGGCAAGGGTCGCACGTGGTAAATATTAGCAGTATGGGCGGATTTCAGGGTAGCGCAAAGTTCCCTGGGTTATCAATCTACTCGGCCACCAAGGCAGCGCTGGCCATCCTCACCGAATGCCTCGCCGAGGAGCAAAAGGAGGCTGGCATTGCATTTAACTGCCTTGCCCTTGGAGCCGTTGCCACCGAGATGCTGGCAGAGGCATTCCCTGGCTATAAAGCACCAACATCGGCCGCCGAGATGGCCGATTTTATATGTAACTTTGCACTAACCGGCAACAGGTATTTCAACGGAAAGATACTTCCAGTTACCATATCAACACCATAAATATTATTGTAAAAAACCATTGCTAGCCCTTACTATGCAGCTAAACAAATATTACGCACTTATATTTTTCTGGACTGTACTAATTGGAATACAGCAAGGCAACAGCCAAGTTCTCCCAAGGTTTTCCACATTCTCCCAAGAAGAGAAGCAGCAAAATCTGTATATCGATGATGTTTCGCTTTTTGTTGTTCAGCAGGTAGACTCGGGCAACTACGAGAATGTAAAACGAATACTAGAGTATGGCATTAGCCCTAACACCGAGTGGTATGGCACCACAGCACTTATGTATGCCGCACAGCGAGGGCATTACGAGATTGCCCGCGAGCTGATGATTTATGGAGCAGAGCTAGATACCCCTAATCCCGAAGGGCTAACTGCCCTTCACTTTGCCACTGCAAGCCACAAGGATAGCATTGCCGAGTTGCTAGTGCTAAACAATGCAAATCCGCACCCCACAAATAACCAAGGGGTCTCGCCCTTACATTACGCCAGTGCCTACGGATACCCCTATATGGCTTACCTCCTCCTATACTACGGAGCACATATCGACTCGGCCGACTACTCTGGTAACACACCCCTAATGGCTTCGGTATACTCTGGTGCACTAGAGGCAGCCGACTACCTGCTTGAGAACTGGGCCGATGTGGACAAACCCGACAACAGTGGGGTAACCCCACTTATGGTTGCTGCTCAGTTTAACGACACCACCATGATGCGTCTGCTTACCGATTATGGAGCGGATATTGACAAGAGGAACAACAATGGCGTTACTGCCCTGGCTATAGCCATAGCAAACAAATCGGAGGAAGCAGCAATATTTCTGCTTGAGCAGAAAGCCTCACTCCACAACCTCCCTCCCGAAATGAGCTATGCCGACTTGGCTAACCGAAACGGATTAAAAGAGTTAGCGCTTACCTTAGATGGCATTGGAAGCCCATTGTCAAAAAAAATTCAGCTGCATTACGTAGCCCCATACGTTAAAAACACCATCAATAGCAACGATTTTTTTATGGCCATTGGAGCCAACACCACCCTATTGCCCTACGGTATTAGCTTTGCAATAGACTTAGGGCTAAGGCCCTACACCAAGGCCATTGTTGTTGAAGACACCTATGCCACGTATCAGTTCTTTGAGCGGCGATACGCTGTTGGTTTAAGCATTGCAAAAGATCTGGCGCAGTTCACTACCCGCAAAAAATCGACAGTAAGCTTTTCGGTAGGGGTAAAAGGGGTTACTTCGTGGGGAAAGTACAATGTAGAGAGCAGTGTTTATAAGGCCAAAACCTATCACTTTATTACACCCGAAATTCAATCGACATTAGCTAGAAATTGGTTTTACCTATCGGCAAGCTTCCATTTGCTCACCATGGATCATCTAAAAGAGTCTCCCCTATCGTTTAGCATCACTACAGGATTCATTATTGACCCAACAAAGTCAAAGGTTAAAAAGAAAAGGATTGACTGGTACTAAGCACTCCAAGTTGAAGGATGAGAGAGTATGACAAGTAAAAAATCGATATTCGTTTACCCAGTATACCCGCTACTACTTGTGTTGATTTTAGCACTGCAGGGCTGTGGACTAGGGGAAAATCGTTCCAACTGCCTATCGAAACAGCCGTTACATTTTGGTGTATTGGCCCTGATAACCCTAAACGGAGAAAACCAAAATATTACGGTGGCAGTATATGAGGGTACGATGGAGAATAATACCCTTAGATACGAAAAGAAGCTGAACAAGTACTCTAGGGAACTTTGGCTCGAAACCAACAAGCAGTACACGGTTATTGCATACTACAAGAAGGATGGCAAGACCTATCAGGTGGTTAGCGGAATAGAAATGTCCGTATCGCAATCGGGCAGATGCTACCAAGTAAGCAATACTGTTATCGACCTAAGACTGAAGGATTAACCAATCACATCTGTTTACTCCATGGAACACCTAAGCACTCAAAGTACATTCAGATACTCCCGAAAGCTTTTGATTATCATTACAATTATTGCAATGGTGTTAATAAAAAGCTGCAGCATCGAAAACCTCTTGGAGTTTAATTGTTCGGAATGCTACCCCGACAAGCCTCTTGACTCATGGGTTAAGTTGCACCTTTCCATTAACGAAGAAAACACTGAAGTCCCCATAACGGTTTACTTAGGCCCACCCGAGAACGAAGCAATTGTGCTAGAAGAGGTTGCCAGCAAGGAAACTCATTACATCTACATTGAAAATGAGACAGTGTACACCGTAGTTGCAAAGTACAAGGTTGATGGTAGAACACGATTTGTTTTCAACAAGATTGAAACGAAAATATTTTACGATTACGAATCGTGTAATGAACCCTGCTACTGGGTGTCGGGAGCCATAGCTAATATGCGAATCGCCAACTGACAGTATAGTACCTATTACTGCCAAAGCCCCATGAGAGACTCATAAAGTTTCAATTATAATTTCTGCTGACAATTAAATCCATTGAGATGTTTGCTACACCTTCTGCAACTCCTCCATTAGCGCTCTGCGCTTGGGGTATAGCCTTCGGAGTTCATCAATCACAACATTGGCCTTGTCTCGCTCTCCCATCTTTATCATCCTTCGCAAATAGCGACAAGCATTTTGGTAATGATTACGGCCCACATTAACCTCCATATCCTTTAGAATTGCCATCTGGTAAAGATCGGCCATCTCCGAGGGGAACTCTTTAACCAAGTACTTAGAGTAAACATCGATGGCGCGGAGCGAAACATCTTTTCTTACAATGTTAAGCAAATCGGACCAGCGTTCCTCCCAAACATATATCTGCGCCACGGTGGCGGAATCGCCCCACCGGCTCTTGGTTTTAAGTTCCATGACAAGCCCATCAACATAACCATTCCACTCTTCCTTAGAAATATTCTTTTTAAGTACATCAAAGTAAGGTTTTCTCTCCATATGGCTTTCGAGAAACAATGTTCGCGATAGTTCAAGTACTTTGTTAATATCATTCTGCAGTTGATAAACTTTAAGCAGCAACTCCTTCCAGTTAGTCACCAATCCCTCAAACTTCCCTTTGTGGGCCTTAATGCCCTGCTGGCAAAGCGAGATGGCCTTCGCATAATCGTTTTGGGCAATAGCCTTTTCTATAACGGCCTTACGAAAATCGGAGTTCAAAATATTTTCCTCCATATACTTTTCGGCCTGCTCCTCACCCTCTGTTTTTCTTATTAAACTTAACCTAATACGCTGTGCTTGCCTGTAATCCCAATCCCAACCCAAATCATCTCTTTTGGGCTTTATGGTATCAAGCAACTCGTATATTTGTTTTACCTCCTCATCAGACGATTGAATCTCCACAGCAATAGTAAGCATTGAAGAGTGCCAGTTCCAACCTGCGTAAATATTTTTCTTGTAAGATTCTATACAGTATTCAAAAAGATATTTTCGAATCCTCTCGGGCAATTCCAATTCTGATATTGAATAAAGAATACTGATGCTGGATTCAACACTGGTTCCAATATCGGCATTGCTGTCGTCGGAATAGTCGAGAGCTTTGGTCATCTCCTCCAGAATGGCAATGGCCATATACATTGCCGATTCGGTATTCCCTGAATTTAGCAGTTGCTCGGCATTCTGCACCATTTCATAAACCTCATTGCCTACATTCCTTACCTCGTAGTAATCGATATAACCCTTTCGGCCCATAGCATCTTGGAGAATAGCCTTAACCTGCTTTGCATACAACTCCTTTGATTCGGGAATTATCTTGTATGCATACAGCCCCACAAACAGTTGCCTGAAGTTCCTGTCGCTTTCACATTTTTCGCGAACAAAATCTTTCAACTCTTCATGCGGCATTATATCCAGCAAATCATCCACCTGTTCGGCCACACTCTTGCGTTTGCTCTTTGGCTTTGCCGAAGATTTTGCTGATTTTAATCCCCTTACCTCTAAACCTAACTCATCTTTCTGAAGGTAGAAAAGAGCTGCCACCACGTGCTTGCAAACGGGGCCAAAATCGTAGGGACAGGTACACACAAACTCTGTCACCTCATTGTTGTCAATCTTTAAGTTCACAACATAGGTTTCGGTACCCTCAACAAGCACCTCGAACTCGCCTGGGGAAATTAGTTCGGGCTCACCAACATATCCTTTTTTAAAATACTGTAAGCCTCTTTTCAGTATAGTCTCATCGATATACTGCTCAAATGTGTCTAATGGTATTTTCATATCAAACTATTCATCAGGTTCTTCTCTTAACTTTAGAATTCTGTAAACATAGTTCCGGGCTTCGTCCGAAAACCCACTCAGGTCCTCGTCCTTTACATGACCTTCAATTAGTTGGTTTGCAACAATAAAAATGTAGTTTCTTCTACTCATCCTATCGTAACGCTATGCGATGTGCTTGTCGAACTCCCTTACTCGACCATAAAGATCATGGTAAACATCACGATTATCGGTTGAGTTCGCCTTCCAATCTTTAAGCAGTTGGTAAAATTCATTTAGTCCATTCTCAAATTCCTGCTGCAGCCCTTTCTCGATAATTGTTCGTGCAACTTTTTTGTCGGCTTTAGATAGTTCCTTATCTATATAGATTTTGGCATATTGTAAACTGTATCTAAATGGTCAGACTTTCTATGTATTACATCAAGGTAGCTATTTACCTTTTCCTCATACTCGATATGGTAGTCGGGGTGCAACTTCTTCATAAGGGTTATCACCCTGCGCACTGTCGATGCGACCTTGGTATCAAAAGGAGTAAAGCATGTGCCCAGCAATCCTTGATAATGTTTAAACAAATCGTCAAGGATATACACAAGTAAATCAGCTTCTAGCTTCTTGTTCTTTGATATTTTGGCAAACTCGCTTACCCGCTTATTGCAAGCACCAATCATATTAGCCAAACGAATCTGTTCGGAGAACCCTTTGTAACGTTTAACCCACAGCTTGTCGATATCCTCAATGGCCTTGTTGTACAATTCTACCTCGCCCTCCTGCTTATCGAAAAAATGCACCGATAGGAAGTCGTAATACTCCTTGCGCGATGCCATTGCAATAACCATTTCGGCCAGCTCGCTTTTTGAGTAGGAGCTAACCAACTCTTTAATTTCAGATCTACTACGTTTCATTTCTTGAGTGTTCAACAAAACATTCCACAATTGCCCCAGCAATCTCCTTGCTATGCGAGCGCCTACTGTCAAACAAATCGATATACCTACAACCCCTAATTGCCTTGGATATATTTAACGCCTCGTTGTGGCTATGGAAACTATCCTTTGAGGCGCCAATCACCAAACAGTTTGCTTCAACTTTTGGCAGGTATTCCCATATACTGAACCGAGCCATGGCCCGCACGGTAGCGGCTAATCGTTTTGGGTTGGCCTGATCGAGATTGCGACAATTTATCTCGTAAATCTCCCTATCGTCATTTATATCGATAGTAAAACTGCGCATATACCACTTTACAAAAGGTTTAATTACTCCGTAAAGGGGTACACCCACCCAGGTCAGCCCAAGCAACCAGCGAGGCCAAGGAAAACTTGCCGAGGGCTGAACCAGTACAGCCAAACTTGGACTTAACAATTGATTTGCCAGCAAAACTGCAGTTCCCGAGGCCGCTAATGAGTAGCTAATCATAATATAGTCTTTATCGGCCAATCCAAGCGCTTGAATCGCAACGGGAATATCGGCAGCGATATCGGCAACAGTAAAACCTACAGGCGAGGTAATTTTTGCAGACCCCTTCTCTCTAGTCTCCACATAGTAAACGGTGTGCGTAGATGTTAGCTCTACCAGCAAATCCTTAAAACTATCGATAACGCCAGCTAGTCCGGGGATTAGAACAATTGGTGGCAGATTATCATTTACGCTTGGCGTGAAGGTTACAACACGAAGACTTACATCAGCATTTATCTTAACAAGTTCAACAATCCAAGTTGCTCGGGGTGCACAGTATGCAGAAAAGTTAAATTTAGAATTCTTTTTAACCATATCAAAACAATGAGTAACAAATGCAAAGATAAAAACTAATGCAAAAAAGCGGTCACCAAATGATTTGGTAGCCAATGCTGCAATACAGAAATACAGATTAATGGTAGCATCTACTACAAACACCCATAAACAACTATTACTTAACACTGTAACTTCATATGAGGGCGAGTGCATATTGATTAATCAACATCTCATCTGGATATATCTGAATGCAACCCAAAACAAAAAACGCCCTAAAACCGAATGTTTTAGAGCGTTTTGAATTCATTTGAATTCGTTTTCGTGGAGCTGGAGGGAGTCGAACGCATCTTACACAGCCCTTATTTTATAGGCTTTTCAAAATCCACAATCTTAATAGGTAACCGAATAGGTGTCTAAAAACATCCTTTTTGAATGAAAAACTAGTTGAAATTTTATAAAAAAGTTGCAAAAACCAGCTACCCATCTTACCCTAATCACGGAATCCTTTGCCAACCCTACGATTGAATAGGGTATGATAAATATTTTTTGTCTTACCCCATCTTACCCACAACAAAATAAGCTATCCCCTTTAACAAAGATATTAAATTCTTATCTCTGGGTACTCGCCAAGCAAATCCCTAAAAAGATTTAGCTATAGGAAAAACACTTCACTCTTTTTCCTTATTTATTTCATCAATCCCAAAAGCTGTTGAAAGCTCTCTCGAGAGCATCAACCGCTATATGTATTATTATTGTTTCACACCCATTATGTTCACGTGCACGTGAACACGAAAATATAGTGAACATTTATTGGCTTAGCAATAGTCCTTAAGCATTTTTGATTCATAAAGCTATGGGAATGAAATCGCAATAATGTTGGATTAGAATAACTCCAATTGGTTTCGTTGGCATACAATCCCCTCCTTGTTCAAACCTTAAGCCACCAAAAGCCCCAATACCGATTAGCATTCAGCATTTTAATTTTTATGCTCTTTCTAGGAAGACCTTAACTTGAGCCATTATAAAAATTAAGCTGAATGTCTATCGGCATTATACCTCTGTGGCGTTCCAATTCGACATTGTCCTTTGGAACGCACATTGGTATAAGTGGAGGGTTTGTCAAGGGCGATGATACCAAAATGAACAAAACAACAAGACATCGCTTGTATACCCTTGACAAAGCTGGAACGTGGGCTAGCTTTGCTTAAGGGGTTGACAAGGAAACATTATTTAAGTCAAAAATGACTTTTGCTAATTAATCAACCCTAGATTAATACAGTTCTTACAGAACGATTAATCCTGCAATCTAAAAACGTAGGTTATAGTTCCGGTTTGGTATGCTGGAGCCTTTTGGCTCACATCAAACTTTGCCCTGTGGGCAACTCTTTCGGCTGCATTTATTAACTCGGTGTCGTTAGTTGTTGAACCCCTAACACCTCCCCTTACATTAGTAACATTACCATTTCTGTCTACGGTAACCTCTACCACCACCGTACCGCTTTTTTTGGGTGGGTATTCTGGGGTTGGAAGTTTTAGCGCAGAACGACCACCTAAACTAAAACTGATGCCGTCGCCTGCTCCTGTGCTGCTTTCTTGGCCTGAGAACAACTGGCTTCTATCCAATTCTCTTGGCTTATCTTCAACTACTTTAGTGGCTTGTTCTTTATATAAGACAGTCTCCCCCGTCTTACCTTCATAAAAAAATCTAGCTATTAATGAATTGGTGTGAATCCTTGTGTTTGAGGCAGTCCAACTCCTTTCTCCCAGCAAAAGACCTTCGAGAGTATTCAGTTCTAACGAATACCTTACCGTATGAATATTACTGTTTTTTAATTTTTCTAACTGATCACTTGTCAAAGGGAAAGCAGCTTTGGAAAGGTTATCTACAAGATCACTTGCTCTCTTTTTAGTACAAGTTAACACCTTACCATCTTCAAGATAAATAATTACCTTATCGCTAAATTGTGAACCGAAACTCGATTCAGTTATAACTCCCAAAAGTCCTGTTTTACCGTCTTTAGCGAACAATATAATCAAGTCACTGCCATCTTCTGCATTAGACTGTAGAGCAATTTTTTCAGTGCAGGGGAAACTATTCTCACCAATAAAGAATAAATTTTGGCCTTTTAGTGATAGCACAATGAATAGTGCTAAGCATAGAGTAATTAGATACTTTCTCATTTTTTCTATGATTATATTTGTAGTTAAAACAATTGCATACCCATAGAATATAACCAATAATCTCAATTGGTAAACTACCCCACCACCCCATTCATCCTACTATAAATGCTCTTCATCATTATCTCCTTAACCAGGTCGCCAAAGGCTTTGTCCTCAAGGATCTTCTCGAAAATATCCTGATTCTGATCCATACGGTCGATTAGCTTGGTTAGGAATAAATCCTCGAAGGCATATTTGAACGTATCTATTTTGTTAACCTTGGCTTGGCTTTGTAAGGTTTCGTCCTGCATAAGCTCGGTTTCAATCTGGTCGAAAAATAGCCTATCGGCCTCCTCGAACTCGGTGCCAAACCTATCGTTTAGCACATTAATAATTTCAGATAGTTTGGCTTCCTCGTCCTTGGGGCGTTTTAAGCCTGCCTCAAGCGTTCCGCTTAATTCGCCATTTGCATCTTTATCCAAACCAATTGCTCCCTCGGCTATCTTTTGCAAGCGGTAATACTCCAGGGCAACCTCATCGGTAAGCTGCAACGATTCGGCCAAATCTCTCTTGGGCAAACGGGTTTGCAGTAGCTTGGCGTATGCATAGAATTTCTCCAGATCGGCATCGGCAAAGGGCATTATTTGCGAAAGGAATGCGTAAAGGTTGGTCCAGGTTCTGAGCATCTTCTTAAACTCATCCCGCTTCTCCTCCTCGTCAATGGCCTTAAACCTATCCACTGCGGGATCGGTTAGTGCGTAGAGTTTCTTCTGATCCCTTGCGCTGTTCAGCTTGGTAATTGGGTTAAAGTAGATATTTGCAAAGGCATCAATCTCCGAATACCAGTAAACCTGAAACTCGTCGAGCTTGGTTTTCAAATCGTACAGGTGATTTGGCTCTGCATCCTCCTTTATGGTGGTTATTTCGTAGTATGGCTGGAATGAGTCTAGGATGGTTTGCCTATCGTTGGCAAAATCGAGCACAAAGGTATCCTCCTTGCCGGGATAGGTTCTGTTAACCCTTGATAGCGTTTGCACAGCCTTTACGCCCGATAATTTCTTATCGACATACATGGTGTGCAGCAAGGGTTGGTCGAACCCTGTTTGGTACTTATCGGCAACAATAAGGATTTTGTACTCCTCCTTATCAAAAATCTTGGGGAGTTCCTTCTCCCCAAATCCTGTTAGCTCGGGTTCAGATACGCCATCGGGGAAATTATCGTCGATTACCTTGCCCGAGAACGCCACCAAAATTTTGATATTATGCTGATACCCTTTTACCTTGATATAGCGGTTAAACTCCTCGTAGTAACGCTTGGCGTGTAAGCGCGACCCTGTTACCACCATAGCTTTAGCACGACCGCCTAGCTTCTTAGCAACTATCTGCCTAAAATGCTCAATAATAATTTCCGATTTCTGCGCCAGGTTGTGCGGGTGCAACGACACGAATCGGCCAATGGCCTTCGACGCTTTCTTCTTGTTCAGCTGGGGATCTTCCTCAATGGCCTTATTAAGTTTGAAGTATAGCTCATAGGTAGTGTAGTTCTCCAGCACATCAAGAATAAACTCCTCCTCAATGGCTTGGCGCATTGCGTAAAGGTGGAATGGCTTTGGCTTACCATCCTTGTCGGTATAGCCAAAAACCTTTAGGGTTTTATACTTTGGCGTGGCGGTAAAGGCAAAGAATGATATGTTACCGTGCTGACCCCGAATAGTAGCCGAACGCTCTATCTGCTCACGGATATAGTCCTCATCAGTGTAATCATTTGAATCGTCTTCGGCTTGTGCATCCTCAAGCGATTTGACTGCTAGTACTTCCTTCATCTTCTTGCTGGCCTCGCCACCCTGCGAGCTGTGCGCCTCGTCAATAATTACAGCATACTTTCTATCGGGCAAATCGCCCACCTTATCGATTACAAAGGGAAACTTTTGCAGCGTTGTTATGATGATATTTGAGCCGTAGCCAAGTGCCTGAGCAAGCTGCTGGCTATCCTTATCAATTTTCTGGACAACGCCCGATTTATGCTCAAATTGATAGATGGTGTTCTGCAGCTGCTGATCGAGAACTTTCCTGTCGGTTACCACAATTACGCTATCGAAAAGGCGATTATCGAGCGTATCGTGCAGGCTCGATAGACGGTAGGCAAGCCAAGCAATGGTGTTACTCTTGCCCGATCCGGCTGAGTGCTGCACCAGATAATTTGTGCCGGCTCCTTTGGCCAGCACGTCGGCGCCAATCTCCCTAACGGCATCGAGCTGATGAAAACGAGGGAAAATAAGTTTCTCTTTCCTTATGGTTCGCCCTTCAATCTCAAACTCCTCAGTTTGCAGATGGACAAACTGATGGATTATCTCCATCCAGCTATCCTTGGTTAGTATCTCCTCCCATAGATATGAGGTTCGGTAGCCCTTGGGGTTAGGCGGATTGCCCTTACCATTATTGTAGCCCTTGTTGAATGGTAGCCAACGGGTTTTTGTACCATCAACCTTGGTGGTCATAAACACCTCGTCCTGATCGACCGCAAAGTGAACCAACGCCCTTTTTTTGAATGCGAATAGCAACTCCTTACTATCGCGCGTGGTGTTGTACTGCCTTTTGGCGTTGCTGGTATCCTGACCCGTAAACTGGTTTTTAACCTCGATGGTTGCCACGGGAACACCGTTGAGCGATAGCACAATATCAACAGAATTCTTGTTGGTATTGCTATAGTAAACCTGCCTAAAAACCTTTAAACTATTAGATTGATAAAGCTTATAAGCATCGGGGTTTAGCCCCGAAACAGGTTTTAGGTAGGCCATTTGGAATTTCACCCCGTAATCGGTAAAGCCCTTGCGAAGCACATCCAAACTACCCCGCAGCTCCATCTCCTTAACCAATCGGCTTATAACCCTATTATCCACATCAGCCCCGTGAATGGTGGCAATTTTCTCCCACTTTTTGGGCTGCGACTCCTGCAGGAACTTTAGTACACCGTATTTAAACAAGCCCAGCTCGGGGCTGTAATCGGGGGCATTGCCCAGTCATGTTCGGAAGATTAACAGATTGAAATTGAGAAATATAAGGTCAGGATTGTAGTTGAAATTAAAGAATAGGTGCTTTATTAACAAAAAA
>NZ_JAANIG010000056.1 GCF_011174675.1 Perlabentimonas gracilis | reverse complement strand
TTTCGCCTGAAGAGTCCCATAATTTTAAAGTTTTTTGTCGAACTCAAAAATAGGGGATTCTGAGGGCATTTTTAAATTTCGTACTTTCGGATGCTAGTGTAAATGTCAGTATTATTCAATATGCTATCCTTTGAAATTCTTGATTACATTTAATATTAGCTGCATAGCAGCGATAATCTTTGTAATAATCATGGCAAATAAACACATAGCTGCGATAATATCAACGGGTTAATAATGATTTAGTGATATAGTATAAGATTATTGGTGCGCTGCACCTACTTTCCGTTCTTAAATTATTATTCTACATATATTTACGGTGCTAACGCACCTAATGTATTGTCACAATAACTTCAAGATTGATCACCTAAACTATCAACCGTTATTTAGAATAGAGCCAGAACAAATTATTTACCCCACCTCCCAACATAAACCCTCTTAACCAAATTCTTCACGTTCTGCAACACTAGCTCTTTTACCCATGGCAACGGTGAGTTGCTCCAGCGCTGGTTATGATGATGCGTTTGTGCGATTATCTCGTCTCTCGTCAAAAAAGATGACGAGAGACGAGACACAGTGCGAGGGTGAGGATTAGCTTATCTCATTTGCGTTGGCGTGAAGAGTAATTGGTGGGGTGGGTGTTTTTGGATTTGAAGGGTGAGAGTAGAGGAGGGGTGCGCTTAGAGTAGTAGATATAAATGATAGTTGGGGGCAAGGCGAGAAAAGGAAAATGCATCGCAAATTCAAACTTCTAACCTGAAAATTGATTATCTTTGTGCAAAACTATTGATATGAATAGCAGGAATTTAATACGTTTTGACTGGGCAATAAAGCGATTACTTAGGAACAAGGCCAACTACACTGTTCTCGAGGGTTTTCTATCAGAACTGCTTAAAGAAAAGATTAGCATTGAGAATATTCTTGAAAGCGAGGGTAATCAGAAATTTGAGAACGACAAATATAATCGTGTTGATATTCTTGTGAAAAACTCAAAAGGCGAACTTGTGATAGTTGAGATTCAAAATCAGAATGAATATGACTATTTCCATAGAATGGCTTATGGAACATCAAAGGTGATTACAGAATACATTTCAGTGGGAGAGCCTTACAAGAATGTTAAAAAAGTCTATTCTGTCAACATAGTCTATTTTGACCTTGGGCAGGGAGACGATTACATCTACTACGGAAGAACTGATTTTGTGGGAGTTCATAAAAAGGACAAATTAAAACTATCCGAAAAACAAGTTGAACTACTTGGTAAGAATGAACCGTTTGAAATCTTTCCTGAATATTACGTTATAAAAGTAAATCAATTCGATGATAATGCAATCTCCACTCTCGATGAATGGATATTTTACTTGAAAAACAACGAGATAAGAGATGAATTTACCGCACAGGGAATTGATATAGCGAAAGAGTTGTTAAGAGTAGATAAGCTATCAGAAGAGGATTTAGCAAATTACAAAAAGTATCAAGAGGATTTGAGATACAGCGCAAGTATGGTTTGGACTATGAAAGTGGACGAGGAAGACCGGATTAGAAAAGAAGAAGCGCACAATAAATCCATTAACATAGCAAAAGAATTAAAAAACAGCAATATCTCAATAGATATTATTGTGAAATCTACTGGATTATCAAAGGAGGAAATTGATTCTCTATAATAAGCCCAGCCCCCAACAAGGGGTGTAGTCTCGTCTCGTCTCGTCAAAGTTTTGACGAGACGAGACAAGATGGGTTGACATTGGAACTTCGGAGCGGTTTCGCCCGCTCGGGCTCTGCCTACCGAAACGCCTGACTGGCAAAAGATAGGGCAGTACAGACAGGGTTTTCGTCGGGGGACTAAAACTTAGGCTACGCACTCCCCCACTAGCCACAACCTTCAACCGTTAGCTCTATCTCATAGTAGAACTATTGAGGAGAATTGGGAGCGTTATGTTTGTATATCAAAAGATCTTGCATAAGCAGGGGAATATAATAACTTTGCATAACAGATTCGCCGCTAAAGCCCTCAAAATTAGGCTTCGCCTTATCGGTTAGCTGTAACTAAAATCCTCTTTACCAATTCTTCACGTTCTGCACCACTAGCTTTTAATTCCACGGTGTAACACTCCCGCCAAAGAGCGGCGGGACAGGTTGTGGTAGATATTTTTTGGGGGCCCTGATTACCACAGTGTCATACACTGAGTAACACAGTGGTTGGTTCTTTAGCATATCTAAATGTGATCGGCTATCTAAATCCAATTAAAACCCTCTTAACCAAATTTTTTACGTTCAGCAATACCAACTTTTAATTCCACTGTGTAACACCCTGCATGCTCTGCCTATGTCGGCAGGCAGCAGGCAGGTGTGTCCACACTGAGTTCCACTGTGGCTCATTGTTGAGTAATCAAGTCTAAATATGAATTGCTATCTAAAACCAATTATAACCCGCTTAACCAAATTCTTCACGTTCTGCAATACCAACTCCTTTAGCCATGGTACAGCCGAACTACTCCAACTCTGGGGGTGAACGGTAATCATTATTTGGGGTGGTAGCTTTCCGCTGTGGGCGGCTTTAATAATATTGCTTGTGGTTTTAAAAACCAGACCCTCTTTAATCCAACGCTCCTGCTGAGGAACCCTATCCCGCACGCTAGTGCGCCAGCCATCCCACCGGCGGCCGGTATCGGTTAGGTAGAAAAAATGGTCGAAATCCATATCGAAGTAGGGCTCGCCAATAATGCCTAAATCTCTGTAGCTATAGTGTTTCCATATATCCTTACTATCGTACCTGCTTGTGGGGCTACCATGCATACAAATAGTTGTAACATTGGTAAGCTGGCGTAACCTATATAGGTTTACCGTAAAGTCCGTGTAGGCCTCCTCTATGTTGCCGTTGCAGATGGTTAGGTTCTCGTAGTGGTAACCCACCTCGTGGCCCAGCGCAGCAATCTCCCTAATTATTTGCTCGTCCCAGCTCTGGGGTACTGCGCGGAAGTAGTAGCTTCCCTTTATGCCTAACTCGTGCTCCAGCTTGGCTGTAGCCAAGGAGTTTTGTGGCAGCAGGTCTACATCGTGGCGGAGGATTATTTGCTTAGTAGTGAAGGCTTGACTTGAAGTCAAACCTTCACTTGCTCCGAGTTCCATATACTCCCCAAAAGTAATAAAAGAAAAACCCTGTGCTTGCAGGGCTTGGAGGATATTATCAAATCTGTTAAATGTAACAATTTCTGTAACATCATTTGACAAGACAATCTAACTTAGGAGGAGAGGGGAAAAACTACAAGCGTAGATGAATCATATTACTTAAAGGGAAGTTTTGTGCAAAGCAGGGTAGGGAGGATTATTTCTCCTCCATGCCTTTAAATCTTTAGAAACGGCTTTTTAGGTTTGGCCTGCATAGGTTGCACATCCCATCGCAATGGTAAAGGGAGAGTATTGCTTATCACATTTGCGTTGGAGTGAAGAGTAATTGGTGGGGTGGGAGTTTATGGATTTGAGGAGTTGCATTGGAAAGAGGGGGGTTAGCGTAGTATTATTTGAAATTATACTGGTAATCGGGATTTTCACGCATTACCTTTTCGCTGGCGGGGTAGTTTGAAACAATTTTACTCAATTAAACGATTATAAATTTCAGCGTATTTTAAGCTGATTTTTTCCCAGTTGTATTCGAGAATTAGTTTTTTGTATGCATTCTCGGCTTTCATATTCATTTGATCTAAATTATTTAGAGCAAATGTAATCTTTGAGGCAAGGTCGTTGTAGTCGTCAACCTTAAAAAAAAGCACTTCATCATCAGAAAAAATATCCTTATTCTCAATAATGTCGCTACAGATAATTGGTGTTTGAACTGACGCCCCTTCAAGTAACATCATTGACATAGCCTCTAAAGAAGAAGGATAAACAAACAAACTAGCATTTTGTATATAGTTTAGGAGCAAATCTTTTTCTTTTATTAATCCAAGATACTCTGTTTGTATTCCTTTGCTAAGTTCTAATAGTTCCTTTTTGTATTCGATACTCTGGTCAGTATCGCCTGCAATTAGTAGTTTCCCATTATAATTTATTTGATGTAGAGCTTTTAACAGTATATGTAAAGCCTTTGTACGAATTATACGACCTGCCCCAAAAAAAATGTAATTTGAAGTGTCTTTTGATTTTGAGGTTTGCTCAGTAAACGCCTGTGAAATACCATTGGGAATGTAGGTAACATCCAAATTAATTTCTTTTTTAAACTTACGAACCTCGTTCTTTGAAACACATGTAACCCTATTGGCAAAGCGAATAAAGTAACGCTCATTTAGCTGAAAAAACCACTCGTACTTTTTCCATTTATCGGTTACCACAAAGCTATTGTGGGTGGTTACAATAACCCGAAAACGAATTCTTAATAGAGGTATAATAAATGCAGCATCGCGGTGATGCAGGTGAACCAAATTGTATTTACCAAAAATCAATGTATGGAGAGTAGAAACAATGTAATAGTAGAGTGTATTTAACTTCTTAAAAGGAATTTTATTAAATACAACCTGTTTGAAACCACTATATACCGCCGTTTTTAAATGAGTATGAGAGGAAGTTGAGTAAACAGTAAAACTGTAATTGCCCTTAAGCTCATTAATTAATGCCTCACCAACAGCTGCAGCACCACCATAAGCGGGGAGGCCTTTTAAACCAATTACTGCTACTTTAGGCTTTAAACTCATTACTTAAGCGATTTATTAATTCAATATACTTATTGGAAAATGCATCGATAGAATAGTACTCTTTAATATGTTTATAGCCTAATTCTCCCATACTTAACCTAAGTTTATTGTCAGTAATTATTATTAACAACCTATCAGCAATTAATTCACCATTCCCTATTGGGGTAAGGAAACCAGACTGCCCATCAAGTACGAGCTGATTATTATCACCAACATCCGTAGCAATAACAGGAAGCCCAAACGACATAGCCTCCATAATGGAATTTGATAAACCCTCGAAGAGCGAGGTAGAAAGGTATATATCTGCCTGTTTGTAGTATGTATCAACCTCGGGAGGATTAACAACAAATTCAACATGCTGGCTAAGCCCTGATTCTTTTACAAACTGACGGAGTTCATACTCCAAATGCCCTTGTCCCACTACAATATACTTAATATTACAAACGTGGGCTATTCTCTTAATTGCAACAAAAGCTGTTTTGTAGTCTTTTGCCTCAACAAACCGACCAACCGAAAGAATAGTAATCTGCTTTTGGGGATCTGTTCTATTTACCTTTTCCTGAATATCGATACAATTATGAATAACAATACCCTTTTGGGGGTTAAACCCTTTGCTTGTTAGCACATTATAGCCCTTGTAATTGTTGAAAATTGAGTAGGATAATAAATGATTATGTAAAAATCGTTGAACCAGCAACTTGCCCCTTGTATACTTAGAACTCCTTAATCCACCAATACGTAATTGTACGCTTGCTAGCCATCCAATAATTCCATTTATTGTATTTGTAGTGGCTAAATACGAAATGCAAACATCCCCCTTATCCTCCTTAAATAGTTTATATATCCTCCATAGTTTTATGATGTGATTCCCGTCTAATAATAATAAACTATTTTTATAATTATCATCGAGTAGACTAAGCATCCGCCTATCAACCTGCTTACCATAGTAAACAACTAATATAACCTTAAAAATCTTACTCAAAGCATTGAAAAGATAAATGCTTTGCTTTTCTGCTCCGCCAGTTTTAAGCGTATTTATAAGAATAAAAATTCTCTCTTTCATTCATTAAATAGAAAATCATATAATTTACTAGTGTAATTGGAAAAATGGAAATGACTCATAGCTACTTCGTTAGCATTTTTCGTAATTGTTGGTGCAAGTGAATTGTAATTATCAATTAAGTAACTAATCTTATCTGCAAAGTCAAATTCACTATTATAATCAGCAACAATTCCACTAACAGATGCCTCTATGTACTTTAGGTTATCACTTACATCCGTTAATAATACAGGAACACAAGCCTGAATATAATCACTTAATTTCGTTGAAAACCCTAACTGATTTTGTTTGGTGGGCTTTCTCGGTAAAACCAATAAGTTATTTTCTTGCAATTTATCTTGAAGTTTATCATAAGGGACTTCACCGCATAACACAACTACACTATTTAAATTTAACATCTTAATCAAATGATATAATTTGGACTTCTCTAAATCTGAAACTTTACCGAAAAGATTAAACTTTATTTTATAGCCTCTATCTGACAATATTCTTATTGATAAAAGAAAAACTTTTAAATTCTCTTTCTCAACATCTATGGTTCCAGCCAAAGCTATATTAAACGCTTCATTTTGCGAGTAAAAATATTTAAGAACAACTTCCGAACTACTATCTGTAAGTATGGGAATTCTAATGTTTTTTTTATTATAATTACTGTAATATTTTTCAATAGATTCGGAAATACATATTATTCCATTGTAAAAATATAGAAAAATTTCAGAAAGGCTATAAGAGATATACTTTAAAATGCCATAAGGCCCTTTGCTTCTAATTGTATATTTCCGTACCTCATTGGCTTCAAAGAACACTCTGTAACCTTTTATTATCTTTAGGTATAGAACCACAAGCACATCAAACAAATTATATGTTGAGGGATAAACTAAAAACAAAACATTCTTTTCGTAGTTAACATTCTTTGTTAAGGTTTTTAAAAAATTAATTATTTTATATTTCTGATCTTTAAAGTTAGTATTGGAAGAACGTGGGGAATAGAATGTTAAAGTGCCGGGGAATAATTCAAGTAAAGTTGCATCTTGATTAAACTCGAGAAGGCTCGCAAAAATAACCCTTACTCCTTTACTAATAAAAATTCTTGCATACTTTTGCATTCTATTGACACCTGCGGAATTGTTGTTTACAAACCGCATTGTACTTATTATAACAATTGTTTTCATTTTCTCAGAATCCAATCTTTTTTTACAAATGAATTGTCATCAAATGTTAATAACAATTGCCTTTTCTTAAAATAGGACAGTCCTTTGGTTTTGCAGTTATACTTTTTTATTTTTTCTAAAAATTCTTTTGTCTCACCAACATATTTTGCGGGGTTACCAGCTACGACAGTCCCCTGTATTACGCTTTTTGTTAAAATGGTTCCAGCCCCTACTATACAGTTATCTTCAACAGTAACTCCTGGCATAATTTTTACATCTTCACCAATGTAGCAATTGTTTCCAATAACTATTTTGCCAAAGTAGTCAAGTTCAGGATAAACCTTTCTGAAAGGCCAAATACCCCCATGGGTATAAAATGACACACCCCTAGATATTCTGACATTACTTCCAATTTTTATAAGGTAGGGTTCTGAACTAAACTTTTTAGTTGAAATGTAACAACCCACACCAACTTGAACACCTATTGACTTAGCGTACTTGCTTGGGCTAAGGAAAAGGTATTTGATTAAATCTAAAATTCTTCTTAGCATTTTTTTTGAGTTTAATTTTCAGGTTCAAATTAGATTAAATTAGAAACATTCAGCGCCTATATAATTATGTTAGACTATCTAAAAAATCTTTCATCTCGAGAGCTTTCTTTGTATTTGAATAATTATTAAAAATATATTCTTTCCCTCTCTCGCCAATAGTCAAAGCTTGTATGTAGTTTTCTAAAACAAAAACCAACTTATTTGCATAAGCCATAGGGTTATTGGGTTCTACGAAAAATAAATGTTCACCATCCTTAACATACCGTGAATTTTCTCCAACATCTGTAATAATAGAAGGGGTTCCTGATGCTAAATACTCGCCTAATTTTGTTGGGAATCCACCTGATGCCCTTACCGTATTTGGTTGTGAAGAAACCAGAATCTTGGCATTACTGAGCACAGAAGGAACCTGATCGAACGTAATCTTACCCATAAAAAGCACACGGTTGGTTAAGCCGAGTTTATTAACAATGTTCATTAAATAATCTTTACTTTTTAGGTTTGGACTTCCGTATAATCGTAAGGTTAGCTCGGGATACTTTGGTGATACTATTGAAAACGCCTTTATTATGTTATCCACATCATCTTTTGCAAGTTCCATATTTCCCATATAACATAGGTATGAATCATTTAATTGACAATCCCTTTTTTCTGATTTAAATCTTGATATATCAGTTATGCTAGAAAGGATTAGTGTGGGTTTTGGACTTAAATTACAATAGTATTCTTTCAACTTTTCAGAAATTGACACGTAGCCATTGATTTGCTTTAGCACTAAACGATATAAAAACTCTTTCAATTTGGGAATTCTATCTTTAAGCTTATGTCTAATGGGTATTGGATATTCATCAAAAATAAAAACAGATTTCGCTTTACATATTTTTCCTATTATTGAAAATACAAAAAGTGTAGATATTTCATCGGTACTTATAACAATATGGTCAATGTTTTTATTTTTATAGTTTTTCAAAAAGTATATACTAGCAAAGAAAAGTCCAACTAGTTTTCTTAACCCTGTGAAATGTAAAAATGCTCTAAAAACCTTAAGTTTATTTTTATACCTATATGATGTGTAGATGTAATTAATTCCTTGGTAATTTCCTGATTTTGGTAAGTATGTTGATGTATGCTTGTCTGTTGGGAATGGTAGAATAACGGTAACATCAGCTCCATTACTAATTAGTCCTTTTGAATAAGCGATAATTCTATTTGTGGGGGCTAGCCCTAAGGGGAAACTATAAATTGATATAATGAAAATCTTCATTTTACAGTATACTATTTATTCTGAGAATAAGAATATCTCTTATTTGAATAATTTAAAAACAATAATGATAAGAAAAAATATGAATTTAAAACCAGTTGAGAAAACGCCATCATATATAATGCTGCAAGGAAAACAAAGGTTTTAAAAATCCGAGAGCGAACACCAGAGTAGTACAGATATCTTTTAATAGATAAAAACCATAAATAACCCAAGAGTAAGAAATATAATAATCCATAGCTTCTGATCAAATTGGTTATACCATTAGGTCTATGTGTCTCGAGTGTCCAAGCATCATCTCCAAAAAGGATTTTCTCATCTCTACTCCATCCCATTAAAGGTCTTTTCTTTATATCTTCCCAATCCAATAAAAAAGAGCCAAATCGATTTTGTGATTCAAAAGCCTGTTCTGCTTGATCAGAAATCTTATCACCAAGATACTCCAGGCTTAAATAGGATGAAATTCCAATTAAAAGAAAGGAAATAATGTAGAGGTATTTGAGTTTAGTCCTTACACTAAACAAGAACATTAGGATTATAAAAAACAAACCGATGTAACCAGCGGTTGAAAAAGTAGACAGTACTGTTCCTATTAAAACTAAATTTATCACATTAAATAATGAAGAAACAGTTGGTTTGTTTAATGAAAATAGTGAAAAATACAACGCAATATTTACAAATATTGAATACAAACCTGCTTCCCATGCAAACCCAGGATTCTTCAAATAGTTTAGTGTCCCATCTAAATATGAACTTTCAATTGTGTAAATGATTATTGTGTTATTCGTTGTATTATTGGGGAAAAATAACTCCCCAATAAGATTTAGAGAATGACCAAATGATGGGAAGAGATATATTATACAATAAAAGAGTAATCCAACAATTGAGTAGTAATAAATGGTTTTTACGTATACACCAACAAACCTTGTGTTCAAAGCACTAGCACAGAGGAAGGCAAAAACATAATATGCAGACACTCTAATAAGTGCTGTTGACTTCAAGCCTGTCGCGATAATATGGTAGATGTCAAAGGAAATAAGCAAAAACACGAGAACAAGTCCAATATTATTCTGCTTAATTACATTGTAAATACTATTGTGATAAAAAATAATGCAAAAAAGAATCCCAGCAATAATTAACTCCTCTGTATAGTTCCTTAAGTATGGGTTAGCATATATGATTAAAAGGAAAAACATTAAGAAAACATCAAGATAATTTATTCTATTGATTATCATCTTGTTTTCTTAACGATTAAAATTTTTAATAATACCATAATATTTTATTGGATAAACTGCTGCTGTTGCAATTGTGACAATAATATTAGCTATAAGAATTCCTTCTATACCAATCTTCCTTCCTAATATTATACATAAAGGTACATTAATAAAGGCTGCTAGGGATTCTAGGTAAAGTTGTATTTTTATTTTACCTATTCCATTAAGAAATGTATTGAATATTCTTTTCCAAGCATCGATAAAAATCCATACACCTACCAGACCTGTTATGGTATAAGGTATTATGATATCATTTCCTAACCAAATACTATAAATCGTCTTAGATACGAAGAAAAAGATTAATCCAAGTAGTAATAATAAAAACCAAATGACAATAAGCTTGTTGATAATTTTTTTTATCCAATTTACATCTTTTTTTACCCAAGCTTCTGTTACAGCACTCCAAAATGGTGTAATAATAATTGAAAAAATCATAAGATTTACTCCCATATACTTATGCGCTATGCTATATGGAGCAACCTCTGAAGGTCCAAATAGTTGTGATATTATTATATTGTTAGTTTGATATAATACAATAACGGAGATCTGAATGATAAAAAACTTTATTCCTAGATTAAGGAGATCTTTAGCCCGTTTAAATTCAATAAACCTAATGTTTGGTCTATATAAACTGTATCTGCCTCTGAAAAACCATAAACTTGATGATAGTAAAACAACTACTGGCATTATGCTGTAGACAGTTCCTAAATATACAATTGACCCTTCCGTAGTTTTTGTGAGAATAAAAATTACAATCAATGAAAGTGCTTTTCCAAACAAATCGAAAGTTGAGGCAAGCGCTGGTCTTTGGTCTGCTGTAAGTATTGTTGTTATTAGTTTTAATACAAAGCTGATGCAAAAAAAGGTAAAAACAATTAGGGCAAGTAGAGATAAATGATTTCCTAAAACAACATCTTCTTGTACGTTCAGAATAGTATTCCAGTTAAGATAAGGGTTAACTATAAAGAATAAGATTAAAATTCCCGAAATAATTATTGTTAGTATCGCGTAGGTTGTACTAACATATGTTCGGGCAAGTTCGTGCTGCCCTTTGGCTAGAGCCTCTGCAAATCGGTTACGGAGTCCATGGCCTAAGCCAATATCAAAAAAACCAAACCAACCAATTATTGAGCTAAGGGTTATCCATATTCCATATTTTGTTGGCTCAAGGTAGTTTATGGTTAGTGGAACTAACGCAAGGCCAATGGCAATATTAAGCCCCTTTATTACAAAGGATGCTAATATATTTTTTTTTGCACGAAGGGTGCGTTCATGTCCTTTGGTTAAGAATCCAAGTGCAAAGTTTTTAATTGAGTTAATTATCAATTTTATTTTGTATTATAAGTTAAAGTTGTTTAATAAACCCATCGGCGCCGGAAATAAGTGTGTTGTTCATGGGGTAAAGATAGGGAGTTTTAGCGTTTGGCGCTCGGTTTTAGAACACTGATAACGCTGATTTAACACCCGCCTGAAAGACCCCCGCCTGAAAGGTACCCGCCTGAAAGAACCAGTCGGGCAGGCAGTCGGGCAGGGATTTTCGCTTTGTTTCTTTTTGGGACACTGTGTTACACGGTGGTATTTCTTGGTCACAGAGTTACACTGTGTATTACACAGAGTTGCACGGTGGTATATTTTCTTGGTCACAGAGTTGCACTGTGTATTACACAGAGTTGCACGGTGGTATATTTTCTTGGTCACAGAGTTACAGTGTGTAGCACACAGAGTTGCACGGTGTTTTTTTTGGTTCACTGTGTTGCACGGTGTGTACACTGTGTTACACGGTGGTATTTCTTGGTCACAGAGTTACACTGTGTATTACACAGAGTTGCACGGTGGTATATTTTCTTGGTCACAGAGTTACAGTGTGTAGCACACAGAGTTGCACGGTGGTATATTTTCTTGTTCACAGTGTTACACGGTGTTTTTTGTTTCACAGTGTTACTCTGTGGAGGTTTTTTTTGGTTCACTATGGGACACTGTGTTTCCACTGAGTCACACGGTGTCATTTCTTTTTGTTTCACTGAGTTCCACGGTGTTTTCACTGTGTTACACTGTGGCACAGTCTTTAAACGGTTTCGAAATAGGTATCGGGATCATCAGCATCAAAGTGCTCGCTAATCCAGAATATGGTGTACACATCCTCGTTACCCACATTGGTGATGTTATGGGTGTACCAGATGGGCATATCCACATATGATGGCTGGTTGCCATCCAGCTCAAACGATAAAACCTCGTTGGTTCCAATTCTGCGCAGCTCAATCCTAGCCTTGCCCTTTATCACCGCAAACCGCTCGGCCTTGCGGGTGTGGAAATGGTTGCCGCGCGTAATGCCGGGCTTGGTGGTGGAGAACGATACCTGCCCCCCGCTGTTGAGCTTCACTGTTTCTACAAACGAGCCGCGGTCGTCGGTTTTTAGGTCGAGATGGAACGGGAAAAAGGTTTTATGGTCGATGTAGCACACAAAGGTGTTGAACAGGTTGCGCTCGAAGGGATTGTTGAGGTTGGGGATAATGCCCTTGGCGAAGTAGTTCTCCTTGTATGATTTTAGAAGTTGGAGTAGTTTAGATACTTTTATTGTAGCTGTATGCTCAATAAGTTTAGTTTCACAGTGTTTCACAGTGTTTGACACGGTGTTACTCTGTGTATTACTCTGTGGTACTCTGTGCCCAAGCAATTTATTAATAAAAACATCTACTAACTCGCCTACGTATATCAATTTTAACTCCCCATCCACTTCTATCTTGGGTGTTTCGTTGTGGGTTAGCTGATGGCAGAAGGTGGCCACCACCGAGTTGTAGTATGGGTGCCCAAAGGGCCCAAACACGTTGGGGATTACCAGCCCTGTAAACGGTGCGCCATTCCTTTGCGCCCACGCCTCAAACAGCTCCCTGCCCTCCTTTTTCGATTTGCCGTATAGATTATCGCGCTCCTCCTGGGTTGAGGATGAGAAGAGGATGTGGGGTGTAGAGTTGGTCTCCTCGCAGGCTGTGATAAGCTGCTTCACCAGCCCGATGTTGGTTTTGTATATTACCTCGGGGTCGTTGTGACGGTTCATGGCGGCTAAGTGCACAATGGCATCGCACTGGGTAACGAACTCTTTGAGTTTCTCCTCGTTTTGGAAATAGGAATCCTCAAAGGGGATTCGTTGGAACTTGTTGGGGTGTAGTGCTAGGGTGTTGTATAGGTGTGTTCCTACAAACCCTGCTTGACCAGTTATGCCTACTTTAATCATTTAGTTTCACGGTGTTACACAGTGTATGGCACAGAGTTACACTGTGGTATTATAAGATTAATCTTTTAATTCCGTCTTTTAGGCTTTTGGTGTAGAAGTTGAGGAGTAATCCAACCTTACAACCAGTTAGTTTGAGATATGTTAAAACCTGTGCGGTGTGAACATCCTTAAAGTTTTCAACGGTTTTTAGTTCCACAACAACCTTGTCTTCAACGAGGATATCGATACGATAACCGCAGTCCATTTTAATCTCCTCATATACCAAGGGTAACGGTTTTTCTTCCTCCACTTTGAACCCCTTTTCTCGAAGTTCGTAAACCAAGCAGGTACGGTAGGATGATTCTAGCAAACCGGGGCCAAGTGCAGAGTGCACCTTATAGGCAGAGTCTAGTATCTCGTGGGTTATTTGGTTTATTTCTCTCATAATATGTTTCACAGTGTTTCTCTGTGTAAAACACAGTGTTACTCTGTGGAATACTTTAGTCTGGGTACTGAATGGCCTCCGTGTCGCCCAGTACATCCCGTCTAATTAGCGGCAGCTTGAGCAGCAGTTTCTTCATCCCCTCCACATCCAGCTGTTGGGTGTTGTGCGAGTGGTAGTCCTCAATGGTCGATACCTCCTGCTGCCCTTGCACAAAGTACTTATCGTAGTTTAGGTCGCGGGCATCGCAGGGTATGCGGTAGTAGTTCCCCATGTCTATGCTGTTGGCCATTTCCTCGCGGGTAACCAGCGTTTCGTAAAGCTTCTCGCCGTGGCGCGTACCAATAACCCTTATCTTTTCTTCAGATTTGTATAGTTCCGTAAGCGACTTGGCCAGCGTAACAAGCGAGGCAGCCGGAGCTTTCTGCACAAACAGGTCGCCATTCTTCCCGTTCTCAAAGGCGAATAGCACCAGATCCACCGCATCCTCCAGGGTCATCATGTAGCGGGTCATGTTGGGGTCGGTGATGGTGATCTCCTTGCCTGATTTGATTTGATCAATCCATAGTGGTATAACCGAGCCCCTGCTGGCCATTACGTTGCCGTACCTTGTACAGCAGATGGTGGTTGGCGCATCTGCTCCAAGTGCCCGTCCCTTGGCAATGGCTACCTTTTCCATCATGGCCTTGCTAATGCCCATTGCGTTTATTGGGTATGCAGCTTTATCGGTGCTCAGAACAACAACATTCTTTACTCCGTGCTGAATTGCAGAGTCAATTACATTTTCCGTTCCGAAAACATTAGTACGAACCGCCTGAATTGGGAAGAACTCACAAGATGGTACCTGCTTCAAAGCGGCAGCATGAAACACGTAATCAACGCCCATCATGGCGCCATCCACGCTGCGCTTATCGCGCACATCGCCAATGTAGAACTTCACCTTGGGGTTGTTGAGGCGGTGACGCATATCGTCCTGCTTCTTCTCGTCGCGGGAGAAGATTCGGATTTCGGAGAAACGGTCGTCGTTTAAAAATCTATTTAGAACAGCATTGCCGAAAGAGCCTGTGCCGCCGGTGATAAGTAATGTGTTGTTCTTTGGCATAGTTGAAAAGGATAAAGATTTGTTCTACTTTAGAGTAAGGGTTATTCCCCCCAAACAACTCGTTTTACATAATCGGTATAACTCAGAATAATCCGCATCACCTTATCAGATACATTGGGCATTGAGTAGTCCGATACCAGTTGGTAATTTCTCTCGTCACCCACTTTCTGCTGTTGGAGTTGGGTCAGTCCCTGCAAAATTCGCTGGGGGCTAAGACCCACCATCATTACCGATGCTTCCTCCATGGCCTCGGGGCGTTCGTGAGCCTCTCGGATATTCAGCGCTCTAAAGTTTAGGATGGATGACTCTTCGGATATTGTGCCGCTATCGGATAGCACGGCGTAGGCGTTCATCTGTAGGGCGTTATAGTCGGAGAACCCGAGAGGTTTCATAAATTGTATTAGTGGATTTGTGAATAATGTTTCACTGTGTCCCACTGTGTCAGACACTGAGTTACTCCGTGACCTAAATTCCTCCAATTTCTTTCGGGTGCGGGGGTGGGTACTTACAATAATAGGATATCCGTATTGCTCCGCAATTAGGTTTAGGGAGTCAATTAGGCCCTTAAAATTTTTCTCGCTGTTGATATTTTCCTCGCGATGCGCCGATACAACAAAGAATTCACCCTTTGTAAGATTTAGCCTTTTCAGCACATCAGAATTTTCAATTTTGGGTAGGTAATGGTTTAGCACCTCAAACATAGGAGAGCCCGTTTTGATGATCCTGTCGGCGGATATGCCTTCCCTTAGCAAGTACTCGCGTGCAATATCGCTATATGTTAGGTTGATGTCGGAGATATGGTCAACTATTTTACGGTTGGTTTCCTCAGGAACGCGCTGATCGAAACATCGGTTGCCCGCCTCCATATGAAAAATGGGAATATGCCGTTTTTTTGCAGGAATGGCGCAAAGACAGCTGTTGGTGTCGCCCAGCACTAAAAATGCATCGGGTTTTATTTGGTCGAGCAGCGGATCGATTTTAATAAGTATTTGGCCAATGGTTTCGGTAGCGGTTGCACCTGCCGCTTCAAGAAAATGGTCGGGCTTGCGGATGCCCATATCCTCGTAGAATATTTGGTTAAGCTCATAGTCGTAGTTCTGTCCCGTGTGAATTGAGATATGCTCTATGGCTTCAGATTCATCGAGTTTTGCAAGAACTCTTGAGAGCCTAATTATCTCGGGTCGGGTACCAACAACGGTAACAACTTTAAGTTTTCTCATATTATAGAAGTGATGGAATGTGCAATTATGTTTGATTATGTATTGACATTTCTTTGCGTTCTGTGTTTAAGAGAAGGAACACTGATGAAAATGGAACGTAGATACTTCGACATAGCACTTCGGCAGGCTCAGTGTGCCACTCAGCACACGTGACGATGATTTGATTTCTGCCTGAAAGGCACCCGCCTGAAAGAACCAGTCGGGCAGGCAGTCGGGCAGGGATTTACGCTTTGTTTCTTTTTGGGTCACTGAGTTACACGGTGTATTACACAGAGTCATACGGTGGTATATTTTCTTGGTCACAGAGTTACAGTGTGTAGCACACAGAGTTGCACGGTGTTTTTTTTGGTTCACTGTGTTGCACGGTGTGTACACTGT
>NZ_JAANIG010000055.1 GCF_011174675.1 Perlabentimonas gracilis | reverse complement strand
TTTTCTCATCAGGATGCTGCTTTACAAAATCTATAAAATTCATTTTCAATAAATTTTGTACAAATATAATATTTTAGGCACATTAGCGGATATTCATATAAAAATAATATGTATTGCTGTAACTTTGTGTTGGGTTCACCGTCATACCAACGAAATACCAAAAATTTGCATGACCGCTAAGGAGTACAATTCTTGTGTCGATAGCTTTGCCGACGGACTGTATCGCTTTGCCCTAAAAACTTTAGGCGATGCCGATGGGGCTAACGATGTGGTGCAGGATTGTTTTGAGCGGTTATGGGTAAAACGCGAAAATGTAGATTTTGCCAAGGTAAAATCGTATCTGTTCACATCGGCTTACCATGCCTGTATCGACATTATAAGGATGAACAAGCGGAGCGGTGCGATGGACGAAGCCAGTGAAATCAGCTTAAGCACAACGGCGCAGTATAGCGATCTACAAGAAGTACTGCATGAAGCCCTGAAAAAGCTACCAGAAGTACAACGTTCGGTTATACTGCTAAGGGACTACGAGGGTTACTCTTACGAGGAGATTGGGGGGATTACCGGCCTTAACGAGTCGCAAGTAAAGGTATATATTTACAGAGCTCGAATAGCTTTGAAGCAATACATAGGACAACTAGAGACTGTTATTTAGCCATGCCAATTAATAGAAACAACTACGAGGTTTACTTTATCGATTACATCGATGGCAATCTATCGTGTACGCAGGCTAAGGAGTTGCAGGCATTCCTAGAGCAAAACCCCGACTTGGCTGCTGAGCTACATGGTATTGAAAGCGCACATCTAGTACCGGTTGATACCCCATATTCAAAAAGTGAACTTTTAAAAAAAGATTCACAGTTGGGGGTAGAAAGCCGCTTGGACTACCTTTGCATTGCAAAAATTGAGGGAGACATAACCGAGCTAGAGGATAAGGAGTTAAACCATCATTTGGATACAGATGCAAGCGCAAACACAACACTTTCCGATATAAATAAAACGAAGCTCGTAGCCAGCACAGAAATAGTTTTCGGAAAAAAATCAGCAATTAAACGAATTGGCCTAGTAAACATAACGCACAAAACGCTGCAAACCATAAGTAGTGGTGTTGCTGCTGCTTTAATACTGGTTTTTGCCCTGAACGTTGGAATTAACCAATTCGACTCAATCAACGGGGAGCAGTTGGCTATTGATGCCGAAACTCGAAATACTGGGACAGATGAGATGATTGAACCAGTTGCCATTGAAGAATCAACCATAAACATCCCAGCTGATGTTCCGAGTGTTATAGAAACTCCAATTGCAATCATAAAAGATAAACCCCAAACAATGATTGACAATGAAACCAGCCTGATTTCACAAGAAACACAGGAAGTTGATTCGAATATTGAAATCACTAAGATATCAAGTATAACTCTAGTTCAAATACCACAATCAACTATAATTGATGACACTAAGCCTTCCCTATCCTTGGCGAGTTTACACCTACCCCACAAAGCCCAACCTGAACCTGTCGGCAGCAATCAATCATCGGGAGTGCGAGAAATTGGACTATTTGAATTAGCCCAAATGGGATTCAACAGGCTTTCGAACGCAACAGGAAGAACATTGAACCTTGACGCTAAAAAGAACGAGGAGGGAAGGATTGAGAAAATATATTTCGAATCGGAACTTTTTGCTCTTTCAGTGCCCATTCGGAAAAATTAGCAGAGCCCTGTAACATTTTATGGACATCGCCGTCATACAGCAGAATTCACAAATTAAATTTTCACTAAAACTAGAAATAATATGAAATTACTATTAACCACTCTGGCGCTATCAATTTTAACCACCATAACAGTAGCCCAGGACGATAAACTAGCAGTTCTACAAAACTTAGAGATGACGGATACTACTAAGTATGCCATCGTTGATACAACAAAAACCAATGTAGATACTAAAACCGTAACGCAGATGAGCGGTAAGGACACAACAAAGATTAGATTAGGCAAACGGGAGATTGTGATTGTTGAGAAGGATGGTACCACTTCTATTGAAATTCCCGACACGGGCGATAAGCACACATTCGACAGCTTTAAGGATAAGGACTTTACTTACAAGCGTAAAGCCCGTTTTAAAGGTCATTGGGCAGGGTTTGAGTGGGGCTTCAACGGCTTAATGGATGCTGACCAATCGATTAATATGCAGGATGACCTGAAATATCTTGAACTTAAGCAGGGTAGGTCGTGGAACTTTAACCTTAACTTTATGCAGTATAGCTTTGGTTTTGGCACCGATAAGGTAGGAATGGTAACTGGTTTAGGGCTAGAATTCAACAACTACCACTTCCGCAACTCAAATACCATAACAGTAGTTGACGGCAAAACGGTGGTTGATGACTCCTACTTGCTGGATCCAAATAAAATAGTCACCAAATCGAGGCTCTCTACAACTTACTTAAACGCCCCACTACTTCTTGAATTCCAGATACCCACAAGCTATCGCCACCGTATTTTCTTCTCGGCCGGCGTGGTAGGGGGTGTAAAAATTGGATCGAACACCAAAGTTGTATACGAAGGAACTAATAAGGGAAAGGATAAAGTTCGCGACGATTTTAACCTGTCGCCTTTTAGATACGGGCTAACTGCTCGCTTAGGGTACCGAGGGTTAAGCCTTTTTGCCACCTACTACCCAGTACAGCTATTCGAAGATGGTAAGGGCGATGAAATCTATCCATTTTCCATTGGCCTAAGACTTCTAAGCTTTTAACAAATAGAAAACAAATAAACCAACATACAAAATGCCTTCTCGTTGAGAAGGCATTTTTTTGTTCAACATTTAACCATTATTGCTATATTTGCGTAGTAGAGTTTCACCAAAACATAGCAAATGGCAAGACTCATCACCACCTTTGGGTTAATAGCACTCACCCTATGGAGCCAAGACGCGATAAATAACGTCTCCCAAATAGACAGCCTTAAACGACTTGAAAAAGCAGCTGCACACGATACGATTCGTCTTCGGCTTTTAAGCCAAATTGCCATTGCATACTCCGATAGCGCTTACTCAACCAGTATAGATACCTGGAGAAAAGCATTAGACATTGCAACAAGAATTAAGGACAGGCAACAAATGGGCGATATCCACCATCAAATTGGGTATATACTATATAACCAAGGAGAGTTTAATAGCGCCCTTCAAGAGTATAACAATGCTCTTTCGGTTTATCAGTTTATCAACAATCGCCAGGAGGTGGCCAGGGTATATAACGATATTGGATTGGTACACAAAACCTGGGGTAAGTACGAACAGGCCATTGAAAGCTTTTTGAATGGCCTTGAGATATTCGAAAGTATTAGTGATGAGGAAGGTGTTGGAATGGTGTCAAACAACATTGGTCAAATCTACTTTTTTAAAGAGGAATACCCTAATGCCTTAAAATACTTTACCAACTACCTTGTTGCCAACGAAAAAGGTAAGCACCCCAGGGCCGTGGCAGGGGCATCAAACAACATTGCCGCAGCATATGTGGAACTTAAGAACTACGACCTAGCGCTCCAATACTACAGTAAAGCCCTAAACATTTACGATTCGCTTGGCGTTGTCATAGGCGTTGCAATTCTTAGCGACAATATCGGAATGCTTCACACCAATCGTAACGCTTACAAAGAGGCTCTAGAGTATCATTTTAAAGCGCTGGAACTATTTAAGTCAATTAATAGCCACTCACGCTTATCGTATACACTTAAAAATATAGGCGTTGTATATTACATGTTAGGCGACTACAACAGTTCAGATAAATATTTACTTGAAGCAAAAGATATCGCATTACACTATCAGCAGAAAGAGACCGAAAAAGAAATTTATTTTAACCTGAGCCAAGTATACGAAGCGAAAAATCAACCCGAAAAATCCCTTTATTATTTTAAGCAAATGACTGCATTAAAAGACTCGCTTTTTAATGCTGAAGTAAGCCAGAACATAGCATCGATGGAGCTTAAGTATGAGGCAGAGAAAAAGGAACGAGAGCTTAAGTATATTCAACGTAGGCTCGATCAGCAAAAAATGCTCAGGGGTATATTTGGATCTGTTCTTCTGATGCTAACTGCCATAATTGTTGTGCTGGCTCTTGACAACAGGCGAAAGCGTAAACTTGCCCATAAAATTATTCAACGAAAGAAGTTCCTTATACAAACGCTGGAGCATAGTATCGAAAATCAAAAAGATTTACCAAATGAGCAAGAAAATTCTCCGGTACATATTTTTCTTCTCCCCAAGCAAATAGAAACAAGAGGGCAAGCACAGCTGGTAAAATTTGGTTGCGAAACCAACCAGGTTATTATATCGCTTTACGCCAACAGCAATCAGCTTCCATTGGCGGCCATAAAGATGTTTCTGCAGAACGAGCTACAAAACAACCTAAGCGAAACGCATAACTCAAACGAATTTATTGTTGAGCTAATTAAGAGTAAATTGTTTTATACTATGGACTTATTCGAGTTGAAAAAGGATGATATTTACTCCACCGCGCTGGTTGTTGATTGCAAAAATAAGCGAATCGATTTTAATGCAGATAGTCATAACCTTTTGGTATGTCAATCGGTAGAAGCACAACTTCTTAATCGATCTGATGTGGTGAGTTTTGATAAGCTGGAGGATGGAGAACCCATACTTTTCCCAATAGTACCCTACAACAGCGAAAACTACTCCCGTTTTTTAGATTACCTAATGAAAACGGCTAAAAAGATATCTGACATTGAGCTTTCGCGTAAAATAGAGGTGTTGCAAAACACTGTTGAATCGTGGAACCTATCCCAATCCACTGCATCTCAACTTCAGCTCCTAGCCGTAAGCATCAATTGTAACCAACAAGTTGAGATCTGTTTCACTTCATAGTCGGAACACCTAGCCACTTTGGCCTTTCAAAATTTGCCAGTAATTAATTTCTCATTTCGCTTTTCGAATTGTTAAAAAGACATTATCTTGTGTATTGCTAAAAACAAGTTAGATAAATTTTTAAACCTCTATACACCATGAGATTACTACTCATCAGCAACTCAACCAACGCAGGAGAGGCTTACCTCCAGCACCCAATAGGAGAAATATCATCGTTCCTTGGCGATGTAAAAAAGGTTCTCTTTCTTCCCTACGCAGCCGTTACCTTTAGCTTTAACGATTACCAAAAAATGGTACAGGAAAAATTTGATGGCCTGGGTATAGAGGTTGACTCGCTTCACCATCATCGAAACGCCAAGGACGCCGTAAGAAACGCAGAGGCCTTTGTTGTTGGGGGTGGAAATACCTTTAGATTACTAAAGATAATACAGCAACTTGATATCATAGAAACGCTTAGGTATAGAGTACTCGAAGGTATTCCGTACGTTGGGTGGAGCGCCGGAGCAAATGTGGCTTGCCCAACCATTTGCACAACCAACGATATGCCCATTGTTGAGCCCGATAACTTTAGCGCTTTCAACTTGGTTCGCTTCCAAATTAACCCCCACTACCTCGATGCAAATCCTGATGGACACGCTGGCGAAACCCGTGAAGAGCGCATTGTAGAATTTACCACTATGGATCCTTTTTCATACGTGGTGGGCCTTAGAGAAGGCTCTATGATTAGGGTTGAGGATGGAGATATCACGCTGGTGGGCAACAAACCTGCAAGGATTTTTAAGCACGACCAAAAAACAAAGGAGGTACACCCCGGTGACGACCTAGACTTTCTTTTCGAATAGATAACCCGATTCAATTCCTAGTTAAAGCCACGTTGAGCACGTGGTTTTTTTGTGCTCATAAAATCCTAATTTTTCGTACATTTGCCGTCTTAACCCATTTCGAAAGTGATATGAACGATTGGAAAGACAAGCTTAAGTTTGCTTACTCTACGAACCCCGACTACCAACCCGAGGAACCTGAGGAGCAAGTTCCAACTCAAGAACCAGGCAAGCAAACGCTCAGGGTATGGCTCGAGAAGAAACATCGTGGTGGAAAAGTGGTATCCATTGTTTCGGGTTTTGTTGGCTCCAACGACGATCTAAAGGAGCTGGCTAAGCTCCTAAAAACACGATGCGGCGTTGGCGGCAGCGTAAAGGATGGAGAAATTATTATTCAAGGTGATTTTCGCGACAGAATCCTCGGCATTCTTCATGATTCTGGCTACAAAAACGTTAAAAAAGCTGGGGGATAATCACTACCTCTCAATTAATACAATTTCTTACACTGTAATTATGGTTAAACGGCGCTACATCATACTTTCCCTTCTCCTTCTCATCGCGATAAACGTATCGGCAGGCGATACGCTTAGGGTTATGCAGTACAATCTACTTTACTACGATATGAATACCTCGTGGTGCACTAGTGTAAATAACAACGTAAACCAAAAGGATACATACCTGCGAACCATTACATCATTCTATAAACCCGATATTTTTACGGTAAACGAGATGAACGGAAGCGTTAGCAGCGTAAACAGAATTATCGACAATGTATTTAATGTCGACGGTTCCACAAATTACCAAAGGGCAAACTACACAGGCAGCTATCTGGTAAATATGCTTTACTACAACACCAACAAGCTGGCATTAAAGTCTCAAACTCACGTTTTAACATCGCCCAGAATAACCGATGTGTACCGTTTGTATTATAAATCGGAAGAGTTAATACATGGTGACACCATTTTTCTTACCTGCATAGTAACACACCTGAAGGCCGGAAACTCGTCGAGCGATGCAGCCACTCGCGCCCAATCTGCCTTACAAATCATGAACCATATCGACAAATATAATATTGATGACAACATACTGTTTATGGGCGATTTTAATGTATACACCTCAAGCGAGGCCGCATTCCAATCGTTTATATCACCCACAAATTCAGGCGTAAAGCTTTACGATCCGGTTGATGCAATCGGCCACTGGAACAATAACTCGTACTATGCAAAGTACCACACCCAGTCTACACATACCTCGGGCGATTGCCATTCGGGGGGAGGAATGGACGACAGGTTTGATTTCATTCTTGCATCTAAAGCGATTATGGAAAGGAACTCTGGCTTAGGTTATGTTGCAGATACCTATTGGGCCTTGGGGCAGGATGGAAAACGTTTTAATCAATCGCTCATAAACCCAACCAACACATCGCTTCCGAGCTACGTTTTAAACGCTCTGTACAACATGTCCGATCATTTACCCGTTACGCTAAAACTTTACGTTGAAGCAAATCCATTGCTAAGTTCGGGCACCAACAGCACCGGCAGGGGCAGTATTAGGATTCAAAACCCTATCGACAACACCATTTCTATTTGGAGCGAATACGATAAACCAGAAGAGGTAGAAATTATGTTATTCAATCAGTTAGGAAGTGTTATATTAAGAAACAAATCAATACTTTTCCCCAACGAGAAACATAGCATTAGCGCAGCAGGATTAGCTTCGGGAATTTACATTCTATCGGTACAGAGCAGCAACATCTCTTACATTTCCAAGGTTATTAAACGATGATTGCACTATGCGTAACACGCTTATACTTTTTGCTCTTGTTTTCTCATCTCTGAAAGTTTCAGGACAGTACTATGTAAGTGGCCAGGAGCCCTTCGGACTTAAATGGCAACAGATTCAAAATGAAAGGTACCAAATAATTTATCACGAGGGATCAGATTCCCTTGCATTGGTTTTTAGCAATTATTTAGACTACTCTTTACAGAGGGTTTCTACCACACTAAGTCATTCTCCCAGAAAGTTCTCTGCTGTTATTCACAGCAACAGCATTATGTCCAACGGATTTGTTTCATGGGCACCCAAAAGAATGGAAATAATTGCCACTCACTCAACCGATGCCTCATCAGAACCGTGGCTGTTTCATCTTGCACTTCATGAAACTCGGCACATAGTACAGCTCGATAAAATGTATGGTGGTAAGTGGCGATTTGGCAACATCTTGTTTGGCCAGCAGGCCATCGGATTAAAACTCTTACTCACCCCTCTTTGGTTTTTAGAAGGGGATGCTGTTTATGCAGAAACAGCCTACTCAAAGGCAGGCCGCGGAAGGCAGGCTTCCTTTTACAGACACTACCTTACCCATATTGCAGAAAATGGTGGGTCGAAATTTAGCTACGATAAGTGGTTAATGGGTTCGTATAAAGATTTCATTCCAAACCACTACAGCTTCGGTTATCAGCTGGTTGGCTATACAAACTACAGGTTTGGCTCTGAGGTTTGGAGCGATGCGCTATCATCAGTGTGTAAAAAATTATTCTTCACCTTTCCCTTCGACTATTCGTTTAGACGAAGCACAAACCAAACGTTAAAAAAAACGTTTAGTGGCGTTGTATCGTATCATGACTCGATATGGAAATCAATTGAGCCTTTAGCTGACTCTAATGTTGTTAGAAGTCTAATAAACAGGGATAATATTAATGGCGATTATGTGGAGTACACCAATCCGCATCTTCTTAACGATTCCACTTTAGTGGCGTTGGTTAAGTCACTAACCCACAGACCAAGGCTAGTTGCCATCGATTTAAAAAGCAACTCACACAAGGATTTACATACCCTAGGTATAGCTACAAGTAAGTTTTCGCATTCAAGCAACACCTTACTTTGGAGCGAGTATGCGGCACATCCTCGTTGGGAGTACATTAATTACTCCGAAGTTTGGATGTACGATTATGAATCACAAAAGACAAAGAGGATTACCCATAAAACAAGGCTTTTCAACCCCATTGCATACCTAGACGATAGTATTGCAACTATTGAGATTTGTGCTGATGGGAAAAACTATATTACGATAATCGACACACAGGGAAGGACATTAAAAAGGGTTAGCATACCCCATACCTTAGAGTTAAAAGAGATATGCAGAGGCGATGGATCAGAAATTTTTGCCCGTTGCGCATCGCCAAACGGTATGGTAATACTTAGGTACTATAACATTAACAGCAAGCCCGACACCATTGTAGGTCCTGTGCACAAGGACATATCAAACCTAGCTTTTGGTAATGGAATGCTATACTTTACTAAAACCCACAACTACAGGGAAAGTGTTTTTGCTATTAACATCGTAAATAATAATTTATTTAAAGTGGTTGAGTCAACTTATGGTTTAACTGATTTAAGCCACCTTAACGTACTTGTAGCAACTAACCTCCAAGCCAATGGCAGCCTACCGGTTATTGTTAAAAACGAGTCTGCTCAACCTTTTCTTTGGAACGAGGAAACAAAGCCATTTTACCCAATTATCCTCAATGCGAATGAATTGCAAGAAGAAACAGATAAAATAAATGGCTACACCGAGCTAAGCAAATATCCTAGGGCAAAAAAACTGATTAACATTCATAGCTGGGCACCAATTTATTTTAATCCAATGGATCTAATGGATGGAGCCACAACATTTTACCCTGGCCTTACACTTATTTCGCAGAACCTTACCAGCACTTTGGTTTCAAGCCTAGGGTACTCCTATAACAAAACGCATGGAGGACATGCCCATATTGAATATATGGGTTGGTACCCCAAAATCATGGCAAGCTTCAATATCGGTAACGAGTACTCTGTGATACAGCATGGCCCCTTAGCGCCAAACTTCATCACCTACTCTAGCGAGCCAAGCATCTCTGCAAGGGTGAGAATAAGAGCGCCCTATACCTTTACCTCTGGCCACGTGGCTACATCGGCCAATTTGGGCCTCTCGCTAATTTATACAAACAATTGGATGTGGGATTATGGCAACGAAGTTTACCAAAAATGGTCGGGTTTAGTTGAACCCTACATTTCATTCTACTCCATTACCCGAAGGGCACATAGAGACATTAGACCGAAGTATGGGATACAATTTTACGCAGCAACTATAAGCTCACCCACAAGCAAAGTGATGGGTGGCTCATCATTTATAAAATCTTGGATATATTTGCCTGGATTTAGCACGAACCACAGCTTGCTGATAACAGGACAAGCTGAGACACAGGATCCAAAGCAATACGTTAGGACTCTCCGTTACACTCCTATTCGAGGTTATGATCGAGAACTGTCTAAGTCGGCTTTAACAGCTAGTATCGATTACACCTTTCCTGCAGCATATCCCGACCTAGCCATTGGGCCTCTTTTATACCTTAAGCGATTGGTGGGTAATATTTTTGTTGACAATGCCATTGTGAATAGATATTTACCTACGGAACAGGGGCTTAATGAGCAAAAGGGTACACGGCATTCGGTAGGTTTTGACCTAACGGCTGATTTCAACCTTTTTCGTAGCAGCTATCCGCTTAATATGGGGTACAGAGGAGGATATAGGGTAAATGAAGGTGACTATTTTCATGGAGTTATATTCTCAATATCGTTGGAATCGTTAACGGGCTATCTTCCAAATATGCATAATGTGAATTTAAATTTTTAGATTAATTGATATTAGTATAACTAAACACTATCAATATGATGTCGAATAGTACAGACATAGCCCAACAAAAAAAGGAGCTCAGAAGGGCGATACGTGAAAGGAAGAGAGAAGCTGATCGGTCAGTAATGATGAAGGAGTCGACACAAATTTTCGAAGAGATTGAAAAACTTGAGGCCTTTAAAACAGCAAAGGTTGTGCTAGCTTACTGGTCGATGAATGATGAAGTTTTTACCCACGACTTTGTGATGAAATGGTATAAGCACAAGCAAATCTATTTACCACTAGTTGTAGGCAATTCGCTTGAGCTGCGAGAGTTTAGCGGAATGGATTGCATGAGGGTTGGCCCTTCGTTTGGAATATTAGAACCACAGGAAGGGGCCATTTACGATAACCGACCCATTGATTTTGCAATTATTCCAGGCGTTGCTTTTGACATCAAGGGAAACAGGATGGGTAGAGGTAAGGCTTATTATGATAAGCTGCTAAGAACCAACAGTATGCTTAAAATTGGGGTTGCATATAGCTTTCAAATGGTTAAGTCTGTTCCTACCGACGAGTTTGATATTCCAATGGATTTAGTAATTTCTGCAAAATAGAAAAAATATGAGACAATTTTACCTAGTCACCCTACTTTACACTATTGCTACAGTAACCTTTGCTCAGGCTCCTAGCGGTTACTATTCTGATGCTCAAAACAAATACGGGCAGGAACTTATGGTGTCTCTTCATGGCATCATAAAGGATCATACCACGCTAAGCTATACCCCGGGGCTATGGAATGCTTTTTACGACACCGATATGCGCTCCGATGGGAAAGTATGGGATATGTACTCCTCTTGCACCTTCACATTTGGCAGCGATCAGGACTCGGGTTCGGGAGGAACCAATGAGTGTGAGTATTACAATCGCGAGCATTCATTCCCCCGAAGTTGGTTCGGTGGAGCCATAGACCCTATGAATACCGATCTTTTCCACATATATCCAACGGATAAGAAGGTAAATGCTGTTCGAAGTGATTATCCCTTTGGCGAAGTTGGCACAGCCACCTACACATCATCAAACGGAAGCAAGTTGGGAAACTCTTCCTATGCAGGTTATAGTGGAACTGTTTTCGAGCCTATCGACGAGTATAAGGGTGATTTTGCCCGCTCCTATTTCTATATGGCCACGCGCTATTACGACCGAATGCATACCTGGTCCAACGATGTTACCAACGGAACTCAATTCCCGGCTTTCGAAGAGTGGGTTGTAAATCTATTGCTTGAGTGGCATAAAAACGACCCTGTAAGCGAAAAGGAGATAAATAGAAACAATGCGATTTTCGAAAAATACCAACATAACAGAAACCCTTTTATCGATCATCCTGAGTTTGTTTTGCGTATTTGGGGCGATGAAACCTCATCGGATTATCTTGAAAACGAATACGATTTTTGTGTTTACCCAAACCCAGCACAGGACAAGGTATACATCTCCAGTTCATACATTGGCGAGGGAGAAATAACCATCTACTCTCCGGTAGGGGTAGAAATTAAGCGGTTTAAAAAGGGATCACACACCGAGTCGACCCAAATCCCCACCAGTGATCTTCCGAGCGGAATATACCTGCTTTTAATCAAAACGGAATCTTTTCAAAAAACTACTAGGCTAGTAATTGCGAAGTAACCTCCAAAAAAAGAAAGCCTGACAAGATATTCTTTGTCAGGCTTTTTTTATAATAAGCATTTTTACTTAGCTGAACTTCCATCATATGCCCATTTAAGATAGGTTGCTCCCCAGGTAAACCCTGCTCCAAAAGTGGCAATAATTACATTGTCGCCTTTGCGCAGCTGTGGTTCCCACTCCCAAAGGCAAAGGGGTATGGTAGCGCTGGTTGTATTTCCATAGCGCTGGATGTTAATCATAACCTGCTCCTTCTTAATTCCCATTCGTTTTGCAGTTGCCTCAATAATACGCATATTGGCTTGATGGGGAACTAGCCATGCTAACTGCTCAGGCTCAATATTGTTTCGCTTCATTATCTCAACCGCAGTGTCGGCCATATTAGATACGGCTGCCTTAAACACAGCTTGTCCTTCTTGGTAAATATAATGTTGGCGCTTGGCTACGGTTTCGGCTGAGGCCGGATAGCATGACCCTCCTGCCACCTGATGCAAGTGTTTTCTTCCAGATCCATCAACCTGCATAATGGAATCTACTATTCCAAAACCGTCGGTTGTGGGTTCAAGAAGTGCAGCGCCGGCACCATCGCCAAAAATTGGGCACGTCTGTCTATCGGTATAGTCGGTAATTGATGACATTTTATCGGCTCCAACCACAACCACCTTTTTGTGCGAACCCGATTCAACGAATTTCGAAGCGGTTACAAGCGCATAAAGAAAGCTGGAACAGCCTGCGTTCATATCGTACCCAAATGCATTCTTTATGCCGCACTTGTCGCTAATGATGTTTGCTGTGGCGGGGAATTGCATATCTGGCGTTACCACGCCACATATCAGCATATCAACCTCATCGGGATGGGTATTGGTCTTTCGCAACAAATCGTTCACTGCGTGCATAGCCATATCGCTAGTGCCAAGGCCCTCGCCCTTGAGTATTCTACGTTCCTTAATTCCGATGCGGGTCATTATCCACTCGTCGGTGGTATCGACCATCTGACTAAGTTCCTGATTGGTTAGAACATAATCGGGAACGTAACCGGCTATGCCGGTGATAGCTGCTGTAATTTTTCCCATTAGTTGAATGCCTCTTTAATTTTACCACATAGATCGGAGCTAATAACCGATTTGGTTTGCAGGATCATATTCATTATGGCCTTTGCGTTAGAAACACCATGACCAATTATCACGGGTGCATTAACACCAAGAATTGGGGTACCTCCATAGTTTTCGAAATTGAACATCTCGAAAAATGGGTCAGAAATTTTGCGTTTCTTAATTAGATGATAAAAGGCTTCGGCCTCTTTCAACACCACATTCCCAACAAATCCATCGCACACAACTACATCGGCCTTTGCATTGGAGAAAATATCGTGCCCCTCAATGTTGCCCACAAAGTTGAAATCGGTGTTATCCTTCATCAACTCGTAAGTACTTTTAGTTACAAGGTTGCCCTTCTCCTCCTCTTCACCAATGTTAAGCAGTCCAATCCTTGGGTTATCAACACCAAAAATCAGCTTTGCATAAATATTTCCGAGTATACCGTATTGATATAACACATCGGGCCTGCAGTCGGGGTTTATTCCAACATCGAGAAGCAGATTAAATTTGCCATCGGCAACAGGTATGTAGCTAGCAATGGCAGGTCGAATAATTCCGGATACTGACTTTATAGTGTACATCGTACCCACCAGCATTGCGCCTGTATTACCTGCGCTGGCGAATCCATCGATCTTTTTTTGGGCAAGCCAAGAAAAGCCTACTGTAATGCTCGAATCGGTTTTTTTGCCAAAAGTTTTGGCCGGGTTTTCCCCCATCCCAATCACTTCGGAGCAATGAACGATATCAAAATCTGATTCGCTCGCACTCTCACTACTAAGTATCTGCAGAATCTTCTCCTTGTCGCCAAAAAGAACAATTCGCTCACTGGGTAACAGTTGTTTTTGGGCTTCTATGGCACCTTTTACTATTGCATCAGGCGCATAGTCTCCACCCATTGCATCTACACCAATCTTCATAAATGTTGATTTTTGTATTTGTAGGAATGGGGAAAACCAGCTACTGCTATGCAGTTACTGTTTTCTCAATTGCTAGCTTGCCACGATAGTATCCGCACTCTGGACATACCCTGTGGTACTGTGTGGTTGATCCGCAATTTGAGCATGTAGATAGAGTTGGAGCCTCTGCCTTGTAGTGTGTCCTACGTTTGTTCTTCCTCTGCTTCGAAATTCTACTCTTTGGATGTGCCATTTTGGTAATTATTTATTGTTACGTAAAAAGGGTTTAATTCTGATTATTCATTAGGTCTTTCAGCTTATCCCATCGTGAGTCGGTTGTATCCGCCTCTCGGACTTCTTGATTTTCATCTAGCGAGAGGGTTTGTAAGCGTTCTAGCATCTCGCTATCACAATCGTCTGTTGAGGTGCCAAGAATACCATGGTAGCGCTGTAGGGGTAAGCTTAGGCAAATGCTCTCATAAATATACTGCGCCAACGAAAGCTCATGCTCATTGCTACTTACATACCAAATTTCATCGCTTACTTCGCTCTCATCAATGGAATCAGATATGCGAACTACCAACTTCCCCTCGAATTCGGTTGGTATGGTGAGAACCTCCAGGCATCGATCGCACTTAACCTCCACATCGCCCTCGATAAAAAAATCGAGCTCAATCATATTGCTTAAGCGATTGAGAATTACCTCAACGCTAAGCCTTCCGTTTGATATCTCACCACCTTCAAATTCGTCAAAAAACGCCTTGTCAACATCGAAACTAAACACGTGTTGACCAACCGCAAGTCCCTTGAACTGAACTAAATATCTATTTAAAATCTTGCTCACTTCTTCCGAAAAAACATCCCGCAAAGGTAATTAATAATATCAAAACACAAAATCTGCTCTACAAAAGATAAGCTTGTGGCTTATTTTTTTAAACTACTGTTTACTTTGCTTCTTTCTATCGTGCTCGTTGAGCAGAATTTTCCTTATGCGCATCGACTTGGGCGTAATCTCAACATACTCATCCTTCTGGATGTATTCGAGAGCCTCCTCGAGGCTAAATTTAATGGGTGGCGCAAGAAACATTTTTTCGTCGGATCCCGATGCACGCATATTGGTTAGCTTCTTCGATTTGGTGACGTTTACAACCATATCGCCAGCGCGACTGTTCTCGCCAATAACTTGTCCTGCATATACATCCTCATGCGAATCGATAAAGAATCGTCCCCTGTCCTGCAGCTTGTTCAATGCGTAAGCATATGCGGTGCCGCTCTCCATTGCTATTAGCGATCCGTTCTGTCTCGCTTCGATGGGCCCTCGGTAGGGTTCAAATCCCTTGAAGCGATGAGCAATAACGGCCTCTCCAGCCGTGGCTGTTAACAAAATATTCCTTAACCCAATGATGCCGCGAGCTGGTATTTCAAACTCGAGATGTACCCTATCGGCTCTGCGCTCCATAATTAACAGGCTGCCCTTGCGTTGGGTTACCAACTCAATTGCACGTCCCGAAACCTCATCTGGTAGGTCTATGGTTAGCACCTCGATGGGTTCACATTTCTCGCCTCCCACCAATTTTATAATAACCTGTGGCTGTCCCACTTGCAGCTCGTAACCCTCGCGGCGCATTGTTTCAATAAGTATGGAAAGGTGCAGCACACCTCGTCCAAAAACTGTAAACGAGTCGGCCGATTCAGTGGGTTTTACTCTCAGTGCCAAGTTTTTTTCTAGCTCCTTATCGAGCCTATCCTTAAGGTGGCGGGATGTTACAAATTTCCCATCTTTTCCAAAAAAGGGTGAGTCGTTTATGGTGAACACCATACTCATGGTGGGCTCGTCCACGGCTATAGATGGGAGGGCCTCGGGAGTTTCTATGTCTGTTATGGTATCGCCAATATCAAAACCATCAATACCAACCAATGCACAAATATCTCCTGCTTCAACCTTTTCAACCTTTAGCTTGGCTAACCCCTCGAAAGTTAAAAGCTCTTTTACTTTTGATTTAATTAGCTGTCCGTTGTGCTTAAGCAGTGCAACCTGCTGACCAACCTTTAGCTCACCTCTATATAGCTTACCGATGGCAATTCGTCCAACATAAGCAGAATAGTCCAACGAGGTAATTAGCATCTGAGGCAAACCTTTGTTGACCTTAGGCTCTGGGATGTACTCGATAATGGCATCTAAAAGCTGAACTATATCTTTGGTTGGGGTTTTCCAATCGGTTGACATCCATCCTTGTTTAGCACTTCCGTAAATGGTTGGGAAGTTCAGCTGATCCTCGTTAGCATCGAGGTTAAACATTAGGTCGAAAACCTGCTCCTGCACATCCTCGGGACGACAATTAGGTTTATCAACCTTATTTATAACAACGATTGGTTTAAGCCCGAGCGACAAGGCTTTTTGTAACACAAAGCGTGTTTGTGGCATTGTGCCCTCAAAGGCATCAACCAATAGTAAAACACCATCGGCCATGTTAAGCACGCGCTCTACCTCTCCTCCAAAATCGGAGTGACCAGGGGTATCGATAATATTTATCTTAACTCCCTTGTAGGTAACCGACACGTTTTTGGCTAGAATTGTTATTCCGCGTTCGCGCTCCAGATCATTGTTGTCGAGAATTAGCTCACCGGGAGTTTCATGTTCCTTGTATACGTTGCTTTGGATAATCATCTTATCAACCAAAGTAGTTTTTCCGTGGTCAACGTGAGCGATAATGGCTATATTCCTAATATTTGGCATCTACATATTTTTGGGGGTGCAAAGGTAATGTTAATTTCGGTTCATGGTGCTATTTATTATGTTAAGTTTTTAAAAGTATTGGTTATATAGGCTAAATATTATTTTGAGGTGCTAAGAGAAATAGTTCCTTAGCCTAAAGTAAAAGAACTCCCGATCCCTAGTGCCCTGATTGATCATGATAAAGCGCT
>NZ_JAANIG010000054.1 GCF_011174675.1 Perlabentimonas gracilis | reverse complement strand
ATCCAAAAATAACACCTTAATAAATAACAAAAAAACAAACCTAAAATTAGCCCAAATCACAGATAGATGTTAGTTTTCCGAACATGACTGGGCGTTGCCTCATACCCCACTTACTTTTTTGCCTTGATGCAAAAATGTAAGCAAAAAAATCAAGGCTACGCCTGCCTCGCACGAAAAGCTACGCTTGCAGGCGGAAAAAATCTGAACTCGCACCTCCTACGTAGGTGCTCAAACAGCAGATTTTTTTTACCGCCCGCTGCACTTGTTTTTCGGCTCACCAGCCGATGCCAGAGGGAAAACGAATAGACCTCGGAAAAACGAACCATATTCTAAATTCGAGTTTTTCAGCAGACCCTACCTAAGCTGCTATATCAGTGGAATCGAATTAAAACAACATCCCACACAGGCTAGTTATTCATAATTCCGTTAGCCCGTGCAGGATGTTTTGCTATTTTTGCAACGCTTTAAATGCGACTAATAATCTTAGGTTTGAGCGATAACCCTTCGCTTTGAGTCACCAGCGAGGAGTGCACTTGGTACAACTCGCTGTTGGGAACTGGAATTATATGTCCACAAGAGATTACCAAAATTGGATCGCTGGAAATCCAGTACTCAAAAACCTTCTCAACATTAACCAAATAGCTTTTCCCACAGTAAAAGAATTTATTACTCGGGAGTATTACTTCCAGATCGTTAAGACTTGCGTTAATGGTATAACGGGTCTCATTCTCAAGAAAGAGGTGTGTTACACTATCCTCCGCCTCTAGGTAACAGATGGTATTTGGTCTTTCATAAAGCGTTAAAAGAGCTGCATTATGCTCGCGCGTGGCAATCATTTGTAAAAAAGAGTCTCTCATCTTTTTTAAAGTTTAATTTAGTAGCACCGCCTATTCAACTAATTTGATTTTATCCTCTTAATTAAACTTACTGACTCCTTTGTGTAAGGGTTCTCGTACTCAGCTAACCTACTAAGTGTATTGGAAGCCAAATCCGTTTTCCCCTCGGCCAGATAGCTTAGCCCTTTATACCAAGTGGCCTGCTCAACAAAGAACGAGTCTCCTTTAAGGATCTCGTCAAACAACTTGTGCGAATCGGCAAACCTCTCGAGCTCCATATAGCTAATTGCTAAGTAGAACTTAATGGTTGTTGAGCTGGGATCGTTCTTAAGAAGTAACTCGAGGCCAACGGCTGCCTTGGCAAAGTTCGATTCCTGATAGTACTTCATTGGGGAGAGCAAATCCTCGCTTGTGGCAAGGTAGTTGCCCTGACGGAACAGGGTAACTGGGGGGTAGGGAGCAAAGCTCTCGCGATAAATATGTTCGTAATTTGTCCCATTGCTATGCTCCGAAAAAAGAGCCCAGCTGCCCACAGCAATACCAGCAATGGTTGCCGCAGCGTAGAATATTCGCTTAGTGCGATGGCTAATAAAGCGATTCTCATAATTATCGTCACTAAATGCAGAGGCTATGTTAAGCTTTGCTCTAAGCTCGTGTACTTCGTCCTGAATGACCATTTGGTTTATTTCATGCCTTAGGGCAAGCTCTCTCTGCAGGGATGGATTTGCCATCAATCGATGGCCAAGCATATCCTTCTCCTCAACCGTTATGGTTGAATCGAGGTACTTCTCCATTAAGTATTCTGATGTTCTCATGGCAATAGTATTTTAATTTTATTCTCTCTTATTGTAATGGCTAGTCTTCCTTTACAATTGGGGGAGGGTTGTCGTTATTGCCATCCGAACCTGTACCTGTTCCAAAAGGTGTTGAATTTGTTGACGATGAGGTTTCGCTACCGCTATTAGTATTTGTGTCTGTTGATGTACTTGTACCGCCAAAAAGTTTTACCATCTCCCTGTCGGTAAGTGCTAGGTTTGCAAACTTGTTTAGGTTACCATTTAGCTCTTGCTCGGTTTGTTTCATCGTTGTTTTCATAGTTCAAATGTTTTGGTTGTTTGTAATGTTTAAAAAATTAAGGTGATTATAGTTACCTGTATTAGCTGAAGGGCCAAATGCATTTCATATACCCTCTCATATATTATCCTACTTACTGGGTATTTGTGACAACCTTTTTCGAATTATTTTTCAATAAAAATAAAAATAATTTCCTAAGCGCTGATTTTCTGCGTGTTAGCGAATGGTGTTTTTTAGGGAATAATTTGAATCGAATTGCCTCATGAAAAGCATAGAAAAGAGTAAGTCAAAGCCTGCCACACCATTTCAGAGTAATAGAAATGAGGGATTTGGCCTAAACAAGAAAGATTTTTAAAAAATTTTGCCTAAAAAGTTGTCACAAATTCAGCTTTTATGACACATAGTATGGAGGCCCACCTCCTTTTCTGCAAAATATTGCAGACTGAACAATCTTTTATTGTGCAACACTATTACTAACAATTAAAAATTATTAAAAACTATGAGCCATTTTGAAACAAACTCAAAGCCTTTGATTACTTCGCAAAGAGAATTAGCCTTTACTAAGCTTCGCAATTTCTACAACGACTCTGGTCAGCAGGGAGAGACGCTCACCTCATCGTCGCCGGTAATGCTGGATGGGACAAAAAGCTTGGCTGCCCGAAGAGCCTACCTTGTTAGGCTTGCCTATAAACCCGACACAAGGGTTGCGGCCATATCGCTAATTACCCCACCTGAGCTATGCTGGGCAGCAAACTACTACCCCTTTAACTGGGAAATGTACGCAAGCCTAATCGCTTCTCACTCAAAAATTATCGACATAACCAACAAGGGAAGCAACCCAACCCCACGATGCAGCTTTTTGAATGCGCTAAAGGGGGCTTACCTCGAGGGGATACTCCCTCCTCCTCAAGTAATACTTAGCTCTTCTGCCTACTGCGAGGCAGTAAGCTACGTTTTTGAGGAGTTGGCCAACGATTTTAGGATGGAGCATTTACACCTAGATATCCCCACCCATCGATCGAAGGTTGGAGCAAAAAATCTGGCGGTTCAACTTGCAGACACCTACAAATCGATGTGCGAAATAAATGGGATAAACAGCAAGCAGGGAGAGGAGAACCTGAGACGTGCGATGTATAACTCAACCATTGCAAAAAGGCTATTTCTAGATATCTGCGAGTTGAGGAATAAATACGCCCCGCTAAACCTTGGACTTGAGCCCTTGCATTGGCACTTCCTGTTCTCGGCACTTTGGGGCGACGAATCAGGCGTTCGAATCTGCAGAAAGCTAAAGGAAGACCTTATCAATCTTATTAAGGATGAACCTTGGCGGACAAAATGCACAAGCGGAATACCTATCGCCATATTTAGCTTAATAGAATACGGCAGAACAGGCCTTTACAAGAAAATGATTAATCATAATGCTTACACAACCTTTGAGGGAGCAAACTACTTAGGAAATCAAGAGCTTTTGGATCCAGAGCTAATAAAAGAGGTTAGCTACGAAGAACTTTTCTATAATATTGCCAAGAACCTTGTGAACACCCCAATGAGAGGGGGCAATGTGAAAAGTGAGACAGATCAGTACATGTCCGATGCGCTAAGAAGGGGCTCAAAAGGGTTGGTTATTTATTCGCATGAACAATGCCAAATGCTAGCCCCAAGGCTACACGGAGTGGAGAAAACAGCAGCGGAGAAAGGGCTAAAAGTAATCTCTCTGAATGGTGATTGTATTCTTGGTATACCTCCTGGCCCTGCAGGAATTCGACTGGGTACTTTTCTTGCCAACCTTCAAGACGAGCTGCACCTTCCTCAACCAGAAAAAAATATGGAGTTAATTGACAATACGATCAATAGCAAGAGTTCTGCCACCTGGCGAGTAGGGGTTGACTTTGGGAGTGGGTTTAGTAAATATTCCATAATTGATGCTAACGCAAGGGTAGTTAAGTTTAGCGTGTTCAATTCGGGTATTGATTACACCTCTATTTTGGATTTAGTAAAACGAGAAGTGGGTAGCAGCAACGACTACCAGTTGGCTATTACAGGGGTGGGTAGCGATAATCCAAATTTTGGGGATATCTCAAGTGCTCAAATAACCGAAATAAGCGCGCTTATTAAAGCGATTAAATATCTATTTAATGACAAAAGCAATTTAATAGTTATTGATATTGGAACACAGGATGTGAAAATTGTAAAGTTCAATGGTAGCTCATCGAATCCGTGGATAAATACCAATAAAAGTTGCGGGGCAGGAACGGGTATGGTGCTCGCACAAATACTCGATAGGTGGCAAGAGTCTATACCAGATATGACTTTTAAAAAACTTGATGATCTTGCGCTGGAGGCAGAGAGCGCTGAGCTCATAAACACAACCTGTGGTATCTTTGCCGTTACCAATGTTATTTCGGCTCTTGTGCAAGCCGACCCCGAAAGGCGAAAAGTTATCCTTCGGGGAGTATACCAATACCTGGCAACGCAAGCCATAAAGCTTTTGCCTGTTGAGGATCAGAACGGAGGCAGGATAATCCTAACCGGCGGATTGGCAAACCATAAAACGCTAAGGGCAGTATTTGAGGAAAAGGGATTTGAACTAGTGGAAGTACCCCATTCTATTCATCCCCAATTCCTTGTTTCGTACGGATGCGCTTTAGCGCTTTAGCATAATGAACTTGAGGCTGTCCTTTACTAGCTATTGGACAGCCTCGTTCTAATAAGACCTACAATTTGAAGTAGCTAATGGAGCTGATTAGCTGCATGGATTTCTCAGAGAGCTCATCGGCATTTGTGGCCAACTGCTCAGATGCTGCCGCATTTTGCTGAGAAATACTGTTTAGCTGCTGAATTATAGTGTTGATCTGCTCGATGCCCGCATTTTGCTCGTTGCTAGATGCTGAAATCTCCTTAACCAACGACGAAGTTCTTTGAATCTCGGGTGCGATGCTTGTTAGCTTGGTATTTGCAAAAGTCATTGTATCGACCCCCAGCTTTGAGCTCTGCTGAATTTTCTCAGCTGCCAGCTTGCTCTTCTCGGCCAGCTTACGAACCTCGCTGGCCACAACCGTAAAGCCTTTGCCATGCTCACCAGCCCTTGCCGCTTCAACCGCTGCATTTAGGGCAAGAATATTGGTTTGGAAAGATATATCGTTGATGATTGATATTTGATTTGCAATTTCAACCATTCGGTCAACTGCTTCCTGTGCAATCTCATTGCTTTCGTTTATGCCCACAACGCTAACGTCAGCAATTTTCTCTGTAATTTTTGCATTCTCGGCATTCTGATTGACATTGGCCACCATTTCTTCGATTGAGGATGAAACCTCTTCGGCCGACGCAGCCTGCTCGCTTGCGCTTTGCGAAAGCATTTCGGAATTCTCCTTGAGAACCTGGCCTGTTTTAGCCAGCTCATTGGATACGTGATTAAATTCAGTAATAATCTCCTCAAGCTTATCCGAAAGGCTTGTGATTGATCGAGATATTTTGCCTAGCTCATCGTTTCGCCTAACAAACTGATGGTTAATTTTGATCCTAAGGTTCCCGTTGGATATTTCATCAACCTTGGAAGTAAGGTCGCTCAGCGGATCCCTAACCAGTTTTGATGTTAAATAGTAGGCAACAAAGAGCAGCGAAACGGCAATGGGAATACCCCATGACAAATGACTTAAACCCAGAGCACCAACCATAAAAGCGAGTGCTGCCACAATATCTATTACCACAAGGAAAATTACCCCCACAGTAAAGACTATGGTCTTTTTAAATATTGAGCGAAGCAAAAAAAAGGCAAAAAAACCGGTAACCAAAATGGCCGCTACTCCATAAAAAATTGTGCTTGATTCCATAATAATAGTTTTTAAAACATTAGACTTATTTAATTCACTTTTAAAACTTTAACCTAATACTAAATAATACCTAGGGCAAAACCTGAAGGAACGGTCTGGTGTTGTAACAGAGGCATTCTCCTCCGGTGAGCCAAAACCAAAATGAATAAGATGTTACCCTCTCTATACTATGTGTATGAAAACCCACATTTGTGACAATGATTTCTAATCTTTTTTTAAAAAAACTTGACCAAAATTACCTTATCCGCTAATTATCTGCCAATTACACTCTAATAGATGCTGTTTCAAGAACCAACCTGCGTAGTTGTAAAGGATAAATGCTAGTATTGCAAATTCAAGGGTTGGTTAACATAACATTAGCGCTCTTGCATCGGGTAAATGCCCGTATTATTATCAACTAAATATATTGGTTTTTTTACACATAATAGTCAAGATGCTGAGCATTTAAATAAATAATTTAGCACCACCGAATATGCTTTACTTTTAAGCAAATGGTGACACTATTTTCTGGCGATTAAACTTTTTTATTAGATTTGTAAGCACTGACCAGCATTAAAGATGTCGTTTACTAATAAGGAGTTGTTTACGGGTATTATAGAACAGAACCAAAAGGTTCTGAACTACCTATATAAGCACCTCTTTTCTTCGGTAAAAAAAGCAATTTATAATTATGGAGGAGACTACGATACGGCAAATGAGGTATTTCAGGAAGCAATAATAAGTCTTTATACCAAAGCTAAGCAAGGTGAGTTTGAAGAGCCTATTATGGTTGAAAACTACATCATGGGAACATGCAAAATCCTTTGGCAAAAGCACATTTTACTAGAAAGCAGGAAGGATTTGACATTCAAAAACAACGCACTCATAGACGATAGTAATGTCCAAATACTGAAGGAATACGGGCAAAGCTTGAGAATGAAACTTTACCAAGAACACTTCATAGAACTAAGTTCCCTTTGTCAAAAGATCCTAAAAGCATTTTTCAAGGGAGACAGCTATCTTGAGATTGCTGAAAAGTTTGAATTTGCCTCGGAAGAATATGCGAGAAGGAAAAAGTATCTTTGTAAAGAGTACCTCGTAAAAAGTATAAAAAGCGACCCTAGGTTTGACAAACTAATTGGAGAACTGGATGATGAACCATTGGATTTTGATTGATGATTACTTACTAGGCAAGCTTTCGGACGAAAAACGGAAGGCATTTGAACGGGAATTGGCCATCAACCAAAGCCTTAGGAAAGAGGTTAAGCTTTGCGCTGAGCTAAATAAATCAATTTATAAGGACGATGTGATTGCCCTAAGGGAGAAATTAAAAATCTCGCAAAGAAGTTTATCACAAGCAAAAAGCCTTAACAAGACCCTGCTAATTAGCGCAATATCAGCAGCAAGCCTACTAATTATCTTTGCCCTCAGGATTGTTCTAGTTGATTATAACCCTACCCACACAGAGCTATACCATAAACATTTCCAACCCTATAGGGTTGCAGGAGATAGAAGAGGCGTGAACCAAGGCCATTCGGCTTACCACTATGGTGAGATTGTTAAGCTATACACCAATGGCGAATATGCTCAAGTAACGCCCTGGCTCGAAGCCCAAATCAAGCGAGATTCAATGGATCTTGAAACTGGCCTGATGCTCTCTACTGTTTACTTGGAAACAAATAATGCCGAGAAAGCTGAAGAAATTCTCACCAAAATGCTGCACAGCACATACAGCATAACCTTTGATGAAACTTTAGAGTGGTATCTGGCCCTAGCGGTTCTGCGGCAGGGCAAAATTGATGAGGTTAAAAAAATCCTCATGAAAATTGTCCATGAAGATGGATTCTATTCAGGGGAAGCTCTAGCAATACTTGAATCACTTAAGCTGTGACCTCCTGACTATAAAGAAAACCAACAATAGCAGCAATGTAATTGAAACACACCAAATGGTAATTTTTAGCCATTGGGGATAAAACAGCGCCCCATTGTAACCAATTAATTGATACGAAGCCCAGAAATATGGATGAGATCTTAAGGGATCGGCCGATTCTAAAAACTTCCTTTGAGCACTTTGCAAAGCCAAATCTTGGGGTAGCCCCCCTTTAATATTTTTAGTGAACTCAACCATTATCTCACTCCCACTATAATCCTCAACCCTCCATTGCGCTGCAACTAACGATTGTGCACCTGCATACTGAAAACTCCTCGCTAGACTCAACAGACCCTCTCCCTTTACTAAACCTCCATCGCTACTTCGACATGCACTTACAATAACAAGTTTCGCATTTAAGTTAATGCCATAAACCTCGTACATATTCAAAAAGCCATCGTCGGTGGTGTCGGGTGAACTGGAAAAGATAAGCTTTGAAAAAAGGGGGTTCGACTCGTCAATATGCGTGTGCATCGCTAAATGTAATACACCATACTCACCATTAGCTATCTCCTGCTTGAATCGTCCCTCAGTAGCCTGTTCTCCAACTACGAGTTTCCCCCTGAACGTGTTGCTAACCTCCCGGGCCTCCCTCTCTGCTCCGGGTAAACTGCCCAAATTTTGTCGATAATGGAGCGTGTTATTATGTGCAATGCATGAGTTGTTGTACGATGGTGCAAACGAAATGGCTGTAGTTCTGAATTTTGGTTTAGCTTTATGTGCTATATAGAACAACTTGGTTGAAGGGTAATATGATAAAGCTGTACTTTGAACCAAGTAAGGAAGAGCGTAGTAACCTTTTGGGTTTGCAACCCTACTTTTGGTAAGCGCAGCAAATGGAATTGCAGACAGCTGAAGATGAGGAACAACAACTAGGTCTCGCCCCTCGATAAACGACTCGAAGGGTTTAAGCAAGGTTTGGTATAGGTAATACGATGATCTCCCATACTGATCGAGGTTCTCTCTGGTTAAATCATCAAAACTTTTCGGATTAATCTCGTTAAAAAAGATCTCCAGGGTATCGAAAAACTCCTTTCCAATCCTTTGGTGTCTCCAAGTAAAATCATCCTTTGCCACAGCAAAGCTTATCAAGGACGAATCGTTCACAATATAATCAATTAGAACCTGCGATGGGCTCAGCTTGGACTGGATATCCTTAATTGAAACTGAAGCGGTATCGTAGCGAAGAGCATAGTACTCGGGGTACTTCGCTTCAATGCTAGCAATTAGCTGCTTGTGCTCGCGTTGCGCATTGAATATTCTACCCTCAATGCCCTCTAGCTGCTTTGCAGAAGTGCCCGCTTTTGACTTAGCCTCATGGTAAAGTTCATATAGCGTGCCCACGGTTTGCCTTAACTCCCGCTCATGATTTACAAGATCTTTGGGTACTCCCAAAAAGTTGAGCCCACGTTCCCTTGCAAGGGCCTGGTTTAGCACAGCAGCTTTTGCCTTCGACGACACCTTAAAAGCAAACTCAATGGCATGGGGTATCCGATGGGAAAAGGTGAAGCAAGCCCTAATGGTATTTAGGTAAAGGGTATGGTAAATATCGTCAATATACAGCTTATCGCCATCATCATAAATACCCGCTCGCTGCTCATCCATTAGGGCGATGGCTTTGGAAAAGTACTGGAAGGATTGTTGAGCATCCTCAATTTTACCATATTTATTGAAACGTTCAAAGTAAACAATACCTAGCCCATCAAGGCACTGAATAGCAATAAGAGGCGATAAGAAGTCAGTTAATCTAAATTCATCAAGATTCACTGATACTTGGTATTTCATATTTAAATTTAAAGACTTTAAAAAATTCTTTTCAGCTTTTTCTAACTCCCCAATTGACCCAAGAAATAGTGCATAATTCCTTAGTAAAAGCCCAAGTTGTGGGCTAAACACACGACACCCCTCAACCAACTCTAACCCTTTTAAAAAGTAGCGTTTAGCCTCCTCCGCTTGCCCAATGTATCTATTAATTGCTCCTAAATTACTATATAATGCCATTAGGTCAGAAGATCTCCATCTCTCACCTTTAATAATCTCCTTCTCCACATCCTTAAAGTAACGAATTGCATTATGATAGTCCTTCTGTGCTAGGTAAGTTAATCCACTTGCACTTAATGCATTACTATAGTATGTGTTGTTAAAATATTTAGATAACTCTAATGATCTATTTGCAGCATCAAGCGCTTCATCGAGCAGACCAGCCCCTCTGTACGCTGCTGAAAGTTTTATTGAAGCAAGCACAAGATGAGAGGAGTTAGCCACAGAATCCTGGCCTAAAAGGTTTATCCCCTTTTGGATATAGGCAATGGCCGACTTGTAGTCCTGCTTATAGTTTAAACAATCGCCATAGGCATAGTAGGTAATACCCAATGTGGAAGCAGGAGGGTTATCCATACCTAGCAAAATGGATTCGGCTTTGCGGTAGTAGAAAAGGGCGGAGTCGATATAGCTCATATCCTGCTTAAGGATGGCTAGGTTCAGATAACCATTAGCGAGTCGGGCTTTAGGAAAGTTTGGAATAGATTCCCTAAGCCTAAGCGACTTGACAAACATCTCGCTGGCCATCTCATGGTTTCCCTCAACCATATAATCTACCCCAGCGTTGTTATATGCTTTTGCCAAGCTATCGAGATCCTGCTGTGTGGAGGTGTTGTTTGGCAATGGCATACCCAATGCATTACCTACAACAAAGGCTAGTGCACAGGCAAATAGGGCCAAACAGTATTTCCTCAACATTTCCATAACTATTCGCCCGAAATATAAGAAAAATGCTGAAGTTGGGACAATGTTTGCGCTAAACATTTGCCCTATGCTGATGATTGCTTAGCCTCCTTTAACTCGGTGCGGAATTCTTCTGTACTCTCGATTTGTAAAGATGCTTTAAAGGGCTAAACAACCTTTGGAGTAGCGATAGATCCTCGGTGGTGATCTCGGCTATGCCCTGCAGCTCACGATCGAACTGAATGGCTACGCCATAGCTAGTTGTTGTGCCGCCTGGCAATTCAGCCACTGCTGGATACCCTTGCTCTGTATAGCCCGACGATACGCTACGAATAAATCCTTCGACCATACCAAACTCCATATACGAGTAGCCATCGAGCTTGATATTTACTCGCTGCCCTGGCTTTACCTTGCCTGCACCTGCAAAGGGGATAACCAGCCGAGCCTGTACCTCGCCAATGCTCTCGGGTGTAATGGCAAACAGTGGAATTCCTGTGGTTACCTCCTGCAGGTTGCTCCAAATGCTCATGAAGGTTAACTTACCTGTTGACATTGCAATTAGCAGATAACTCTTCTCCCAGCTTGCAAGGGCAGTAACAAGCTGTGAATGGGTACTGGAGATTTCCTCGGTCAGCCGCTTTCGCTGGCTCTCGAACTCCAAGCGGGTATCCACCAACGACTGCCTAAGCCGCTCCATAGTGATGGCCGTATTGGAAATATTTAGCTGCGCCCCCTCTAATGCTTGCAGCTTGGACAGAAGCGCCGCTTGCGATTTTTCAAAATCAACAGCAGCAATTACGCCGGTGGCAAAAAGCGCCGAGTCGCGGTTGAACTGCTTTTGGGTTAGCTGAATATCTTTCAATGTCAAATTTCGTTGATTTTCGAGCCTTTGGCTATACACCCCGTACTGCTTTAGCTCCCGCTGCAGAGCCTCAATTTTCTGTTGATGAAACCTCTGCTTGCTAAATATTTGATAGTCGGTAATTGCACGGCTAAAGGCATTATAAGTCGATTGCACCTCACCAAGCACAAGATTTTGGGGCAAATGAATTGGGTTAACACTATCGGCAATGCTAAAGGTTGATATGAATTGAGATAGCTGGAAGATGTGTTTATGATTTGCAGGATTCTCAATTACGCCCAGCGTATCGCCCTTGGATACCTGTTGTCCGTCTGAAACAAAAATGGCGGCTGGTTTACCCGTGGCACGCGCCACCACCACCGAAGGTGGATTCTCGGCGGTTATCACCACGGGTGCCTTCACCGTATCGGGATAGCGAAAAAATATGCTCCCAATAAAAATAATTGCAATAACAGTAAACACAATGGTAATGCCCCAGCGAACAATCCATCGAGGAGGCGTACCGAGTATCTCGGTTATCTCATCGGATTTTATGTTGATCTTTTCTTCTTGCAACTCTTTTTTCATTGATCTAATATCTTATATTTTGACTACCGCTATAGACTCTATGCAATGATTGCGCCGCAAGTTAATTCCCTATTTCAATTTGTATTTCCACGTGCGTCGCCTTGTGTGCTTTCTTTTTCCCACGGGCTTCGCCCGTGGTTATCAATATTTAGCCGCTACGCGGCTAGTTTCAAACTTAAACTACAGCTCTAGCTGATTCTTAACCAATGTATAGTAGGCTCCCTTTTGGGCGCTAAGCTCCTTGTGGGTTCCCACCTCAACAACCTGTCCATCCTCCAGCACAATAATCTGGTCGGCGCTTTTTACCGTACTTAGCCTATGCGCCACCACCACCGATGTTCTGCCCTTGATAAACTCCTGCAGATTCTCAAGAATTACCTTCTCGTTATTGGCATCGAGCGAATTGGTGGCCTCATCTAAAAAGATAAACATTGGATCTTTATACACTGCACGGGCAATAAGTATTCGCTGCTTTTGACCCTGGCTTAACCCATGCCCCTCTCCCCCAATCTTGGTGTTGTAGCCCAGCGGTAACGAGGCAATAAAATCGGCTATGTTGGCAATGCGAGCGGCCTCTATCAATCGCTTCTTATCAATAATCTCAACCCCCGGCGCAATATTACGGGCAATGGTATCGGAAAAGATAAAACCATCCTGCATCACCACGCCACACTCCTCGCGCCAGCGACGCAAGCTGTATGCCTCAAGGTTATTGCTACCCAACCGAATCTCGCCATTGGCAATGGGGTAAAAGCCCAGCAGTAGCTTTACCAGCGTTGTTTTACCACTGCCCGATGTACCCACAATGGCGGTTTGCTTGCCCTCGGGAATGGTTATGCTAACCTCGTTTAGCACCAGCTCCGAATCGGGTCCCTCGTATCGGAATGATAGATTATTTACCGACAGCGCAGCATTATCGGGGATATCGGAAATGCTCGATGCTGCGGTATCCTCCTCATCGTCCCTGAGGTGTACCTCGCCAAGCCTCTCGAGGCTAATCTTGGCATCCTGAGTAACGTTGATAAAGTTGATAAGCTGATCGATGGGGCTGTTGAGCTGCCCGATGATATACTGAATGGCCAGCATCATACCCAGGGTGAGGTTGCCCTCCACCACGCTTTTGGCGGCCAGTACGGTGATAACAATATTTTTAACCTCGTTGAGCAACACCGCCCCGCTCTGCTGGTACTGGCTAAGGGCAAGCCCCTTAACGCCCACGCGGAACAGGCGCGCCTGTATGCTCTCCCACTCCCACCTTTTCTGCTGCTCGCATCCGCTCAGCTTAATCTCCTGCATCCCTTGGATAAGCTGTATAAGGCTGCTCTGGTTGGCCGACATCTGCGCAAATCGCCGATGATCCAACTCGGCACGTTTTTTCAGGAACAGCCATACCCACGTAGCATACAAAGCGCTGCCAATAAAGAAAACGGTAAATATTTGAGCGCTATAGAAAAGCAGTACCGCCCCAAAAATCACAAGGTTAACCAGTGAGAATATCACGTTGAGCGAAGTGCTGGTAAGGAAACTCTCGATACGCCGGTGATCGCCAATGCGTTGCATAAGGTCGCCCGTCATCTTGGTATCGAAGTAGCGCATGGGCAGGCGCATGAGCTTGGCCAAAAAATCGGATATTAGCGATACGTTCACCCTAGTACCCAGATGTAGCAATATCCACCCACGGATAAACTCCACCGATACGCGGCTTAGCGTTAGCACTAGCTGCGCTATAAGCACAAGGTATATAAAGCTGATATTGCGATTGCCAATACCCTGATCGACTATACTCTGGGTAAGGAACGGGAATAGCAGCTGCATTAAGCTACCCAGTATCAAGCCCAGGAATAGCTGAACAATCATCCGGTGGTAAGGGCGCAGGTAGCTAAACAGGAACCCAAAGCTACGGCGGTTGGGCTTCTCGTCGCGGGCCGAGTAGAACTCGGGGGTTGGCTCAAGTAGCAGGGCAATGCCCCTTTGCTCGCCCTCCTCGCTTGTTGAGTACCAGCATTGGGTAAACTCTTTTTGTGGAAACTTTAGCAGCCCACCAGCGGGATCGGCTATATGAATAGTTTCATTACCCTTACGTCCCGATATCTTGTAAACCACCACAAAGTGCTGCTGGTTCCAATGCACAATGGCCGGCAGTGGTGCCTCGTTGCGCAGCTGCTCAAAGCTTAGCTTTACGCCCATGGTGCGCAACCCAATGCTCTCGGCAGCACGACTAATACCCAGCATGCTCACTCCCTCGCGGGTTATATGGCTACGCTCACGCAGGGTCTCTAAATTGTAATGCTTACCGTAGTGGCGCGCCACCATTCGCAAACAGGTAGGGCCGCAGTCCATGGCATCGAGTTGGGGGTAGTGGGGAAAAGGCATTTTTGAATGGTGAATGATGAACTTTAAATGTAAAAATAGCGAAAACTATAACTTAGATGCTAACTGTAATAACAAAACTGAGCATACATTATGTATTTAGGACTTCCTTTAATATACACACCTGAAAATTTGCCAAATGGGGTAATACCCAGCATACTCATCTCCGCCAGCCGGCGGATTATATGGCTACGCTCACGCAGGGTCTCTAAATTGTAGTGCCTGCCTACCGAAGCGAAAGCATAGGTAGGCTTACCGTAGTGGCGTGCCACCATTCTTAGGCAGTGCCTGTCCCGATGCGTCGGGATTGGGCCGCAGTCCATGGCATCCCCGATTAATCGGGGCAAGCTGTGTTGGGGGTAGTGGGGGAAAGGCATTTTTGAATGGTGAATGATGAAATTTAAATGTAAAAATAGCGAAAACTATAACTTAGATGCTAACTGTAATAACAAAACTGAGCATACATTATGTATTTAGGACTTCCTTTAATATACACACCTGAAAATTTGCCAAATGGGGTAATACCCAGCATACTCATCTCCGCCAGCCGGCGGATTATATGGCTACGCTCGCGAAGCGTCTCTAAATTGTAATGCCTGCCTGCCGAAGCGAAAGCATAGGTAGGCTTACCGTAGGGGCGTGCAACCATTCTTAAGCAGTGCCTGTCCCGATGCGTCGGGATTGGGCTGCTGTGCATCCCTTTTTGGTTGGCAGGCATGGCATCCCCGATTAATCGGGGCAAGCTGTGTTGGGGGTAGTGGGGGAAAGGCATTTTTGAATGGTGAATGATGAATTTTGAATGTAAAAGGAGGAAGAAAAGTTATTTACAGCGAAAAATAACTGCTGAAATTATTTAGCAACAAACTTCTACTCCCCAAGATACCTATCCAGCAACTCCCTTATCTCGGCTCCCTCAGAACCGGGAGCATTTGGATTTACCAATTTCCCCTCCTTGCTATAAATCATATAGCGTGGAATGTTTGTGATGTTTAATGTTTCAATCATTTTTGAGGTTTTGGGGTTAACTATAAAATAGTTCTCGCAGTTGCTATTGAGCTCCAGCGTTTGAATAGTTTCCCGCCACTCCTTCTCCCTATCGTTGAACGCCAGGTAGATAAAGACAACATCCTTGCCCTTGTATTCGTTCCTCAACTCCCTGGCATATGGCATCGATGCCCTGCATGGGGCGCACCAGCTGGCCCAAAAGTCGATGTAGAGCACCTTGCCCTTGTGCTTCTTTGCTAGGGAAGATAATTCAATTTGGGCATTATCGAGGCTTTTTAGCAAAAGGTCGTTGCTTGGTTGAATACCCATGTTGTACAGTTGGGACAGGTATTGAAACTTCAAGGTGTCGGCTGTTTCCTTCAAAAACATATCTGAGTACTCTTTTATGTTCTCGGTATTAAAATAGTTCACGATGTACTCCAACGTATAGTACAGAATCAATTCCTTGGTTTGCTGCGGAATATCAACTCTATCCTTAATAATTTCGGAAACCTCAGGATAATCGAATGTGGAACCACTACTAGTTCTAATCATCTTCACTTCACTACCCCGAGCCTGATGATGTATAAATGCTTTTAATACCCTATGGTACGATGCATAGGCTACAAGCGAATCATTGAAAAATTCTTTATACATATTGTCGATTCTACTAAAGGCCTCAGCATCGTATGCAAAGTACTTATTCGATGCAGCAACAGCTAACTGCTCCCTTTGGGTAGTGTAGTTTTGGTAGTTTCCGTAAACTGGCTCAACCTGTTTAGCTTCGATAAGCGAATCAAGGGTTAATCTTTGCAACTCCCAATTTGCCGTTATATCATCGTTTAGCTTAACGAAATCAATGAAATCCTTTAAAAATATCTCGGGTATTGCCTCACCGTTCTGCCTTGCCTTATTGATGCGCATGAAGTAGTAATTGGTGTAAATGGCAACCGGGTCGAATCCAAAGTATTTATGGGAATTTCTGAAGGGTAACTTGTAATTGTAGCAACCTGATAGCTGCGCAGATATATTGCTTTGTAACACTGGATAGCCATTAGCATTATACTTTATAGTTACAGTATCGCCCGCTTTTACGAGAAAACCGACATCCTCTAGTGCACTGTACCCATGTAGAAACTCTATGTGTGATAGATCATGGGTAGGTATTAAGATGGAATCGGTTATACCCCCAGGACGATACCCCTCAAGAACCCCAACCGAATTCACATACCAAAAGTAGTTGGGCGATTCTGATCCAAACTTACTGCCTGTTGGGAGTTGGTATTGGGATTGCTCAATGGGATTGATAAATAAAATTGTAGCACTTTTAACAGGTTCTTTGTTGATAGTAGGTTCTGAAATGCAACCCGAAAGGAGAGCTAGTACGAGTGCTAGTTTTACTGGTTTTATCATTTTTACAAAATATGATTGGATGGATTTTTCTTTTATAACACTCTATTTAGATTCTACTAGAGTTCTAGAACGAAACCAAGAAAAAAATTATAAAGATGGGGTTGCATTAATTTCAAACACAACAATAATAGCCATACGTAACTGTTATTCTTTGTGTTACGAACCTCTAAACGAAGTATAACCAAAATATAATTATGATTTAATGCAACCCCAAATTAATGATCTTCAAAAAAAGACTGTGATTTTATGAACCGCAATAAGTAGACGTTCCGCAGCTATCACAGCACCAGTTTGAACCATCTCCTCCTCCATCAAACATAAACAATGCTGCTTCTTTAGAAACTCCACATATAACAGTTCTCTTACCATTTACAACTGGTCCAGCGTAACCACAGGTACCACTGCCACCTATTACTCTTTTCATTTGCTCTTGCGAAAGCAAATCCTTGCTGTTTTTAAAATCTGAAAATTTCATAATATGAATATCCGCTAATGTGCCTAAAATATTATATTTGTACAAAATTTATTGAAAATGAATTTTATAGATTTTGTAAAGCAGCATCCTGATGAGAAA
>NZ_JAANIG010000053.1 GCF_011174675.1 Perlabentimonas gracilis | reverse complement strand
GGGGTGAAGGCGGCTACGCCGCCTTCACCCCCTCACCCCCTTAGACCTCTTGAAAGTACTGTCATTTCGAGCGAAGCGAGAAATCTAAATTTATTAGTCGGTCAGTAGTGATATCTTTTCGGTATTTTACAAATAATATTACATAATATTATGCTTATTGCACAACTAATTGTTAGGCAGAAACACATATAATGCGTAACATTACTGACCTGCAAATTTTTGAAGTACGGTGTAATGGACATATATATAGTGCAAAAACAATAACTTTCCTTGTTAACACCAACAAAAAAGGGGTGGCAATACGCGCCACCCCTTTTGATTTATGCAGTTTGCTTATTTTTACTTATTGAAAAAGTCTAAAATAGCAAGCATACTTTGAGGATCGGACCAGTTAATGTTGTTACTCCTCACAAACTTTCTAAACTCCTTCGACTCCTCCTTATCAAGCTCCTTGGAAATTCCTCTCCGCGTAGCAGGGTAAACCTCGCCTTTAGTAACAATAAAATACTTATACTTTAAGGGGAGTGGGATACCCTCATCTCTACCCTCTCTTAGCATCATATGGTTTACAATTTGCTTACCACCAATATCAATTGATGAAAGTTTCATAACTGCGGAAGAGCTAGATGATGCTCCATAGGCTCCTGAAGAATTAAATAAACTGTCGAAGTCGCCAAGTATAAGGGTAGCCACAAAGCCTCGCTCCTCGCTACCCACAACCTTCATAACGCTACCATCAACAACCATATATATATCGTTACCAATGGTAACCATTACAATATCTTTATTAAGTGCTTCTTTAATAATGCCTTTGTCTAGGTAATGGAGGCGACTCTCCTGTACATGGATGTTAAACTTGGCATTTAGCTTCTCCTGGCCGGCAAGGTAAAGCGTACCGTCCATAAACTCGGGGTACACATAAGGCCATAGGGTAGTGCAATGCTGTGCGCTAACAAATAGGGCGCTGGCAGCCAGAATAGTTGCAAATAAAAACCTTTTCATAACTAGTAAAATTTTAAATTAATTAATGGATGTATTTTGTATTTCCCTGTTTACGAAACATTCTGGATTAGCTACAATAATTATGCAATATACAAACTTTTTATTTAAAAAATTTGCACAAAATAAAAGGAGAAGTAATAGCCTTAACTATATTATACAAAAGAGGGAGGCAAATTGCCTCCCTCTCTAATAATTTACATTCGAGAATTATCGAATCCTCTTAAAGTGATCTGTTGATAATCCTAACGTCTTGCTCTCTTTTTATCAACGATAATATGATTTTCCAATTCTAGTGATGAATCAGAGGTGTTAAATTTTCCAGAACTTGCTTTCACCCAAGTAGTAACATTAAGAGTTTTCCACCAAGCACCTGCAGTATAATCATAGAAACTTAGCGCAGCTCCAAGAGTTATTTTACCCTCTCCATCAATACTGCCTGTGAACACACCGGTATCAGTTACCCTATTCCATAACTCCAATTCTTTTCCATATAGCGGATTATCTTCAGAAAATTCCAACATTTGACCCCAACCTGGATAATTTTCATCTTCAGGTATAGTAAAAGTAGCAAAATCACCATTGAAAATAGCTACGATGTCATTTGTTGCGCCTAGGAATCCGGAAATTAGAACTTTATTGGCATCAGTTGGATGTGCAATAATTTCTGCAGTAGTTGCAAAATCAGAAGCTACCCAACCTGCACCATCAAATTCGAATGCCGCAGTGATGGTGTAATCACCCAATACAAGATCGCGCTTATACCCATAGGAGATTAACCAGCTAAGCTCAACCTCAGCATTGGGGCTACCGTAAACAGTACGATATGCGCCTTCGGCAATCCTAACGGTTACGGTCTCGCCGTAAACTGGGGTGCGTGGGGGGGTAATGGTTACCACCTCATCAGCAAAGCTAACATTAGCTTGTGGAACCTTTACGCTAATGGTAGTAGTTGCTGTGGCATAATCAAAAATTATATCGTTGTTGTCATAAACAACTGCGCTAGCAGCTCCCCTGTAGAAATCCATGGGCAGCTCATAGGTCAGCTCAACCTTAAAGTCAAGATCCTGAACAGGCTCCCCCTCAGCGGGAAGAGTGTCCTGAACTGCGTAAGGCATATACTCCACACGCCAGTACAGACCAACTAGCTTGCCAGCATCAATTCCGCTCTCAATACCTTCGAAGAAGTTACCGGCTCTATCCTTAATAGCCTCCTCCTCGATGGTTAGGAATACGTACTGACCAAATATAGGCTCATGGGTTTGCTTGGCAACCAATTTACCCGCTTCAATCTTCACATCAGCAGCCTCTTTGGCAAATGTACCATCAATTGGGTTGTAGTAGGTAAAGAAAATACCCTCCTCATCGTTGATAACCACAGGCTCGTCGAAGGTTACGGTTACGTCAAAATCGGGAGCCTTGTTGGCTGTGTTAGCAGCTGCAGGCGACGACGATACAAACTCGGGATCGTACACATCGCTGGTTGTGAAAGCCTCGGTGGTGGTAACCTCACCCAGAACACCATCAGTATTAACTGGCAACGCAAACACCTTGTAGCTGGTATTTTGGTTTAGCCCGCCAATGGTTAGGCTACCGGTCTTATCGGCATCCTCGTTAACAAAGATCTGCTTGGTGTATACTGCACCAGCAGCGTTTAAGCGTAGCACAGAATTTTGTGCTGGAACAGCTACCTCGTCGTCACCGGGTACAAGCACAACGTAAAGCTGACCAAGTACAGACTGGGTGTAAGAAACAACTGCGGTTGAGTCCTCGATATCAGATACTGCTAGCTGAACAGTAGCTGGTGCCTTAAGCACTGCAGGGTCGTGCTTTTTTTGCCACTCCTGCTCACATCCGTACTGGGTGAATGCTACGGCTGCAATAGCCAAGCCCACAACGAATGTTCTTAATCTATTTATTTTCATAATGTTCATTTTTCAGTTAATTAAATATTATGCTTGCTTACCTGGTTAGTACACCACCGGCTAGGAAACGGTTATACCATCCTAAGCCACCAGTTCCATCAGCATTTTGCCAAACGTATGAACCGAAAGGATCCTTAATGGTCAAAACCTCGTTCTCTAGATCGATTTCAATCACAATATTACCAGATGTAACGAGACCATCGTCCCATGTCAACAATTGAATTAGACCATAACTTGATGAAGTTGCAATTACTTGACCTCTTGGGATTCTAATTTCAGTCATTAGGTCTTCGTCCTCCTCATCGTACTGAACAACACCATAAATTGCTTCACTTGTTCCACCTTTAACGAAAGGATAGATCCAAACAACGGTGATATCATCCTCATCCTTTTCAAACTCCATTTCCCATGACTCTTCACCATTAAAAGCACTTTCACAAGTAGCATTCCAAGTACCAAGAATTGATGCTAATGGGTGATCGAGGTCTACGATAGTAACTTGGCAAGCACTTTCAACACCAGGCTTTACTTTGCTATCTTCTGTTAAAACAACACGAAAACGTAAATCACCAGTAAAACCATCAACATTAATGATGTTTATCTCAATAAATTGAGTGCGATTTGTTGCGTCGAATGTAAGAGTTTTAGACTCTGAAGCTAGGGTGAAGTTTTCACCAAGCTTAGCAGTACCATCTACTATTTCAAAATTAGCGGTAGTAGAAATTCCTTTAACAGAAGCTACAGTAACAGGAATCTTAATAACTCCGCCATCCTCTGCGATGGACATTGCAGCGTTATCGAAAGCTACAAACGCATCGCTATCATCGAATTCTGGTGTAGTATTCATATCACACGCCGTGAAGAAAACCAGAAGCGATATTGTCAATAAACTTAATATCTTTCTCATAGCTTAATCTCTTTATTAATTAATAACCTTCGTTTTGTATTAGGTTGTCGTTAACGTCCAACTCGCGCTGAGGAATTGGAAGTGCCCACCTACCGTCGTCTGAAGCAAGACTTACCACAGAGCCATCACTCTTTGTGCGAGTCATTGCACGGTTTGTACGTGCATAGTCGAACCAAAGGTGTCCTTCAAAAGCTAACTCCTTGCGTCTTTCAGCAAAAACAACATCCGATCCGGCAGAAGCCAAAGCAGGAGCACCACGATTTTCTCTAATCTTATTTAGGTCACCAAGAGCTGTTGCTCCAGCAATTGATGCACCGTTAATAATGGCCTCAGCTCTGTTAAGGTACATCTCGGAAAGACGAAGTACAATTACGTTATTGGCATCGGGAGTACTTACGGCATCGCCGTCACCTTTACCAATGTACTTAGTTGTCCACATAGAACCAGAAACCTCCTCTTCGTCAGTTCTAAATAGTTCACCCCTTACATCATCTGCCTCGTAAAGGCTAACAAGATCGGGATGAGCAGCACAGTCGGCGTAACCTTTTGGGTTAGTCATATGCGATGGGCCTTCCCACCACGCATCGTAGAAGTTAGCTTGTTTACCATAAACCTCAAAAATCACCTCACCACTGGATGCGGCAACTGGTGCTCCCCAAGTTGATTTGTCAACATACTCTTCAGCATCCCATAGGTTAAACTTAGAGTTTTCGATTACCTTAGTTGCATAGTCAGCAGCAGCTTGCCAATTCTGGCTGTATAGGTATACACGGCTAAGTAAAGCTTGAATAGCAGGAAGAGTTGCTACTGCTTTAGCATCAGCAACACCACTACGCACATAAGATGGGGCAATAATTTCCTCAGCTTCTAAAAGATCCTCAATGATTTGTTCAAAAACCTCAGCAACTGTATTTCTAGCGGGTTGCTCAGAAGCCGTTTTGTCGGTGTACAGAATAATGGGTACACCAGGGCCATTGGGGTTCTTTGAATAAGGTAAAGCGTATAAACGCAATGCATCGAAATGAGAAAGAGCCCTTATGAATAAAGCTTCTGCTTTCAAATTATTCAAGTCCTGCTCAGTTACACCGCCAACATCTTTACCCTCAAGGTTCTCAATTACATTGTTAACCATAGAGATGGTATAGTATGCCCATCCCCAAAGGCCAGAGGTTGAAGTTGAACTGTACGACAGATCATGAGGAAGTCTCATACGACCTGAAGTGAAATCGGTATTGGTAGGAATAATGGCATTGCCTGAACGCATTTCTGCATCAAGTACAAAGAAAGAACCATACCAAGTTGTATGAACTAGAGGTGCATAGGCTCCAGCAATGGCATTATCTAGGCCTCCATAGGTTGACATAGTAAGTTCGCTACTTTGCGTTAGTAGGGGTGCCTCCACCAGGAAGTCCTCGCACCCAACAAACCCTATGGTTAGGACAATTGTTAGTATTGCAAATATTTTTTTCATAACTGTAATGTTTTTAAGCGTTAAAATGACAGTTCGATACCACCAATGAATGACTTAGTCATAGGGTATATACCAGTTCCCATACCTGTAACACCACGCTCAGGATCCCAGAAGTTCACATCATGGAAAGTGAAAGCGTTAGTGGCGCTAACAAAAACTTTAAGTCCACCCAACTTCATTTGGTTGGTAATGTTCTGTGGCAAGGTGTACGATAGGGTGATATCCTTGATACGAGCATAGCTACCATCCTCTAACCAACGCGTGCTAGCAAAAGTGTATGAGTTGCTTGACTGGCCAGCAATTGGCTTAGGATTAACACCTGTATCACCGGGCTGCTTCCAATAGTTTAGTGCACCTGTGGTTTGGTTCATCGACATTTGGTTACCATCGGCCTGTATGTAACGGTTCTCAACTATGAGCACATGGTTACCCTGCTTAAACTCTACAAAAGCGCTAAGATTAAGTCCTTTCCAACTTACAGAGGTATTAACACCACCCATAAATTTAGGCTCGGGACTACCAGCGTAAATCCAAGCACCTTTGTTGTAATCGCTTGTTAATTCACCATCCTCAGTTCTCCAAAGAGCCTGACCTGTAGATGGGTTTACACCATAGTAATCCTTTAGGTAGAAAGTGTACATACTCTTACCAACTGTGTGCCTAAGGCGAGAGTCATCAGCAAATGCCATCTCTTCAGTATCACCAAGATCAAGAAGTTCTGTACGGTTATAGGCAATATTAAAACCAGCTGTCCAAACAAGGTCGTTAGTTCTAATAATTTCACCATCAACTTGAAACTCAATACCTTGGTTAAGAAGCGAACCAATATTCATAAAGTTAGATGAGAAACCAGAGGTTTGAGGTACCTGCTTGCTTAGAAGCATATCCTCGGTTACTCGGTTATAAGCGTCGATACTAGCATTCACTTTACCATCGAAGAAACCAAGGTCAAGACCTACGTTATAGGTAGAGTTCTTTTCCCATGATAGGTTATCGTTTGATGGAGTGCTGGGACGCATACCCACAACGCCGTTGTATGCAACAGATGTGTAAACACCATAGGCTTGGTATGCATTAATGTTATCGTTACCATTAATACCATAGCTGGCACGTAGCTTAAGAAGGTTCATAAAGGTAACATCCTGCATAAAGTCCTCGTTATGGATGTTCCATGATCCACCAACGGACCAGAACAGACCCCACTGATTAGCCGATCCGAACAATGAACTACCATCGTAACGCATTGATGCTTGTAAATAGTACTTGGTATTGTAGTTATAGTCTAAGATACCAAAGAACGACATAAGCGTACGGGCATTGTAGCTGTACCGTCCATAATCCTTATCAGCAGGAGCGGTAGATGGGTGGGGAATCAGTACATCAACATCAGGAGAATAGATGTAGTATGAATTGTATGTTCTGCGCATTGCTTCCTGTCCAGCAAGAACTCTTACCGAGTGTACCTCATCAAAAATCTTGCTGTAGGTAGCAGTATTCGATGTGGTTAGCTGAATATACCTAAGATTTGATGTCTGAAGAGTACCGGTGGCTCCGCCATAATCGGGAGCCCAGTACCTGCGGCCTTCACCAAATGTTCCTTCGCCAGAGTTATTACTCTTAATCTCAAGGCCATCTATAGGTTTCCATGATAGGAAGTAAGTGCCCTGGAAGCGGTACTGCTTTTCAAACTGATCGTCGTACTCAGCTGCAAACCTTGGGTTTGTGTTTGAGTTCTCAGGAATTTGAATATTATGAGTACCATCCTCATTGTAAGCACGTGTCCAAGGAAGAATTGTCATACCAGCAAATGCAGGGTTAACGTAGTAAAGAGACTGCATCGCAACGTCATTGGACTCGGTATAACCAATGTTCATACGAGCACCAACCTCAAACTTGTCAGTAAGTTTGTAGTCGGCATTAACACGGGCAGTAAATTTGTTGAAATCAACACCATAGAAAACACCTTCGTTCTTGTGATAAGCAAGAGAGGTGTAGAACTTACTTCTATCGGTACCTCCAGCGGCGTTAATCTCGTACTCAGACATTTGTCCCAAGCGGGTGAAGTGATCCATCCAGTTGGTTTGGTCTTGAGCAAGTAATGACATAGGACGGTAGTATCCACCAAAAGGATCGTCAGGATTTCTTCCTGCGTTAACGATAGCATCTCTTTGGAAACCTAGTAATTGCTCACCGCTCATGATGCCAAAATTGTTATCATTAGCTAGTTGAGAAACACCAAACTTAGTACGTGCATTAAATTTGGCTTTACCAGTGCTACCACTCTTAGTGGTTACAAGGATAACCCCGTTAGCAGCTCGCGAACCGTAAACAGAAGCTGCAGCAGCATCTTTAAGTACAGTTATCGACTCAATGTCGTTGGGGTTAAGTGATGCTAGGGCGTTACCAGTGTTGGTGAAGTACGACTGGTTTCCACGCATAATTGGAATACCGTCAACAACCCATAGGGGCTCGCTACCAGCATTAATAGAAGATGTACCACGGATACGGATTTGAGAATCGGCACCTGGCTGACCAGAAGAGGCAGTGATCTGCACACCGGCCATTTTACCTGTTAGCATCTTATCTACAGAAGAAGCAGGTAGCTCAGCAATGGCCTCATTGTTAACAGACGAGATAGAACCTGTTCTACCTTCGCGCTTAACAGTACCATAGGCAACTACAATTACCTCTTCCAATTGTGTAGCATCGGAGGCTAGAACAACATTAATAACTGTTCTTCCACCAATAACAACTTCTTGTGTCTGCATACCAATGAAGCTAAACACAAGGGTTGTTGCAGATGTGGGAACGCTAATGTCGTACTTACCATCCATATCGGAGGCAACTCCGATTGATGTTCCCTTAACAAACACGGATGCTCCGGGAACGGGCATCCCATCCTCGGCACTCGTAACGGTACCGGTAATTTGCACTGTTTGCGCTTGTAGGAGATTTATCCCCACAAACACAACAGATACAAGGAATACACATAGTCTTTTCATAGAACAAAATTTAGGTTTACAAATAGAGCTAATAATTTTAACACGGCTAAAATATCATAAATATTTATAAACTCAAATCTTTCGAGTGAAAATCTTTTAACAACTGCAAACGTTTTAACACTGTATTGTTAAATTTTCAAAATTTATAAATACACTACAATACTTAGCACTTGACTTTTAGAAAACAAAAAAAGAAAATTATGCTTTGGCAATTTTTTTATTAACAATTTCAAGGATGGTGTTCTCCATATCCTGTGCATGCTTTACCATCTGTTCACCTTTGGTTAGAAACTCTTTAACTTTTTCTTTATCATCTAAACCCTCGGCATTAATTTTTACATTAAGATATGCACCCATTACAGCTGAACGGGCGGCCAAAGCACCAACACCAGCATCGGATACAGAATTGGGATTGCCTATCTCGGCCATAGCCTTCATCACCTCCATCGATTGGAACGATATCTCCATTACCTTATAAGGTATCTCAATGGCGTATAGGGTAGCATCCTGAATAGCCTGCTTGCGGGCGGCCTTCTCCGCATCTGTACCCTTGGGCAGGCCAAAGGCATCCATTATCTTATTAAAGGCGTTGGTATCCTCGTCAACCAGCTTTACAAGCTGATCCATATAGCCCTTACCCTTATCGGCCCACTGCGAGAATTCCTCCCAGCGGTCGTCCCAGCCGGCCTTGTGGGCCGATAGGTTGGCCACCATAGTACTCAGCGCTACGCCCATAGCGCCCATTGCTGCCGAAACGGATCCTCCACCTGGTGCAGGCGACTCAGAGGCAGTTTCCTCCGTGAAACCCTTTACGGTCATATCAACCAGCTTCTTCTGGGTATCATCCTCAAGAATGTACTCAATGATTTTTTTCTTGGGCTCAAATGGGTAAAGTTCATCAAGCCCCATCGATTTTACAGCAATCTTAATTATTTCCGCATCGGAAATACCGGTTGAACGATTCTGCTTATGAAGAAAATATTTACCTGCATCGAGCATAGCTTTAAGTGGAACAACACCCACCAGCTCCGAACCAGTTACCCTAATTCCACGCTCCTGCGCTTTTTTGCTGGCCTCCTCAAAGGCAATGTGCATTGGGGTTATGGAGATATCAGTTAGGTTTATGGATATCTGCGCAATACCATACTCATCGATAAACCAGCCAATGGCCTTGCAGGCCTTTAGTGCTCCGGGTATCCAAATCTCGTTACCCTGCTCGTCGAGGGCTTTCTTGCCGGTGATTGGGTTACCTACGCGCTGTGGGCGTCCCTTTTCGCGGATATCAAATGCAACGGCATTAGCCCTGCGGGTAGAGGTAGTATTTAGGTTGATGTTGTATGCCACCAAGAAATTACGGGCACCCACTGCAGTTACCCCGCTTTTGGGATTGAACTGGGCAGGGCCAAAGTCGGGTTTCCACTGAGGATCCTGTAGCCTTTTGGGTAGCGCTTCGTACTCTCCTGCCCTGCAATTGGCCAGGTTACGACGCTTCTCCTCGCGGGCAGCAAACTCGTAGCAAAATACTCCAATGCCCAGCTCCTCGCCAATGCGCTTGGCTAGCTTATGGGCGTACTCAACCGTTTCGTCCATGGTGATGTTGGAAACGGGCACCAACGGGCACACATCGGTTGCGCCAAAGCGTGGGTGAGCTCCCTTATGCTTGCTCATGTCGATAAGCTCGGCAGCTTTTTTCACAGCTCTAAAGGCTGCTTCGCATACCTCGTCGGGTGTACCCACCATGGTAACCACGGTACGGTTTGTTGCTGCACCGGGATCAACATCAATTAGACGAACTCCCTCAACGGATTCTATCTCGTTGGTAATTTGCTTGATAATGTTTAGGTCGCGTCCCTCGCTAAAATTTGGAACACATTCGATAAGCTGTTTGGTTTTCATGATGATTAAAACGGGTTATTTATGTTAAGTGGAATTAATGATTGGTTGATTGATGGTTTAGGGTTTAGCGTTTTGCGCCGTGTCTCGGAATCGAAGCGTCTTTTTGCTGAGATAACGAGATTCTGCGTTTTGCGTTTAGGGTTTAGGGTTTATAGTTTGGGCGAACCTTGAACCTGCCATAGGCAGGCAAGCCTTAAACTTTAAACCTTAAACCTTGAACCTTAAACCTTGAACCTTAAACCTTAAACTTTAAACCTGCCATAGGCAGGCAAGCCTTAAACTTTAAACCTTACCCTCCCTCCTACTGCTGTGCAAATACCTTCTTCAGTATGTCGGTAACTCGTGCAGCAGGATCCTTACGGATTAAAGCCTCTTCTTGAGCCACAAGTTTGAACAAACCATCAATTGCCTGCTCGGTGATATACTCCTCAAGGTTTGGGTTTACCTGTTCGCCACCTGTTAGTAGCGTTAATAGATTATAGTTCGTTGCAATGGGATTCCAGTAACTGGTTACATTCACCCTGTCGATGGATTGCTTAACAATTGGGCTAAACTCTGTCTTTAGCTGCGAATAGGTTCTTCCCCGCAGGTAATCGGTTGCCGCATTATCGCCGCCCTTTAAAATTCCCATGGCATCGGTTATGGTCATGGTGGTAATAGCGTTCCTAAATATTGGGTAAGCCCTTTTGCTGGCATCCTCAGCTGCACGGTTAATCGATACCACAAAATCGTCGATTGGTTTATTCAATCCAGCTTTCTCAAGCGTATTCTTAACCTTTATGGCCTCCTCGGGGAAAGGTATACGAATAAGATTATTCTGATAGAACCCATTGGTAGCAGAGGCCTTGAATGCCGAATTTTGAGCACCAACGGTTAGCGCCTCCTTGAGGCCCTGCACAACCTCGGCTGTGGATAATCCTCTCTCCTGCTGCTGCGGAAAAGTTAAATCGGTGGGGAAGTTGAACTGTCCGCATCCAGTGAAAATAAGAAAGGGTATCACCAACGCCAGCAGTAAAACCTTTTTGTTCATCGTTGTCATAATTTTTGATTTAGATGATTATTGTAACCCAATAACTAAGTCCCTTCTACATATCAATCTCCTCACCATTCAGAATCACGCGATCAACCAGCTTGGTGGTGTATGCATAGGGCATATATTCGAATGTTGATATGGGCTTTGTAATAAACACGTTGGCAACCTTGCCCTTGGCAATACTTCCGTGCGTATCGCTAATTCCCATGGCGTAGGCAGAGTTTATTGTAACGGCATTAATGGCCTCCTCGGGCACAAGGCGCATGATAATACACCCTAATGACATAACGAACTTCATATCGCCGCTGGGCGATGAGCCAGGGTTAAAATCTGAAGCCATGGCCAGCGGTAGGCCAGAATCAATCATCTTACGGGCAGGTGGATACTCCATCCCCAAGAAAAATGCGGCCCCTGGCAGCAGGGTTGGCATGGTGTCGGAATTGAGCAGGGCCTTAATCTCATCGTCGCCAGTAAACTCAAGGTGATCGACTGAGAGAGCACCATATTTTATTCCGGTTTGAATACCGCCCGAAAAGTCGAGCTCGTTGGCATGTATCTTACCTTTCATTCCGTACTTCATACCAGCCATGAGAATACGCTCGGTTTCCTCAACGGTAAAAAATCCCTTATCGCAAAAGACATCTATGTAGTCGGCCAGTTCCTCGGCGGCTACCAATGGTATCATCTCATTGATAATCAGATCGACGTACTCGCCCTGACGGCCCTTGTACTCAGCGGGAACAGCATGCGCGCCCAAAAAGGTTGACTTAATAGTAATAGGTGTGGTATCGCGTAGGCGTTTAATCACACGGAGCATTTTAATCTCATCCTCAACGGTAAGTCCGTAGCCACTTTTAATCTCTACGGCTCCCGTTCCTAGCGCAATAATCTCATTTATACGCTGTAGCGACTGATTGTACAGTTCGTCCTCGGAGGTATTATGCAGCAGCTTAGCCGAGTTTAGGATTCCACCACCCCGCTTGGCAATCTCCTCGTACGATAGTCCGCGAATCTTATCAACGTACTCAACTTCTCGGCTGCCAGCGTACACAAGGTGCGTGTGCGAATCGCAGTAGGAGGGGAAAACCATTCGCCCTTCGGCATCGATAACCTTAAAATTGCTGCCCACAGCCGGAACACTCTCCATTGGACCAAAATCTTGAATTACGCCATCGTTTATCAGCAGGTAGGCATTATCAACTGTAGGGAGTTTTGCCATATCGGCACCAGCCACCCACTGGCGAGGTGAATCCTCGGTTTGAATTAATTTCTTGATATTTTTTATGAGTATAGCCATAGCATTAGTTTTTGAAGCCACTAAGTTAATTTATTTTGATGTGAAAAGAAAAATGGGTTACGACTGACTCCTTTTCGAATCGAGCATCTTTTGGAGCGATAGCATCTCGTCGCGATACTGTGCAGCCTCAATAAAATTGAGCTGTTTGGCTGCAGCCTCCATCGATTTTTTGGCCTTGGCAATGGCCTTCTCCAAAGCATCAACATTCATAAGCTTAACAACAGGATCGGCTGCAATGTCTGCCTTGTCGGGCTCAACGTAGTATGGTTTGGGCTCGGCTTTTCGTCCAACGCTTGCACCCAATATTGATTTCTGCGCCTTAACAATCTGCTTCGGAGTAATTCCATGCTCCTCGTTGTACTGTAGCTGCTTCTCGCGCCTACGATTGGTCTCGTCAATAGTAATCTGCATGGAGTTGGTAATCTTATCGGCATACATAATTACACGGCCATTGAGGTTACGGGCAGCACGCCCAGCGGTTTGGGTAAGCGAACGAGCCGAACGGAGGAAACCCTCCTTATCGGCATCGATGATGGCCACCAGCGACACCTCGGGCAAATCGAGCCCCTCGCGCAGCAGGTTTACGCCCACCAGCACATCGAATTTGCCGTTGCGCAAATCCTCCATAATCTCTATACGCTCCAAGGTATCCACATCGGAGTGAATGTAACGACAGCGGATATCGAGCTTAACAAGATATTTCACCAGCTCCTCGGCCATTCGCTTGGTTAGAGTTGTAACAAGTACACGCTCGTGAATTTCGGCTCGTGCGTTTATTTCTCCCACCAAATCATCGACCTGATTAAGGCTTGGTCGCACCTCAATAACTGGGTCGAGCAGACCTGTTGGCCTAATAACCTGATCGACCACAACACCCTCGCATTTCTGCAATTCGTAATCGGCCGGAGTAGCACTTACGTATATGGTTTGCCCCACAAGGTTTTCAAACTCATCGAACTTAAGCGGACGATTATCGATAGCTGCTGGCAAACGGAAACCATACTCCACCAAATTTTGTTTACGAGAGTTGTCGCCACCATACATAGCCCGTACCTGCGGTAATGTAACATGGCTCTCATCAACAATAGTAATAAAATCGCGAGGGAAGTAATCGATCAGGCAGAATGGACGCGTACCGGGTTTACGCCCATCGAAGTATCGAGAGTAGTTCTCGATACCCGAGCAGTAGCCCAACTCCTTAATCATCTCCAGATCGTACTCAACACGCTGCTGTATACGCTTAGCCTCTATGTGCTTGCCTATGCTCTTGAAGTATTCGATATGCTTTCCCAAATCGGTTTGGATATTGGCAATGGCTTGATTGATTCGCTCACGAGTGGTTACAAAGATGTTAGCAGGGTAAATGATAGCCTCATCGAGCTCCTCGATACGGGAACCCGACACAGGATCGAACTTCTCGATAGCCTCAATATCATCGCCCCAAAAAATAATGCGATAGGCAAAATCGCCGTATGCGGCGAATATATCCAAAGTATCGCCCTTAACGCGAAAGGTTCCGTTCTTAAATTCAATCTCGCTGCGCGAGTAAAGGCTATCGACAAGACGGCGGAGAAGCACATTACGACTAAAAACATCGCCCTTTTTGATGGTAACCGTATTGCTATGGAAATCCTGCGGATTGCCAATACCATACAGGCATGAAACAGATGAAACAACTATTACATCCTTGCGCCCGGAGAGTAATGAGGATGTGGTGCTTAACCGCAGCTTCTCAATCTCCTCGTTTATAGAAAGATCCTTCTCAATATAGGTGTCGGTAACTGGGAGGTATGCCTCGGGCTGGTAATAGTCGTAATACGACACAAAGTACTCCACCGCATTGTTGGGGAAAAATGATTTGAACTCGCCATAAAGCTGGGCTGCTAACGTTTTATTATGGCTTAGAATAAGGGCTGGCCGGTTAAGCTGCGCCAGTACATTTGCCACGGTAAATGTTTTTCCAGACCCTGTAACACCCAAAAGCGTTTGGAAACGATCGCCCTCACGAATTCCGGCAACCAGCTGCTCAATGGCTTGTGGCTGATCGCCTGTGGGCTTAAAATCGGATATAAGTTCAAAATCCATACCTTACATATATAGTTACCAAGCACACCCCAAAAGTACATTAATTTAGCAAAACAACCACGAAGGCTGGTGTGCTGTATGATAACAAAAAAGTGACACCGATCATGATGCCACTTCTAGGTTAAATAGTTTTAGGGAAAACTAATTATTATTGATAACCTCAAGGAGTTCGTATGCTATTTTACGACGGAAATAGTAGTCCATTGTTTCCAGCAGTTTATCACGCGATATTGGTTTGGTTAGGTATGCATTGCATCCAGCATCAAAACATCGTTCCATATCGCCGGATATTGCGCAGGCTGTTTGAGCTATTACGGGTAGGTTTGGCTGTAGCTTTCTGATTTGTTTTGTTGCCTCAAGGCCACTAAGCCCCTTGAGCTTAATATCCATAAGCACCATATCAACTTTTAGCTTGGACTGAATCACGTCGATGGCACTCTCACCATCCTCAGCCACTAGAACTCTAACGCCTGTTTTTGATAGAATAGCTTTAAGAAGCATAAGGCTGGAAAGGTCATCCTCCACTACTAAAACGACCTTATTGGGCCAAGAGTAACTTGTTGTAACCACAAGTAAATATTTTTAGGTTTTTTAAAAGGTAATGCAAGTTATAGCTATTTTTTTATAACCTAAAAATATTTCTTTCGATTTTTATCAACAATAGCCCAAAAATTTGCATTTTTTTACCTTTTGCAGCTTTTTTATCTTTTTAAAGTATAGCCAGCCACTAAAAAACCGAATCGCCAGTATAGGTTGTAAACCGCTCAAACGCCTCAATACCTGCTAGTGAATTTCCGAACTCGTTAAGGGGCGGCGACCAAACACATAGGCTTAATTTTTTGGGGAAGATGCCAACAATACCACCCCCAACACCGCTTTTGGCAGGTAAACCGACACGGTAGGCAAAATCGCCCGATTCATTATATAGTCCTGAGGTTATCATTAAGGCATTAATCCGCTTGGCTTGGCTCATCGTTAGTATTTGCTCATTGGTTGAGGGAATCACACCATGGTTAGCTAAGTATTGGAACGATTTGGACAGGCATAGGGCACTCATCTCAAGGGAGCATTGAAGAAAGTAGAAATCAAGAACATCTTCCACTGGATTTTGAATGTTTCCAAAACTCTTCATGAAATAGGCTAGAGCGGCATTACGGTAACCCGTATCCTTCTCAGACTTGGCCACCTCTAAATTATATTTGATGCTGGGTTCATCGGCAATACGCCTTACAAACTCGAGCAGCTCTTGCTGAGGGTTTGGGTATAGCGATAAAAGGATATCGGAAACAACTATAGCACCAGCATTTATAAAAGGGTTACGAGGGATACCCTGTTCATACTCGAGCTGAACCAGTGAGTTAAATGAGTTTCCCGAAGGCTCCTTGCCTAAGCGTTTCCATATTTCGCCCCCAAGCATTTTGTAGGCCATAGTAAAGCCGAAAACTTTTGATATGCTTTGTATTGAAAAGGGCTCACATACATCACCAACCCTATATACATCCCCATCGTTGGTATGCACGCAAATAGCCAACTTGTTTGGCGATACCTTGGCCAGTGCTGGAATGTAGCTTGCCACCTTGCCTTGCAAGGCAAATGGTTTTAACTCGCTGTATATTCTTTCTATAGTACTCTGCAAATCCATTACCCATTGTTTTGATTGGTAAAATTAGTATAAGATTTCCTACATTTGCTAACATTGCTAACATTTAAAAACATACAATTATGCTAAGAAGAATTCTTCCTTTACTACTTATTACCCTAGTTTCCTGTGGCACAGGAGGCCAGAAAACCGAAGACAAAAGTGACAAAGCAGATTCACCTTTTATCAATAGCACTCATCAAGAGTTTGTGAATAATTTGGCTTCGCTATGCGGTAAGTCTTTCAAAGGCGAGCAGGCGTATCGTAGTCACCATGGCGATAGCTGGGCCGACCGTAAAATGATTATGCACGTAACTGTATGTGAGAAGGACAAGGTGTACATCCCCTTTCACATTGATGATGACCACTCACGAACTTGGATGTTTGTAGCCGAGGATGGCAAATTACGCTTTAAGCATCAGCATCTGCACGAAGATGGCACGCCAGAGGAAGGATCGATGTACGGAGGCTATGCCAACGATGAGGGAACTGCATTTGTACAGTATTTTCCTGCAGACGAGTATACAGGTCAGGTAATAGATGGTGGGGCAGGCAATGTGTGGATTGTTTCCATTGCTGAAGATTTATCGTGGTACTCCTACCGCCTCGATCGTGATGGGGAAAGACGTTTAGAAATTCGCTTCGACTTAACAAAACCAATAGAATAGGGCATAGTTGGAAGTAAAAACAAAAAAAGTCCTGCCGTTTGGCAGGACTTTAATCAACAAAATGCTAATATATTTACTTAAGCAAGCTTCACATTTACAGCGTTAACACCTCGTCTACCCTCTTCTAGGTCAAAAGAAACCTCATCGTTATCAGAGATCCTGTCAATTAAACCTGTTGAGTGTACAAAGTACTCTTTCGTTGAATCGTTGTCTTTGATGAATCCAAAACCTTTAGTCTCATCAAAAAATTTTACTGTTCCGTTTATCATTAAATTGAATTAAATAATTAGGCTGCAAAGGTAATACAATATATGGATATACAGCATTTATTTTCAATAATTTACATTTTAGTTTAATAAACCTAATGTTTATGGTGGTTGTAGGCATAAAGAAAAATATAATATGATTATCCGTAATTGTACCTAAGTTTTCCATACCAAGTATCTTCGACAGCTGCAACTAGTAGTCTATCAAATAGATTCGCTCCAAAATATCGTCT
>NZ_JAANIG010000052.1 GCF_011174675.1 Perlabentimonas gracilis | reverse complement strand
CTACTTCAGCTTTTCGCTTTGATGTCCAGTAACTGTTCTTTTTCATACCGTCAGAAATTTAGCAATTTTTCTGCTCGGTTTTAATTGGGGCTAATATATTGGTATTAAATAGAGAAATTGAGTAAAAAGAAAAGAAAAACGTTCAACGTTATTTAGGTAATGAGAACTTTTCGACTTTTCCCTTTTCGACTTTCGACTTTCAACCCTTCGACGAGCTCAGGGCAACCTTTTAGACTTTTGACTTTCAGACTTTCAGACTCTTAGCCTACACATTTTATCCCAAGGTTAGGAATAGGGTATACAGCTGCCCAATAACGAGTATCCACGCCCCACCAATTATTCACTCTCAGACTTTTCCGACTTTCGACTCCATATCCCCCGTTGGGCGGTTGGTTGTGCCACCGTCCATTTATTCTTGCAGGGTCACGCCTGCCGTTAGATTAACTTGGTAATTTACCTATTTAGCATAAGTGGACAGAACCTTGCCAAATTCCACTCTGTACTTCCCTAATCTTACGGTTTTCATAAAATCAATTCTATAAGGCAAAGAAAAGTTAAAAAAAACTTCTTTACTTTTTGTAGTTGGTTATATTCTACTCAATACCTTTTCTGCAGTTTTGCTTTGAGGCAAAGCTGCAGAAAAAAGTTGTGTTTTGGGAACTTCCTCTCTATGGTTTAGAATGATGACCAGCCAGAAAAAGTTGAGGAAAAAGCCTGCCTTTGCGTTTAGGTTCTAATGAAAACTGTAGCTTATTTAATTTGCAGGAGTTGTTAATAAGTATTTTACAAAAACCACCCGTTAATTTCTACCCTAATGGATGGGTTTACAGCATATGCAATAATTACCGAAATTATTAAGCCGATTATGGCCAGTAAAGCATCCCTCCCAATTATAAGCAATGTTTTCGTTAAGCTTTTATGATTTGTTCTCATTGTATTCATACCAATTTCTCGCCCAGCCAACAATCCCAGGAAAACCCATGTTGTGCTCATGGGCACAGTGCTGTATACTAGGTGAAATGCCATAAGTAGCGAGTAAACCAGGTCAACAATGGTAGCTGGTCTCACATCGGTAATATCGGTTTTTGTGGTAACAATTTGCTGTATCCTCCCGCCCTTGTTATAGAAGATTATACCTAATCCACCAAAAACAATAGCTGCAACTGCTAAGAACTGCCCAAAATTTAGTTGACGAGGTAGAAAAACTGCAATATTGGCTGCATCCTGCATTATCCAAAGGCACCATAAGGCGCCACTGGTAATCCACTGCGTTAATACCCACCCCGAATGGGCTTTGCCCTTAAATGTTTTCTTAAAGTACTTGGCTAACAATAGATATAAAGTAAATGATACCACAAATGCAATAAAATATCCCCCTAAGCTTTTAGATAAAACCTTGCTAATTGCACCGCTACTTGCAGCGAAGGAACTGAGCAGTAAGAATGTGGTGGATATTGGCATCCGCATGCGAGTGATGATGATAAGCAGGATAGGAGCAGCTATTTGTAGAAAATCGAAACTAACAGGGTTCTCTTCAAAGCCCTTGGTGGCAAGACGCTTAAACGATATGTCTCCATCGAATAAGAAGTAGCTGACGGCAATGGTAGTCACAAAAAGTCCTCCAATGTAAAGCCATAGTATCCACCATTTGCGGTGCGAGTTCGAAGATAGAAATGTGCCAATGGTTTGTATACTATCATTCGATACTACCGAGTAGCCTGCTACAGCAAATCCAAACCACATGGCTAGCGATGGGGTATTGTAAAGTAATGACGCCAATACGAACAGCAGTAGAACGAATACAAGAAAGCTGGACTCGCTTTTGAAAACATCAACAAATCCAAGCTGTTTTCTTATGTTATTTTTCTTTACCATTTAGGTTAATTTTACACAAAGTAACAGGTTGTTTTCATCATCTTTGTTAATTAATAGCTAATTGAATGTTAGCTAATATAGAGTTTTAGGATGATTTGTAATCGCTTCAACGAACCCCAGAAGAAAGTTACGTAAACTTTGACTTAGCATTTCTGCCTTTGAAATTCTAAACTGGGTATAGTGTACACATTTTAAATGCTGAATTATTTCTGGTAAGGCTTCGTATAAATCATATTGATATGATACAATGCGTTCTTTATAATCCACTTTTTTTTATGCCCATCATCCCGTTGGGCAGTAGGCTGTGCCAATATCCATCTATTCTTGCAGGCTCCCGGCCGCCGTTAGCTTAACTAGGCAATTACCCATTTCCTAAGTGGATAGTTCCTTTCCAAATTCCACCCCACCAATTTTCCGACTCTCCGACTTTCGACATTCAACTTTCCGACATTCAACTTTCGACTTCCGACTTTCCGACCCTTCGACGAGCTCAGGGCAAGCTTTCCGCCCCTTCGACGAGCTTAGGGCAAGCTTTCGACTCCATATCCCAACCCAAATTATAATCGTACACCTTTCCTGCTCTACAATATCTAAACTCATTCAACAATCAGTCAATATTTTCTATCTTTGCAGGCAATTACAAAAAATCTGCTAAATGGCTTCAAATAAACCATCAATACCCAAAGGAACTCGCGATTTTTCGCCCGCCGAAATGGCGAAGCGTAACCATATTTTCGACATAATAAAATCGGTTTTTCGTACCTACGGCTACCAGCCCATCGAAACACCGGCGATGGAGAACCTATCGACTTTGCTGGGTAAGTATGGTGACGAGGGCGATAAGCTCCTTTTCAAAATCCTTAACTCTGGCGATTTCACCAAGGGGGTTCAACCCACCGACGTGTCGGCAGAGAATGCCAATGCCCTATCCACCAAAATTTGTGAAAAGGGATTGCGCTACGACCTAACTGTTCCGTTTGCTCGATTTGTGGTACAGTACCAAAACGATATTACATTCCCATTTAAACGATACCAAATTCAACCCGTGTGGCGTGCCGACAGGCCGCAGAAAGGCCGCTACCGCGAGTTCTACCAGTGCGATGTGGATGTTATTGGTTCTAACTCGCTGCTAAATGAGGTGGAGCTGGTACTCATTATCGACGAGGTTTTCCACAAGCTGGGAGTTAGCACAACAATCAAAATAAACAATCGCAAAATTCTTAGCGGTATGGCCGAGGTAGTTGGCGAAACCGAAAGGTTAATTGATATTACCGTTGCCATCGACAAGATTGATAAGATTGGCATTGAGGCCGTGAACAGTGAGCTGGCCGAAAAAGGCGTTTCGCAGGCAGCCATTGAGCAGCTGCAGCCCATAATTCAGCTGCAGGGAACCAATGCCGAGAAGCTAGAGATCCTTTCACAATCTTTGGCCACCTCCGAGATTGGGCTGAAGGGCATTGAGGAGATGAGAACAATTTTCTCAACACTTGAGACAGTTAGCGGATTAACCACAACCGTTGAGCTGGACTTGTCGCTTGCGCGTGGGCTGAACTACTACACCGGTGCAATTTTCGAGGTAAAAGCCAACGACATGGAGATGGGGAGTATTTGTGGTGGTGGCCGATACGACGACCTTACCGGAATTTTCGGCCTTAAGAATGTGTCGGGCGTGGGCGTGTCGTTTGGTGCCGATCGAATATACGATGTGATGCACCACCTAAGCCTCTTCCCCGAGAGTCTGCTGGCCAGCTCGCAGGTTATGTTCGCCAATTTTGGCGATAGCGAAGCAGCATTTTGCCTCCCAATTATTCAGCAGCTTAGGTCAGCCGGAATTTCTGCAGAGCTATACCCCGATGCTGCCAAGATGAAGAAGCAGTTCGATTACGCCAACAGGAAGAACATACAGTACGTGGCCATTGTAGGCGAGGCGGAAATGCAGAAGGGTGAGGTATCTATTAAGAATATGACTACAGGAAATCAGCAGATCGTTAAGGTTAGCGAAATACAAAACTACTTTTAGTATCAAGAGGAATGAATTATCGAAAATAAAAACATACAATGACTAAAGTCCATTCCATATCTCCCAAACCCCTTACATATCAACTCCTCGACGAGCTGGTAAAGGGAGGTTACACACTAGAAATTTCTGGCGAAGCTCAGGGTTTGATAAACCATTGTCGTGATTATCTCGACAAGAAGATGGAAGATCACGATGCACCCATCTACGGTATCACCACTGGCTTTGGCTCGCTTTGCAATAAGAACATCTCAAGGGATGAGCTATCGCAGCTTCAGAAAAATTTGGTGATGTCGCATGCATGCAGCACCGGCGATGAGGTGACTCCCGAAATTGTTAGGCTTATGCTTGTGCTAAAGGCACACGCCCTTTCGCTAGGCCATTCGGGCGTACAGCTTGTTACCGTGCAGCGCATTGCCGATTTTTACAATAACGATATTCTGCCCATTGTTTACGACCGTGGGTCGTTGGGAGCATCGGGCGATTTGGCGCCACTCTCCAACCTTTTCCTTCCGCTTATTGGCGAGGGCGAGGTTCGTTACAAAGGGGATAAACGCAATGCATCCGATGTGCTTAAGGAGTTTGGCTGGGAACCTATTGAGCTGAAATCGAAGGAGGGGCTTGCGCTACTTAACGGCACTCAGTTTATGAGCTCACATGCGGTGTATGGCTTGTTAAGGGCGTTTCGTATTCTAAAGCTTGCCGATATTATTGGAGCAATTTCGCTCGAGGCCTTTGATGGGCGCATTGAGCCATTCCACCCAAACCTGCACAGCGTAAGGCCTCATAAAGGGCAGATTGAAACAGCAGCAAACATACGGAGCATACTCGAGGGTAGCGAGCTAATTTCCCGTCCAAAGAAACACGTGCAAGACCCTTACTCGTTCCGCTGTATGCCGCAGGTGCATGGTGCTTCAAAGGATTCCCTTGCCTACGTGGCGCAGCTTGTGCTAACCGAGATCAATTCGGTAACCGATAACCCCACCATTTGGCCCGATGAGGATTTGATCCTTTCGGGAGGGAATTTCCACGGCCAGCCCCTTGCGCTTAGCCTCGATTTTGCAGCTATTGCTTTGGCTGAAATTGGAAACATCTCGGAGCGCAGGGTGGCGCAGCTGATTTTTGGGCTACGCGGATTGCCCGAGTTCTTGGTAGCAAACCCAGGGCTAAACTCAGGGATGATGATACCTCAGTATGCCGCTGCCGCCATGGTAAGCCAAAACAAGCAGCTCTGCACACCCGCATCAGTCGACAGCATCGTTTCGTCGAACGGACAGGAGGATCATGTAAGTATGGGAGCCAATGCAGCTACCAAGCTGCTTAGGGTGGTCGATAACGTGGAGCGGATTCTTGCCATTGAGCTACTCAATGCAGCGCAAGCGCTTGAATTCCGCCGCCCTGCCAAAACATCACCAAAACTTGAAAAGGTAATGGCCGATTACCGTAAGCAGGTTTGTTTTGTTGAGGAGGATGTGGTGATGTATAAGGAAATGGAGAAAAGCCTTGAGTTTATCAAAAGCATTAGAATTGACGACATTTTGTAATTGCTAGTGCTGTTAGGCTAGATTAAAAACAGAAGCGCATTGGATTTCTCACAATGCGCTTCATCTCAAGTTTAGGTGTAAAACGTAGTATTAATGCCCATTGCTAGGGTACTCGGTAAGTTTTTCCTCCACCCTTTCCACCATATTTTTCGATCCCACAATAAATGGAACCCTTTGGTGTAACGAAGTGGGCTTAATGTCTAATATTCGTTCGCTGCCAGTGCTTGCCTTGCCTCCAGCACTTTCCGCTAGGAACGCAATGGGGTTACACTCGTATATAAGCCGCAGCTTGCCGTTTGGCGCAGCAGCGGTTTCGGGGTAAAGGAAAACACCTCCCTTAAGCAAATTCCTATGGAAATCTGAAACTAGCGATCCGATGTACCTCGCCGAGTAGGGACGACCCGTGCTTTTATCTTCAACCTGACAATACTTGATGTACTGCTGAATGCCCCTGGGCATCTTGGCGTAGTTGCCCTCGTTAATTGAGTAGAAGGGGCCATCCTCAGGTGTTTTTATGTCGTAATGCGAAAGGCAGAACTCTCCAATTGAGGGATCTAAGGTAAATCCATAAACCCCGTGCCCAGTGGTATACACCAGCATGGTTGACGATCCGTAAATTATGTATCCAGCGCAAACCTGCTTCGATCCGGGTTGTAAAAAATCTTCTAGCACAGCCTTTGTCCCCCTTGGGCTTATTCGCCTGTATATACTGAAGATGGTGCCTATGGATACATTCACATCAATATTCGATGAGCCATCCAGCGGGTCCATACTCACAATGTAGTTTCCATCGAGCGAAAGGTCATCATCAAAGGTGATGATCTCCTGGTTCTCCTCGGAAGCAACACCACAACACTCGCCCGATGATTTTAGCGATTGGATAAAACGCCAGTTGGCAAACACATCCAGCTTCTTTTGCTCTTCGCCCTGAACGTTCACATCGCCGGCTAACCCAAGAATATCTACTAGCCCGGCCTTGTTCACCTTCTTGTTCACCACCTTTGCGGCAATGCCCATATGGTAGAGCAGGCGGGTAAACTCCCCCGTAGCATAGGGGAATTCGGCTTGACGCTCAATGATAAACTGCGTTAGCGTTTTGATCGTGTAGCCTTCCATTGGTAAATCGATTTATGTGATGGAATTGTTGTTGTTTGGAGTAGCAATTTTACGCATAAATATTCGATATAAAAAACATTTTTTCCTGTTTTAAAACGTTTGCGAATGATGTGGGTGGGTGCATATTGTTTTGGCAAGTTTTTTAGATGTGCATTGTCATGTGGGGCAATTATTACTACTTTTGGTGTCATCATCCAATTTGTTGTTACTCAAAATTATTATCTAATGCTTACTATTTTTAAGTTTGGCGGTGCATCGGTTAAGGATGCGCAGGGGGTAAAAAATTTGGCTGAAATTGTTCGGTCTCATCCAGGTAATATGGTTGTAGTGGTTTCGGCTATGGGAAAAACAACCAATGCCCTTGAGCAATTACTAGCTAAATACATTGCTGGTGACGATAAGGTTTGGGACGATTTGGCCACGATTAAGGAACGCCATTTAGCAATTGCTGATGAGCTATTCCAGCCCGATACATCCAATGCTATTGCCGAAGTAGATGCCTTGTTTAGCAACCTTAAGGATTACCTGAGGCGCCAGCCCCGCAAGGGTTACAACTTCAATTACGATCAAATAGTTTCGTATGGCGAGCTTATTTCAACCAAAATCATATCATCTTACCTCAATGCAGCAGGTATTTGCAACACGTGGGTTGATATAAGGAATGTGCTGCTTACCGACGCTAACTTTAGAGAGGGTAACATCGATTTTAAAAAATCGGAGGAGCTAAGCAGCAAGCAATTTCAGTTCAATGGCAAGTCAATTTATGTAACCCAAGGATTTATTGGTGGAACCGCCGATGGGCATACCACAACGCTGGGGCGTGAGGGGTCCGACTATACCGCTGCGCTGCTGGCCAACCTGCTCGATGCACAAAGCGTAACCATCTGGAAAGATGTGGAGGGTGTGCTAAATGCGGATCCAAGAGTATTCCCCGATGCCATAAAGCTCCACGAGGTTTCGTTCAAGGAGGCCATTGAGTTGGCCTACTGCGGTGCGCAAATTATTCACCCCAAAACCATAAAGCCACTTCAAAATAAGCAAATCCCACTTTACGTAAAATCGTTTGCTAATCCTGTGGCAACAGGTACTAAGGTTTACCAAACCGAGGAGCGAATTGGCTATCCACCCATACGTATTGTCAAAACCAATCAGGTGTTGATATCGCTAACCCCTCGCGATTTTTCGTTTGTGATAGAGGACTGCTTGAGCAGAATATTTGCCGTGTTGTATAGTAACAGGGTTAAGGCCAACCTGGTGCAAAGCTCGGCCATTAGCTTTTCTCTTTGTGTCGATAATGAAGATCATTTTTTGCCAGGCGCAATTAGGGAGCTAAATAGCTCGTTCGAGGTGAAGTACAACAAAGGGCTCGAGCTGCTTACGGTTCGTCATTATTCACAAGATGTTATTGAGCGGATGCTAGTTGACAAAAAGGTATTTCTGCAGCAAAAAACCAGAAGCACGCTACGAGCGGTGTACCAATCCTAATTTGTGGTTTATCGTTTAAAGCGAAGTTAAGCGTTCCATCTCGTGGACGTATACTGGCGCATTGGTTTGTACCATAAGGTTAAAATTTATGGTTATCCATTCGTTAACTTTAATAAGCCCAAATGCTGGTGATGGTGGTGTGATATCGAAGTCGGTCATGTTGATACCATGCGAGCCAACGAATTTGAAGTTGGTGCCACTTACCTTAACCCATTTAATGGGTAGCGTAAATATTTGGCATTTTCCATTTATGGTTATGGATATTGAAACATGCAGATCGCCTGAGTGAGGATTCTGCGTGCTGCTTTGCATAAATTCAGCATCAAGCAGTTCAATAAGAATATTTGGATTCTCCTTAGCTCCCAACGCGTTGTACATATCCTTGTTTAGCATAGGGTTTTTACAGTCGAACGACTCAATCTCTATCGCCATTTTAGCCTCGGAAAAGGCGATGGCATTGCCCGATTCGCTTGTGTTAACTAAGATGTTTCCTCGGGTGAAGTTACTACTGGAGAAACACTCAAAGGTATTCACGTTGCTCGACCCTGCAATGGAAATCCAGCTTTGCTCCTGAATGGTGTAGGAGTAAAAACTCATTGCATTGGTACCCATGAGCGCTGGAAGCATAATTATCATTGCAAGATATGTAAGCATAGTGGTTGGTCTTTAAAGGAATTTCCTGCCCCGGAATATATTCGGGGCAGGAGAATTCGAATTAGAAACTAATGGCTGCTTCAACCATAACGCCGTTGAAGTTAAGCCCGTGCCTGTAATCGGTAGCAGCAAAGTCGTTGTAATTCTGATTTACGTACTCCAACTTAACCAATAGGTTTTTTGTGGTGTACCAACCCAGCGATAGCTGAATACGATCAACCGAAATATCGTCGGTGGCTCCGGGTAGGGTTCCTGTAACTACATTGTATCTACCTCCTACAAATACCTGCTCGCGAGGCATGAAGCGGTAAACTACCTCGCCTGCTAGCTGCGAAAACTTACGATTCTCGGTTTCCCCTGCCTGTATTCCTTGCGACATCTCGTAGGTTCCAAAAAATTCAAGCCCTTTGAACTTTACAAATGGGTTAACCATTACCGAAGTAACCTTGTTGGTGAACTCTGGGCTCAATCGTCCTGAGGTGAACCTGTCGGTGGCATTGGTGGCAGCCACAGCACCTCCAGCTCGGAAGTTGCGGTAGTACTCAGGCTCGGCTACTAGGTAGTAGCGCGATCCGGTACGGTCGCCTGCATACAGCGTATTGCGGGTTGTGCCAGGGTTGCTGTAAAGGCTGGCCGAAAGCCTAAACCGAAGGTCGTCGTTTATTTGGCTATCGTATCCCACCTTGGCTAGGATCGACGGGTTCTTCTTTTGCTCACCATAATCTTTAACATCGCCATTAATAATACCGCTTGATAGACCAGCCATTACAAAGAAATTCTCCACCGGATAAATGTACACCTCACCAGCAATTTCGGTGGCAAAGGCATCCATGATGTAGTTGCCCACAAATGGGTTGTAAATGGTGTTACCATTGTCGCTCCTGCGGAACTGCTGATCGCCGTAGTTTAATCCAAAGTGACCAACCTTGGCGGTTACATGGTTTGCAAACCAGTCGGGGTTACCAAACATAGGCAGCTTATCAACCTGCACGTACCCACCTTTTACCCAAAACTCGGGGTGGTGGCGCGACGACATGTAGTTCTCCAGCACCACGCGGATACCATCCTCAAGCTGAACGTCGAATCTAAGGTTTGCTGTTGCCAGGTTGAAACCAGGGCTGAGTGGATACAGCGCGTTGAGGTTCACAGTACCAGCACCAAAGGCAACGTCATTGGCTGTGGCCTCGTTGGTGTGGCTAAGCATCTGGAATTGCTGGGTAAAGCTACCCCCAATTCTTACGTGAAGCCCTTTAAACTCGGTTGTATCACCCTTTGGTGTTTCAAATACGTTAACACCACGCTGGTCGGCAGGCCTCATAAAGCTTACCTTTTCGCTTTGCGAAAAAATGGGTAGTGCGGAAATTGTCAATGCAACAAAAAGTGCAGTGCTTCTGATTGTGATTTTCATCTTATTTGCTTGTTTAATTTATTTTTGATTTAGTTAGTTTACTTGTCGGATAGCAGGTTTGGCTTTACCACAACGGTGTACTTAAGGTTAACTTCGTCGCCTGTGGTTAGCGCACCAAACATTGCAGTTGGTGGCTTTACGCTAAAGTCGCTCATCTTAATTTTTGTTGAGCCAGCAAACTCTATCTCTCCACTTGGAAGTAATTTACCGGTAGCGTTGAGGTTAACAGGTTTGCTTACTCCCGATACTTGGAGTACACCAGTTGTGTTTAACCTGAAACTTCCTGGGTTTTCCGAGATGGAGTTTACTTTTCTAAGCTCGAACGAAATCTCTGGATGCTTTTTGGAGTTGAGGGCTTCGTATATTTTCGAGTTCATCATATTTCCCCTCGATCCTTTAAGTGAGTTGGCGTCTACCTTTACCGTAAGGTTTTCGATTTCTACAATCTTATTGTCCTCAACCTTTATCCTAAAATTGCCTTTAAGGTTTTCCACGTCTGCAGTCCAATCGTGCAGGTTCGATGTCCCTTCTATAACAACGTTGTGCGATTTTACCTCGTAGTGGGTTTGGGCCAAAATGCTGGTGTTTAATGCTAGCACCAGCCCAACAGCTACAATTCCAATTAAACGTTTCATTGCTCTACTATTTAAGTTATTATTATTTGTAATCTCTCAGTTATTTAGAACTGTTCTACATAAAGCAATTTGCAAGCCAACTTGTTTTAAGTGGCTTAGGTGTATTGTTTAAAGTGGCTGGTAAACAACAAGTAAGCCCCGTGTTTTGCTAAAAACACGGGGCTTGTAAATCACGAAAAATCGACGAAATGTCGACTATATCGACGAGATTTCGTCGATTTATGGGGTTTTAATGCTTAGCTTCTCTATCCTCGACTTGAGGGTTGATGCTGGAACTTGTAAAATTTGAGCGGCCTTGGCCTTGTTGCCTCCTGAGCGTAGGAGGGCATCGGTAATGGCGTTGGTCTCTACCTCCCGCATGATTTCGTCGAGCGGTTTATTATCGAAGTAAAAACAGGTGTGTTGCTTGCCTGGGAAACGAACATCTATGGGTAAAATGTTTTTATCGATTAGGCCATTGCTGGCCAGAAGAACTAGCCTTTCCATAAGGTTTTTCAGCTCCCGAACATTTCCTGAGAACGGATGACGTTTTATTAGCTCCATGGCCTCGGGATGAATATCCATTTTTACTCCCTGCGAGAACTCTTCCACAAAATATCTGGACAGCAGCTCAATGTCGTTGGGGCGCTCACGGAGAGGAGGGAGGCTTATGGGGAAAACGTTGAGTCTGTAGAACAGATCCTCGCGGAACTTGCCCTCAGCCACCATCTGTTTGAGATCCTTTTTGGTTGAGGCAATTACCCGCACATCAATCTTTATGGTTTCAGTTCCACCAACGCGTTCTATTTCTCCCTCCTCCAGTGCACGCAGTAGCTTTACCTGCAGGTCGAAGGGCATATCATCAATATCATCAAGGTATAACGTGCCGGAGTTGGCCAGCTCAAAGCGGCCAATTTTCTGTTTCTCGGCGCCTGTGAAAGCGCCCTTCTCATGGCCAAAGAGCTCGCTCTCAAATATCTCACGCGAGAGAATGGCACAGCTCACCTTTACCAGTGGTTTTTTGCTCCTGTTGCTGTTGAAGTGGATGATATTGGTAAGCATTTCTTTCCCTGTTCCGGTTTCACCAGTAATAAGAACGGTGGTATCCTTATTGGCTATTATCTCAACAAGTTCGAAAACTTTACGTGTTTCTTCGCTGTTGCCAACAAAGTTTTTAGTGTCGAACTTTTTCTGTACCTGTGTTCTTAGCTGTCTATTCTCATCCTTTACCTCTTTCACCTCTTTAATTCGCTCAATGCTAAGTAGTAACTCCTCTATGTTAAAGGGTTTCGATATGTAATCGTAGGCTCCCAGCTTCATGGCCTGCACAGCAGTATCAACCGTTGCAAAGGCGGTCATAAGCAGCACAAAGGTATTGGGGCGTAGTTGTTTTGCCTTGGCAAGGAATTCTAGCCCATCCATATGTGGCATTTTAAGGTCGGTGATAATAAGGTCAACTTCCTCGTCGGTATCGCTTAGGTACTGTATGGCTGCTTGCCCAGAGGCAAACTCGCGCACTGCATAACCTGCATCGCGTAAATCGTCGGCAGTGGTTACCCTTACTATCCTTTCGTCGTCAACAACAAATATTTTTAGCATAATCCTACTCGGTTTTTGGTAATGTAATGGCTATGGTGAACCCTCCCGTTGGCACATTCCACCCGGTGATATGGCCATTGTGACTGCTGATAATGTTGTAGCTTACAGCCAGACCAAGGCCTGTTCCCTGCTTTATCTTTTTATTGGTAAAGAATGGATCGAAAATGGCGGCAACTTTATCGTGAGGCACACCAATACCATTGTCGGTAAATTCAATGGTGACTGTGTTTGTATTTTCGGAGATGCGAACAGTGATTTTTCCCATTAGGTTCCGATCGTTCTCGTTTTTCTCGCAAATTGCATCAATACTGTTTAGCATGATGTTTAGGAATACTTGCTCCAGATGATTTGGGCTGGCATTTAGGGTGATAGCGTCCTCAAAACCTACTAGCTGTAAATCGATTCTGGATTTCTCCAGCTGGTATTTTACTAACGATATGGTGTTGTTAACTAGCCGGTTTATCTCAACGGTAGTAAATGCCAACTCCTGCTTGCGAGAGAAGTTAAGCATGCCTTCAACCACTCTTTCAATTTTTTGCAGGGCATCGGACATCATTGCAATGTACTCCTTGTTCTGCTTTAGGTTATCGGGCTTATCCTCAATACGTCGAATACAGTTCCTAATTCCGGCCAGCGGGTTGTTAATTTCGTGGGCCAATCCAGCGGTTAATGTGCCCACCGAGGCCATTTTTTCGGTTTGCGACAACGACTCCTGGGTCGATTTGAGCTCGCGGTAGGCGCTCTGCAGGCGCGCAATCATTTCGTTAAAAGTTGTACCCAGCACATCTATCTCGTCAGTTAGGTCGAAAAGATTTTTTAGCCGTACCGAAAGTTTTCTATTAAGCGGGATAGATGATGTTTTATCGTGGGTAAATGTTTCAAAATCGACCTGCGAAGCATAGGTGCTAATGGCTTTTACCGGACTTGTAATGATGTACGAAAGCAGAAAAGCGGCAACAATGCCCAGTAGCAAGAATATCATCACCATGCTCAGGAATAGCTTGGCTATTCCTCGTATCTCATTCTGAAATTCGCGTTCGCACATTCCTACCCTCACAACGCCAATTTGGTGACCAAGTATTGGGATGGCAATATCCCTAACAACACAATTTTTGTCCTTGGGATCCTTAAGGACTTGCACGCTGATATCTTCACCCAAAGGAATAGTATTTACATCAAGAATATTTCGGGGGATATGCTCTAGGAATGTATGTGCAATAATCTGATGGTTGTGATTGGTAATAAAGATGTACCTAACATCGGTGTTCACCGATTTGGTTTGGGCAACCAGCTTGCTTAGGGCCGACAGGTCGTCGTAGAGTATCGGTTCAACAGCACGCTCGGCAATCCCCTTGGCAATGCTAATGCCGTGCTTCTCAATTTGGTTCTCGAAGGTTCGGTATACCTGATTGCGAATAAACAGAAGGTTCAGCGACCCAAACAGCAGCACGGTTGCCGCTATGGCTATGCTAAACTTCCAGAACAGAGGTAGCTGAACTCGTTTCATTGAACTACGCTTAATTACTTTGCATTAACACCTGCTAATACCCTAACGCTGTTGTAAATGGAGTCGTTTTGTTTTACGTATCGGTCAACCATAAGCTTCTCTAAAACCAACTTACTTCCAGTATCGTTGTGCATATTTAAAAAGATTTCAATAAGCCTATTCTCTAAATCGGCAGGTAGTTGGTATGAGACAACCACAGGAGGCATAGCCTGTGGGGGAGAGGTTTCAATAATGATTATGTCCTTAACTCTCCCCGGCGATGAGGCGGCTAGGTAGTCAAAAACCAAGCTGTTTACCGAGGCGCCATCCACCATCTGTTTGGCCACCAGCTGAATGGAGTTGTCATGGGCATAGGTGTAAACTGTGCCTTCGAAAAAATCCACAGGCGAGAGCTCCCGGTCTCTAACTTTTTTTGATGGGTATAGCTTTCCTGAAGCCGAAAGGGGATCGGTAAAGGCGAATCGTTTTCCTTTTAGGTCTTCAAATGATTCTATTCCCGAATTTTTATGGGCAATGATATAGGTATTATAGTAACTTTTTCCTTTCCATTCAGGTACCACAAGGAGTTTAAAAGCCGAATCGGCTATTCCGTATACGTAGTTTCCAGAGCAAACAATGGCAATATCGGCTTTATTCTCCTTCATTAGGTCGTTTACCTCTTGGTAGGTTTTACGCTGAATCATGATAACTCGTTGTCCCAGCTGCTCCTCAATATACCTGAACATTTGGTGGTAGTAGTCAAAGGTTTCCCGTGGCGACGATATGGCCGATATGGCGAATCGTAAAACCTTTTGCTCGTTGCCGTAGCTTTGGTTCATCGAGTCTAACCGCACCGTATCTGCAAAGTTAAAGTAGATCGATTTCTCGTTTCGCCTGCTGGGGTTCTCTGAGCAACCCATTAATAGTATGGATAGGATTAAGGGCGCTATTAGGAGTTTTAATCCATTCATCTAGTCTGTGAAATGAAGTTAAGAAATGCCTTACGTTGTTGGGTACAACGTTTTAGGGTAGAGTTTGTTCGGTAAAGAAGACGATGACTCGGTACTATTGTTGGTAGAACTCCAGAGCGCTTCCCTTTACAGATTCGTCAAATACACCATTATCGTACACCACCCTACCATTCACCAGCGTGTGGGTTACCTCAGCACCAAAAATTTCGCCCTCTAAAGGCGACCAGCGGCATTTGTAAAGGATATTCTCGGGTGTAACCTTCCATTTCGAGTTTGGGTCAACCAGCACAAGGTCGGCAAAGTATCCTTCGCGAATAAACCCACGCTTCTCGATACGAAATAGTTCAGCAGGGGAGTGGCACATCTTGTCAACCACCATTTCAAGGGTGAAAATCCCTTTCGATACCATCTCAAGCATCGCTACTAGCGAGTGTTGAACCAGTGGGCCACCCGATGGGCAGTTTTTGTAGAGCTTGCTTTTCTCAGCAAGGGTATGGGGAGCATGGTCGGTGGCTACAACATCAAGCAAGTTGTTGCGCAGAGCCTCCTGCAGCGCCTTTTGGTCAATTGAAGTTTTAACCGCAGGATTCCACTTGATGCGCCAACCCAGTTTATCGTAATCCTTATCGTTGAACCATAGGTGATGTACGCATACCTCGCCGGTTATTTTCTTTTCAGATAAAGGCAAGGCGTTGGAGAGTAATTCCATCTCCTTTGCAGTTGAAAGGTGAAGCAGATGCAGCCTTGTATCAAACTTTTTGGCCATGCTCACGGCCAGCGAGCTGCTTAAATAGCACGCCTCGGCACTACGGATAAGTGGGTGGCAGCTAAATGGGATTTTGCTACCATATTTCTGGCTGTACTCATTGGTATTACGAACAATAGTCTGTTCGTCCTCGCAGTGGGTTGCAATCAGCACAGGCGATGCTTTAAATATTTGCTCTAGCGAGCTTGGGTTATCAACCAGCATATTACCTGTTGATGATCCCATAAATACTTTTAGCCCACAAACACTACGCGGATTTATTTTTAGGATCTCATCAATATTATCGTTGGTAGCGCCTAAATAGAATGAGTAGTTCGCAAGCGATGTCTCCCTTGCTATAAGGTGCTTCTTTTCAAGGGCGTCAATGGTTGTGGTCTGTGGATTTGTGTTAGGCATCTCCATAAATGAGGTAACCCCTCCAGCTATGGCTGCTTTCGATTCGGTATAAATGTTTCCTTTGTGCGTTAGGCCGGGCTCGCGGAAATGGACCTGATCGTCAATCACCCCAGGCAGAAGGAACTTACCGCTTCCATCAATTATCCTTTCCGCGTCAATGGGCGTGTCGCTATTGGTAATAATCCGTTCTATATAACCATTAGTAATAATTACACTGCCTAAAGTGTGTTTCCCCTCATTAATAATTGTGGCGTTTTGTATGGCAATTGTGCTCATAGTTTCTGGTTTTGGTTTACGCCCTATTTTTAAATCAGTTTATGATGCAGCTTTGTATTTCTTGCCAAAACTTTTAAACTTCATACTAAGAACTCCCCAGAAAGCCTCGTTGAATATTCCACCACTCATTTTCGACACACCTTCTCTCCGTTCAGTAAACACAATGGGAACCTCTACAATATTGTATCCCATTTTCCAGGCAGTAAATTTCATCTCTATTTGGAAGGCGTATCCCTTAAAGCGAATCTTATCGAGCTCGAACGATTTTAGCACTTTAGCCCTGTAGCATTTAAAGCCCGCGGTAGTGTCCATAATCTTCATCCCAGTAACCATCCTTACGTACATAGATGCAAAATACGACATAAGAACCCGCTTCATGGGCCAGTTCACTACATTTACCCCTTTAATATATCTCGAGCCTATGGCTACATCAGCACCCTTCTCACAAGCATCAAGCAATCGGTTAAGGTCATCTGGGTTATGTGAGAAATCGGCATCCATCTCAAATATAAATTCATACCCATTGCTAATAGCCCATTTAAAACCAGCTATATATGCTGTACCCAAACCAAGTTTACCCTCCCTTTCAATAAGATGAAGCGTACCCTGGTACTCCTCTTGTAACTCTTTCACAATACTTGCTGTACCATCGGGCGAACCATCATCAATTATAAGGAGATGGTAATCGCCTTCAATGGATAGCACCTTTCGAACCATTGGTTCTATATTACTTTTCTCGTTATAGGTGGGGATTATAACTACGTTCCGCATCTTTTATAATAATTATGTATGATGCAAATATAGGAAAAGATTGGCCTCTGTATATACCCCAGCAGTGTGTTTAATTCTTAAACTACATGAATACCTCATCTTTCCCTTTTATAAGTTCTTATTCTTTTAGAGTTTATAATCCCCTTTTCATTCGACTGATTCTTTTACGCAAGGTTCAGTTCATATATCTTAATATCGTGTATAGTATACCTTAATATATGTATATGCCTCGTAGCGCATTTCTGTTTGCATACTAGCAAAGGACACAAGTTAATTTTTATTGATTTTTTTTAAACGAAAAGAGTCAGTTAATCAACAACCTACAGGATTTGATTGAAATTATTTAAAAAAAACACCCATTTCTATTTGGAAAAATGGAATCAATTGCGTTATCTTTGCACCCGCTTTGAGAGAGTTCTTTGTGAGTTTTTACCGGCAGGAGATGTAGAGATAGAGGGGTTTGTAGCGATTTAAAAAAAAATTAATTTTTTTTTCAAAAACGCTTGCCGGGGCGAAAAGAATGATTACCTTTGCAGCCCGGTTCGTCGGAGCCGGGGTTTGAATTATGAGAGGCATATTTTGGCCGCCACGGGGCGGCGAGAGATAGAGGTTCTTTGACACATTGGCACCAAGAAGAAA
>NZ_JAANIG010000051.1 GCF_011174675.1 Perlabentimonas gracilis | reverse complement strand
GGGTGTTTAGTTTTTACTGTATCTCTTTGTAAGGTATGTGTTGATACGCTAACCGGAGTTATACCTCATCACTTCGTGTAACAAATTTAAGTAAAAATATTTTATTACCCCCCCCCCCATTCGTATGCTATAAAACATACTGCACTTAAGCGTATCCATAACCACTAGCCAAAGGCTAAATAGAGAGCCCTCGTTACTGCACGAGTCGTCTAGTGTGGCTTTTGCAGCAACGGCGAGGGGGTATACCGTCCTTATTGTGAATGTTTTAACCGCAGTTGACAGGTAATAACCTAATTCAAGTTTAAATAAATGATTTCCCTCTTACTCACGGGTTGACTGTTCGCTTAGCAGATATTCAACCCGTGAGTAAGATTAGGAACTTGTAAAAAGGAATTTAGTTATATTTTGCTGGTAGCAGAACTGCTCTGGCAAAGCCAGAGCAGTTCTGGGTAATTTATAGCCGCCAGTAACCCCTGTTTAGTGGTAAAGAAGTTTCTGGAGCAGTGACCGTTTTTTGCGTGGGGTGTAACCCTCAGGTTTGGGTTCTCCGAAAAACACTTTGTACGAAACCGTTGGGATAACAGGGAAAAAACTTGCTTGGTACAGCGTAAAGGGCTCGTAGGTGTTTCTGCCGCTAAAGAAGGGGGTTGGAACGCTCCCTTCCATTGAGGTATCATGTGTATAAACGTAGCTAAACGGGTTCTTCCGGTTGTAGGCATTGTAAACTGCAAATGTCCATTGTGCCTTATTGCCATAACGAGTGTAGGTGCTGTAGTGCAATGCCAGGTCGAGCCTGTGGTAGCTCTTCATACGGGCGCTATTTCTCTCGCCATATACAAATGCCTCGTAGTAGTCGGGTTCCTCGTCGGTTAAAAGCCTTAGCTCTGGGACGTTTTGCCGCCCAATTACTGGGGTAAAGGGTAAGCCCGACTGGAAAACCCACGATGCGCTAAGCGTAAGGTTTTGGTTTAGCTTTCGGCTGATGTTCATCGATAGGCTGTGGGGGCGGTCGTATTCAAATACGTATTCAACCCCATCGTTTATGCCGTTGTATCTTCGGAATGCCTTGGACCACGAGTATCCTACAAAACCAGTCCATTTGCCTTGGTTTTTGCGTATAAATACTTCGGCACCGTATGCTCTACCATCACCACCACTTTCAACCTTTGACCGCCAAGTACCATCGCCCATAAGTGTGCTGTATCCCTCGGCATAGGTTGATATGCTTGTCAAGGTTTTGTGGTAGCCACTAACCTCGGCATCGAACATTCCATTTGCAAAAACACCACGCCACCCCCCCGATAGCTGCTCGGTTGATGCGGGGCTAATGCTTTTGTCAGCCGGAACCCAAACTTCGCTGCTCATTATTTCGCCTTGGGTAAACAGCAGATGCGAGAACTGGTTGGTGGTCATGTACCCAATGTTTACCGAGTGGTTTGTGTTTATGTTGATGTCTAGGCTGGCTCGGGGTTCAAGGCGAATTGTGTTGTAATTTTTGGTTGCATAGCTTACCAGCCTTGCCCCAAGCCGTAGGTTTAGAACTTTTGGAATTTCCCATGCATTGTCGGCGTAAATAGCCGATTCAAGAGCATTTATTTTGGGCTCGTTTGTTACGGTAGGGTTGTTTGATAGGTATATGCTATTGGGATTGTAGCTAAGGAGCGACGACTGTAGTCCAAAATCGATTTTCCATCCTGTTAAAACCTCACCCTTAAAACCCCATTTGTAGGAGATGTCCTGTACTGACGAGAGAAATTTTCTGGTGATATCGTATTGGTTATCAGGTTTAGTGTTCTCATAGGTTTGCCTGAGTTTTAATCTGTAACGAACGTACGATAGGCTTTGGGTTGAGTATAGCCTTGGGCTATGAACCCTGCTCCATCGGGTAGAGAGTAGCCAGTTGCCCCAAACATTTGCCAAACGAGCCTTCTCGCTCCCCGACAAGGATTTTTCGCTATACCAGTAGTTTAGGTAATCATCGCCTTGGTAAAGGTTAAAGCTAAGGGAGTTTTTGGAGTCGGGGCGCCAGGTGAATTTTCCGTTGATATCGTGAAATCCGTACGTTATGATATAATCGCCACCACCCGATAAGTGGCTAGCCAAAGCAAGTAGAGGGTCGATTAGGGTTTTGCGCCCAGTTACAATAAACGTTGTGTTTTTTATTGGTGTTGGCCCCTCTACTGCAAATGAGGCATCGGTAATACCAATGCTGTACGATCCCTTGGTGCTGTTCACGTTGCCCTCACGTTGGGCAATATCAATAATTGACGATAGCTTACCACCGTAGGCAGCAGGGAAACCGCCTTTATACACGTTGATATTGTTAATTATATCGGGGTTGAAAACCGAGGTAAACCCACCCAGATGGTTTACGTAAATTAGCGCTACATTGTCGAACAGGTAAAGGTTCTCGCCGGGATTGCCTCCGCGAACCATCACGGTGCTTGCCCCTTCGTTTTGCGATTGAATTCCGGGTAACAGCTGGATGGCCTTCATCACATCGGGCTTGGCGCCCAGCGAAGGTAGCTGCTGTAACTCCACATTGCTTAGGGTTGATATATTGTGAGTTAGCCGTTTGGTGTGCTTAATTACCACCTCATCAATGTCGTTAGCGGGGCTTAGGAGCACCTCCAATAGCGTATCGGTTTTTGTACTGTGCACGTACGTTTTGGTTTTGTAGCCCACAAACGAGAACGTTAAGGCATTGCCATTTTTTATGCTGATGCTAAAAAAGCCGTTATTATCGGTTGCCACAACCCTCATTCGGGTGCTATCAATTACATGCGCACCAACCATTACCTCGCGGCTAAGGCTATCCTTTATAAAACCCGATACGCGATGCTGCCCCGATGCCAATTGTGGTGTTAGGAGAATGCACAAAGCCAATAGAATGTGTGAGTATATAATCTTCACAATAAAATGTTATTTAGGGGTGTGAATTGATGAGTTTGCCCAAGAGTAACCTGTAAAAATGCCATACCCATTCTCGATATTACTATGCAGCTTAAAGTGCGATGTTGCACCGGGAGTAAGGAGTGGCTCGCCAGTTGATTGCTCGTAAAGGTAAAGTTGCTTTATGTATTTATAGTAGTCGTAGCTTACTGTTCTTAGCTCAATTTGAATTGGGTCGAGGGTCCAAACGGGGTTATTAACCCCGTTTATGTACATATTGTGTCCATTTCCGTAGTTAATGGTCATGGTGTAGCTGTTGCCCTGTATGGTTTGGTTGCTAAATACAAGCAGCGGGAGCCCCTCGCTGAGTAAAACCGGATCGACAATGTTCGATGTTTGTAGCTGCGTTCTAACCCTATCTTCTCGTATTATTTTTATTGCTATTTGGTAGTAAGTTGTTTCATCGGGATTGTTGCTAAACGATACCCTAACTGCAGCAAAAGGCCATCCCTCCTCGTCGGCTCCAGCAATATTTATATGCTCCGTAATTTTAACTTTACTGTGCTTAGGGATATATGTTGACCCAATTGCCGTGGGATGGCCCGGAATGGTAACCTCACATCGGTATTCGGTCTCTTCCTGAGCCACCAGCTGCGATTTGTATATCCCATTGCCAGTATGCTCAAGGGGTTCGGCCAGCTCATTGTTTACGTAAAGAAGTACTTCGGCATTATCTACAACCGAAGCCTTTGGTGCTTGCAAACCAACAGCCAGCGATACGTTAACCTTAATTGGTTTCCCGGTAATAATAATGCTGTTAACCACAGGCGTTGGGTTAAAGCTGCTGTGAGGCGAGTCAACTTTATCAATACATCCTGTAAGCACAAGTAAAAGGAACACTAAAGCAACTATAGGTTGCTTTACCAGCATGACTTTCATTTTTAAGCAATTTATAGTTTTATGGCTATTCCCAGCCTATACCCTGGCTCAAAACCGTTTTGCTTAACCTTTTTGCTAAAGCCATACTCGACATACAAGCCAAGTTTGCTAAATAAAAAGTAGCTTGCCCCCATGTAGAATCTTGCATCGAAGGTACTGCCACTAAGCGCGCTCTCCTTAGGTGCCACAAAGCTTATCAGGCCAACTTTTCCCGAGATGTATAGGTCGAGTCGGGGTTCTTGAGCAGGTTTTAGTAGCGGTAAAATTTGAAGGTTAGTGTTTACGCCGTAGAAAAATGCGTTGGAGATGTAGGTTTGGATATTCTGGTTTAGGCCTGTTGTGGCATCGTAATTTGTGTAGTTGGTGTACCCTAGGTAAATGCCCGATTCCAAAAAGTTGTGGTGTCCGTAATTACCCTCAAGCCACAGGTTGTTACTCATCAATTTGCTGCTCCAGTTGGCTAATTCAGGTGTATTGGAGTATCCTAACTTAAAGGATTGCCTGTTGTTTAGAGACTTATTTTGCCCAAGGCTAATTGTGGTAAGCCCAAGCGATAGGGCTAAGCAAAGTATAATTCGCTTCATAGCTTTTCTATAAGTTTTATGGTGGATTGCAAAGTAAATTTAGTGAGATATGTTGACATACAATGTGCTTGTTTGCACTATTTAACAGGAGTTAAGGTTTTGTAGCTTTACTACATAGATGATAGCTGGTAATTGATTGAAATAGTTCTTAATCGCTAACTGACGTATAGCTCACCTAATGAGGTGTTTGCAATAGCAAAAACTTAGCCATCCACTACTGCTGTTTGGTCTAGTTTTTCGTTAAATGCCTATTATGCTCATTTAGCAAAAGCATTTATTTTGGTATTTCCTACCATTCGTGACGACTGGCTGCGCCAAACTCTCCGCCAGTTGGCGGAACGGTTCGTGTGGCAGCGGTTCGTATAGGCTTTTTGCAAACCAATTATAATGGATATGTCATGTGTTATCTTTTTACCCTTCATTTTAACAGATCTCTTACCTTTTTATCACACCAACCCCTTAAGGCTAATATATCCTAATGAATTCATTCTGGCATTGGAGTATATTATAATCCGATTATTCTCCTCGTCAACGCAAAAGTAGCCTATCTCTTCACCCACCTCAAGGGTTTTAAGGTAGTTACCCTTTAGGTCAAATATTAATATTTTTGATGGGCTGAGCCCTCTTGGCCTATTGTTTTCATCATATGTAAATCCATATTCGCCAAGATAAGTTGTAAAGATGTATTTGGATGTTAATGCAACTTTTGAAAAGAAATCGATCTGATTGTACCTCTCCTTGCCCCATCCCGGGCCGTAAATATTGGCTAGCAGGTTTCCCTCCAAATCGATAAGCGTTAGCAGGTCTAAATGCCAGTGAGCATTTACGTAAAGGTTATTTTCTACAGATAGAGCAAAGCTCGAGTTGGAAACCCATCGGCCTTTAGCATTGGGGTTTTCATAGCCAAACTCAGCAATATGCTTGGTTTTTGTATTCAGCTTAGCGGTTGCCATCTCAAAGCTGTTGTGGGTAAGCGGCACAACCGAACGCCCAATGATGGTGCTGTCGTTGGTTAAGCTGTAAGTAATCAATTCAAGCACATCAGGTAGCTGAATGTAGTCAGTTGGTTTATAGCTGTTGTTGGAGAGTACGCTATCCAGAGGAAACCGCCACATAACCCTTCGTGCATGGTCCGATACCCACAAAATATTCTTATCCTTTTCAATGGTAATATCGCCGGGTCTGGTAATTTCTTGTGGCCCTTTGCCCAGTATTCCTGTGCTTACTATATGCTCAAATGTGTTTTTGTTGAGCATATGGATACATTTATCGTAACCATGCAGAGTTAGCTCGCTAAGGATTAAAAGGCTATCGTTTATCGATAGTAAGGATGGGCCAAAGAAAAGACCGTTGTCAATATCAACAATGCGGTTGCTTACATCAATTACATTGTTTCGCTGCTTTTGAAACCGCTCTGTTGTTTCGGGGCTTTTACACTGAACTAAAATGCAGCAAATGATTAAGGACAGGAATGTTATAAGAGTGGCTTTTGATTTATGCATGGTTGTTGGGTTTTCAATTATTTATCGTGTTTCCGGTACAACCACCAATAAACCAGCGGTATAAAGTATAAACTCACTAGCGTACCAAATGCCATTCCGCCAATGGTGGCAATGGCTAGGGGCTGTTGTAGCTCCGAGCCCAAATCGTGCCCCACCAGAATGGGAACCAGCGCAAGTATGGTGGTTACGCTGGTCATCACAATGGGTTTAAGCCTGCGCTTTCCGCCTTCTGCAATGGCATCCATAAGGGTTAGCCCCTCGGTGCGTAGCCTGTTAATGGTATCAATCTTCAGAATGGAGTCGTTTACAATAATACCGCCCATCACCACAAGCCCAATCATGGTCATTAGGTTTAGCGTGCCGCCCAGCAGCCAAACAATGGCCAGTGCGCCGGCAATATCAATGGGTAACTCTAGTAACACAATAAGCGGTTGCTTTAGCGACTCGAACTGGGCTGCAAGTATAAAGTACAGCAGCAGCACCGATACCAGCAGCACCCCAACCAGTTCCCACACCAGTACTTGCGAGCTGAAGTAGTCGCCGGTAAAGCTGAGGTTTACCTTTTGGTTCTCGGTATTAACTTTTTGTAGATATTGGTGCGATTGCACAATATCGGCATCGGATCCATTAATCTTTAGGGGGATAAAGGCTCCGCTGTTATCGCCATAGATACTCCTAAACCCCGACTCCTCGGTAGTGCTCACAAGGTTGCGTATGGGAATATCCACGCCATTGGAATTTTTTACGGTTATCTTTTCTAGCATCTGTTGCATTTGCTCTGGCTCATCGCCAAAAACAATGGGCAGCACCTGCTGCTCAAAAGCCAATCGGCCCACCCGGTTGCTTTGCATGGCCACCTCAAGGGCTTGCTTCACACTGTTTGTTTTGATATTATAAAGACTCATAGCGGCGGGGTTAAGCACAAGGTGTAGCTGCATTTGCTGTGGAACCCTCTCTATGGCAAGATTTGGAAAGTTTGCCTGTAGCTTATCGGTTAGCCCTTCCATTGCTTGGGTTGAGGGGATAAGCTCGCCCTCGCCACCGGTAACCTTCACAATGAGCCGTGCCTCTGGGGCGGGGAAAATCCGCTCGAATGCCGACTCGGCAAAGGCAAATCCCAGGTTTGCTGTGGGGTAGTGGGCGTTTACCCACTCCAATATTCTTTGGTTTAGCTTATCAATAGTGGTGTTGCCGTTAAACCGAAAGTACAGACTGGCATCGCTCTCGCCCATTTCCATACCACGGGCAAGTAGCAGCTGCTGTTGCCCCACAAAGAATGCCGATTCGGTCACATCACCCTCAACGGCACGTAGCAAATCGGAGCATCGCTTGGTGTTCTCGTCAACGCTAATATTGCTACCCCATGCTATATTGGCCACCGTTTCAATGCGGGTTAGCTCGGGCATTTGGCGTTTTTCAATCTTCAGGAAAAGCACAGGGGCTAGACCAATAAGCAGTAAGCTAATCAGCAGAAATAGGTTTCGTCGTCGGAAAACCATGTTGAACCCTGCCTTGTAGCTGCTTACCAAAGGAATTAAGCCCGATTTGGCCACCCATTTATCTGCCCGCTTTAGGTTGAGGCGGTAGTAAAGGGTGGGCAGCAGCGTGATGGATACCCAAAACGAAACGCCAAGGCCAATGCTTACGGCCAGCGCTTGGTCGCGGAACATCGCACCCGACAGCCCGCTTAGGAATACCAGCGGGATAAACACGGCTATGGTGGTGAGCATCGACGAGAGCAGGGGACGAATCACCTCGTTGGTTCCGCTGGTAACGGCATCGTGTAGCTGTGTGCCTCGGGCGCGCCACTGGGTAATATTATCGATAACCACAATGGAATTGTCTATCATCATACCCACGCCAAGTATTAGCCCCGAGAGCGAAACGATGTTTACCGATAGGCCCGTAAGATGAAAAAACATCATACCCACCACCAGCGAAACGGGAATGGTTATGCCCATAAGGATTGGGTTTCGGTAATCGCCAAGGAACAGGAACATTACCGACACGGCTAGTAGCACCCCGGCAATTAGCGAGTTGCGCAGGTTCACAATGCTGTAGTCCAGAATCTTGGTTTGGTCGTGGCTTAGGTTGATACTTAGCTCTGGGTAATCGTTCCTAAGTTGGACAATCAGCTTATCCACGGCCTTTTTCATATCGCCCATGCGCGCATTGGTGTGTTTTACCACGGGCATGCAAATGGCCGGACTGCCATTGTAAAGGTAGGTTCCCTGAGCGCGGGCAGGTTGCAGGGTTATGGTTGCCAGCTCGCTAAGCGAGAATACCCTTCCACCAGCATTAATGGGGATTTTGTTGATATCGGAGGGTTGTACCACGTTCTGCTCAATTATCACATCGTACACCAGTTGCCCCTCGCGTAACCTAAGGCTGCCCAGCTCAAACATGCTTTGGTTTAGGGCAGCCTGTATTTGCTCGGCACCAATTCCAAGAGCCCGCAGCTTACCCCTATCGGGCTCAATAACCAGCTGTGGCGATGTTGTTCCGGTGATATCGGCTAGGGCAACCTCGGGTAGCTGCTCCACCCGTTTACGGATAACTTTTGATGATACCTGGCTTAGATCCAGCATATGGGCAGGGGTAAGGTTGCCCGTATCGGCATATTGTATATTGATATTAAAAACGGGCAGATCCGATGCGCTGGCCTTTATTACGCGTGGTCGTGGAACCTCGCGGGGCAAATCGGCCATGGCCATATCAACCTTTTCGTTCACCTCAACAAAAATAAAGTCGATATTTACGCCGTAGTCGAATTTTAGCGTTATGGTGGCTTCGCCATCGCGGGAGTCGCTCTGCATATCGTCCAAACCAGGTATTTGCAGCAGCTGCATACGTAGCTGCGATACCACCGTCTGCTCCATCTCCACGGCGGGTTTGCCGGGGTAGCTTACCTTCACGGTTATCTCGGGGATATTGATATTGGGCAGTAACGATACGGGTAGCAGAAACGACGAGAAGATACCCAGCAAAAGCAGGGCAAAAAATGTCATTAGTACTGCAACGGGACGGTTAATTAAGAACTTTACCATAGGTTAATGTTTTCTGCAATTCTGTCCACAAATTAGCACAGATTAGCGCAAATATTAATTTGATGCAATTGTCCTGCAATAGGCTGTAGTAAGCGGGTTTGTGTAATCTGTTGATTTGTATTTTATGTATCAAGTGTTATTCCTTATTAAAATTCTTGTTATGCTACTTTACTTTTGACATCCAATCTTATTTTCGGCGCAAGTTTATTTTCGTTTCAATCAAGCTACTCACGTGCGCCGATTTTCTTTCTTGACCTTCTTTCTTTTACCAATATCTCGCCGCTACGCGGTTTTTTTTGCTAACAGGATGACTCTATCCGCTTGGAAAAGAGATTTGCTTTGTGTTTATCCAATATCAATCATCCAATCCCTTTAGACGCCTACCTTTTGCAGGGAGCTTTGCACCCTGTCTGCCCTTTTGGCGACAGGCAGGGCTGTCAGGTCATCTATAGCCTCAATCAATCACCCAATCACCCCTGCCTGCCGTAAACGACAGTCAATCAGTCAATCATCCATCCAACCAATCTAATTAGACGCTGACAGGAGCTGCGCACGCTGTCAGGTCATTTTCAGCTTCACTCACTCACTCACTCACTCACTTCTTCCTAAACATTCCTCCAGGCAGTGCCGGTAAAAACAGCAGCAGCGACGGGATGCTAAAAATTAGTCCTCCAATGGTTCCCGTGGCCAGCGAGAACCAGAATGGCTCCTCGCCAAACATCACAAAGGGCAGCAGCCCAAGTACGGTTGATAGCACCGTGAGCAATACGGGAACCACCTTGGCGTTTACGGCCCGAATATAGATGCTTTGTGGTGTTGCGTTCGGATATCGTTTCCTCAGGTTATTCTGCTCGTTGATAATGTATATAGCCGAGTTTACCACCAGTCCGCCTAGCAGGATAAAGGCGGCGTAGGTTCCCTGGTCGAACGAGAGGTCGAACATCCAGTAGGTGATAAACACCCCAATAAACGATAGCGGAACCAGCAGTATTACCGCCAGCGGTTGCCTAAGCGACTCGAACAGCACCGAGGTTATAATAAAAAGGATTAGCACCATAAGCCCAATTAGCCCATACTGCTTTTTATCCTCCTTGCGCCACGAGGCATACTGGCGCTTTCCCGCCTTAAACCCAATGGGTAGAATGGTGTTAAGACGTTCAATCTCCCTGTCCAACACCATTTGCACCAGCTTGTCGGGGCCAATGTAGTTGTAGGCCAGCGTTACAATGTACTCTTGGTTTACCTTGTGAATTTGGTCGTTGGTGAGCTCATCGCGGAAAGTGCCAACGGTTTCGGTGCGGGTTTGGTACTCGTTTACCTCGGTGGGCGATTTTTTAATCTCAAAATCGGAGGGTACCATATCCCTTGCAGGCCTTATACGAACCGTTGATGTTTTGCTATTTACCGTTTCGTAACGAATTAAATCCCTACGAGGTGAGAAGCGAGCCAGCTCGCTGGCCATTTGGTAAGCCGGGATACCCTGAATTAGTAGCAAGCTGTTGTCGAGGTTGAGGAAACGCCGATACTCATCGGTAAACCAGTAGGCATCCCCCCCACGAATCCATATCTTATCAACCCTTGGCATTTTGATAAGCGAGTCGGCTGCTACCCGAGCCCAGCTCATTAGCTGCCTGTGGCTGTAGCCTGTTAGCCTAATTTGCGAGTTGGCCCAGCCAGTGCCTAGGGCATTGGAAAACCCACGCCCCACACCATAGATTGAAAAATCGGCGCCGGCTTGGGTAATGGCAACGCTCTCCATCTTCGATTTTATGACGAAGGGGAACGAGCTATTCTCGTGCTCGGGGGTAAAGAAAATTTCGATATTGAAGCCAGTTCCCCGCACGTTGCAAATGGATTGCTCCACCTCGCTATGTACCAGTATATGCGACTCGAAAATGGCAGCCAGATGGTTTGCCTGCTCAAGGGTTGAACCCTGTGGCAGCGAAGCCCTCACAAACACTCGGGTTCGCTCTGGCGTTCCCCAAAAGCTTTTGGTCCACACGCTATTGTAGAATAGCCGTAGCGAACCACCCAAAACCTTTTCGGCTGTGGGTTTTATTGATGTTCGGTAGGTGTTTGAGCCCAGGGTGGAGTTGTATATATCTGGCCAGAACCCCTCTTCTTCTATTTTGTCGGGTAGGAGAAAAATGGGCAATCCTACTGCTAGCAAGCCAATGGTAAGCGCTATCTTTCTAAATCGATATATATTTGATACTAACCAAGCATATCCCTTAGATAGTTTGTACCTGAATCGGAGTGTGGCATTGCGCCGTAAATTTTGAATGGTGCCAAGTTTAAGCCTATCCACCAGCGAAGGTATTAGGAACAGGCCAATAAGCAGCGATACCGAAAGGTTGACAATGATAACCCAGGCAAAATCGGTGAGGTTTGCCCGCTGGCTCTCCTCTAGGAAAAATATTGAAACCAGCGCCCCAATGGTGGTGAGCGTTGCTGCCAGAATAGCAGTAAATACCAGCATATTTCGCCTATGGCGCAGGTGGTCCACCATTACTAAGGTATTGTCAATTATTAGTCCAAGCGACAGGGTGATGCCCGAAAGCGAGTACATATGTATCTCGAGTTTCATGGCGTGGTAAAACAGTATGGCTATGGATAGGTTGGCCACAAGGCTCACAGCCACCACCAGCAGGTAGCGGAAGCTACGCGATGCCACCAGCACAAATATCAGCAGAATGCTGATGGAGAATATGGTGCGCAGAAAATTTTTACGCAGGTCGGAGCGCAGGTGCGTGGTGTTGTCGTGCGATTTTAGCAGCTCAACGCCCGGCGGAAGGCTTTGCCTAATAATATCAACCTCAGCATAAACATTGTTGGCTGTGGCAATCTGGTTAGCCTCGTCCGACGATTGTACTACCAGCGTAATGGCCGTTTGCCCGTTTATACGGAAGTACCCATCGGGTTCGCGCTCGCGCAGCTCCACGGTAGCAATTTGCCCAAGGGTAATAATGCGACCATTAATGTTGGCTACCTCAATGGTGTGCCATTTTTTAGGGTTAATGCCTGGCCCGGTGAGCAGCAAGGGCATAGATTTTTCAGTGGCGGTTGCCTCAGCACCAAGGCCAACGCTATAGCCATACTGTGCAATGGCCTGTGCAATGTGCTGCGCTGTTATGCTGTGGCGATGCATGGCCTCGGGGTTATACTCAATATACCAATCGTTGGTGTTGGCACCGTAAATGCTTACGCCGCTAACCCCTTCTATTAGCGATATGGGCGCAACAATTACATCGTTGGCCATCTCCCTTAGCTCTGGAGGGTTAATATCCGAAGATATGGTATAGGTGAGGAGCTGTACCAACTTTTCCCTATTGCTTGTTTGGGCGCTAACCCTTGGGTAGGTTACTCCCTGTGGAAGTCGTGGGTATGCCTCGCGGATGGCCGATAGCACCTTGAACCGAACCATGTCGGGCTCAGCATCGCGGGTTAAGTTTAGGGTTATGCGACCCCAGCCATCGCCCGATACGGAGCTAACCCGCTGCACCCCATCAACCAGCGAGAGTAGCCCCTCGAGGGGAGCTGTTGTTTCCATCTCAACCGCCTCGGCGCTTGCCCCGCTGTAACTGTACGAAACGTAAATGCTGGTTCCCTGGGTTGATGGGTAAAGGCGGATGGAGAGCTGCGGAGCAATGGTTATCCCAGCTAGTACCAGCAACGCAAAAATTACAACAACTGTAAACGAGCTGATGTAGGAGGGAAGGAGGGAGGTGCTTTTTTGGGAGGGGTGCATTGGGTGGATGAGAGATTTTGGTTTTTTTGTTTTTGATGTTGGATGTTGGATTTTGGATGTTAGTTATAGGTTGTCCCTGCTCGACTGACGAGGCAGGGGTTGTCAGTTGCTCGTCTCAACTTGTCTAGTCTGTGTTAACTGACTAGATAAAATAGCTAATATTTGGCTGGGTGACGAGATTGGTTGTTGGATAAGGGATAGGGTATTCTTGTTTTTTACATTCTTCATTCTTCATTTTACATTTTACATTTATCATTTATCATTCATCATTCATCATTCATCATTCCCTAACCCACGCTTCGTGTCCAATGGTGGCGTTGCCCTTCACAATAGCCCGGTCGCCCTCGTTTAGGCCCTCGGTAATTACCACATCCTGCGTGTTGCGTGGCCCCAAGGTTACGTACTGCCAGTAGGCCAGCGAGTCGCGCATAACAAAAACCACATCGCGATTCTGGCGGCGTGCCAACCCATCAACAGGAATAACCAGCTGGTTGGGTAGCGCCTTGCGTACCAGAACCCTCACGTTCATCCCGGGTATAATATCATGATTGCCATCGGTAAGGTTGGCAATAACCGATACCATTCCGTTTTTATCGACCATTCGGTTTATCTCGGTGATTTTACCTTTTACCCTAAGGTTTTGATTTGAGAATGGGTGCACCTCAACCTCGGTGCCCAGCGTGGCCATATGCAGTTCCGATTCGAGCACGCTGAACGAAACCCTGAGCGATTGCTCATCGACAATTTGGCAAAGGTACTCGTAGCTGCTGGTGGGGTTGTGGGGTTTGGCCTGCAGGCTTACCACCCGCCCAGCAAATGGCGATTTGATAACCGTTTTGCTAAGGTTGTGCTCCCGCTCCCTAACCTGCAGCTCGGCCTCGGCAAGGCCACTCTGTATGCGGGCTGTATGCATTACCTGTGGGGGTAGGTTCGATGTATCGGAATAGCCCAGCAGCACATGCCTCATCTCAACCTTGGCGCGTTGCAGGGCATTATGGGCACGCTCCAGCGCCATTTGCTGCTCGGTGCTATTGAGCTGTGCAAGTAGCTGCCCTTGCTTCACAAGCTGCCCGTTGGTAATGGGTATGCTTTCGATAACTCCCTGCGCCTCGAATGTGATTTTGGCCATTTGTCCGGCCTCAACCGTTCCGTTGCACAGCAGCTCATGGTAAAAAGTTTTAATGGTAGCCGGTGCGGTGGTAACCATTACAGGGGTTGGGGCGCTCTTGCGCTCGTTGCTGGTGGATTGCTCACCATCGGCCCTGCCCGATGAGCAGGATGCTGCCCAAAGCAGCTGCCCCAAAAGGGGGAGAAGTAGAAAAAGGCGATTCATCTTTTAGGTTTTGTGGGTGTTTAGTGCAAATATAGTGTTTTGGTATCTAAAGCAATTATTGACTGCCTGTTTTTAAACTATTCAATGGGCTTGAAAATCCTTTTGAGGTTTGAAATGGGTTTGTATATCGGGAGGATTATACGCTTAGCTTTGCTTATCAAATGACTCTCTGATACAAGTCCCCAATGCCTTGAGTCGGTAGAGAAAGCCAGATTATCACCACAGGCAAAGTAATAGTTTTTGGTGAAGGTGTACTCGGTTAGCGCACTGTCACCATTGGTAATAATTCCATTTTGCGTTAGGGATAAATTGGGCGATTCGTAAAGGATATACCTGCTGTACAATAGTATGCTCAATTTATTGAGCTCAATGGTGACCCCTTTTTGGGGAATCCATAGGGGGCCAAAGTCAAGCGCCGACCAGGGTACTACTGAAGTGTCGTTGGGGAAGATCTTTTGGCTAGGATAGGGAAACGATCCTGCTGAAATAGTGTTAGCCAACAGTTTAGCTTTATTGTTAGCAATGCCATTAACCATTACATTACCGCTTACAAATTGGACTGTATCACCGGGAGTACCATATAGTCGCTTTACCATAATTAAGTTTGAATCGTTGGATTCACTTGGTTTTGAGAACAACCAGACCTCATTCCTTACGGGGGTCTTACGTTTTAGAACATAGGGATTGATAGCCACGATAAGGTCTTGGCTCATTATGGTTGGTTCCATGGAGGGGGTGGGCACCAGGTAAATAGCCATTACAAAAATCCTAATTATAAGGACAAAAAGTAGGATTGAAACAATCCAAACCAAATTTTTCAAAAGGGTGTTCATGGGTTAATTATCCAAATAGCTTTTGATAGCCTTCTCGTATTGTTCCAACATACCCGGCATAACAAGCGGGTCACCTTGGAGTATGATGCTTAACGTGCTATCTACTAAAAAGGTATTCAGGTGTGCTTGGGAGTATTTCAGGTTATTAAGAGAATAGAAACTATCGCTATCATCTATAAGCAGAATGCCGCTGTGCTTGATCTCGGGGTAGAAAACCTTTAAGAAGTAATCGGGGTAGGGGGTAGTTACGATGTAAACCACTTGAAGATCTTTAAACGGCTCCTTACCTCGGATTTTTTCCCACTCCTTGAACTTTGCCATACACACGTGGCACTCGCCCCAGATGGTGGTGATGATAACAGCTGTTGACCAATCTACAATCACTTTAGGATTTACCTTAAGGAGGCAGCTCTCATCATCTATCTTGAAAAGAGAGTCAGGAATAGATATTTTAGCAAAGGTTTGGTCGGCACATTGAGTATTCATGTTGCTTTTACAGGATACGATTGATAGTGTCAGTGTTAGGATTAGAGCTATTGATGGGTATGATTTCAACATAGTGCAAGTTGGAGAAAGATTTAGTTTAAATCTTCGAGGTTTAACTTGAATATCTGAAAATTACTTTCCAGACTGTTTGCATAGACAAAGAATTCACCCGAATCGTTTACGTCAAAGTGTATAATTGGGTCAGGGAAATGCAATCGGGCAACTGGGTTTGCGTCCCAATCAAAAACATGTATTTCTTGAGGGTAATTAATGCCTCCTGAGGACGAAAAATAATCATCTCCAACATAGCTTGCAAAAACGAAATTTTCTGTTTGACTAATCTGTAAAGTATATGCTTTCCAACTATTAACAATATTCTGATTTTGAATAGTTGGAGTAATATGGGAGAAGTTTCTGCCATAATATTCCATGCTTTCTCCAGTTGATGTATTGTATTTAAAAACTTTATCTAGAAAATGGAACGTTCCAATGGCAATGCCTGATTTTTTGTTAAAAGCAAGATTTTTGTAATGGAAGTAGTTATATTGCATTTGGTGAGGTAGATCATTACGTGACTCTTTATACAATCCGTAAGTTTTTACTATTTCGCCCTTCATATTTAACTCTGTGAGCATAGAAGAGTCCTTCGTAGAGGAGATTAGAATACTTTCATTGTTTAAAACTGTATAATTAAAAATTGGCATTAGTTCTAGAGGAATTTTAAAGGAAATTGATGGTTCTACATTATTACTCTCCAATAACCTGCAAAGTGAAATGCAGTGAAAAGATAATTTTTGGAAATCCATAAACCATATATTTTTATTGAAATGATCTACTTGAAGAACCCCCGGGCCTAAATGTTCATTCGGGCCTTTGCCCACCGTACCAAAAGAAGTTATTAGGCCTAAGTTTTGATTATTATAGACTCGAATAAATCCATTGACATGCCGTCGGTCCAGAACGATTAAAAGGGTGTCCAATGATTTAAAAACTGGTTCTCTAAAATCATTAGGCTCTATGCTCTTAATTAATTTTTGCTCCATATCAATCATTATAGGAAATGGTTCGAGAGTTTCAATTGTCTTTTTTTCAGAATTTTTCCCACAGGAATTAATTGTAAAGATCACCAGAACCAATAAATACGATTGAATTAATTGTTTTGTCCAAATCATTAAATTAGTTTTTTTGATGTGATATTGCCAAGAGGCTGTTTTCTGGTTTAATATTTATTTGTCTGACATATAATATGAATGTTGACTTTTAACAAAATAACAGCCTCTTGGCAAAGTGTAAATGGTTAATTAACAGCTTCTGTTGGTACAGTAGGCTTTGGTTTTATGTAAATTGGATTGTAAAGAAATGTTAATACTTGTCCGTCTTCAACACACCAACATAATCCAAAATCTACACAAGCAACCCAACTGGTTGGGTCTGCATATGCTTTGTTAACTTCGAGCAAGTCATTTTTGTTAGAGGTTGTAAATATGCCGAAAATCATTGCAGCCACCGCTGCCAATACTAAAACTTTCTTCTTCATAACTTTAATTTTTTTAAATTTAAACCAAGCGCAAAACATCATTAGTTTTTTGTATTGTAATTGCGCTTTTTTCTTACCAATTAATTTTTCTCCATCAGCAACAGCTGCGCTGGAAAATCAGCATAGCTGTGTGCGGAGCCCAGCAACCACTACTTGCGGTTGCATCGTAATTTACGCTATCTTTGTCACAACATAATTTACCTCCTTTCCTTTTTAGGTTAGGGGCGTGCGAAGGGGAAGCTTGGGCTGGTTGGGCTGTTGGCTTCCCCTTCTTTATGCCCACATTTTTATGGTTATAAATGTAAATGATGTTTTGTAAACATCCAAATATCAGCCAAATATGGATAACTGCAGCACGAAAGGCGATAAGTGCATCATTTGGACCGATAACTGCAGTTTAGCGTTGGGTAAGCAGCTGGCGGATATGGGGGTATTTTCGCTGCGAAACGTCAATTCTGTGCGTGCCGCTTACCAAAATGTACCGCTCGGGGTGTCCTTGTAGCTTGGTAACGTGGTTTAGATTTACCAGGGTGCTGTGGTTTACCCGGGCAAAGCCCAAGGGAGCTAGCGTTTCCTCCACCTCCTTCAATGGCTTGGCAAGCCAAAGGCCGTCGATTTCCCTGGCGTGAATTATGGTTTTCCCATCCTTCCAGCAGGCGTATAGGATCTCGTCAAGTGGCAACAGCCTGGTTTTGCCCCCAATGGCTACCTGTAGTTTACGGTTGTAAAGCGTCATAATGTTTGGGTTTTAGTTAGTTTATAGCTGATTTTCGGCGCATAATTTTATAGCAAGAGCCCATTGGCTAAACTCTTCCCGTAGCGATAAAAATTTTTACCACACGCCGGGAGATACCATGCCCCTCTACCCTATATCCTTGGTTTGGGCCATTTGTGACAACGTTTTGTGAACTATTTTTGCTATTTGGAGGGATTCTAAATAATCAGAAAGATTAATGGCTTGTCTGGTAGTGGTTTAGTGGTGGGGCGTGTTTATTTTTCTAAAGGTACGTTTTTTCCTATTTGGGTTGCTCAGGATTCTGTAGGCGCAGCGAGGCGCTGGTTAAGAGCTACCTCGATGAGCAGGATGCTGCCCAAAGCAGTTGCCCCAAAAGGGGGAGAAGTAGAAAAAGGCGATTCATCTTTTAGGTTTTGTGGGTGTTTAGTGCAAATATAGGGTTTTGGTGAAAAGTTTTACAGTTTATATTGGTTTTGCATTTATAATTGTTACTTTGTGTTTTTCTCGAAAATTAATACCCCTCTCTTACACCGAACTTAACTAAATCCAAAACTTTCATTCAGATATCTGGGTAATTAGATTGTTAGTTTGGGCTGTTATCGTCAGTCTGATATTCTAAAATAGCATTTTCATACTTAGTAATCATTCTTGGATTATTAAGTGGTTCTCCTTGTAATATTACTTTTAAAGAGCTATCCACCAGAAATGTATTTAGATATGGAGTAGAATGCTTAAGCTTGTTAAGTGTAAAATACCTGTCACGACTATCAACAAGTATAGTCCCACTGTGATTTACTTCTGGGTAATATACTTTCATAAAGTATTCGGGATATGGAGTAGTAATTATGTAAACAATATCTACTTCATTAAATTGCTGATTGGCCAAAAGTTGTTCCCATTGTTCAAACTTTTCCATACAAATATGGCACTCACCCCAGATGGTTGTAATAATTGCCAATTTTTTAGTGATGATGAGCTTAGAACTATAATGGATTTCAAGTTGACTGCTCTTAACTATGAGTAAGCTATCAGGTATTAATAGTTTATAATCTTCTGCAGGTTTATTTTCTATACAACTAAAAAGTGAAGAAGCTAACAGAAAACAGAGAACATGAAGTTTTTTGCTAGTATCTATTCTGAAATTCTGTATGCAATATTCTGCCATTATTTTTCAGATAAAAATGGTGGCAGTTTGTAAACGACAACCTCTGGACTATCGCTGGTTGTGATTATGTATATTAGGTTCTCGTGAACAGAAAAGTTAACGATTGGACTAGTGAATATTAGTTCAGCAATTGGATTCAGGCTCCAATCAAATACGTGCACCCGGTCTGGATAGTTAGTACTGTAGTTCTCGTCATATAATTTGTCTCCAAGGTAGGAGCCGTATACAAACCCTCCATCCTCTTTCAAGCAAAAATAGCTTACATTGTCAATTACCACATTCTTATCAATAATATTTGGAGCAGATTCCGCTATATCTGAAAACAACAAGGTTTTTGTTTCATAGGTTGACAAGTTTGACATTACAAGGCAATCGTGCAAAGAAAACGCACAAATAGAGATGTTTAACGAGTCGTTGTAGACGCTACTACGAGAGTAGTATTGATTATAAAGATGTTGCATATAAAAATGAGAATGGAACTCATCTCGATAAATAGGATTTTTGATGTTTAATCTAGTCATCTTGCCATTGTTGTTTAAGATTGTGAAAAACGAAGTATCAACACTCGATGATGCAAGAATGCTAGTATCTGGTAGAATGTTAAAGGTTGTAAGCGGCATTGGTTTAGCCCCCTATCAATCGGACTTTTGTATAGATGGTTAAACAAACATAAACATTCTTTTCTAACTTTGCAACGGCAAGGAACAACCGACGGCGA
>NZ_JAANIG010000050.1 GCF_011174675.1 Perlabentimonas gracilis | reverse complement strand
GTTGCCCCATACCCCACTTACTTTTTTGCCTTGATGCAAAAAAGTAAGCAAAAAAAATCAAGGCTACGCCTGCCTCGCACGAAAAACTACGCTTGCAGGTGGAAAAAATCTGAACTCGCACCTCCTACGTCGGTGCTTAAACAGCAGATTTTTTTTTACGCCCGCTGCACTTGTTTTTCGGCTCACCAGCCGATGCCAGAGGAAAAACGAATAGACCTCGGAAAAACGAATCATATTCTAAATTCGAGTTTTTCAGCAGACCCTAGCATAGGAGTGCAAATAAAAATAGGGTGTCTAGGACTGCTTAGACACCCTCATCTATATAATGATATTTTATTTATTACTTGGTTGAGCCCAGTTTTATTTGTAGCTCGTTTAGCTGCTCTTCAGAAATTGGCGAGGGTGAGTCGATCATAACATCTCTACCCGAGTTATTCTTGGGGAATGCTATGTAATCGCGAATCGATTCCGATCCGCCCATGATAGAGCAAAGCCTATCGAACCCAAATGCTACTCCACCATGGGGAGGCGCACCATACTTGAATGCGTTTAGCAAAAATCCAAACTGGGCTTCAGCCTCCTCTTCCGAGAACCCTAGCACTTTAAACATCTTATGCTGCAGATCCCTATCGAAAATACGAATAGAACCACCTCCAATCTCAACGCCATTGATTACCAAGTCGTATGCATTGGCACGTATGGCCGAGGGATCGGAGTCGAACAGGTGTATGTCCGAAGCAACAGGAGAGGTAAAAGGATGATGCTTAGCGTAGAATCGCTTGGACTCCTCGTCCCACTCAAGCAATGGGAAGTCAACAACCCAAAGCGGTGCGAAAACATTGGAGGGCCGTAAGCTTAACCTTGATCCCATCTCGAGCCTTAGCTGGCCTAGCCCTTCGAGCGTATGGGTACGATCGCCTGCCATAATCAACAAAAGATCGCCCTCGCTGGCCCCCATATGTGTTGCCCATTTCGAAAGATCGTCAGGAGAGAAAAACTTATCGACCGATGATTTTACCTCTCCATTGGCTCCCAGCTTAACATACACCAGGCCCTTGGCCCCAATCTGAGGTCGTTGTACAAATTTTGTTAGCTCATCGAGCTGTTTTCGCGAGTATTCAGCTGCACCGGGCACCACAATTCCACCAACATACTCAGCATTATCAAACACAACGAACCCTTTGCCCTTGGCTAGCTGGCTCAGGTTGCGAATTTCCATCCCAAACCTAAGGTCGGGCTTATCGCAACCATATAACGACATGGCGTCGTTGTACGTCATTCGCTGGAATGGCTTTTTAAACTCAACCCCAAGGATATCATTAAAAACCGATACAATCATCCCTTCGAAGGTTTTGAGTACATCCTCCTGCTCAACAAACGACATTTCACAGTCGATTTGGGTAAACTCAGGCTGACGATCGGCACGCAGATCCTCATCACGAAAGCACTTTACTATCTGGAAATACTTATCCATACCCGCCACCATAAGCAGCTGCTTAAAAGTTTGAGGCGATTGGGGCAATGCGTAAAACTCGCCTGGGTTCATGCGCGATGGCACAACAAAATCGCGAGCACCCTCAGGAGTCGATTTTATTAGGAAAGGGGTTTCAATCTCAACAAAATCGATGGAGTCGAGATATTTCCGAACAGCCTGACCCACCTTGTGCCTTAGTAGCAATGCGTTTCTCACAGGATTTCTACGGATATCCAGATACCTATACTTCATCCTTAGCTCATCGCCACCGTCTGTTTCATCCTCAACGGTAAACGGGGGAACTTCCGAACGGTTAAGAATCCTGATACACTCTAGCTTGACCTCAATTTCACCCGTTGGGATCTTGGAGTTCTTGCTGGATCTCTCGAGAACGGTTCCCTCGCAACGAATTACGAACTCTCTGCCCAAATCCTCAACTATTTGCATAGTTTTCTCATCGGTATTCTCATCGGCAACAAGTTGGGTAATTCCGTACCTGTCGCGCAGATCGATAAAAGTCATTCCTCCCAAATTGCGAATACGTTGTACCCATCCGCTAAGGGTTGTCTTTTGTCCAATGTTGGCGGCTCGTAACTGACCGCAGGTGTGTGTTCTATACATCTTATGGTTCATTTTTTTCAGATTGCGAAGGTATAAAGAATTCGCAAGGCTTACAATTAGTGGCATCTTTTTTGCAAAACAGCTAATTGTTACTATTTATGTACATATGAATATTCACGAAAAATTTATGCACGAGGCCCTAAAGGAGGCCCAAAAAGCAGAACAGAAAGATGAGGTTCCCATTGGGGCTGTGGTAGTTTGCCAGGGGCAGATAATTGCGCGAGCCCATAACCTTACCGAAACCCTGAACGACCCAACGGCCCATGCCGAGATGCAGGCCATTACAGCAGCAACATCGTATCTTGGAGGCAAATATCTCAACAGCTGCACCTTGTATGTTACCTTGGAACCTTGCCCAATGTGTGCAGGTGCACTATACTGGAGTCAACTTGAAAATCTGGTTTATGGCGTAGGCGATCCCAAACGGGGTTACACAACCGTGTCGGGAAAAATGCTTCATCCAAAGACGAGAATTATCACTGGAATCCTCGAGAACGAGTCGAGTTCAATAATCAAAAAATTCTTTGCCAAGAAACGATAACCAAAAATAATGTTGACTTTGAGGGCACAGCGTAATTTAAAGTGATTCTAAATTTATATATTGTGGCCCTAAAAAAAATGTAACTTACTATTTTTATGCGTTTTTAAAACTTGAAACAACCAATAAATTTTTAACAATATGAAAACTAACTGGCTAAACAAAATTCTTGTAGTACTAACGTTAGCTGTGGCTCCCTACTGCTTGTCGGCGCAAACCTTAAAGGAGGCAACCGAGGCATACAATACAGGGGCAACGCTAATCAACGAAAAGAAACCAGAGCAAGCGATTGAGCATCTTTACCGTGCCCTTGAGATTAGCGAGGATCTGGAGTACGAAGGCGAAGAGACCAAACGAATGGTTGAGGATCTAATTCCAACGGCACACCTTCAGTACGCCATGAACCTATACCGGGCAAAGGATATGTACGGAGCGCTGGAGCAACTAGAAAAAGCACAGGAAACTGCAAAATTGTATGCAGACAGAAATACTCTTGGACGAGTTGAAAGGATTATCCCCCAGCTATACAACCAGATGGGTAATACCGAGTATCGTGCTGAGAACTACGAAAAAGCTATTGACTACTACAAAAAGGCAATAGATGTAAAAGCAGACTACCCCGACCCTTACCTTGGAATTGCTCTGGCATATGAGAAGCAGGAGAACTTTGATTCTATGCTTGATTACCTTAAGCAAACAATGGAGGTATCTAACGCTGCAAACGATAGGAAAAAAGCTGAAGATGCCCAGAAAAAGGCAAAAGCTTACCTACTGCGCGAAGGTGACGAAGCTCAAAAAGCCAAAAGATATGAAGAGGCCATTGATTTCCTTGCGAAGGCCATTGAGTTTGACGACACAGATGCTACCCTACTCTACGCTATTGCAGTAAACTACAACGAGCTAAAAAACTGGGGTAAAGTTATTGAGTTCGGGAAATTAGCACTGGAAAAAGCCAATGGCAGTATTGATGAGGCTGGCGTATACTATAACATAGGTATTGCATTCCAAAATCAAGGTGATACCAGCCAAGCATGCCAAGCTTTTAGCAATGCACTGTCTGGCTCGTACAGAGCAGCAGCAGAGTACCAGATGCAAGAGGTACTGAAGTGCCAATAATGCTTTTCGGATCGGTAAAATTACAGAAAAGGGAGCTTTGAGCTCCCTTTTCTGTAATCTACTATTTAGGTAAGTAACCTAAATACATTAAACCTCCCTCTTTACTGTAAGCAAAACCATTGAGCTACTTAATCCCATAATCCTTTAGATGCGGAACAAGCTTTTTATCCGTGTTAAGGATGTGCTCCGAGAGCCATTCGCGAAGAAAGGTTAGCACCTCAATGGAAATATTATCCTTCCCCTGATTAAGCTTATCTTCAAAAGCATCAACCTGCTCAACGAATGCATCATGAGCCTTTTTGTGAGACTCGAAGTCGGGATAATTTGTACTTTTCATATAGAACTCCTCGCGCCTAAAGTGAACCCGCGTGTAATCTATCAACTCCTTAACAACCCCTTGAATAATATTCTTTGCTTGTCCCTGACTCATAGCGGAGTACAAATCGTCAATGTAACCAACCAATTTTTTATGGTCATTGTCAATGCTTTCGATATCGAAAGCAAATTTGTTTTGCCAAGTAAAAAATGCCATAGCTAATAAAGTTTTAAAGTAATCGACATTTAAGTAAAAGAAATAAACACTACTCTTAATCCTTAAACTAGTTGACAAGAGTTATGTTAGGCCACACTGCTGCCAAATTAGTGCGCATTACAATAAATAATCGAACTAATTTATTCCATGCGCACGGAATGTTTCCACATAAGCTTTGTCGGTTCGCTGAATGTGTGTAACCAGCCAATCCTGCAGGAAATGTACCACATCGAGTGCAACCGAAATATCACCTGCATTAAACTCCTCTCGAAAAGTTTTTATCTGATCGATAAACCGCTTGTGCTGCACCAAATGCTTTTCGGTTCCTTCGTAACGAATCTTTTTAAACACCTCCTCCTCATTGCCAAAGTGATATACTGTATAGTCGAGTAGCTCATCGAGAACCTGCTTAAGCTTGGACTTACTCTTGGATTTACCGTAGGTTGTGTAAAGGCTGTTGATAAGCCCAAAAAGCACCTTGTGCTGATCGTCGACCCAGCTAATACCAATTTTGAAAGAGTCGTTCCACCCCACAAGTTCGCCTCCACTAGTCCTCGCTTTACCTGCCCTGCTATCGGTAGTTTTAAAGAATCCGATGGCATCCTTTAGCTGCTCAGCTTGGCTTGCAAACTCTTCGGCGCTGGTAGCCAGCTCCTCGCTTGCAGCGGCATTCTGCTGAATAACGGTATTCATCTGTTGCACGCCATTATTTATTTGGTTAGCACCCTCATTCATCTCTTGGCTAGCCGCTGAGATTTCATGGATCATCTGTGAGGTTTTACCAACCTCGGTGGCCAAATCGCCTGCAAGTTTTAGCGCGTGGCTGGTTTTACCATACGATTTATCCGATAGTGCGATAATCTCATCGGCAGCCAATCGGCTCCGCTCAGCCAGCTTGCGAACCTCGGCTGCAACCACGGCAAATCCTTTGCCATGCTCACCAGCGCGTGCCGCTTCCACGGCAGCATTAAGGGCCAGTATGTTGGTTTGGAAAGCAATATCGTTAATCACTGTAATTTTTTCGGATATCACGGCAATGGCATCCATACTCTCCTTACTCGCTTCGGCTGTTTGGGTCATCATAGTTTCAGCTGTACGGTATATCTTCTCTGCTTGCATTGAATTGTCGGAGTTTTGCTGAATGTTAGCCACCATCTCCTCAATTGATGATGATATCTCCTCAGCCGATGCAGCTTGCTCCGATGCACCCTGGGAAACCATTTGTGCCGATTCACTAATCTGATCGCTTCCGCTCACAATATTCCCAGCACCCATAGTAATGGTGCCCACAATATCCTTCAGCCGGTCGTTCATTTTGTTAAAAGAGTTAATGAGCAACCCTATCTCATCGTTGGCACTCTTTTCTAGCTTGTGTCCTACAATTCCGTTGGACATATCCATAAAGAAAGGTAATACTTGACGTACCGGGTTAACGATGTACTTGCGGATAACCCACAGTAGGATAAATAGGGATATAAAATTTACAAGCAGCAGGATTGTGAAGATTAGATTTGCTCTGTAACTGCGGTTCTCATCCCAATCGGCAACAGCATCAACTAAAGCCTCGCTGGCTACAACTAACCTCTCGGTATTATTCTCGATATACTCAAGCGACTCTAAAAAGTTTGACGGCTGCCCATCCACAATTTTTTGTGCCTGAGCTTGGTATGGAGTCCAGACTGCTTGAATCTGATCTATCTCAGTTTTGAACTGGCTGTATACACCCGCAATCTTAGAATTACTCTTAACCTCGGGAGCCACTCCCCCATTCTTAATTACCTGCAGCGACTCATCGAAAAGTTTGATAGCTACACGTAACTTTTGCTTGCTGGCATTGGGGTTGCGATGCAAAAACTCCGACTGGTATGCAATGCTTTTAATTAGCATTCTATTACGGCCTGCTATCTCAACCAAACTGCTGGAGCTAGACATATTGTTAACCCTAAAAAACACAAAAGTAACCAAGGCGAAGCCGATTAGAAATCCAAGGATTACGCCTGTTTTCTGTGCAATAGACCAGTTTTTGAATGAGTTCATTTGGCTAAATTTAAGTTGGTTTACTACCCAAGTCAGGTTATAGTTTCAAAACTCTTAATTATACTTATAAAATATGATTGATAGAATAACCTTCGAATTACTTGGCTTATACATTAAAGGTGAAAATTTGTTACACTGCATACCCCATAAGACTATGGTATAAAACTTCTGCTTCTGCTGGAATTATTTATCGGGAAGCTGTTTTGTTATATTTTTTAACTCCAAGTGGTAAGCAAACTTTTTATCGGACACTAGTATGTGGTTTGACAACCAATTCTTCAGAAAGTTTGCCATATCAAGGGTGATAGAATCACTATTTGTGCGCTTAAGAAATTTTGAGATCATTGCAATGAATGCGTCATGCTGAGTTTCATGCTCTTCAAAGTACGGGTAATCTATTGATTTCATTAGCATCTCCTCTCGCCTGAAATGATTTTTTGAGTAATCAACCAGCTGATCCAAAGTGGAGTTAACAATTTCCTTTCCATCACCTCTGGCCATCTCTAGGTATAAGTCATTTATTAATCGCAGCAACACCTTATGATCGTTGTCAATTATTTCGTTACCACTCTCATATATCTCTCCCCATTGAAAAAAGGTCATATCTTCATATTTGATTGATGACAACAAATTTAGCTGGAGCTCCCTTCAGCTCTATCAGCTTTTTTACCCATTTTATAACCCTAGCCACCAGCAACACTCTTTAAAACATTAAAACCCTGAAGGTGTTTGTATTACACCACCATCAGGGCTTCAATTTAAAGGCATTATAAATAGCGTAACAACCAAGAAGCTGCAGAAACAAAAAAAGGTTCAGCATATCAATTGCTAGCACCTATTTGATTCCCATTCCCGGTAAGTTTCACTACCTTCTGCATCAGGTCGTCAATATCAAAGGGCTTCATGACCGTCTCGTTAGCTCCAAGGTTTTGGGCCATGGTAAGGTAGTTCTCGGCCGATATGTACCCTCCACCAGAGAGAGCAATGATCTTAACCTTTGGATGCTTTCTCTTAGCATCCATAATAACCTCTATTCCATCCTTCTCTGGCATTAGCACGTCAGTAAGAATAATATCTACATCCATCATTTCCAAGCACCTCATTCCCTCTTTCCCGTTGGAGGCCAAAATAACCTTGAACCCCTCAACTTGAAGAATATCGCGAATGGTTTCACGCATAATGGGATCATCATCAATCACAAGAATTGTACTAGTAATGCTCCCCTTCTGATGATTGCTAAAACCGTTCATATCCTTCATCGCCATTGCCTTTTGAAAGGTTTATAACTACGCCCTTATTTATTTCGAAAGGTTGGCCAGCCTTAACATTCCTTGATGTTTGAGAATTGGTGACCACTTGGTTACCGTTTTGGTTCGTTTTCCTGTCAGTGACCAGCTCTGCAACCTGTCCGTTTGGATTAGGTTTTGGAGTGGCTTTATACGCAGACTTTTTTATAGAACTATAACTGCCACTGGTGGTATTCACCCTAAAAAAGCTAATTATGTCGCGCAACTGGTCGGCTTGAGCCGAGAGTTCCTCTGCACTTGTGGCTACCTCCTCGCTTGCTGCAGCATTTTGTTGAGTGGCTTGGTTTAGCTGCTGAATTGCAGAGTTTATCTGATCGGCACCACTAGTTTGTTCGGCACTAGCAGCAGAAATTTCTTGAACCAACTTAGCGGTTCGATTAATCTCGGGGAGTAGCTCTTTAACCAGTCTGCTGGCATCCTCGGTAGTGGTCACCGTTTTGGTAGAGAGGATATTAATCTCGTCGGCAGCCAGCTTGCTGCGTTCCGCTAGCTTACGCACTTCGGCGGCAACCACAGCAAATCCGCGGCCATGCTCTCCAGCTCTTGCTGCTTCAACGGCAGCATTGAGGGCCAACAGGTTGGTTTGGAAAGCGATATCAGTAATTATTGTAATCTTATCTGCTATCTCTTTAACCGAAGCCAAGCTATGGTTTGCTGTTTGCTCAACTTTCTGCATTCCCTTCTCGGCTAGTAAAGCAATTTTTTCTGTTTGCTGCGCATTGTCCGAGTTCTGCTCAATATTTGCAGCCATCTGCTCCATCGATGATGAGACCTCCTCCACCGATGCGGCCTGCTCATTTGACCACTGCGACATTTCCTGTGAAGTACCGCTCAGCTGCTCTGAGGCAGTTGACATGCTATCCGATCCTTGGCTAACCCGAGTTACAACCTCCTTAATTTTACTTACTGTACTCTCGAAATGCTTTAGGAGTTCACCAATCTCATCTCTAGAATGGTTGCCCAAATCGGCCAGCAAATTACCATCGGCAACCTCCTGTGCATATACAATACCGGCTCTAACATCGCGAAGGATACTACGGGTTAAAGAAAACGCGATAAGCGCAGCCAGCACTATAGCTCCAATTGCCAACACCGAAGTGGAGGTTTGGGAGTAGTTGACTACATTGTATACCTGGCCATGTGCCTCTTCGGACTTACGCTGCGCCAAAGATATGGCCTGGTTGAATAGGTCTCCGAGCTCATCGAGGTACCCAAGGGTATTCTGATTGTAATAGAGCTGAGCATCATTTAACGCTTGAAGATACTGTTCATCCGTTGCCTGCTCAATTGTTTTTTTGATATGGCTTGCACTTTGGTGAAGCTGCTTGTGTGGCTCCTCCATTTGGTTTAACAAGGGTGCCAGGTTGGGAATTAGAGCCTCCGCCTGGTACCTTGAGTCGCTATAATACCACCTACCAAAAGCACATAGCGTGTGGTTTAGCTCCACAGTAATTCGATTATCCTGCTCAGCATATATACTCTGGCTAAGTTCCTTAGACCAAACTATGTGTGCATTGTAACTCTGGAGGAGCTCGACACGAAAATCGTCGCTACTAATTGATTCGGTAGAAGAGTGCAATACGCTCCTGAATCCCAATAAAGATATAACTGCGATTACAGCCAGAAGAAGTATTATGACTCCAAAGCCTAATGTAAACTTTTTTCCAAGGGAAAGATTATTAAGTATCATAATTGCTGATGTTTTTGTTTGTTTTAATACCACAAAAGTGGAGTATAATAGGCCCAAAAACATCAGCAAAAAGTACCAATTGCAAAAACTAAGTTTCTTTACGTGTTTTTACGGGTAAGGCCTGCAAGTAGATAGGTATAGACAATTTAGACTTAAGCCCCCAACTAGTCCTCAACGAAAAAGAGGTTGTGCTTAATGGCGTAAACAACCAAACCTGCAGTGTTGGACACACCGGTTTTTCCAAGGAGATTTCCCCTGTGAGTATCGACGGTGCGCACGCTCAGAAAAAGCTTATCGGCAATTTCGTGGTTGGTTAAGCCTTTACAAATGAGCTGTAACACCTCTAGCTCTCGTCCTGTTAGGCCATGTGGGTTCTGTGGCTCGTTGAAAGTAACAGGCTCATCGTTGCTAATCCTTTCTGTCTTCTCATTTAGATAAATATTTACTGCACCCGTATGCTGTGACTCTGCCCGCTTTCGGTACTCATCAATATTTATCAGATTGGCAATAAGAGCATTACCCCCATTTATTGTGGAAAGACCTCCCCAGCAATCGATATTAACACACTCGTTGCTTTTTGTGCTGGCTTTAAAGGTTGTATTGAAACTTCGCTGTATTCCTCTAACACAACGACGAACCTTACTCTCCAGTTCAGTTCGGTACTCATTGTGAACCAAGTCAAAGAAATTAATCTTAAGAAACTCATCCTGAGAATATCCAAAAATCTTTATCAGCTTGCTATTGGTAAAGGTAACCCGTTCATCTTGATAGATCATGATCCCCGTTAGGGTGCTATCGAGAATGGCCTTAAACCCACTCTCGGTGGCGTTTATGAGTTTCTCACGCTTGGCAATACGAAGCTCAATGGCCTTAAGCAGCTCGTCGTAGTCGAATGGTTTGGTGATGTAATCGTCGGCTCCCATCTGCATTCCTACGCGAATATCCTCCCTCTCGGTTTTAGCCGAAAGGTAAATGAACGGAATAAAACTGGTTGCCGAATTCTGCGAGATGATGGAGTATACCTCGTAGCCATTCATTCGGGGCATTGATATATCGCACAGTATAAGGTCGGGGATGTGCTCCATGGCTTTTTCAACCCCTTCGAGTCCATTCTTGGCTGTTAGAACCTCGTACCCTTCTTCCTTCAAAAACATTGAGGTTGACTCCCTCAGAACCTGATCATCTTCAATAATTAAAACGAGCTTACTACGCATAAGGTCACCATATTTGTTAAAAAAAAAGACACACAGCAGAACCCTTAGAGAGTTCTATGGGGTAGTAAAACCTTAACCTCTGTACCTTGCCCCTCGACACTTTTCACCTCAATTGAACCGCCATGCGTATCGACACTCTGCTTTACAATGGTCATACCCAAGCCCGTTCCTGAAAAGTCTTCGCTATTTGTGGCCCTATAGAAAGGATCAAAAATTTTGTCGAGTTCTTTCTGTGGAATGCCTACACCAAAATCCTTTACGCATAACTCGATGAAACGTTTCGCTTTTCGAATGCTAAACTCAACATGTTTAGAATTGGGAGAATACTTAATGGCATTAGATAGAATGTTGATAAGGATGTGGCGTAGCAAGGCCTGATCGAGAAGTACGTTCGAAAAATCCTCGTCTATGGTTAGCGTCACCCTATCTTCCGCATTAAGCGTAAGGTGCGACTCCTCAACCATTTGTGCAGCAAAATCGTGGAGGTTGATCGTTTCGGGCCTAAAGATAAAGCGGCCTGTTTGTTCCTTACCAATTAGCGACACATTTTCGAGCATCCCGGTCATCATGTTCACAGACTCATAGATGCGCTTGAAGCTAAGGTTTTTTTTCTGCTCATCCCACTTCTCATAGTACCTCTGGAGGAGTTGGGAGTTCGAGTAAATGCTGGCCAAGGGTGTGCGGAACTCATGCGAAACGGTTGAAACAAATCTTGACTTGAGCTCACCTAGCTCCTTTTCCTTTTCGAGCGACCGAGCCATAGACTCTTCGGCCAGCTTACGTTGCGTGATATCAATTGAATTAAAGAATATTCCATTCACCCCCTTTTGCTCATCCAAAACGGGGGAGAAATGTAGTTCAAACCAAAACCTATTCCCATAGGAATCGGTAATTGGCACCTCCAATCTGATGGTTTCACCATTCAACACGCTTTCGGCAACTCCGCGAATGTTATTGGTAAGTTCGCCAGGATAGATATCATAAATAGACTTACCCACCATAAAATCAGTGCCAAACAGATGCTTTGCCCTTTCCCACGCTATAAAGTTGAATGCTTGAACTATAAACGTAGGGCTAAAGATTACAAATGACTGTATTGAGTTATCGAAAATTGCCTGTAACCTCTCCTCACGCTCCTTAACAGCTAGCTCAGCCATCTTCTGGGGGGTAATATCACGAACAAAGCAGGCCAGCATATGGCCCCTTTCGACAGGTATCACGAAAACCGAAAGTTGCAAGTAGTGGGATTGATCGCTCAAGGAAACCTCAACCTCATGTATTCGGTTTGTGGCAAAGTCCGATGATTGCCCGGTATTAATTAGCTCCATTGCTGTCTTTCTCATCTTACTCACCGAGATGTTCCTTGATCCAATGGTGGGGAGCATTTCGTGGAGTTCCCAAATGGTGCGCCCCAATGCAACCGAGGCGGGTATTTGGCTTACGCTTTCAATGGCTCCATTCCATGCAACCACCTGTCCATTCTCGTCGGTCAGCATAATGCCATCGGGCGATTTCTCAATCATCCTACGGAGCTTAAGTTCGCTTTCACGAAGGCTCTCCTCGGCTCTCTTTAGATCGGTAATATCCTCTTTAACCGCAATAAAATTAATAAGCTTATGGTCATTGCTGTATACTGGCGATATGGAGGCTGACTCCCAATATAAGTCGCCGTTTTTCTTTCGGTTAACAAGTTGCCCCTTCCAATCATTCCCCGAAAGGATTGTGCTCCACATGCTCTTAAAAAAGTTCTTATTGTGAAACCCTGAGTTTAAGATTCTGGGATTCTGACCTAAAGCCTCTTGGGAGGAGTATCCTGTAATCTCTGAAAACTTCGGATTAACATACTCAATGGCACCCTTGGTGTCGGTAATCACTATTGATGCTGAACTTTGCTCTACAGCAACCGATAGCCTTGAAATCTTATCGGCATCATCCCTTCGCTGCACCATCCCCCACACTGATGTCATAAGGAGTTTGAGCTGATTAAGATCGGCTTCGCTATAAAGACCCTCCTTATTGGCCACACAAACAAGGGCTGTTAGCTTATCCTGCTCAACAACTGGTATTGACACAAACCGCTTTAGAAAGTTCCAATCAGCAGGTATATTAATATCAGAATACTCCACATCACTATTAACAACCAGCTGTCTGCGCTCGCTTATTACGGGTGACCAAAACTCTGTATCGCTTATTTTAAAGGATTTGCGGGGAGGTGACAGATCTACACCTAGTTCTCTACTTTGAGCCCATGAAGTTAGGGTAAACTCAGAAGATTGATTATTGAAGGTGTAGACAAAACCTAGCTTACTACTGGTTAGGTAAAGGGCTTCGTTAAGAGCAAAATTTAGCAATTCGCTCGTACTTTTAACCTTATGCTCGAATATCCTTACTATAGCCTTAAGTCGTTCGGCATTCTTAAGAATCTCTTCCTCTGCCTTTTTTCTTTCGGTAATATCTGTTATAACTCCTATGATCCCCATAGTATTACCATCAGTATCGAATAGTGGGGCCTTATCGAACATTACCGAACGCTGCACACCATCGAGCCGAGTATAAACACTCTCAGAACTTTGGGTTACCTTGCCCTTTAGTAGCTGCTTATCATGCTGTTGGTAAATTTTGGCCAAATGGTGAGGGCTAATATCATAAACTGTTCTCCCAATTATCTTGCTCCGGGGGAATCCAACAAACTCTTCGAATGCCTTATTGCAACCTATATACTTACCGCTATTACTCTTGTAAAACACCGGATTCGGAATGGTTTGCATAAGTGTTTCCAAAAAATCCTTCTGCTCCTTAACCTGCCGCTCATAGTATTTTCGGTCGGTGACATCATGAACAATTGAGTATAAATAGGTGTGGTCATGAAATGATATTGGGCCGCTAAATACCTCAACATCCCTTACCGCTCCAGATTTAAGCCTATGCTTAAAAACAAAGTGTTTCCTTTGCCCTGATTCGGCCTGTAGCATCTCCTCCTCAATCTCCTTTGGCGAAAGGGTATTGATCTCGGCAAGGTTCATTCCTCTCATCTGGGCTCGTTCCCATCCATAGAATTTTTCGGCTGCCGGATTGGCATCTACCAACCCTCCTGTTTTGGGATCGACAATAAGCATCACGGCATGGCTGTTCTCAAATAAGCTCCGGTATCGTTCCTCGCTCTCCCTGATCTCCTTTTGGGTTTTTAACAGCTCCGACACATCCCGTGCCGCCTCAACAACATGAGTAACCTCTCCATTATCATCAAAAATTGGAGACAGCATTATATCTACAAAAACATAATCGCCATTGGTGTGAATATGCTCGTGCATGTAATTACAGGGTTTACCCGATTCAAAAACCTTCTTAAGCCCACACGTCTCTCCATGCTCACTGCAGGGTTGGTTTAGCCCATGAGAAACGACGAAGCATTTTCGCCCAATCACCTCATCGCGGCTATAACCAGATGCCTTAAGGTAATTGTTATTTACATCTGTAACCACATGGTTTCTATCGATTATCATTATATCCTCATGCAAACCGTGGAGTATGGTGCGGTAGTACTGTTCCTTCTGCATCACTTTAGCATGGGCATCCTCTTTGGTTAGGAACAAGGAGATTTGTATGGCAATGGTGGCAAGCAGATCTATCTCCTCCTTTAGCAATTCACTCGAACACTGTTGCTCATCGGAACACGAAACAGCAATGTAGCCAACAGGCTTGCTATCTATATGTATTGCTTCTCTTGCCCTTATTTCCTTAGGGTTGAAACTTTTTGTCGAAATTGTCAGGTCATCAACACAAGCTTCAACCCCCAATTGATGGGGAAACCTGAAGGCAGATTGCGCAATACTTACAACTTGCCTAAGATAGTCGTCGACAGAGGTATCCTTAGCATTAGCCAGCTTAGATATCTGGAAAAGGCTATTGAGTTCCTTGACCCGCTCAGCCAAGTCGGACTGCAATACCTTCTCCCTTGTAATGTCCATCACGGCGCAACGAATGAAAAAACGACCATCTTTGGTGAGGCGATTACTCTCCACATTAACGGTTCTAGCCATTCCCTCTGAATGTAGGTTTAGCTGAACTGTACCTGAGGTGCCTGTTCGCAAAAGCTGCTGGATATGGATATAGAAATCGTTCTGCGAGTCTGGAGCAATAAACCTTGAAATCTTCTGACCCTTAAGCTCCCTTGTAATTAACCCTGTAAACTTGGCAAAGGTGTTGTTTGCCGACTCAACAACCGAATCCTCATCAAACAAAACATAACCCACCGGAGCGTTTTCAAACAGATCAAGGTAGTGTTGTTTTGAATCATAAAGTTCCTCCTGAATCCTTCTCATTTCTTGATTCTGAGACACTAGCTCTTGCTGGCACACGCTTACATCCTCAAGCAACTCCTCGATGAAAGAACCGCTGAGAAGGTTCTGGTCGATGTTTTTCTCTTGAAGTACCTTTTGAATTCGTCTTCTGAATTCTTCTTTTCTCGATTCCTCTTGCCCCATAGTATAATGGTTAGTGAACGGTAGCAGCAAGCCTCACATCTTACTTGCTAGCCTAATATACATTTGTTCTTCAGTATTACCTATCTTTGCCACCTAAATAAACAACATACAAAAGTAAGCCATAATCATGGTAGCTTGCCATTAGTTTAACCAATAAAAGTATATACCTAGGAGATAAACTACAATAGGTTTTTTCACGTATTTATCCATGTCGCAACCAACATACATAGAGCTACTATGCCCCGCAAAGGATCTTGAAACGGGCAAGGCTGCCATTAGCCATGGAGCCGATGCCGTTTACATTGGGTTCACGAGCTTTGGTGCTCGTGAGGCAGCAGGCAACTCGTTGAATGATATTGAACAACTCATTGAATATGCACACCTTTACCACGCCAGAGTTTATGTAACACTCAATACCATACTCTACGAAAGTGAACTCGAAAGGGTGCAACACCTTATCCATCAGCTTCACCAAGCAGGTGCCGATGCAATCATAGTTCAGGATATGGGAATCCTCGAGATGAATCTCCCTCCAATTCCCATACACGCAAGCACACAGACGAACAATGTTACTGTTGAAAAGATAAAATTTCTGCAGGATGTTGGGATACAAAGGGTAATACTTGCCCGCGATCTTTCGATTGAGCAAATTAAAGAAATTAGAGATGCTACCACCGTGGAGTTAGAGGCTTTTATTCATGGAGCGCTCTGCGTTAGCTACAGCGGGCAGTGCTATATGAGCTATGCAGCCACAGGCCGTAGCGCCAATAGGGGCGAATGCGCGCAGCTTTGCAGGCTCAAATATAGCCTTGTGGATGAAGACGGTAATGTTTTGGCAACCGATAAGCACCTGCTTTCGCTATACGATTTCAATCAAACACAGAACATTGCTAGCCTTATTGATGCAGGAATAACATCGCTTAAAATTGAGGGTAGGTTAAAGGATATTGGTTACGTTAAAAATATTACCGCCCACTACCGAAGAGCTATCGATACTGCTCTTGAGCAAAGGCCGCACCTCACCAAATCATCATCGGGAAAATGTACATACCAATTCACACCCGACCCCGATAGAACATTTAATCGTGGCTACACCACCTACTTTGCACTTGGGCGAGGTGGAACGATGGCATCATTCGACACCCCAAAGTCGATGGGGAAAAGAATTGGTAAAGTTAAGCACGTTACAAAAGATTATGTTGTAATAGAGTCGGACGAACCTATCCACAACAATGATGGCCTTTGCTTTTTAAACCAAAGCAATACTCTTGTTGGATTTAAAGTTAATAAGGTAGATGGTGAAAAAATTACCCCTGCACAAGCCATAGCGGTTCATAACGGAGCCATTATATACCGAAACTACGACCACTTGTTTACCCAGCAACTGATGCAAACTAACTCTGCCGATAGGCGCATCGACTGTGAATTGCTGGTTACTATTGGTAATGAACACCTAACCATACAGCTAACCGATGAGGATGGCATCAGCACCACCCTCAGTTTCAACGTTGCCAATGAGCCGGCTAAAGATGAACAGAAGATGCTCGACTCGATGAAGAAGCAGCTCGGAAAAGCAGGCAACTCGCCCTTCCGCATTAATAAAGTGGCAATCGAGAAATCACAATCGGACACTCCTTTTATCCCTGTTGGCACCCTAAATGGTTATCGGAGGAGTTTGCTTAACGAGCATAGTAAGAAAAGGATTGCCGAGCACAAAATCATAGGCAACAGCATAAACCCAAGCAGCAAACCATACCCCGAGATGAATATAGATTATAAGGCAAATGTAACCAACTCCCTCTCCGAGAAATTCTATAAACGGCATGGAGTGCGTGATATTGAGCCTGGGTTTGAGCTTAACAACAACTCCAAAGGCAAAACAATAATGACCACTAAATATTGCATCCTTTACGAGATGAACCTTTGCGATGGAAGAGTGAAAAAAGTGAATAAAAAATTGTACCTGCAGGACATATCACGCAGTTACCCTTTGCATTTTGACTGCCCTAGATGCGAGATGCGGATAGACTCCCCTAATGAATAGAGACAGAATATGGCGAACATACATTTCAGTTTCTATTCTATTTTTTAAAGAAATCTATCGATTTAAACTTCAATTGTTATAATTTTGTATCTTTATATTGATTAACCCAACAATAACCAGCTATGGATGTTTTGTCAATAAAGGGTACTAGCCAGTATCCCGAAATACAGCTTGATGGTAATGCTGGTAAGCTCAGCTTCGCCGGGAACTCATTACCCGAAGATGCCAAGGGTTTCTTTGAACCCATTATCGACTGGATAGTCAGCTACATTGAGAATCCATGTGAGGAGACTACTCTCACATTTAGAATGATTTACTACAACACCCCAAGTTCAAAAATAATCTTCCAAATCCTTAAACGATTTGAAGCCATTAACAACAAGCTAAGTAGGGTGAAGATTATTTGGGAGTACCCCGACGATGACATTGACATGAAGTATGCCGGAAGCGACTTCTCCGAAAGTGTTAAGATTCCTTTCGAATTTGTTGAATACAAAGAGTAAAGCCTGCTTACCTCAACTTACTACGCAAAAGACCAGCTAAAAAAGCTGGTCTTTGTTGTTGTGACACCGACAGGATTGTTCGCTTCAATAATACTGTAATCTTCTGGGCTCACGATCCCGCCTTTGGAAAAAGCCATGTCGAGACTTTCATAAAACACGAAAGGCCAATCCGATTGGATTAGCCTTCTGAGTGACCCCGACAGGATTGTTCGCTTCTGTGCCCGTGTATCTCGGATACTCACGATCCTGTCTACCTGTTTCAGGTTGGTCGCCTTCCCTCAAAACGAACAGACCAGCCCCTTAGGACTGGTCTGTTTGTGTGACCCCGACAGGATTCAAACCTGTGACCTTCAGAACCGGAATCTGACGTTCTATTCAGCTGAACTACGGGGCCAATATTTTTTTATAAACTAACGCTTCACCTCAAACTGTAATTCAGAACCGGAATCTGACGTTCCCTGCCTGACTGCGCTCGGCAGGCAGGCCTGCCTGACTGCCTGCGGCAACAGGTAGGCAGGTATTCAGCTGAACTACGGGGCCAAATGCGGTGCAAAAATAGCTAAAAAAACATATCTGGCAACGAAACGCTTTAACAATACACATTCACTTACACCGGGAACAGCTACAAATAGCCATCCCAAACGCCAACCTGGCTAAGCGAACTGGCGTGATAACCTTTGGGAACGGCGAAATCAGATTCATCCATTGGCAACCTAACTGCCTGCTGAACCTCTGAAATTTCTATGCTTCCATCGCCACGCTGTATCTCAACCTTTACAGGGTAACCATTCTTAAGTAGATCGAAGTATTCTGCTGAGCTCTCAAAACTACCTGCGTAAGCACCCTGTGCCAGCTGATTTAGAAAGTTGCTCAGATTGACAAAGTCAAAATCTTTAGCAATGGTTAACTCCTTTGCAATCCAGATATTCTCAAGAAACAACCCTTCCTCAAATACTGTATACTTAGTTGCACTGAAACCGCTCACCTTCTCGGGAACACCAACTCGTTGAACCTTAAAGCTGCGCGAAGGCTGTGGCATACTTCCCGATGTGGGAAACGATGCCTCTATCATCTCCATATACATGGCACGCATCTCTTCCTGATTCTCCGCACTAACGCCTACCAACTTCTCCTCTACAGAAGCCTCTAGCTCCTCCCTTATCTCCCTAACAAAACGCTGAGGATTTCCTTTCCAGTAGGATCCATTCTGTCTATTGATGTAAATAATCTCACTATTTCTCAGGTCGAAAATGGTGGTTAAGCCTCCTCCCTCCATCTTCATAAATCCATTGTACAGATACACCTGCTCTAACCGCTCGGCCTTAGTGCCCTCTGGCAAGCTGTAGTACCTAGTAGTAACATGCCAGCCACTGGCAAACCCAAGCATAGCAATGCTTTGGAAAAAAAGTATGAATAAAACTTTCATAATTAATTTGCAATAGTTTGAATGGCAAATGTACAAATAACAGGCCTAAAATGGAGAAGAAAAAATAGGGGTGATCTCACCGGCCACCCCTATCATGAATTTCTATCTACTTCAAATACCTCTCAAACCAGCTATGCAGCTCGTTGTACCAGAATATTGAATTTTGAGGCTGAAGAATCCAGTGATTCTCGTTGGGGTAATAGACCATTCTTGCGTCGAGCCCCATACCCTTGTAAACACCGTACACTGTAAGTGCATGGCCAATGGGTACTCTAAAATCTTGCTCACCGTGAATAATCAGCATGGGCGATTTAAAATTCTCGGCAAACGCTGCTGGGTTATGGCGATGCATGTTCTCAGGCTTATCCCAAGGAGTACCTCCATAGGCAATCTCACGATTTGATGTGAAATCGGAGCCAAACTGTGTGTAAAAGTCGTAAACACCAGCATGGTTTACCAGCGCAGCATAGCGATCGGTGTGTCCGGCTATCCAGCTCACCATATACCCACCGTAGCTGCCTCCTGCAGCAGCCATCTTGCTCTCATCGATAAAGCCACGCTCAACCATATAGTCAGTGGCCTTCATGATATCCTCAAAGGGCTTATCGGAGTGGTTACCATGTATTGACATGGCAAAATCCTGACCAAAACTTGTCGATCCATGGAAATTTGGCATAATGGTAACGTAACCCGGCGCAGCAAATAGGTGCGAATTCCAGCGGTAATGCCACTGGTCGCCAAAGGTTCCGTGTGGGCCTCCGTGGATCATCACCACCAATGGGTACTTCTTGTTGGGATCGAAATCAACGGGGTAAACAATAAACATTTGCACATCGGCTTCGTTGGCACCCATGTATGTTACGTTCTCAACATCACCAAATTTAACCTGAGCAAGAATCTCATCGTTAAAGGTTGTCATCTTCATAAGGTTGCCCCTTCGAAGCTCCAAGCGGTATAGCTCCGCTGGGCTATTCAAACTGTTATTACTAAACACCAAGTACTTGTCGCCAAGCGCCAATGAGGCTCCTGTATTGGTTCCACCACGGTACACCTCCTTATGCTTACCCCCTGCCGAAGGGATTGAGAAGATGGACTGCATGGCTCTATCTTCGGCCATAAAGTAAATGGTTTTACCATCGGAACTCCAGCTCCAATCGCTACATGAAATATCGATTTCCTTTGTAATGTTCCTGCGATTTTTCGTTGCCCTATCGTAAATCACCATCTGCACATTATCGGCATAAAAATGGTCGATATTTTGCATTCCGTAAAGGATGCTTCTTCCATCGGGGCTGTAAACCGGGTTACTATCGCCTGCTGCATTCTCGACTGTTATATTTTCCATTGCTCCTGAGCCATCGGTAGTAAGGATGAAGATATCGGCATTCAACTGATCGTAAGGGGGTTCGGTACTGTTGGCCGAAAAGGCAATCTCACGGCCATCGGGCGATATGTCGTATGATGCGCCACCCATCATACCAAAGAACATGGCCGAATTGGGCATCAGATCGGTAACATCCTTCGAATTAACATCAACAGAAAAAATGCGGGGGTACATCCCTTCGGTTAGCCATCGATCCCAATACTTGTATATACGGTTCTCGGTAACCCTGGCCGACACCTTGGAGTCCTTGCTCTCCTTTAGCATCTGCTTGAGCTTATCGAAATCGCCATTGTAATCGGGGTACACATTTGCCACAAAAGCAATGCGCTTTCCGTCGGGAAACCACTTGGGAGCAAATACACCAACGGGCAACTCGGTAACCATTCGCGCCTCGCCTCCATCAATAGGCATAACGTACACCTGAGCCAGGCCATTGGCACGTCGCGAGGTAAATGCAATATCGGTGCTATTGGGCGCCCAAACGGGTGAGCCCGCCTTGCCGCACTGGGTCAGCTGCTTTTGGGCAGCTGTTTCGTTATCCATAAGGTAGATATAGGTACTACCCGAATTCTGATCGATGCAATACTCGGTAACAGTGAAAAGGCTCCACTTTCCATCAGGCGATACCACGGGATTTCCCACCCGTTTCATTTGCCAAAGCTGCTCAGATGTGAGAGGTTGTGCATAAGTTACAATGCTCACCAGCAGAGTTGCGATCAACGAAAATGCTCTGTTTTTCATAGTTTAAAATGTTAAATTATTATTTGATAAATTATTATGCTAGAAAAAGTTTGATGTAAAGGTACAAATTTGGTTTAACTACGCTCAATGGTCTTATAGTTGGAACTACTTGTTAAGATGAACAAACAAATTGTAATTTTGTATGCTAATCACAGCCCAACATATGAATAAAAGAAGGATAGCCAAGGCATTAAAACGGCTGAAACATTTACCTGCCAATAAATACTTTTTTAGGTATGCGGGCAACAAGCTAAAACACCTTTACCTAAAGGCTACTGGGTCGACACGAGTTGCCTACCCATCAACCGTGATGCTTGAGCTAACCAACCGATGCAATTTACGCTGCACCATTTGCCCTAGGGAGTACGAATATGGGAAACAGATGGACAAGGGTGATATGGATATTCAGCTGGCCCAAAAAATTGCAGATGAGTTGTGGCCCTACCTCGACTCCATTGGCCTAACAGGAATGGGCGAGACATTTCTTTACGATGATCTTGAGGGAATTGTAAACTATATCAAAACCAAGAATCGAGGTATTATAATCTCTCTATCGACCAATGCTGTAGCCCTAAACTTTATTGAAAAAGCCAAGCGAATAATTGGAAAGGTTGTATATTAGCCCCAATTAAAACCGAGCAGAAAAATTGCTAAATTTCTGACGGTATGAAAAAGAACAGTTACTGGACATCAAAGCGAAAAGCTGAAGTA
>NZ_JAANIG010000004.1 GCF_011174675.1 Perlabentimonas gracilis | reverse complement strand
ATCGCCGTCGGTTGTTCCTTGCCGTTGCAAAGTTAGAAAAGAATGTTTATGTTTGTTTAACCATCTATACAAAAGTCCGATTGATAGGGGGCTAAACCAAGTACAAGTAAATGGGTGTTGAAATTTAGTATGAACACAAGAACCCAGAACGATACTATTGCCAACCAACCATTTATTTCGGTAATGTAATCGAAGGCACTCTTAGGCACGTTAACTCTTGGGCGATTGCTCATTTTTGAATTTCTTTAGCCCCTTTCGGTGGTTTGCCCAAATCCTAAAAATGTGAAATACAGCTAGGGCAAAAGCCAACACACCAAGCCCAATGGCTATGTATAGGAACCATTGCGTTGGGTTCTCGGAGTAAATTTTTTGATATCCCCAAAGCACTAGAGACATTGTAGCTGCAAGAATAAGCGATATGTACTTGGTGTTGAAACCTGAGTTTCGGTCGTAGCGGTTGGGTCGGCGGAGGTTTACCATGGATTTACTATTTGCCCCCAAATATAAGTTAAATTCAACGTTCACCAAAGGGGGTGTTCGTTTATGAACACTTTTTGATCGAATTTGAACAAATATATCCAAGTCAATATAGGGGCAATCTATTGTATTCCAACTACAAACGTTTTGTGGTATAAGATGTGAAGTGTGAGGGGCAAAACAAATATAATTATGCCATTCACAAAAGGAAAGCAAACATCTATTCTTCTCATCTTTCTAACGATTGCTCTATTGTACTCCTGCCAAAAGGACGATACCATTGTGCAAAGCCTTTTCGACCTGTCGGGTGCACCCCTACAATACGACGACAGCAATGCCTCAAGGCATTTGAATGTGGTGGCAGTAAGTATGATTTGCTCAAAAGATAAATCGGAAAACATTAGTACAGTTCGGCAAAAGGCCACTGAGGCCAAAGAGCAACACCCCAATGCTGAGCTAATTCTGTTTAGCGAATCGGTTCTAGGCTGGTATATCGACGATGATAACCCCGAGCCCTATCAGCGTAGCATAGCCGAAACTATACCTGGCCCAGCCACCGACAGCATTGCCAAAACAGCAAAAGAACTAGGATGTTACATAGGGCTGGGGTTAACCGAACTTAATACCGGAAACCATTACAACTCATTTGTACTAATTGATCCTAACGGTGAGATAATGGCAATACACCGTAAGGTAAATATTACTCCCGAGGATATTTTAAGCGGAATAACACCAGCCGCTAAGGTCGATTCGAGCGTTACGCTTGTTACCATTAACAACATAAAAATTGGGATGATTATCTGTGCCGATGTGAATGGGTTCTGGCTTACCAAGCAGCTCACCGATCGCAAGGCAGAGGTAATTCTTCACCCCATGGCATCGGAAGTTTCTATGTTTAAAATCGATGCAGTAAGCCGTCAGTTCAATGCCTGGGAGGTTTTTGCCAACCGTTACGGAACTGAACTCAACCGAAAGTATAGCGGCACAACGTTTATTGCCGATCCAGCTGGAACAATTCGTGTTGGCGATAGCCAGATGGAAGGGTTTTACTATTACAGAATAGGAGTGAACTAGCATGAAATACACAAACATAATATTTATAGTATTAGCCACGGTCATACTTACTATTGGTGTTAAGAACAATAATGCTTATGCTCAAAACAAAACTGATTATGGCACAGCATGGTATATTGGAACTAACCCAGTGGCCATTCCCCTAGGGTTTTCGATAAAGGATGAGGCAAAACGTTTTCTCCCCATAGCCGCAGGCAACGAGTATGGAGCAAATGTTGTGGGAGGCTACTTTTTTCGTCCCAATCAGAATATTGAGGGAAGGCTTTCGTTATCAAACATCCATCAGGTGGCATTTGTGGGGCAGTTTCATTTGGGCACAAATTATTACTTTCATAAGGGCAAAATCAACAATAGTAAAATGGGCTGGTACATTGGCGGCTTTGCCAAGTATTGGGATTTTTACAATAGACAAACCGATATTCACTTCCACAATATTTCACCATACATCGGTGCTGGATATACCTTTTCGGCTAAACGATTTCTGCTAGACTTACGAATTAACCAAACCCTAGCGGTATATTCCTGGTCTAGCCTTGAGCAAACAAAGGGCAATGCAGCCTGGATGTTCTCGCCATGGCCCGAGTTTATTCCTGTGATTCCTACCATTTCATTAACTATTTCATACAAACATAAAAAGAGTAAAGCTATGAACAAGCATATTTTTTTCGATAATCTAACAGCATCGGTTGGTGCTATGGTAGCTGGTAAGAAGAAGTTTTTTGCCAATAGTATACAAAGCCCAACCTTCGAGGAGCAGGTTGCAGCAGTAGAGCTTGAGTTTCCCAAAATTGCTGGCGAGGGCGTTTACGAAGTGCGCGCTAGAACCAAGGCGGGCGATCTCGATCCAGCGTTCTGTGTAGCTCAATGGAAAGGTCCCGATTTCCCAACCATTATCTACAACCATGGTAACAACGAGCGCCCCTTCGAGTTTAAAAAATCGGCAAAAAACACTTTCTACAATATCTTTATAAATACCAAGGATACCATCGAGGCCAATTTAATAGTTGTAAGGGCGCCATTTCATAATAGTTCGCTTAAGCAATATCAGGACACTATGGTTGACCTTAGCAACTTCACGGCTATGATTGCTACATCTGTAAAACTTAACGAAGAACTAGTCAAGGAAATTAGAAAGAATTCAACTGCTCCAGTAATTATTACTGGCATTAGTTTAGGTGGTTGGGTAACAAACATACACCGTGCAATATACAATACCTCAACAGCATACGCCCCACTAATGGCAGGAACGTATCTTGGAGAGCTATTTATTAAGAGTAAATACCGCAAAATGGCATCGGATATTGCATTGCACAACCCTCAAGAAATAAGGAGAGTGCTCAATTTTGATGATGATTTTAATAGGAGGGACACCCAGAACCTATTCCCTTTACTATCAAAGTACGATCAGTTTATTGAGTACGATATTCAAAAAGAGAGTTACAACGGTTATCCATTAAAAACAATTGAATGTGGTCATGTAACGGGTGCTATCAATTCAAGCGAGCTAAGGAATCATATCCTTTCTGTTTTAAGATCGATTGATAAATAGAATGCAGAGATGAAGAAGTGGCGGACAAAAAATGGTTACCATATTTTCCGTGTAGTTACCGGAAGGAGTAATGCTTACCTCGTTTCCTACGGGGGCAGGAACATCCTTGTCGACACTGGCACTTCTCCATACTATAATCGCTTAATTAAAAACATCAATTCGATTATAACTTATAGCGAGCATATTGATATGATTGTGCTAACCCATACGCATTTCGATCATTGTCAGAATGCCTCACGCCTCAGGCGCGATCATGGCAGCATAATTCTTGCAAGTAGGTACGAGTCGGAATTCGCTAAGAAAGGTTATACACCTATCCCCAAGGGAACTTGGGCGTATTCGAGACTCATATCAAAAATTGGTAGCCCAATTGGCTCTAGTTTTTTGGGCTATCCACTGTTCCCCATTGATATTGAGGTGGAAGATGAGTATGCCTTTAACGATTTTGATTTGAACCTGAAAGTTTTAAGCACTCCAGGGCACTCGGCTGGTTCAATAAGCCTAATTGTAGACAATGAGATAGCTGTAGTGGGTGATGCAATGTTTGGAATTTTTAGAAATTCCATCTTGCCTCCTTTTGCTGACGATAAACGTAAGATGTTTGAATCCTGGAAGAAACTTTACGCAACTGGATGCCGATTATTCCTACCCGGGCACGGTAAAAATTTTGAGAAAGGGTTGATATATCGCGAAATGAATAGATTCAATTTAGAACCCCTGAAAGCAGAATAAAACTTAGAATATGAAAGAACGAGAAAAACTAGTGGCTCCCTGCGGAATCGACTGCGGAACCTGCGAATTTTACTTAAGTAAGCATAACGAGCAAATTTTAGAATGCCTCGTTTCAAAAGGAATCCCCAAGAATATATTACCCTGCGACGGTTGCAGAAACATAGATGGGAAATGCCCAATAATGCCAACTGATTGTGCAACCTTTTCATGCACAAAATCAAAAGGTGTTGACTTTTGCTCCGATTGCAAAGATTTTCCCTGTAATATGCTTGCACCAGCAGCCGATAGGGCAAATACCTTACCCCACAATCTAAAGGTATTCAACCTTTGCACCATTAAACGCGATGGATTGGAAAGTTTTATTGGCCAATCGGGGAAAATCAAACTCTCATATTTTAAGGGGAGAATGGTTATTGGCAAAGGGCCTGAACAAGTTAATTAATCGAAGTTTTAAGTTATGAGAATTGGTGATAATAAGAAAGTTGGGCTATTTCTGGCCATAACATTTGGCCTTAGCTGGACAATGGCCATGGTTTACTGGTTGGTTGGTGGAAGCACCAATACGGCATCCACGCCCTACTTTATTATGACGATAACCTTTATGTTTACTCCAATGATTTCTGCGCTATTGGTTCAGAAATTAATTTTTAAGCAGGATATTAGAAAAAGCCTTGGGGTAAACTTTAAGTGGAATAGATGGTGGACAATTGCTTGGCTTCTGCCACTGGTTATTGCTTTGGCCACAATGGGTGTTGGACTGCTATTCCCAAGCGTTAGCTTTAGCCTCGGAATGGAGGGAATGTTCGATCGTTTTGAGGGCCTGCTCACCCCTGAGCAGATGGATGAGATGCGGAATATGGAGCTACCCGTGCATCCCTTTTTCATAACCCTAATCCAAGGATTAATAGCAGCCTTAACCATTAATGCAGTTGCAGGTTTTGGCGAGGAGTTGGGCTGGCGAGGTATTCTTTACGAAAGTTTAAAACACAAAGGATTCTGGAGAATGTCTCTGATTATTGGCTTGATCTGGGGCATTTGGCATGCGCCAATTATACTTATGGGGCATAATTACCCCGAAAATCCGATAACCGGAATTTTTATGATGATTGCGTTCTGCATTCTTTTCTCTCCAATATTTACATTAATCAGAGAGAAAAGTGGTTCTGTAATAGCTGCTTCCATTCTTCACGGTGGAATTAATGCGCTGGGAGGCACTGCAATTATGCTCCTAAAAGGGGGCAATGAGCTGCTTATTGGACTAACTGGTCTAGCTGGATTTACTGTTCTGATAATTTTTAACATAATGATATTAATCTACTTAAATAAATCTAACAAGCTAAAAACTAATTAGTATGATACTTTCAACAACACATTCGGTTCCCAACAGGGAAATTACAGAGATTCTAGGTATTGCCAGGGGCAGCACTGTACGTAGCCGCAATATTGGTCGCGATATTCTTGCTGGACTTAAAAACATTGTGGGTGGCGAGATAGAGGAATATACCCAGTTGCAAGCACAAGCTCGAGAACAGGCAATGCAGCGTATGGTTGACGATGCCAATAGGCTGGGCGCCGATGCCATTGTGGGAATTCAAATAACCACAGCTATGGTTACTAGTGGAGCCGCCGAAATTCTGGCATTTGGAACTGCTGTAAAGCTCCATTAGTATGAATGCGCTAAAAATTATTCTTGCAATTCAAATTTTTTCTGCCATTGTTGCACTTGGCGCTATAGTATACATGGCAATAAGAAGGAGCAGGCGTAAGGACAAGGAGTTCTTTGAAAAAAGAGATAATTAATTATGAGAAATAGTATAGAGAAACATTCGTTAAGTCAATCCATATTTCTGCATCTATTACCTGGAGCACTAGTCGGACTTTGCTATTTTCTCTTGGCGCCAATAGTTATAGAGTATGGATTTCCTAATGTAATGGCCTTAATAATTGCAGGAATTGTTGTGCTCCTCCCTTTTGAGTTGGGTTTCCTTCTATACCAGAAGAAAATATCAGGTAAAAAGTTTTTTGGAGGAATCGTCAAATATCACAAAAAACTAAAAGGTTGGCAGTACATCCTGTGGGTTGCAGTAATATTTGTTTTAACTGGCCTTGCTTTTAAAATATTTGCCTTCGCATCTGAGTACTTGATGCATTTATTTACCTGGATGCCTTCGACATATATGCTTGATATGGGTCTTGGTGGTGAATATTCCAGAATAAACTTGATAATTACTTACAGCCTTTTCTTTTTGTTCATGGTGTTGATTTTACCTGCCGTAGAGGAGCTTTACTTTAGAGGATACCTACTGCCCAGAATGCCCAGCAATCTTAAGGGTTGGGTAGTTCCAATACATAGCGCACTCTTTGCGCTATATCATACTTGGACACCCTGGTTATTTATTACCCGAACCATAGGCGTGCTACCTCTAATTTATTTGGTAAAGCGAAAGGAAAACATATACATAGGGATTATTGCACATTGTATTATAAATTCTATTGATTTAATAATTGGTTTAGTATTAATTATGAACCTATAGAATAAAATGAAAGATATTTATACTGATTATGAAACGCTTAGTTGTTTTTACTTTACTTGCTTTTAGCATTTTCACGAATTGTTTCGCCCAAAAACCCACCCAAACCATTCGAGGGGTGATTTACGATGCTGTAACCAAGGAAACACTTCCCGGGGCAAATATTATACTTATTAATGAAAACATAGGGGTTACTTCCGATTTGGATGGCAAATTTCTACTAGAGAAGGTTGAGGTGGGTCGCTATAACCTACAGGTTAGCTTTATGGGGTACGAACCACTAATAATACCCGAACTGCTTGTTGGATCTGGTAGAGAGGTTGTGCTCGATGTTGCATTGGAGCAATCGGTATCGGAGCTTGAGGGCGTAGTGGTAAAGGCAACCATACGCAAGGATAAGCCCATAAACAGCATGGCAACCGTTAGCGCCCGCACATTCTCGGTTGAGGAGGCAAGGCGTTACGCTGGTGCGCTCGACGATCCGGGTAGAATGGCCGGTAACTTCGCTGGGGTTACTCCTGTTGCCGCTCACCAAAATGCCATTGTGGTAAGGGGTAATGCACCAAAGGGATTGCTTTGGAGGTTGGAAGGGGTCGATATTCCTGTGCCAAGCCATTTTTCAGGATCAAATATTGCGGGTGGCGGTGGATTAACAATATTTAGCAGCCAGCTTTTGGCCAACTCCGATTTCTACACCGGCGCTTTCCCCGCCGAGTTTGGAAACGCATCGGCCGGTGTTTTCGAGATGAGGCTACGGAATGGCAATAGCCAGAGGTACGAGTACGCTTTCCAAGTTGGTATTCAGGGAATTGAAGCCGCTGCCGAGGGGCCATTTAAAAAGAATCACGGCAGCTCATTCCTCATCAACTATCGCTACTCAACCATGGCGCTAATCTTCCCTCTTCTGCCCGAGGTGAAGGGAGCCAATGAGCTGCCAATTTATCAGGATTTATCATTCAAAATACATTTGCCAACGGCAAAGGCTGGTCAATTCTCCATTTGGGGTGTTGGTGGGCTAAGCGAAAGCAGCATGAAGGGCTACAACGAGGTTGATGAGTGGATATACCCCGAAAACAGGGTGAAAATGAAGTTCAACTACAGTATGGGCGTTGCAGGGATTACCCATACCCAAGGCATAAACTCAAAAGCACACCTAAGAACAACCATCGCCTTAAATTCAGGGCAACATAAGTACAAAGAGGAGGCCAGGCTATTTGAGGATACTCCCTCTGTCTTGCATCCTCTGTTTTATGTTGAGAGTACCGAGGGGATGGCTACCCTAAACTCAACGGTATCCACAGCCTCATCATCCCGATTAAGTTTTAAAACTGGCATTGATGTCAACCTGCACTACTACTCACTAAATGGCGATTCAAGAGATTTCCAAACTGGCGATTACGGAAACTTTTTAAGTGGTGATGGAACAGGTGCGGTTGTAAAGGCATTTGCTCAGGCAAAGTATTCGGTAACTCAAAACTTCTACTGCAACGCCGGGGCAAACGTGTCGTGGTTTGAACTGAATAATGAGCTGCGGGTTGAACCGCGCCTATCTGCCAGCTGGCAGGCAAACCCGCAAAATCGCCTATCCGTTGGATACGGCAACCACAGTCAGATAGAGCCACTATTCGTTTACTTCGTATCGAAAACCAATGCCCAAACGGGCGAATCGTACTTCCCCAATATGAACCTGAAAAGAATGGGGGCGCACCATTTTGTGCTGGGTTACGATTTTTCTCCAACTCAGCATCTTCGCATTAAGGTTGAGCCATACTACCAGTACCTGTACAATGTTCCGGTTGTTGATGGGGAAATATATTCGATGATAAACTTTATGAGCGATTGGACCTTCGATAAGGTGCTAGTAAATAAAGGTACAGGTGAAAATATTGGGATTGACTTAACCCTTGAGCGATTCCTAAAGGATGGGTACTACTACCTTATCACCTCATCGCTATACAAATCGCAGTACACCGATGGTGATGGTGTTAAGAGCAAATCGCGCTATAGCGGTGGGTATGTGATTAATCTTGTTGGAGGTAAGGAATGGACAATCAAAAAAAGAAATCTGCTGGGCATAAATGCCAAAGTAGCTTTTTTTGGTCCCTACTGGCACCAACCCGTTGATATTGATGAAACAAAGCTAAGAGGAGATATTGTTTACAACGAGCAAATGCCATTCACGTATCGGCATTCAAATCTCGAAACCATATCCGATTTAACGCTTACTTATCGCATCAACCACCTGGGGGCATCCTCGGTGTTTGCCTTACAGGTAAAGAATATTATTGGTAGGCAGTACTTGGGAAAGAAGTATAATTTACAAACCCAAGAGGTTGAGGACGATTTTTTTACTAGTCCAGTGCCCTTTATTAGCTACAAAATAGAGTTTTAGTAAATCATACTAATTAAAATGGTTAAGGTTTAAATTGTCTGACAAATAAAAAATTGATGATGAGTGAAATTGCAGAGGTTATAATTAAAATGGAGGTAGCTGCCCTTGAACGATGGAACAATGGCGATCCCAGCGGATTCCTCGATATCTCAGATGAGGACGTTGTTTACTTCGACCCGATGACAGAGCTACGAATTGACGGGTTGAAAAACCTAACGGCATTGTACGAAAGCATAAGAGGGAAAATATTTGTTGATAGATACAAGATGCTAAACCCCAAAGTACAAAGCCTCGATAGGATGGCCGTACTAACCTATAATTTAGAATCATACATTGAGAACAAGGTTATAAAGTGGAACTGCACCGAGGTTTATCAACTTGCGAAAGATAATAAGTGGAGGATAATACAAACGCATTGGTCGTTAACAAAAGCTGTTGAAGCGCTTTAAAACAAATAGACAATGAAAGCATTACTGGTAGTTGATATACAAAAAGGGCTAACAAAACGTAAAGGTTTTTACAATACCGATCTGTTCTTCAGAACAGTAAATTCTGCCATTAAGCAATACAGCAGCAACGGTTTGCCCATTATTTACATTCAGCATATTAACAAGATGCTAATTCCCAACACCACCGATTGGGAAATTGATGACCGGGCAATAATATGTTCCCAAGGAATCGTTCTCCAGAAAAATCACGGGAATGCGTTTACGAATACCGATCTTGATAGTATATTGTCATCAAAAAACGTTGATGAAATTTTGGTTTGTGGCCTCTCAACGCAGCACTGCGTAAAGTTCACCTGCCTAGGTGGAGTGAAGAATGGTTTCTGCGTTTCAATTCTAAAAAATGGGCATTCTAACTGGGCAAAGAATGCCGAGGAGCTGGTTAATAAAACAGAGAATGAGCTCACCTCGATGGGCGTGAAAATATTTGATTTGCTGTCCCGTTAGGGACATAATATGGGTAAACATAAACGTAAAATAATAACACCGTGCCGTTAGGTACGAAATATTCTGTACCTTTTATCTTGCCTAAGTCACCAGATAACAGACAAGCCAAACTGCACCGTGAAATCGATTTGTATAGTAGTATTTAACCACATAACAATCAATAAAAACTCAAATTATATCCATTATGAAAACTTTTCAAATCATCATCATTGTTGTTGCAGCAATAGTTGCAATTGTTTTAGGCTTTGCAGCCTACTGGGGTGCTTTTAAAAGCATCCAGTTTAGCGTGGTTGAGCAGGGTGGCGAAACCCTTGTTTACGAAGAGATGACAGGCGATTACCGCCAAAGCGGGGTGGTTATGGATAGGGTTTACTACTCGCTGCTAAACGATTACAAAATCGAAACCTTTAAGGGTTTTGGTATCTACTTCGACAATCCGCAAAAAGTGGAAACCAGCAAGCTGCGCTCTGAGCTTGGATGCATTCTCGAGGAATCGGATATTCATCGGCTAAGCGAGCTGAAGGGCAACTTCAAAATCAAAACCTACCCCAAGGGTAAGTACATTGTTGCAGAATTCCCCTACAAGGGAAAACTCTCTGTAATATCTGGTATTATGAAGGTTTACCCTGCGCTAAACAAATTTGTAAAGGTGAAAGGATACGATGAGGAGGGTGCAATTATGGAGATTTACGATACGCCGGGGAAGAAGATTATTTACAGGAAAGAGTTATAAAGTAAGTTATGGAGAAAAGCTTAACATCCAAAGGCATCTTCCCTAACCAATGGGCGTTTACCCTTCTGTTCCCATTGCGCAAAATATTTATTTCGCCCAAGCAGCTAATTGAGCGAATGGAGCTGGAAGAGAACCATACCGTTTTGGAGTTGGGCCCTGGCCCTGGTTTCTTCAGCGTTCCCGTAGCCAAAATATTAAAAAAAGGGAAGCTTGTCCTTGCCGACATCCAACAGGAGATGCTTGATTATGCCAAGAAGAGGATTGAAAGGAGAAAGTTAACCAATGTAGATTTTTATCTGTGCAATGGCAAAAACTTCGCTTTTGACGATGAATCCTTCGATAGAATCTTTATGGTTACCGTTCTTGGGGAGGTGGAGAACCAAGATGAATATATACAGGAGTTTTACAGGATGCTAAAGCCCAGCGGCATTCTCTCTGTGTCGGAGCAGGCTGGTGATCCGGATAAAATGACAGCAGAGCAAATAAGAAAATTAGCAGAAAGGCACAACTTTTCGTTTTGTCGAGTATATGGAAGCCGAAGGAATTTTACGGTTAATTTTAAAAAACGAATCAATATTATTTGAAATTATAATAGAAGAGATGGACGTTAGAGTAAAAATTTGCTGCATAAGCAGCATTGAGGAGGCTAACCTGGCCATAAAGTATGGTGCCTCGGCCTTGGGGCTGGTGGGTAAAATGCCCAGCGGGCCTGGCGTAATTGATGATAATTTGATAAGAAAGATTGTTGAGACCGTTCCACCGCCCATATCAACCTTTCTGTTAACCAGCGAGACCAACGCCAACGATGTAATTGCGCATTACCAACGAGTTCACACCTCTACCATCCAAATGGTTGATAATGTTGACCACCAAGAGTATGAAAAAATACGAACTGCGCTACCTCACGTAAAGTTGGTTCAGGTTATCCACGTTATCGACGAGGAGTCGGTTGCCGAGGCCATAGAAATTTCCGAGTATGTGGATGCCCTACTCTTGGATAGTGGGAATCCAAATCTACCAATCAAAGAGTTGGGTGGCACCGGTAGGGCACATGATTGGAACCTAAGCAAGAAAATCTGCGAGTCGGTTAGTATTCCGGTTTTTCTGGCGGGTGGAATTTGTAAGGATAATGTAAACAAGGCAATCGAGGTGGTAAAGCCCTTTGGCGTTGATCTATGCAGCAGCGTAAGGACTAACGGGGCTTTGGATGAAAATAAGCTAAGAGAGTTTTTTGAAACAATAGGATAAGGAAGTAAATTGTATTCACTTACCTAGTCTGTAAATGTATTGAAATGAGTTTGATCTTTCATATTCTAATTTACTTAATAACCCTATCCGTTTTCATCTATGTCTCCTTATTGCTTAAACCTCGAATTTGGCTACATCGGATGCCCCCTGCGGTTAGGGCTAAGGTAAATGGAAAAACTCCAGAGGAGAGAAGATGGTTTGTTATACTGGGAGTTCCTTTGGGGCTAGTATTCTTTTTTTATCCCATTGCTATTACGGCACTAATGTACAATCAGCTTCATCATATTTTGCTCAGCTTATTTGCCTTTACTGCTGGGTTTGCCATATGGGACACGCTAATTCTCGACCTACTTATCTTTTGCGGGATAACGCCAAAGCCAATGATTATTGAAGGAACAACCAAGCACGACTATAAAGACAAAATGTATCATCTAAAATCGGGGGCTAAGGGTTTGGTAATGGCTATTGTTTATTCGGTCGTTATGGGGTTATTAGTCTATTGCATATAATCAAAAATGATGGACATTAATATTGAAAAAATCAATTGCAAAACGGCCCTCAATAAGCTGAAGCGAAAAATCCCATACGGATGGGATCTCAATATTTACAGGGGCTGCAAAAATGGGTGCAGGTATTGCTATGCTTAATACTCGCTTTAGGTTTTGGGCGAGAATTAGTTTTCTACCTTGAGATCAGATTAAATCGCTAGTTGTAAAACAACTAAGACAAACCAGAGTACAACAGGTTAGGGCACCTTCTCCTTTAATCAGCAGGGCGATTTTGTAAAATATTGCGCGCTGCGCTACAACGGCAACGCCCCCGATGCCAAGTGCTATGATTGGGTGATAGATTTAGATGAGTATGCCGAGTTTGACGGTGTTAGGATCCCCTCAAAATGCCGTGCCACATGGAAACTTGAGGAAGGGGACTGGACTTGGTGCCAGATTGAAATTACGAAGATAAAATACAATATCGACAGTTTATAGTGTTTAAAGATGTCTCTTTTTTCCAATTTTACCAACTTCGCTCGGAATACTTTTGCCGTGTCAATTATTTGTTAAATCAAAAAAAAACAAAAATGGAAAAATTAATCTCATGGGTAGAGATACCCGCGGCAAATTTCGACAGGGCAGTGGATTTTTACAACTCGGTATTCAAGTTAGACCTTCAGAAACAGGATTTTGAAGCGGAAAAAATGGTCTGTTTCCCAACGGGTGAGGGGGCAATATCGTTCGCACCTGATTTTAAACCATCGGAGAATGGAACATTGGTTAGCTTTAACGCACCCGACAGCATTGATGAGACACTGGCACGGGTTGAAAAGAATGGAGGTAAAACCATAATCCCCAAAACCAAAATTGAGGCCGAGGGGCGCGATTACTTTGCAACTTGCCTCGATTCCGAAGGGAATAGGATTGGGCTTTACGGAAAGTAAAATCTCAATGCAAGAAAGTGCAAGGCCTTTTAAGCGCCTTGCGCTTTTGCTACCCACACCTTTGTTGGCTAATCCTTTAAAAACCATTAATTTTGCCCAATGGCAATGAGCACTTCAAAACCAGCGTCAATTCTCGAACCCTACATTAAGCAGTATTGGGGTATCGAGAATGTATTGCCAAAAGGAGAGCAGTATGTTCACCGCATTATCCCTTGCGGTTTATCCGAGCTGATGTTCTACTTTGGAGAAAGACCCCTTGTTCTTGACTCAAGAAAAAGCTTTAACGAGAACGTTGTGCTTAATGGCCATCAGAAGGAATTTTTTGATATTCAGATAGCAAACCAAATATCACTTTTCTCAATTGCATTTCAGCCCCAGGGACTAATGAAGTTCTTTAATATTCCGATGAACGAAGCGTATAACCAGAGTATCCCGCTAAAATACATTGACCGGGTTCTCGAAAAGGAGCTTTTCCCCAGATTGCAAGACGCTGAAACATTTGAGCAAAGGGCTGAAATTGTGAATTCTCATTTCACTACTCTTTTGGCAAAGAATTACGCAAATTTTGAATTTCAGCGTGTAAGACATATTGTTAACACCATCAAATCCTCAAAAGGATTAATTGGTGTTGATTCTCTTTCGAGTGAAGCATGCCTTAGCCGTAAGCAGTTCGAAAGGGTTTTTACAAAGCATATCGGTTCAACGCCCAAGCAATACCTAAAAACGGTGAGGTTGCAACACTCTTTGCATTTAAAGAGTAAAGATAAGGACAAGAGCCTAACCCAACTGGCCTACGATTGTGGTTACTACGACCAGTCGCATTTTATTAACGAGTTCAAGCAGCAAACCGGATATACACCCAAGCAGTACTTTGGTAATTACGACTCCTACTCCGATTTTTTTGATGGATAGAATTGTAGTAAAATGACTTTGCCATAAAAATGAAAAAGTTTTGGATTATCCTGTTTTTTGCATCACTCGTTACAGCCCTTAATGCACAGACAATTGATAAAGACTTTATTGAAGCTGTGGACGCTTTCTCTCGTCGTGATTACCCTCGTGCAGTTAAAGGCTTTAGCAAAGCCATAGGGGGTGATTCAACTAATGTTAATGCATACTACAACAGGGCTAACTCCTATGCCGAGCTAGAGGAGCACGAAAAAGCCATTGCAGATTTTAACAAAGCCATTGAGCTGCAGCCTCATTTCTCTCGAGCATACTTTGAGCGGGGAACTGCTTGGCAAACTCTTGGCAACTTAGCCGCTGCAATTGATGACTATTCAAAATCTATAGAGTTAGAACCTACCTATGCAAGAGCATACTATGAGCGCGGACTTGCCTACCATTCGCTTGATAGCCTAAACTATGCCATTGCCGATTACACTATGGCCATCGAATTAAACCCTAAAATATCGCGAGCCTATTTTAATAGGGGCATAGCCTATGCAACTGTTGGCGATATGGTAAAGGCCTGTAGCGATTGGGAAAAGACAGCGAATTTGGGATTTGACGATGCTGCCAAAATGCTAATGGAATTCTGTAAGTAGTTTGATTTTTCTGTTTATATCCTCACCATCTCCCTTTTACGATTTGTGAAACGGGCGATCTCCTTATAACCAAGCGCCTTAATTTCGGCAATGGCATCAGCGAAGAATTGGCCAACATTCTGCTCCACGTGGGCATCGGAGCCAAGGGTTATGGGAACTTTGTAGTGGGCAAGTCGCTCAAGGAACTGCGCCGAGGGGTAAAACTCTTCGCAGGGCTTAATGCGGCCGCTGGTGTTTATCTCCACCACCACATCGGCCTTTTTAAAGGTTTGGGCGGCTTCGTCGTAAAGGTCGTCTAGGGGAAAGGTGGGGTAGTAGGCAAACTTTTTGGCTAGGTCGCAATGGCCAATAATATCGAATAACTTCGACTTGGCCGACTGCTGCACAGCCTTAAAGTACTGGCGGTAAAAGCGGTTGATATCAATGGTGTCGTACTCCTTAACATCAGTATCGAAATTCCATTCATCGATAAAATGGACGGAACCAATTACGTAGTCGATGGGTAGCTTAGATAGTATTTCCTGTATCTGCTTCTCCATTCCGAAGAAGTAGTCCATTTCCACGCCAAACTTTACTTTTACTCCCTGCGTGTCGCCAGTCTGCACATCCTTAACCCGGGCAATCATCTCATCAATACGCTCAATGGGCAAGGCCCAGCCTACCGGTTTTAGGCTGATATGGTCTGTAAATCCAATCTCACTAATTCCCTTAAAGGCTGCAGACGCCACCATTTGCTCGTGCGTGTCGCGCCCATCGGAGAGGTAGGTGTGCATATGGTAATCGAGGAGCATATCCTGATTTTAATTGGTAAACAACTCTATCTCCAAATAGTTTTAAAGTGGAGGTTAGTATGCGCCAACCCCGTATTGAGGTTACTCGTAATTAATTGTCTAATATCGTTATGTTAAGGAATAAATTGACCTTAAACCAACCCGTTGGAGTTATCCCTATTTGTTAAAAGGTTGTGTAGCCACCACCGTCCTTTTCCTCCTTGTCCATCACAAATTTAAACCCCCCATCACCATTACTTTGGTTTGCTGGGGTTTTAGGTAGATTTATCTTTTTAGGCAATACAGGTGCTTTTGGCTTTTCGTAGCCTTTTCTTTTAAAGTTTACAGTTTCAGCGATTTTAAAGAACGATATGGCCTCGGCCAGCTTGTCGGATTGGCTCTTCACTTCCTGTGCGCTCGAGGCCAGCTCTTCGCTCATAGAGGCATTCTCCTGTACCGTTTTGTTGAGGTTCTGTATGGCGTTGTTAACCTGCTCGGCGCCGGAGGTTTGCTCCATGCTGGAGGATGTAATTTCTTGGATAAGGGTAAGGTTTTCTTTCACCTTTGGGATAACCGCTTTGAGTTTCTCATTCGCCTGATCAGAGGCGTTTCTGAGTTTGTTCGCCATAGCCTCTATATCCTGTGCCGAGGCTGCCGAGCGTTCAGCCAGCTTGCGAACCTCTGCAGCAACTACAGCAAAGCCTTTGCCATGCTCGCCAGCTCTTGCCGCTTCAACAGCTGCGTTTAGGGCAAGTATGTTGGTTTGAAACGAAATATCCTGAATAATTCCAATTTTCTCGCTAATCTGATTAACAAGTTGAAGCGCTTCGGTAGCAGCAGTTACCCCGCTCACAACCCCGCTCTCGGTATCAACGGCCACCTTCTCGGCGCGTCGCGAGTTTTCCGATGTTTGGTCGATATTGGCCGCCATCTCCTCCATGCTCGATGAGATCTCCTCAGTGGAGGAGGCCTGATCGTTGGCTCTTTGCGATATTTGCTGGCTACTGGTGTTGAACAGAACGCTGGCCTCGGCAATGCTTTCCGATCCCTGTACAATGCTGTCGGTAATTTCCTTAAGCACATCGCCCATGTTGTTCAGGCTACGGGCCAAATCGCCTATCTCATCATGCTTTACAAGAAGGTCGTTATCGAGTTTTACCGTTAAGTCGCCCGAAGCAATGATTTCGGCAAACTTTACCCCCCGCTTAATGCTGCTCGATAGGTTTTTGCTAAACACAACCGATACACCAGCAGTTCCTACAATAAGAATAAATAGAATGGTGATAATAAAGATTATGTTCCGGCCACGCTGCTTGTTGAAAACCACCGTACTGCTTTCAATAATCCTATCTAAATTAGCTTTCAGGTTTGTTGCCACCTGGTTTATGCCAATGTAAATCGCTTGTGTTTCGCCAATTGCACCCCAGCATTCTTTGCCAAGGGCAATGTAACGGCCTACCTGTTGACTTAGTTCTCCGTCAGATGCCTCCGCCTGAAACTGATTAGCAGCACGCTCCCATATATCATAGTCGGACTTGTTGCCAGTGGCAATGAATCGTTGCCCTAAAAACCGAACCCGATATGCCTGTGCGCTGTAGTTGGGGTGGGAGGCAATTATTTGGTCGGTAATGCCATTGGCCTCCCCAAGAATTCTTGCACGTTTTTGGTTTATCTCGTTGAGCTTAGCTGTTGAGGTTTTGTATTCCGTAACCTCCCTGAGCATCTCGTTAATGATGGGCACGTTGGAACTTTGCAGCGGGTTTTCTCTAAAATCATTGAGGACTTGATCCACTTCCTGTATACTTTTCTCAAGCCGCCCCAGCGTTTCGTAATCTGGGTTACGCATAAAGATTAAGAAGTTATTGTCGGCCGATATCCGTGCCTTGTCGGCTATATGTAGGTCTAAAATTTTTGCTCTAATGCCATTGATTTGGTTGAAGCTAAGAAATGTAGCGCCAGCAGCAAGCAGAGCAATGGTTGATAACGAACCAAATATTAGGGTTAGCTTGGTTCTGATTTTTAGTTTCAAGAGGTTCATTTTGGGTTTACTTCGGGTTATTACCTATTTGCTTTAGTTATAAAAGTAGTAACTAAATCTAAATGTACCAAACGGAAAATTTACAAAGCATCTCTACAAATAGTTTCTTTTATAATTATCTGTTAGGTTTATGATTCCTAAAATTTTCTGCACTGCCGGTTGGATTTGATAAGCAGCAAAATACTGGTTTGGATAGTAATCGTAAATTTTTTTTAGATGAATCCAATTAACGGTATAGCCCCCATCGAGAGGCAAGTTCTACACCATGAGCCAAGAGCAGTGCTGCCCATTGTAAAGATTTTACGTAAAGTTGGAATGTGCAGCATTAGCAAAAGGTTATGCCCGTGCTAACAAAAGATGGCCAACCCGAATGCCAGTATCTGACAGATCGATTTTTTTTTAATGTAGTAGTTAAAAGCGACAATTCATTTTGTAATTTTTTCGCATTCAATGATAGTTCACACAAATTGCTGCGCTTTATCGATTCATACCAGAGATTAACCGAACCCCGTAATTTTCACTATCTTTACACAAAAATGTAATTACACTTTTGCCCTTGGGTTAAAGCCATTCAACAATTAATACATCTTCTAGTGTTTGCCATTGTAGATATTGAAACCACAGGCGGAAGCCCTGTAAGCAGCCGAATTACCGAAATTGCCATCTTCCTTTTCGATGGGAAAAAGATTGTAGATGAGTACACTACTCTTATCAACCCCGAGTGTTACATCCCACCAAATATAACCCGCCTAACGGGCATTAGCAACGAGATGGTAGCCAATGCGCCCCGTTTCTACGAGGTGGCTCGCAGAGTTGTGGAGATTACCGATGGAGCCACCTTTGTAGCGCATAATGTTACGTTCGATTATAAATTTATCCAAACGGAGTTTAAACGGTTGGGGTTCGACTATAATCGTCCTACCCTTTGCACCGTGAGGCTTTCGCGCAAGCATTTGCCAGGCTACCCGTCGTATAGCCTTGGTAATATCTGCGATAATCTGGGAATATCTATAAACGGAAGGCATCGTGCGGCTGGCGACGCTCTGGCAACTGTAAAACTTTTTCAGGAGTTACTGCAGGTCTCACCCAACTTGGCCACCGAGGGGCAGGATATTTTATCCTCACTGGCTCCTAATCTTAACCCTAAAACCATTGCCGATTTGCCCGAAGCAACAGGTGTTTACTACCTTTACGATGCCGATGGGGTTATTATCTACATAGGCAAGAGCGTAAATATACGCAAACGGGTACTCGATCATACGGCCCGGCCCAAAACCAAGCGAGCTACCGAAATGCTATCGCAGATTTCTGATATAGGATACGAACTAACTGGTAGCGAACTTATTGCCCTGCTAATGGAGGCCGATGCCATTAAGGAGCACCTACCCAAGTACAACAAACGTGGTAGGCGCAGGAACTCCCAGATGGGTGTTTTTCAGAAGACCGATGCAAAGGGATATATCAACCTAAGTATCGAAACTATCTCAAACGATGATGAGATTCCAATTGCTAGCTTCGATAACCAAGCCGAAGCACAAGCATACCTTTACAGAATAGTTGACGATTACTCACTTTGTCAGAAGCTATGCGGGTTATACAAGTCGGCTAATGCCTGTTTTCATCATCAAATTGGCCAGTGTCATGGCGCCTGCATTGGGCTGGAGTTGCCGCATGACTATAATCTTAGAGTGCAGCAAGCATTGGATAGCCAAAGCCTCGGCAGCCGAAGCTTTATTATGGTAGACGACGGACGACACCCCGATGAGCGCTCATTTATTAAGGTGATGAACGGCAAGATTGAGGGATTTGGTTATTTTAATCCCGAGTATATCGATAATTCTATCGATTTGCTGAAAGAAACCTTAACGCCCTGTGGAAACCATCGCGAGGCGGTGATGTCGGTTAGAGGGTATATGGCGAAGGCGGGTGTAAAGGTAGTAGACTTTTAAATGATATTCAGCCACCACTTTTTTGATTTTTTTTGAAACGAAGTATTACGAGGGGTGGTTGTACATTGCGAGATGCAAAATGACCTGACAGCGTTTGAAAAACCTGTCAGCGTCATATATGTTTGTATAATTGAAGGTAATCGTAACGACTTTCTATAGAAGAAAACTGGGTGCGAAACTCCCTGCAATGGGCAGGTTAACTTTCATTGTTAGGCTTTAAAGAATCCGCTATGACAGATCTCTTCATTCAGTCAATAAACGGCTGACTTATCTAGTCAACTATAGCTTATCTCCTATGCTATAGCATAGGAGACAAGCTGAGACACGACAACCGACAACATTCCCCCAAAACATCCCCAGCAATGCGTAGTAACAAAAACGTTGTCATCCATTTTTTTTCTTCGGCCTTTTCTCCCATTTTTGTATTCAATTTTTTTAAAATGAATTTGATGATGAAACCTACACTTATAATTCTGGCTGCCGGAATGGGCAGCCGTTACGGCAGCCTTAAACAGGTTGATGCCGTTGGTCCTAATGGCGAAACCATAATTGACTACTCCGTTTTTGATGCGCTCCGCGCTGGATTTGGTAAGGTGGTATTTGTTATCCGCAAGGATATTGAGAAAGATTTTCTTGAAGTATTTGGCAAGCGATTCGATGGCAAGGTGCCATACGAAATTGTTTTTCAGGAGCTCGATATGCTCCCCGAAGGCATTGCATGTCCGCCCGATAGGGTTAAACCTTGGGGTACAGCACACGCCGTTTGGGTTTGCCGCAATGCGGTAAAGGAACCTTTTGCTGTTATCAATGCCGACGATTTTTATGGAGCCAATGCTTTTAGCGTGCTTGCCAAGGCGCTAGCCAACGGATCGTTACAAGAGGGCGAGTACTTTATGCTTGGATATCATCTTAAAAATACATTAAGCGACCAGGGCTCTGTATCGCGAGGCGTTTGTAGTGTCGATACCCAATCGTTCCTTAGCGATGTGGTGGAGCGTACGCACATTGAACGAATCGACAATGTGGTAAAGTTTAAAAACGAGAACGGCGAAATGGTTACTGTGGATGAAAATTCGTTGGTATCGATGAATTTTTGGGGATTTACCCCCAACTTCTTTGGTCATATCGACTCAATGCTTAGCGAGTTCCTGAGCGGTTCGTTGGCCAATCCCAAGGCCGAGTTCTACATCCCAACGGTGGTAAATCATCTTATAAAGAATGGCAAGGCAACCTGCAAGGTGCTACCCACCACCTCGCAATGGTTTGGTGTTACCTACCCCGGCGATAAACCCGTGGTGATGAGCAGCCTAAAATTGCTGGTTGAGAAGGGCGAATACCCATCGCCATTAACCTAAGTTGCTCTTGGTGTAGATCGTTTTGCTGGCTCTACTTTTTGATTAATATGCTCTAAGTATCTTTTTGGAAGTTTACTTATTGTTACAATGAATAAGATTTTAATCATAGAAGACGACCTTCGGGTGGCTGAGCTAATAAAGCGAGGCCTCGATGAGCAGGGCTTCAAAACCACTCTTGCCTACGATGGACTGTTAGGGAAAAAATTGGCTCTGAGCAATGAGTTTGACCTAATTATCACCGATATTATTCTACCAAAAATCGATGGGCTTGAGCTTTGCAAAGAAATCCGCAGGGCAAAACCGAGCACCCCAATTATTATGCTTACAGCATTGGGCACCACCGACGATAAGGTTGAGGGATTCGATGCAGGTGCCGACGACTACCTTGTAAAACCCTTTGAGATGCGAGAGCTGGTGGTGCGCATAAAGGCTCTGCTCAACAGGGCATCGAGGAGTGTGGAAACAAGTCCGATAGTTCGCTACGCCGATCTAGAGTTGAACCAAAATACTAAGCAGGTAACTCGGAATGGAGTCGAGATTGACTTAACCCCAAAGGAGTTCAAACTACTTGAATACCTCATGCTAAACCCCGAACGTGTGCTATCGCGAGCCGAGATTGCCGAGAAGGTATGGGATACCCACTTCGACACTGGGACAAATTTTATTGATGTGTACATTAACTACTTACGCAAAAAGGTTGATAAGGAGTTTGATAGTAAGCTAATACATACAAAGTCGGGGATGGGGTTTGTGTTGAGAATGGAACAATAATGGGATATAGAACGCAGATGACGCTGATTTAAGGGGTTTTCGCAGATAAGGATTTGAAAATAGAACACAGATGACGCAGACCCGCCTGCCGCGGGCAGGTTAAGCGTATAAACGCTGATAAGAGAGATTTGAAATAGAAAAATCCGTGTGTGTCTGCTAGATCTGCGTCATCAGCGTTCTAAAAAAAGAAACCATGAAATTAAGAACCCAAATAACAATCCTCTTCACCCTGATAACCGCCACAATTCTATTGGCATTCGCATCGGTGGTGTACTACTCTTCGAAGCATAGCAGGGAAAGAGAATTCTTTAACCTGTTAAAGGATGAAGCCATTACCAAAGCCAACCTCTTTTTCGAAGCCAATGTGGATACGTTAACTCTGCAAAGCATCTACCGAATGAATCGTGAGGTGATAAACGAGGTGGAGGTGGCAATTTACGATAGGCGCTTCAAGCTACTGTATCACGATGCTGTTGATATTGATATAGTGCAGGAAACCGAGGAGATGATAAACCAAATTATGCAGAACGGCGAGTTACGATTCATGCAAAACGATTGGCAGGTAATTGGCATAACCTATACAAATAATCAGGAAACCTACGCCATCACTGCGGCTGCTTTCGATGGTTATGGATACACCAAACTACATAATCTTAGGCAAACGCTTTTCGTCCTTTCATCCCTATCCATAGTGGTGCTTTACCTCTTGGGATTGTTTCTTTCAAAAAGAGCCTTTGCACCCATAAAGGAGGTAATAAGCAATGCAAAATCTATCACTGCAACCAACCTCGACCTTAGGCTAAAATCGAGCGAAAAGAAGGATGAGCTATCGGAGCTGTCAAATACTTTCAACGAGATGCTCGACCGTCTTGAGAACTCCTTCGATGCGCAAAAGCAGTTCGTTTACAACATATCGCACGAGTTACGAACACCGCTTTCAGCCATAATTGCAGAGTTGGAACTCTCGTTAGGCAAGGAGAAAAATACTCAGGAGTATAGAACTGCCATTGAGAATACCCTTAACGATGCCCGCAAGCTGGTTAAGTTATCTAACAGTCTGCTCGATCTAGCCAAAGCCAGCTACGACCCCACCGAGATAAAGTTTAAACCTCTAAGGGTTGATGAGCTGGTTCTAGATGCCCGTCATCAAGTATTACGACTTAACCCTACATATTCTATCGATATCCGCTTTGAGCAAAATTTTGACGATGACCAGAAGCTAACCATTAGCGGCAACCAATATTTGCTAACCGTGGCATTTGCCAACCTGTTGGAGAACGGATGCAAGTTCTCTGAGGATAGCCGGTGTATGGTTTCAATTGAGGTAGATAAAAGTGATGTAACATTAAAGTTTATTGATAATGGCGTTGGAATCTCCGAAGAAGAGTTGGAAAATATCTTTACGCCATTTTACAGGGGGGCTAACAAGTCAATCTCGGCTGGATATGGAATTGGGTTGCCTTTAACTCAAAAGATTGTTCAACTTCACAAAGGCTCAATCAGGGTAAAATCGGCCCAAGGGCAAGGCGCCGAATTTTGCGTAATTTTCGAATGCTTGCCTAGCACTCTGTGAAGAAAGATGGTGGAAGAACTGAGCAAACAGAACCTCAAAGGAGAATTTAAGCACAAACACGGTATTCTTGTGGTACTTGCAAAACTGACAGGTTCATATAATTATTCGCCCACTCCAAAGCTCTTTTAAGAAGAACGCATAGGGCATAATCTCCACATCTTCCATTTTCCGATAGTATTTATCGTTGCTAACCACAATTAGCCTTTTGGGCTTAAACTCATCGGCAAATTGCTTTAAACTTTTAATATGTCTTGAACTAATCATTTCTGTTGCTTTTACCTCTAGGGCAATTTCGGCATCGCCCAATATAAAGTCAACCTCTATTTGGCTTGCAGTTCTCCAGTAGCTAATGTCATAATTCAAATCGCTATACCTGCTGTGAGCAAATAATTCGAGATAGATAAAATGCTCGAAAGCGCTCCCAAAACTTTCACTCCTAAAATCAATATTATGCCTTTTCAGTAAAAAGTTCGCAATGCCGATATCAAAAAAGTAAAATTTGGGTGAGCTTATCACTCTTCGTTTCGCTTTTTTGGTGTAAGCAGGCAGGAATCGTCCTATCAAGGTGTCTTCAAGAATTTGAAAATATTCCTTAACCGTTACGGAGCTTACCCCGCAATCGGTGGCAATATTTGAGTAGTTGACAATTTCGCCGTTGGAGAATGCTGCACTTTCTAAGAATTTTGCAAAGGCATTTATATTCCTTAGCTTGGCCTCAGCACTAATTTCATCCTTTAGGTAGGAACCTATGTATGCTGATATTAATTTTTTGGGATTTGCAGAAAGATAATGCCTAGGTATTAGTCCGAAATTTAGGGCTTTTACTAAGTCAAAATTCTCTATCTCATTAAAAACAAAAGGGTAAAGTTCATACCTCAGCGCTCTTCCGCCAAGCAGATTAACCCCTGATCGAAGAATGTTTCGCGGACTAGAGCCACTTAAAATAAATTGAACCGATTTGTTTGTTATAAGCCAGTGAATCTCGTTAAGAAGCTGCGGTATGCGCTGTATTTCATCAATTATAACAGGTTTGTTAGTTTGGTTCACTTCAACAATCTGACTCAATAAGTCTTGATTTTGTGTGAAACGCAAAAACTCTGAGTTCAGAAGCAAGTCGATGTAGATTGAATCGGGAAATAGATGCTTTAACAATGTGGTTTTCCCTGTTTGCCGTGCTCCCCATAAAAATGCAGATTCTCTCCCTATCCCTTCGAATGTTTGTAATCTTATATACATGATAATATAAAGTATGTATTTAAATATACGCAGTAAATATAAAGTATTAAATTATTTTCACCTAATTATTCTCATTTTATTTTGATCGAATGTCGCATTTGGTCAATTTAATTCATTTAGTTGAAAAATTAGTTTGAGCAAATCAAACCCCAAACTCTAATGATTTTCTAATAACTTTCTAATAATCCTCTAACAGCCCCCTAAGCGGGGCTTTTGTAGTTTTGTGCCTCAATTTTTTCGGCAAATCAATAACACCAAAATACTATGACTAACAATCCCAAAAAGAGCAAAGCTGCTCGTAACCGAAACATCATCCTTGGTGTGGTGATAATCGCTCTATTGGCAGTGGTGATTATCCCACAGCTAAGAAGGGTGGCACAAGAGCCCGATGCTCCAGCGCAGTTCGAAAGGGTTAACGGGAAGATTTTCATCCCCGAAACATCGCCCATTCGCGAAAGCATTAGGGTTGGGAATGCCACCAGCAAGATCATAAGGCGCGAGGTATCAGCCCCGGCAACGGTGGTGGCAAAGCCCTCAATGAGAGCCAACATCTTTCCGCCAGCGGGTGGACGCATTGTGCAGCTATTTGTAAATATGGGGCAGAGCGTTCGAACAGGCCAATCGCTATTCGAGATCTACTCGCCCGATATCGCCGAGGTGCAAACCGAATTCATTAGCGCAAGAAGTGAGCTAACCCAAGCCGAGAGGCAACTCCGCCGAGTGGAAGATTTGCATCAACGAGGAATTGCCCCGCTCCGTGAGGTTGAAGAAACCCGCACCGAGTTTGAGATAGCACAAAGCGAGATGGAGGGAGCATCACTCAAAATGAAGATCATGGGCATTGATGAGGACAAGATTGGCAAGCCTCTTCTAGTGCGTTCACCAATCAATGGGCGTGTAGTTGATCTTGATGTTGCCCCAGGCGAATTTATTGCAGAGCCTGAAGAGCCACTAATGATAATTGCCGACCTGAGTAAGGTATGGATAACGGCTAGCATTCAGGAGAAGGATATCAGGTTTGTGAACCCTGGAGCCGTTGTTAATGCTCGATTCGCAGCATATCCTGGCGAACTCTATGAAGGAACGGTTCTGTTCGTAAACGACATTCTCGATGAGGAAACCCGCACAACCCGCGTAGTTATTGAGTTCGACAATCAGGACCTTAAGCTAAAACCAGGTATGTTTGCATCCGTTCGTTTCCTTTCTGAGCCAACATCAGCAATTGTTCTTGCGTCCACAGCCGTTCTTCAACGAAGGGACTACAACTACGTGTACGTTCAAACCGAGCCATTCACTTTCGAAATGAGAAAGGTAAAAACCGGTGAACTGGTAGATGGAAAGCTTGTCATTCTAGATGGCCTGCACGAAGGCGAGATGATAATAACCCATAATGCTATGATGCTACCTTAAGAAGTTGGAAGACGGAAGTCCGAAGTCGGAAGTTGGAAGACGGAAGTCCAACAGACTACCGATAACCGATAACTGATAACTGACAACTGATAACTGATAACCGACAACTGGTAATAAGAAACTATGCTAATAGAAAAATTCATAAGATATTGCCTATCCAAGCGCGGGATAATGGTAGCACTCTTCGCCATGCTGGGCGTTTTTGGCTACTACTCCTTTACTCGCCTTGAGATTGATGCTTATCCCGACATTGCCGATGTTACATCGATGGTGGTAATCCAGTACCCTGGTCATGCCGCCGAAACCATTGAGGAGCAAATAACCATTCCTCTCGAAAGGGCGCTAAACGGTATGCCCGGGCTAGTGGTAATGCGCTCTAAGAGCACGTTCGGGCTATCCATGATAACCCTCGTTTTTGCCGATGGCATGGACGACTACTTTGCCCGTCAGCTAATACGCGAAAGACTTATTGAGGCTGAACTTCCCGATGGTGCAGAGCCTGAGCTTGAGCCGCTAACTAGTCCAACTGGCGAGATATACCGCTACACCCTTCACTCCGATATCTACAGCCAAAGAGAACTACGTGAGTTGCAGGATTGGGTTGTGATACCAAAACTCCGAGAGATTTTCGGCGTTGCCGAAGTGGTAACGCATGGTGGCGAAACCACGCAGTTTCAGTGTGAACTAGACCCAGAAAAATTGCAAAAGTATGGTCTTTCGCTGGAAGATGTGATTGAGGCCGTTGAAGATAATAACTCAAACGCTGGAGGTGGACGAGTAAACAGGGGCGATTTAGCCTATGTTATTAGGGGAATAGGCCTTGTGCGTTCCCTAGAGGATTTGGGCAATGTGGTGGTAACATCCATTGGCGGAACGCCAATTTTCCTTCGCGATTTGGGTGAGCTGAAGCTGGGTGCCATGGAGCGAAACGGCATGCTTGGGCGCGACGATGATGACGATTTGGTGCAAGGTATCGTAGTGCTGCTTAGGCATCAGGACCCATCGCCCGTTCTTGCCAATGTGAATAGAATGGTGGATGAACTCAATAATAAAATCCTTCCCGATGGTGTTTGGATTGACCCCTACTACGACCGCACCGAGCTTATACAGCAAACCACACTTTCAGTATCGTTTACTTTGCTTCAGGGCATTGGGCTGGTTGTGCTAATCCTGCTACTTTTCATGGGCAGCGTAAAATCTGCGCTAGTTGTAGCGTTGGTGATTCCATTTGCTATGCTGGTATCGTTCGCGCTAATGTTCGTTACAGATATTCCTGCAAACCTCCTATCGCTTGGTGCGCTTAGTTTTGGGATACTCGTTGATGCGGCCATCGTTATTGTTGAGGCGCTGCAGGCAAGGCGAGAGAAGAACCCAAACGAAACCTTCACCGAGGAACGGGTGGCTGAGAGCACCCTTAGGGTTGCCAAGCCCATTTTCTTTGCTGTTCTTATTATTATCGCTGCTCACATCCCGCTATTTGCATTTGAGCGAATTGAGGCAAAGTTCTTTATACCAATGGCATACACCGTTGCATATGCACTAGGTGGTGCTTTACTATTCTCTCTTGCTGTAATCCCAGGATTAATGCTTTGGGCATACAGGAAACCATCCAAAGTGTTTGTGAACAAGCCCTTGGAGTGGCTCAAAAGAAAATATAACGCATTAATGTCGTTCTTGCTCAACTACCCACGCTACGCCATTATTCCTGCTATTATGGCTGTGGTGCTTACTGGTTTTGTTTTTAACCGCATTGGGAAAGAGTTCTTACCCTACATCGACGAGGGTTCCATTTGGCTTCAGGTAAAACTACCAGTAGGCATATCCATGGAGAAGGGGACCGAAATGGCAGCTGAACTTAGAAGGGTTGTACGGGAGTTTCCAGAGGTGAAGCATATAGTAACCCAATTGGGGCGAAACGATGACGGCACGGACCCTTTCACCCCTTCGCATATCGAATCAATGGTTGTACTACACCCATACAATACTTGGCAGCCAAGACGAAGCAAGTTGGAACTCATTGACGAGATGGACAAGCGTTTTCAGCAAATACCTGGGATGACGGTTGGGTTTTCGCAGCCCATGATTGATGGCGTGAACGATAAGGTGGCTGGTGCTCACAGCGAACTGGTTGTGAAGGTGTTTGGCGAAGATTTTGTTGAAACCCGCCGAATTGCCGAGGACATTCTTGCCGTGCTGGAAACCGTTGAGGGAGCCGTTGACCTTGCCATCGACCAAGAACCTCCACTACCTCAGATGCAAATTGTTATCAACAGGGAAGCAGCAGCTCGCTTCGGCCTTAATGTTTCACAAATTTCTGAACTCATTGAGGTGGGTATTGGAGGACAGCCCGTATCCGAGATATTCCTTGGACAACGCCGCTACGATGTGATTCTCCGCTATCCCGAGCATATGCGCAACACACCCGAAAAAATTGGGAACCTAATGCTTACCTCGCCCGATGGAGCATCGGTGGCTCTTTCGCAGGTGGCCGACATTGTATTGACAACTGGTGAAAGCACCATATCCAGAGAGATGAACCGCAGGAACACCACCGTGAAGCTGAACCTTCGTGGGCGCGATTTCTCCCATTTCTTCAGGGAGGCACAGATTGCAATTGAGGAAAAAGTTCATTTCGATAGGGATTTATACTCCCTTGAATGGGGCGGGCTGTTCGAGAATAAGGAACGTGCCGAGGGACGTGCGCTCATAATACTTGCAATGGTACTGGGAATAATATTCCTACTCCTTTACTCCGAATTTGGAACGATAAGGCATCCCTCCATCATTCTCGCCTCACTACCCCTTGCCATCCTTGGCGGTTTGCTTGCGTTGCAATTCAGGGGAATGACTGTAAACGTGGCAAGTATTGTGGGTTTCATAGCCCTATCGGGATTGGCTGTACAAAACGGGGTAATCCTTATATCCAACATCAACAGGGTTAAGAACAAGATGGATAGAAGTATAAAAGATGCCGTACTTGAGGGAGCAACCCAACGATTACGCCCAGTACTTATAACCGCCACCACCACGCTGTTTGGTGTACTGCCAGCTGCATTCGCCTTTGGCGTGGGAAGCGATATCCAACGACCCCTAACCACAGTTGTGATGGGAGGACTAATATCAGCAACAATACTAACAATGATTGTGCTACCGGTGATATACTATTTAATAGAGAAAAGACAGAACGCAGATGACGCAGATTAGAAGATGAACTCAGATGGGTTTGTAGCTGGTTTTTGCTTGCATAGTGAACTTCGAGAGCCTCAGTGCCCGAACCTTTTAAAAATCAAGCAACCCTGTGTCTCTGTGTTTCACCATATCTGCATACCATAAATACTAACTACCATGAAAAGAATACTTATAGCTATTTCCATATTAGCGTTTACTAACGCGCTGCTCGCACAACGTCCAACTCAAGAACTTCGCTTCAATGATTTTCTAAGAATAGTGCTAGCCAACAACCTCGACCTGATAATTGAGCAGTACGAGGTATCGGCTGCTGAGGCTGCCCTTGCAGCATCTAGGGTTTTTGAGGACCCTGAGCTGGAGATGATATCGCCCATGTTCGATAATGACGATTTTTCGGGTTTCCCCCGAAATATATCCTTTGAGCTGGAGGTTCCCATTGAGCTGTTTGGCAAACGAAGATATCGTATCCGTCAGGCAAGGGCAGAGAAGTATGCCGCCGAGGCAACCTTCGACGATTTTCTTCGTCACCTAAGGGCCGAGGCTGCCACAACCTACATCGAGGTGCTGGCGCACCAGCGAATAGTTGAGCGGATGAACATCACCCTTGAGCAGTTAAACCAGCTTATCGACATAAACAAAGCGCTTTACGAGGTGGGCGAAATTGGCGAAATCGATTTGATTCAAACCCGCATTGAGGCCCGTAACCATCAGGCAGAGCTTTTCGATGTACTAGCCGATTATACCGAACTACTAGGCGATGTTTACTTCCTAATGGGACGACGCACAACCGACTCGCTGGTTTTTATGGGCGACCCTGTTATGAAGGCTACCATAGCCAACTTCGACGATTTGCTGAATCAAACCATTACCACAAGGTCCGATATTCTGGCTGCACAGCACAGGGTTAACGCTCATGAGTTCGCCATTCGGCTTGCCCGTGCCGAGCGATTGCCAAACATTTCCCTAATCGCAGGCTACCACAACGAGGAGGCCCTGCGACCATCACCTGGCTTCCCCGTGATGTATGCTGGAGTGGTTATCCCGCTTACCTTTTCGGGGTTTAATCGGGGAGAATTTAGGCTAAGCCAAATTGAGTTCGAGCAGTCGCAAACCGAACTCAAAGCCACCATTCTCGATGCCGAGGTGGGGTTGCATAGTGCTTGGAACAAGCACCGATTGCTTTCGCAAAAACGCCTTCTCTTCACCGAGAGCATCTTACAGGATGCCGAGAAGGTTCGCGATGCCATTGTTTACAGCTACCAACGTGGCGATGTATCGCTACTTGAAGTGCTAGAAGCGCAACGCACCATGAACGAAACCTATATGAATTACTACGAAACGCTATCGAATTACGCCAAGTCGCTTACTGAACTATCTAAGGTGTCGGGGCAGTGGTTGATTGATTTTTAGATAATGTTCTACAGCATTTCTTTAACCATATGGATGGACAAATTGAGAGAATGACCATATTTGCATATGAATACTAATGTTATTTTCTTTAGTTTTATTAGAGAGTACATATGGTCACCGTAATCATAATAATGTGCTTGGGTATTGTGTTGGGCTACCTAATCCGTAACCGTAAGCTATGGGTTAGGCTGGCCGACAAGCTCACCATGTGGGCCATATACCTGCTGCTTTTTTTGCTTGGCATTGCCATTGGTACCAACGAGGTGATAGTAAAAAATTTGCCCACGCTTGGCCTAAAGGCATTGCTAATTTCGATGGGTGGTGTGATGGGAAGCGTATTGGTGGCCTGGCTGGCATATCGTTTATGGTTTGCACCTAAAGACAGCGAGCATGAAGGGTAGCCTTATAATCTTATCGTTTTTTGCAGCGGGTGTGCTGCTGGGACTATTTCAATTTATACCCGATTTGCTTATTCACAACGATTTTAGCCACTGGGCGCTTTACCTGTTGATGTTTTTGGTGGGCACTGGCATTGGTGCCGACCCGAACTCGCTTAAAGCCCTAAGCCAGTTCAATTTTAGAATATTGATGGTGCCGCTAGTTACAGTGGTTGGCACCACGCTTGGCGTTAGCGGGGTGTACCTGTTGCTATCGGATGTTAATTTCTACGATATACTGGCCGTTGGCTACGGTTTTGGCTACTACAGCCTGTCGAGCATATTTATAACCGAGCTGCGGGGCGAGGAGCTGGGCGTTGTGGCACTACTTGCCAACGTAATGCGCGAGGTAATAACCCTTTTGGCTGCGCCAATATTTGCCGTGCTGTTTGGTAAAATTGCGCCCATAGCCTCGGGCGGAGCAACCAGCATGGATACCACCTTACCCATTATATCTAAGGCATCGGGTAAGGAGTACGCTATGGTGTCGCTATTTCATGGCATTGTACTTACCATACTGGTACCATTTTTGGTAACTTTGGTGCTTGGTGGGTTTTAGATACTTTTTAATATTTTGTGGATGAGACATATATTACCAATCATTATTTTTCTGCTTGCTACAAACCAAGTTAAAGCCCAAACCGATTGGGTTGAGCTATCGGGCGATATTATGCACCTGGCTCTGCCCGGTGCTGCTTTTGGTGCCACAATTGTTTGCCCCGAGGAGAAACTAGCCGGAAGCAAGCAATTTATTTGGGCTGCAGGAGTTTCAACGGTTGCTACCTACGCCCTAAAATATGCAGTAAACAAGGAGCGTCCCAATGGCGAGAGCCACGCTTTTCCATCGGGGCACGCCTCGCGGGCCTTTATGGGGGCCGAGTTTATCCGCCGTAAGTTTGGGTGGAAAGCGGGAGCACCAGCATACCTGCTGGCCGGATATACGGGTTACACAAGGGTGCACGCCAATAAGCATGATTACTGGGATATTCTTGGCGGCGCAGCGGTAGGCATTGCCAGCTCGTATATCTTTGCAAAGCCATTTACCCAAAAGGTAAACCTTAGCTTTGGTCGACAGCGCGAAGCATACACGTTAAACTTTAGTATGGTATTTTAGCAAATCTTAAAAAGTATGTCTATGAAAACTAAATTATTAAAACTGCGCTTATTCCTATTGCCTATTGCGCTGGTAGCGCTAATGCTTGCAGGTTGCACCCCCAAGCCCGAGTCGGTTCACGATGTGCTTTCGCGCATTTCATCTATCGACAGCCTAAAGCAAATTGAGGGCGATACAACCCTGTTTGCCGAAACGTGGGAGCTGTGGTTCTCTATGCCGCTCGATCATAAAAATCCTGAGGCAGGCAAATTCCCTTTGCGGGTGGTTTATAATCATAAAGATTTTGAAAGCCCTATGGTGATTGCCATTGAGGGTTATAAAATATACTCTCATCGGCCAACCGAGCCCGCCAGACTGCTAAAGGCAAATCAAATTAATATTGAGCACCGCTTTTTTGAGAATAGCCGTCCAAAGGATAGTATCCCTTGGAAGCACCTAAACATATACCAGGCTGCCACCGATCATCATACGGTAATAAAATCTTTTAAACCCTACTACACCAATAAGTGGGTTGCCACGGGTATAAGCAAAGGCGGTCAGGCAACCATTTACCAAAGGTACTTTTATCCCAACGACGTTGATGTTAGCATCCCGTATGTGGCGCCCCTAAATTCCAGTAGTGAAGATCCTCGGGTGTACTCGTTCTTAAGGACAGTGGGCACTCCAGCCTGTCGCGAGCGTGTCATGAGTTTTCAGGAGGAGCTCTTTAAGCGTAAGGATAAGCTTATGCCCTTGCTTGAGCAGCACGCAACAGAAAAAAACTACACTTTTGGCTTTGGCCTAAGCCGTGCCTACGACGTGAATGTTTTGGAGTACAGCTTTGCCTTTTGGCAATGGGGTGTTTTGGAGTGTACTCAGATTCCTTCAACCCAAGCAAGTGATGCCGAACTGTTTGAACATTGGGTTAGAGTGGCTCCTTTCAATTTTATTGAGGATAATGGCGTTGATGCCATCAGACCATACTTTTATCAGGCTATGACCCAAATAGGCTCATACGGCTACGAGGTGGAGCCGTGGAGTGAGTATCTTGACGACACCACAAATATCACCTTCGACTTTACAATGCCAAAGGGGCATTTGGCCCAATTCGACCCCGAGCCTATGAAGGATGTAAACCGATGGATTAGCACAAAGGCTAACTATATGCTTTACATCTATGGCGAGTACGATCCGTGGAGCGCCACAGCTGTAGAACCCAGTCCAAATACTAATTCCATAAGTTTTATCAATCCTATGGGCGATCACCGAACCCGAATTCACAACTTCCCCGATGATATGAGGCAGATGATATACGAAACGCTTGAGGAGTGGCTTAGGGTTGAAATAGAAGAGCAGCCCAAAAATTGATGTTGAACATTTTGTAAACTATCTTTGTGAAAAAATAGTGGAAGATTAGTATAGGGGTAGGGTTGAGGTTGAGGAGACCCTACCTTTGCCTACCCGCCTGACCACGTTAGTCGGGCAGGCAGGCTGACAGCGTGCGAAGCCCTGTCAGCGTCTGGGGTGATTTATTGACCTGCCTGCCTTCGGCAGGCAGGAACAACCTATAACTGACAAAAAGCAAAAGGTTATCAAAAAAATAATAATATGGCCACATACACCTGCGATTATCTTGTAATAGGTTCGGGCATTGCCGGACTTAGCTTTGCCCTTAAGGCTGCCGAGCAAGGCACGGTTATGCTAATTAGCAAGGCCGATATTGAGGAAACAAACACCCGCTATGCACAAGGTGGAATTGCAGCAGTAACTTACGAGCCCGACAGCGTGGAGAAGCATATAGAGGATACGTTAATATGTGGCGATGGGCTATGTAACAAGGAGGTTGTGCGGATGGTGGCCACCGAGGGTCCAGCCCAAATTAACCAACTTATACAGTGGGGCGTTAAGTTCGATAAAAGAGCAACAGGAGAGTACGATTTGGCAAGGGAGGGTGGTCATTCAGAGCATCGTATTCTGCATCATAAGGATAATACTGGAATCGAGATTCAACGGGCACTAACCAGCAAGGTTAAAGATCACAAAAACATAAGGGTTTTCGAACGCTTTTTTGCTGTCGAAATTATTACCCAGCACCACTTGGGCGAAATGGTTACACGCCACAAAACCGATACAGAGTGCTACGGTGCGTATGTGCTCGATTTAAGAACTCAAAAGGTTGATACCTTTTTGGCCAAGAGTACCATTATGGCTACGGGTGGCGTGGGCAATATTTACCACACCACAACCAATCCCATTGTTGCCACTGGCGATGGAATAGCTATGGTTTATCGTGCCAAAGGGAAGGTAGAGAATATGGAGTTTATCCAGTTTCATCCGTCATCCCTTTTCCATCCTGGCGAGCGGCCATCATTCCTAATAACTGAGGCCATGAGAGGTTTTGGCGCCATCCTAAAAACCGCCGACGGCAAGGAGTTTATGCATAAGTACGATAAGCGGGAGTCGCTGGCCCCGCGCGATATTGTGGCTCGTGCCATTGATAACGAGATGAAAATTAGCGGCGACGAATTTGTGTACCTCGATGTTACCTTTAAGGATGCTGCCGATACCAAGAATCACTTCCCAAATATCTACGAGAAATGCCTATCGATAGGAATTGATATTACTAAGGAGATGATTCCTGTTGTGCCTGCTGCTCACTACCTATGCGGTGGCATTAAGGTGGATATGAACGGCGAGAGCTCAATTAAAAATCTGTACGCCATTGGCGAATGCTCATCAACCGGGTTGCACGGTGCCAATCGCCTGGCATCGAACTCACTGATTGAGGCTGTTGTGTATGCCGATAGGGCGGCTAAGGATGCCGTTGCCAAATCGAAGAATATCAAAATTAACAACCAAATTCCGGCGTGGGATTACGAGGGAACTACTCACAACGAAGAGATGGTGCTTATTACCCAAAGTTACAAAGAGATGCAGCAGGTGATGAGCAACTACGTGGGCATTGTCCGCTCAAACCTTAGGCTTGAGCGTGCGCTTACTCGGCTCGGAATACTTTACAATGAGACCGAAGAGCTGTACAAAAAATCGATACTTACCCAAAACCTTTGCGAGCTGCGCAACATGATTAATGTGGGCTATTTGATAATAAAAAATGCCCAGAACATGCGCGAGAGCCGTGGGCTACACTATTCGCTCGATTACCCCAAGAGTAAGGGCAGTGAGTTTTAAGTTATACCATTATCAAGGTATTTCTAGTCAGGGTTTGACTTAAGGTCAAGCCCTGACTTTTTAGCTTTAGCATTCTTTGCTTTGGATAATGTTTAATACTTTGTAGTGGTGTAACTATTGATGCCCTAGGTGACACATAGCGATAACAAAGCATCGAAAAGAATCTCCTCGCCCCGTGGGGCTTGCCTGCTGCAAGCAGGGCGAAATAGCGATAGAACTCAATTAGCAGAATTTGTCTAGCACCCCAGCGGGGTGCTATAACAAACCCGAAACATTCCTCCACAACCTATTGCACCCCTGTCGCCGACAGCAGACAGGGGTGCAATAACAAAACCAAAACATTTACCCATAACCTATTGCACCTTGCTTGCAGCAGGCAAGCCCCACGGGGTGCTATTCCCGTTCATTTGCTTTTTCAATCGCTATCTACCCTCTAACGAGGGGTGCATCACCAACTACTCAAAAAAATCAAAAACATATTTGGGACTATACTCAACGCCAAACTCTTTCAAAAAATCCAAATACTCCTCCCTGAATAAAAACTTTTTATGATGCTCCTGTTGATTGTCAATATAATTAATCACATTAGAGCGTTGTGACATGCTGTATGAGAACAAACCATACCCTTCCTGCCACTGAAATTTAAATTTCGACAATTTCTTTTCATTTACAAATGTTGATGAATCTGATTTAATGTCGCGAATTAACGCTGGAATATCGCATGGATGCATCCCGAAAAATATATGGATGTGGTCTGGCATCGAGTTAATTGCTAGCGGTTTATGCTTCTGGTTTACTAGAATGCCCCCAATGTACCTATGTAAGTCCTCTCTAAAATCCTCTTTTATGAGTGCATCACGGTGTTTTACAGCAAAAATAAGTTGCATTGAGATTTGGTAGTAAGGGTTTGCCATGGGAATATGGTTTTCGTTTATATCCAAAGTTATTGAATTTTTGTATTATACGATAATAGTCCCGAGTTCTCGTAGGTGAAAATTAGCTTTGGAATCGCCTCAGAGAGGCGAAATAGCGATAGAACTCAATTTGCAGGGGATATCTAGCACCCCGTGGGGGTGCAATACCAAACCCAAAACATTTACCCATAACCTATTGCACCCCCACGGGGTGCTAATCTCGTTCCAATCCTAATGCTATCGCTATCGTACCCCTCTGGGGTACAGCACTTGCCTCCGTAAGTGGTACATATCGATAGGGCAACTCAATTTGCTTTGTCCATCTCTGGCTACTAATCAACAGAAATGGGCAAAATATCAATTTTTAACACTAAAATTTTGATTTTTCCAACAGCATCCCTACTTTAGTTTTTAACCTTTAATGGGTTCAAAATCGCACATATGTGTTCACAAACGTACAGAACAGCAAAATACAAATGATGCTTTAACAGGCAGACTACCAATTAATAAAAATATATGGCATATGTATTGACAATTGTATTAAGCTGTTTTTTGCTTAGCAAATAAGCGCTATAATGCAATCCCTATGTTTTAGATACATATAATCATTATGCTAAAATCCTTTTTCTTGCTTGCATACAGGAATATTATTAAAAATAAGTTTTATGTGCTTGTTAATATTCTTGGGCTAGGAGCGACCCTTGCCTGCTGTATAGTTGCCTATTTAAACCATAGATTCGAGGCCGATTACAACAAAACCCACCAAAATTTAGAAAAGATTTATAAGGTCAATATTTTTCGAGAGGTTAATGACCGACAGCAACGCTATGGGATTTCGCCAGCTTCGTTAGCACCAGCTTTGGGCACTAGTGTGGCAGGGGTTGAATCTGTGGTCAGGTACACGTCAAATCAACTATCGGTAAAGTCGGGTAATGAGGCTGATTCGAAAATTTTCTCAAAAAATGTGGCATTTGCCGACGATAGTTTTTTCGACCTTTTTACATTTCCAGTGAGCAGGGGAAGCATCTCGAGTTTTAGTGATGTGAACAGCATAGTGATTAGCAATGAGACTGCAGAGCAGTACTTTGGCAGCCAGAATGCTATTGGCGAAAGTCTAACTCTTTTTGCTGAAAATGGAGAGCCGTTAGAGTTTAAAGTAATTGCGATTTTGGAGCATATCCCCGAGAATGGTATGGTGAACTTTGATGCAGTTACCATCTTCAAGAATTTTTTCAACCTTTATCAGGTCGATGAGATGGATTGGAAACGATGGATTGGCGCAACTTTTCTTTCAATACCCAATCCAGAGGATATCCCAGGTATTGAGTCAATGCTCAACGGGTTTCTCGAAATACAACATCGCGCTCGTGAAGACTGGCCTATAACTAGGTTCGAAGTTATGAGCCTTAAGGAGTACACCAAGATTAGTCGTGATGTTTGGGCCAACTGGCTGTGGATAAATCTTCATCCAGCGCAAATTTACGCACCCCTAATAATGAGTATTCTAATTCTTCTGTTGGCCGGGTTTAACTATATGAACTCCTCTATTTCAATTGCCAATACAAGATTAAAAGAGATTGGTGTGCGCAAGGTGATGGGTAGTAGTCGTGGGCAGCTTATAGCCCAATTTCTGGGCGAGAATGCATTGGTTTGTTTTATCGCGCTTTTAGTGTCCTTGCTTATTGCCATTTTCCTTATTGATGAATACAATAAGATGTGGCCTTATATGAATTTAGAGATGACCTTTGCCGGAAATGTGGGTTTCTGGTTATTTCTACTTGGCCTTTTACTTTTTACATCAATCTTAGCTGGGTCATACTCCGCATTTTATATTAGCTCGTTTAGGTCGGTTGATATATTTAAGGGATCGTATAGGCTTAAGGAGGGAGGTTGGTTAGCAAAGGTTTTGCTCTGGTTTCAGGTAACCGTTTCGGTTGTGGCCATTATTGCTAGCCTTGTATTTGCTCAAAATGCAAGTTTTCAGCAATCGGTAGATATGGGTTACGACATGAATAAGATCCTAGCCATTCCTTTGGCATCAGGTGTCGATAAGAATGCCTTAGAAGCTGTTTACGAAAGCCATCCCGATATTAGTTCCATTGCCTACACCAGTCAGCATATTGGTTGGGGAGGATACTCCAGAACAATTGAATTAAGCGAGAAGAAAACCGAGGTGAGAGTTATGGAGGTTGGCACTAATTATCTCGAAACTATGGGCGTGAGGTTTCTTGAAGGGCGTGGTTTCTCAAGCGAATTTGAGTCTTCGGATATTGCCAATTCGGTTGTGCTCGATAGGAGAACGGCAGATGAGCTGGGGATTCAGGATCCCATAGGGCAGGTAATTAGGCTTGATACACTTAGACTCAAGATTGTTGGCGTAACCGACTATTTTCATATGAGCTTTTGGAGTAAACCTATTCCAATAATTTTTTGGATGCGTAATCCAGAGCCCCAATCGCTTATGGTGATAAGGACTACTGCTGCCGATCAAACACAGCTGCTGAATCAGCTTAAATCAGAATGGGAACAGCTAGTTCCTTTTATACCCTTTTCGGGATTCGAGCAGGTTAAAATCGATGAGGAAGCCCAGGATGTGAATAAAAACATTACCTCTATAAATATGTTTTTGGCCATAATAGCCATTGTGCTATCATCAATTGCCCTTTACACGTTGGTTTCGCTAAATATATTAAAGCGGATAAAAGAAATTGGCGTACGTACGGTTTTGGGATCGAGCAAAATTGGGATTAACTGGTTAATAAGCAAGCCCTTTATAATTATCGTAATCCTTGCATCGGTGGTTGGTGGTTTGGGCGGTTACTACCTGTCGAGCCTACTGCTAAATAGCCTTTGGCCAGTTAGAATTGCCATAGGTATTGGTAGCATTGCAATTCCCGTTCTTGCAGTGGTAGTGTTGGCCTATCTGATAATGAGCATAATAATACTTAGAACAACCTTGAAAAACCCAGTTGAATCGCTAAGGTACGAGTAAATTCATAGAATTAGCATATCATTTGGTACTACTGCTTTATTTGTGTACCCAATTATTTGATGATATGCCCTGCCAGTTGAAACTAGTTGTTCCTTAGTCGATTCAGCTGCACAACAACCTCATCAATCTGGTCATCGGTAAAGTTTTTCGACTTGGCCAGCTCATTTAGCGTGCCCCAAACGGGTTCGCCGCACAGTATGCAAACCAGCCCCCTTTCGCGAAGAAAAATCACGGAGTCGGGTAGTTCCTCCACCAGGTCTTCAACTAGTATATCCTTTGTAATCATTGTTGATATGCTTTTACCCCATAAACATTCAACCCCGCCAAAGGTTTAAACCTAACCTGGCAGATAGGTTTTTAAAACTTTTTATAGCTAAACTTAACCTTTTTGCTATGGTTTTGGCGGTTAGCTTTGCGATGAAATTTGCTACCTTTAGGTTTTCTAATCCACTACAAACACATCGCAATAATATGGAACTACAGTTTAACGGAGCCGTCCGTGAGGTTACTGGCAGCAAACACCTGATTACCACCAATAGCGGCAAAAAAATATTACTCGATTGCGGGATGTATCAGGGCAAAGGTCTTGAGACCGATGAGATGAACCGCGACTTGGGTTTCGACCCCAAAGATATAGACCATATCATACTAACGCATGCTCATATCGATCACTCTGGGCTTATTCCCTACTTGTATAAGCAGGGGTTCGATGGGTCGGTAATTTGCACCTCGGCCACCCGCGATTTATGTTCCATCATGCTGGTCGATTCGGGCTTTATTCAGGAGCGAGATGTGTTGTATTTCAATAAGAAGAGGGCACGTAAGGGCTTAAGCCCTGTCACGCCGCTTTACACAAAGGACGATGCTGCCCAGTCAATGCAGCTATTCATAGGGGTTCCTTACAACCGTAAGTTTAGTATCGATAACAATATCAAAGTAAAATTTACAGATACCGGCCATATGTTGGGTAGCGGCGTGGCTAACATTGAGATTACCGAGGATGGTGTTACCAAGCACATTGCCTACACGGGCGATATTGGCCGACCCGAGAATCGCATTCTGCGATCGCCTCAACCGTTTCCCCAAACCGATATCCTAATTTGTGAATCGACCTATGGCGATAGGCTCCACAGCGATAGCGATAGGGGTGAGGAGGATTTGCTAGCCGTTGTAAAGGAAACGTGCGTTGATAAGGGCGGTAAGCTTATTATCCCTTCGTTTAGCGTAGGGCGAACCCAGGATCTGGTTTACTCGCTCAATAATTTTTACAACCAGGGTCGCCTGCCCAAGATCGATATCTTTGTTGATAGTCCGCTAGCCACCAATGCTACCGATATTTTTAGGATGCATCCCGACTGTTTTAATAAGGATATCTTGGAGGTGATGGAGACCGATCCCGACCCCTTTGGCTTTAACACCTTACGTTACACTAAGAGCGTTGAGGAGTCGAAAGCCCTTAACACTTACGATAAGCCCTGCGTAATCATATCAGCATCGGGGATGGCCGAGGCAGGTCGGGTAAAGCATCACCTAGCCAACAATATCAGTAATCCTAAAAATACCATTCTATTTGTGGGGTACTGTGCTCCTGCCACGCTGGGTGCTCGCATTATGGATAAACCCAAAACCATCTCAATACACGGGTTTGAGTACCCTGTAAATGCCGATATCCGTCGAATTGAATCGTACTCGGGCCATGGCGATTACAAGGAGATGATTGAGTTCCTCAAGTGTCAGGATTTTAAGGCAATTCGTGAAACCGTGCTGGTGCATGGCGATTTAAAACCCATGGAGTTCTTTAAGCATAAGCTAAAGCAGGAGGGCCTAAACAGTATCCATATTCCCAACAAGGGCGATACTTTGTTCTTTTAGCTAGCGCTTGGGATGTTGCCGAACTTTTTTTGAAGCTTGGCTCTCCTAAATTCAAAAATCTGATCAAGCCGCTTTTTTATGAAGAGCGAATTGGCCACTCTGCCAATTATTCCCATTGGAGGGAGGTAGAGGACAGTGTCCTCCATTACTACCCCTTCTTCAATGGGGATAATTTTATGGGTATGATGCCAAAATTTGTAGGGGCCAAACCTTTGTTCATCAATAAAGTACTTCCCCTCTTTTACCTGGGTAATTTCTGTCACCCAGTTCGTTTTAATGCCCATTATTGGCCTTACTTGATATTCGATAATCATTCCAGGGTAAATACTTTGTTCTTGGTTGTCTGAAATAATATCAAAACCCATGTAATCGGGGGTGATATCTTTTAAGTTTTTTGGCGATGAAATAAAGTCCCAGAGTTTATCACTGGTTGTTTGAAATCCTTGCGTTGTTTTTAAAATGTATAATGCCATTTTTTTGATATTAAAAAGTGCTGTGTTTAACGTTATATTCTGTATTGTAAACAAAACAGGTGCGATAAAGCTTAAAAATGTGCAATATATTTAGGTTTATTAATATCTATTGAGTTGGTGTTAAGTTTTTTTAATGGGGCTAGTTGCATAAAAAGTAGTAATTTTGTGTTTCAATATAAATATAAACCAATGAATCAGTTTACTCTTAAGCATTTCCAGAAGTACAATATTATCACTGGGTGGATAGCCTTTGCCATTGCGGCAATCGTTTACATATTAACCCTTGAGCCTACAGCCAGCTTCTGGGATTGTGGCGAGTTTATAGCCAGCGGCTACAAGCTGGAGGTGGGGCATCCACCGGGGGCTCCATTCTTCATGCTGCTCATGCGGTTCTTCACCATGCTGGCTCCAACCACCGAGCTAATTCCGGTTTTTGCCAATGCAATGTCTGCCCTAGCCAGTGCATTTACCATCCTTTTTCTTTTTTGGACCATTACTCACTTGGCCCGCAAGCTGGTTGATGTAAAGCACAACGAGTTTTCTGCTACTCAGCTTATACTTATTCTGGGTTCGGGAATGGTGGGCGCTTTGGCCTACACTTTTTCTGATACTTTCTGGTTCTCGGCGGTTGAGGCTGAGGTTTACGCCACCTCATCGCTATTCACCGCATTGGTTTTTTGGGCCATCCTTAAGTGGGAAAATGTCTCCCATGAGCCACACTCGAACCGTTGGCTTGTGCTAATTGCATACCTAATGGGGCTTTCCATAGGGGTTCACCTGCTAAACCTGCTGGCTATTCCGGCCATTGTTATGCTGTACTACTTCAAAAAGTACGAGGTAACTCCTTGGGGGATAGTAAAAGCTTTAGGTGTTAGCGTAGTTCTTCTGCTGATAATGATGTATGGCATTATCCAAGGGTTCATTGTGCTAGCCTCTAAGTTCGAGTTACTATTTGTTAATGGATTTGGATTGCCCTACAAATCAGGGGTGTTCTTTTACCTGTTGGCAGTTGCTGCGCTAATTGTATGGGGAATTATTTATACACACAAGCATGCCAAGCCAATACTTAATACCATTCTGGTTAGCTTTGCTGTGGTACTAATGGGTTACAGCACGTTTGCGCTTATAGTTATTAGGTCGTCGGCCAATCCTCCAATGGATCAGAATAGCCCCGACAATATGTTCTCGCTGCTTTACTACCTCAACCGTGAGCAGTATGGCGATAGACCTCTGGTTATTGGCCAATCTTTCGATGCGCCAGTTATTAATCGTAAGGAGGGGAAACCACAGTATATACAGAAAGACGGTAAGTACGTGGTGGCTACCCGAAAATCGAACTTGGAGTTTGATAATCGATTTAAAACCCTCTTTCCACGTATGTACAGCGCCGATCCCAGGCATATTGAGGCGTACAAGGAGTGGAGTAATTTTAAGGGACGACCCATTAGGGTGTCGGGCCGTGGTGGCGACTCGGAGGTGCGGCGTGCTCCAACATTTAGCGAGAATCTGCGATTCTTTTTCTCGTACCAGATGGGCCATATGTACTGGCGTTACTTTATGTGGAACTTTGCCGGTAGGCAAAACGATTTGCAGGGGCACGGCGAGGCTGTGAAGGGCAACTGGATAAGCGGAATCCCCTTTGTTGATACACCCCGACTAGGCTCACAGGCAGATCTCCCCGCAACCTTTAAAAATAAAGCCCACAACCGATACTACATGCTACCGCTACTGCTGGGTATGGCGGGTTTGGCGTTTCAATACATACGTAACCGCAAAGATTTTTGGGTGGTTACCCTGTTGTTTGTGCTCACAGGTATAGCCATTGTGGTGTACTTGAACCAAACTCCTTATCAGCCTCGCGAGCGCGATTATGCCTATGCTGGTAGTTTCTATGCTTTTAGCATATGGATTGGACTGGGGGTGCTGGCGCTATACCAAGGTATTCGAAAGGCTTTCGATAAAGCTCCCGGTGCAGCCATAGCAACTGGGCTTGGGTTGGTGTTTGTTCCGGGCCTAATGGCGTTCGAAAATTGGGACGACCACGATAGATCCAACACATTTATCTCTGTTGATTTTGCATACAATATACTTGAAAACCTCGAGCCCAATGCCATTGTCTTTACCTACGGCGATAACGATACATTTCCTCTTTGGTATGCTCAGGAGGTTGAGGGGGTACGAACTGATGTAAGGGTAGCCAACCTTAGCTATCTGCGTGCCGACTGGTATATCAATCAGATGCTGCGTAAGGCATACGAATCGGAACCGCTACCCGTTAGCATGGCCAAGGAGCAGATAGAGCTGGGCAGGCGTGAGGTGGTAATGGCCACCGACAGGATTAGCCAGCCAGTGCACGTGAAGCAGGCTGTTGATTTTATGCTGAGCGATAATCCTAGCACCAAGATGAACTCGCCCTTCGAACGCAATCAGACCATCGACTTTTTCCCCTCGCGCAACCTGTTTTTACCCGTCGACAGGGATGCGGTTGAGCGTAATACAGTGGTACGACCCGAAAGGATGGATATGGTGGTTGACACTATGCGCTGGCGAATCCCCACAAACTATGTGTTTAAAGATGGCCAATTCCTGATGGATTTGATGGCTCACAATAATTGGGAGCGACCAGTCTACTTTGCCATCACGGTGAGCACCGACACCTATCAGAATCTCGATAAGTTTTTTCAGATCGAGGGGCTTGCCTATCGCATTGTACCCATAGAGGTTCAGCGGGTAGGTGGTCGTTACGGTAATGTAGACTCTGAGATTATGTACGATAATCTAATGAATAATTTCCAGTACAGGAGCTTGGCTGACCCCAAGGTTTACATCAACGAGAATAGTACTAGGATAATATCAAACTACCGCAATATTTTTGGGCGCCTTGCCCGAACACTTAACGAGGAAGGCAAGCACGATATGGCCATTAAGGCGCTCGACAGGTGTATGGAGGTGGTTCCGCCCGAGACCGTTCCCTTCAACTTTTTTGCCCTATCGTTGATTGAAGGCTACTACCGTGCAGGAGCTATTGAGAAGGCTGCGGAGTACTCGCGAATATACATGGAGCAGAGCGCCGACGAGCTGGTGTATCTTTTATCACTCCCTGAGAGGTTAGCCGGGTCGGTAAGAGGCGAGACAGAGCTTAGCCTTTACATTTTGCAGGAACTCTACAAAATGGCCAACAGCTTTGAGAAGGGAGAACATCTGAATGAGCTTGAGGAGCTGTTCGATGCCATTGGATAAATAAATGATATTGACCAAAGGGAATGATAAACTTAAGTCCACCCAAGCTATTTACTAAGTGTTTCCCCGGTTTCGTTTGGAGCATTCCCAACGATAGCAATAGGCTGTACCTAACCTTCGACGATGGCCCCACCGAAGAGGTTACTCCCTGGGTGCTCGATACCCTTAAGCAGTACAACGTAAAGGCCACCTTTTTTTGCCTGGGCAAAAACGTTGAGATGCACCCCGATATTTTCCAGCGCATAATTGATGAGGGGCATACCGTGGGCAATCACAGTTACAGCCACCTTAAGGGATGGGAAACTCCCACGGGGCAGTACGTGCAAGATGTGGATTTGGCCAACGACTTGCTAAACACCACCTTGTTCCGCCCTCCCTATGGCCGTATTAAAAAAAGCCAGTCGCGCCAACTCCGCCAGCGCTACAAAATTATTATGTGGAATGTGCTTAGCATGGACTACAGCCGATGGGTTACCCCCAAACGCTGCGCCAATATAGTGCTAAACAACCTCCGCCCTGGCGCCATCATTGTATTCCATGACTCGGTAAAAGCCGAGGCGAATATGCGCTACGCGCTGGTAAGGGTTTTGGAAGAGTCTAGGAGTAGAGGGTTGGAGTTTGGGGGGGTGGGCAAGTATCCTTTATGATTCCTATGTTTCTTTGGATAAATAAATCTTCATTAAAATATCTTGTTCTTTTTAATGCATTATTAGACATCCGCTCATAAAGCAGCCTGTCTTTTAATATTTCATTAAGAAACCCATTAAGTTTTTTGAAATCCTTAGGGTTTACTTGAAAACCATTGTAATTATGCGTAACTAATTCTGTAATTCCTCCAACATTTGGAGTAATAGCAGGTAAGCTATAAGCCATACCCTCCAATACACTTAGCCCAAAAGTTTCAATCCACCTATCGGGGAACGACAAGTTAACTACTATATCAGCCCATTGATAATGTTCGTAAAGTTGAGGGCTAGCATAAAAGATTTCAAGGTTGGTCGGGAGAGTGTTTTTAAAATATTTTCGACCTTGTTTTGTTGTGGCATTTAAAACGAGTCGAAATGAAAATTGAGGGTTTTTACTTGTAAGCGAAAGAAATATATCGACGCCCTTGTATTCTTTTAAAGATGAAATCATTAGTACGTTTTTTGGGACTTTTTCTAATCTTAAATGAAACTTCGCATTTTCAACAAAGGTTTGTTCGAGAGCGTTATGCAAAACATGAGGCTGGTTCTGCCCATTATGTTCAAGTTTTAATAGAAAATCCGATACGTATATTGAGTCCGTGGAACATATTCTTGAGATATAGAAGAGAAACTTTTTTAAAAACACAGGCCTTATAGATGTCTCATGAATATGGTTTATTACTCTACAACCCTTAATCTTTCCAGCAATTGAAGCAGCAAAGGGCAGTACAGTATTCACATATACTATATCAGATTTTTTGAGAAAAACCAATGCCCTTATAAAAATTATCAATTGACTAATGCAAAAAGCTATCAATCTAAGGAATACATTATTAAAATATATATAGTGATGGTTATGATATATAACTCCTTCAATATTAGATAAAAAACCAGCACTGTTAGTTGATGTTACTATGCATACCTTAAGTCCATTATTAACCCAGCCCTTTGCCAGCTGCATAAGCACCTTAGGACTGCCGCTATAATCATTAAGTAAATGAAATGCATAGATTTTCATAGAAAAGGCCATTAATATATGAAGATTGATTTAGAATTTTACTAAATGCTTTTAAATTTTTTTAGGGATCAAATCTACTCAAAAGGTCCGATGTAATTCTAGAGATGTTGAATAGTTCAACTGCACATTTGTGAGCATTTTGACCCAGAGTCTTTCTTATGTTTTCATTTTCAAGAAGGCTGACCGTTTTTTTCTCTAACTCAAGCCAGTTGCAAGCAAACAGACAATTCTCATTATCGATAAGAAAATAATTTAAAACCCCATCAATTGGCTTGACAACCATTGGAATTCCACATGCCATAGATTGTAGCATAGCATTTGATAATCCTTCGGAATTAGAAAAATGCAAAAAAACATCGGATACTTTCAAAAAATCCTGTGGATTATCAACAAGCCCAAATAGAATTATTCTTTCATTAAGATTACTATATAGAATATTTTTCACTGTTTCTATTTCATTAGCATTGGATTTCTGTCCCCAAAGCAAAGGGTCTGCCTCCTTTATGCCAAGAACAATGTAAATGAAAGGATTTTTTATTCTTCCTAATACCAAAGCAATGCTATCATATCCTTTTCTGAAGCATAAATCACCGATAGAACATATAATTAATGTGTTCTGAGGCAATCCAATTTTATCTTTAAGAATTGTTTTTTCAAAAGTTGATGAGGGGCTAAAAGTGTCTATATTAATCCCAGAAGGTTTTTGGAATATTTTATTGGGTGGTAATCCTATGCTGGTCCACCGATTTCCAAAAGATGGGGTGGTGGCATAGTATATGGTAATATTTTTAAAAAGGAAGTGGCTAAACCTTTTTGATAAACTATCTCCAACACAAAGTGTTTTGGGATCGTCAAAGTCCATCAATGTTGACCTAAATACAATTCTTTTTCTTAACAATATGGATATTAATAATGTAGAGGTAAACCCTAACATTCTTCCAAAAATTATAACGGTATCAGATTTTAAGATTTGAAAAAATACAAAAGTTATGTAAAGCAAACGAGATAGGACTTTTCCAATAAAAGTTGATTTGTAATAAGGCGTCCTATATACTTTAACCCCATCTAGATAAGTCCTATTTTTTAGGGTATTTTTTGGATTTAGGCTTACAATTGTTACACTATGACCTTTTGAAACAAATTCTGATGATAGTGCCATTGCATTGTTGCCATCGCCTGATATTATAGGATGTACAAAAGAAACACATACTAGGATATTATATACTTTTTGTACTTTCACAAAAAATGAATTTATATGGTATCAGTTGTAATGACAGTTTTTAACGGAGAAAAGCACTTAAAATATTCTATCGAAAGCGTTTTAGCTCAAAGTTATAGAGATTTTGAGTTTATTATTGTTAACGATGGTTCTACAGATTTAACTGCCGATATCATTTCATATTACGCAACCAAAGATAATCGAATCAATCAAATTGACAATTCCCGATTAGGAATTCCTTTATCTGCAAATATTGGCATTAATCGAGCCAAGGGTGAATTTATTGCAAGGATTGATCATGATGATGTATGGGTTTCTAAAAAACTTGAGTACCAAGTTGAGTTTATGAACAAGTACCCTAATATTAAACTTCTTGGGTCTTCAGTAGTGCCCATTGACGAAGTGGGAAGAATGATAGAAAACATTAAAATGTTTAACGATTATAAAACCATAGATAGCCTGAAGTTTCGAAGGGAGATAATGAAGAATTGTCTTTTATGTCACTCGTCCTCTTTCTTTTGTAGGCGCACTTTCATTGAGCTAGGTATGTACAATCAATCATTCAGAACAAGTTTAGATTATGAATTGTGGACTCGATTTGCTGTAAAATATGACTGTTTTGTTGATGAAGTAATTTTAGTACATTATAGGGTATGGAATCAGAATATTTCTTCCACAAGAAAAAAAATGCAATTATTAAATTCTTTTAGGGTGAGGTTATTAATATTTTTAAGACTAGGCTTTAATTTCAATAATATCAAATTGTTTTTTAGGTTTATAATTCTTGTTGTATTAAAAGCATTTTTTTATTGGTTATTAGTAAAGCCGACAAAACGTATCTTTCTAAGATAAACAATTAACCGCCATTTTAAATTGCTTACAAAATGATGCAAGTGAAATTTTATAATTAAGGAAGCATTATTTTTCTTATAGTTGTTATAGGTGATATAGCCAAATGTTTGCATTTTTTTTCTAGTTTCTCTTTCAATATATGTAATCTCGAACAAAGAGAGATCGGTCTTCCAGGCATCAATTCTTTCAAAATGAGGCGGATGACCTACTAGAGAATGTTTGATAGATTCTTTTTCTAAGAAAAGTTCAAACTTTTCAGATTTATGAAAGTCTTTTCTTGATTCAGAAAGCAAAGGGATAAGTTGTTGTAGAATTGAGTTAATTGTTATTTCGCATTTATTGATCAAATTCTCATATTTAACCTCTATTATTTTCTCCTTGTTTCGTCTAAGAGTATGCAAATTGAAAATAAATGAGTTCCATTGTTTAGTAAATGTAACTGGGTTAATTGCTAATGGTTTATTCCTGTATGAGTTGTATGCTTTTTTTTGGGACAGAAATACCGCTCTTGGATCTCTTATTATAGCTAAAAAATTGCTATTAACAGGATAACTTTCTAAGATTTTCTTGTAGTGTAAAATACTTCTTTCTTTAAAAACAATTAATGAAGTTTTTCTGTTTTCATTTTTAGAAAACTGTATGAGTAGTTTGAAGAATAGGTCTAATCTTGTTGTAAGTTTTTCATTTAAAGGTGATAAATCCCATAATCTAAGTTTTGGGTCGGTTTTGCAAATAGAGTTGAATTTTCTTAGAAATATTGGAGAAACATTTTTTGATGGGTTTTTTAATAATAACCGAACTAAAACATCTGCTTCTGGACAAACAATAACACCCTCATAATTGCTAAGTTCTTTCAAAAGGAAGGTTGATCCAGAACGATCACAATATCCTATGAAAAGGAAAGAAACTTCACAGTGACTTTTTGTTAATTCAAATCTCATATCTGTAGTCTCTTAACAATGGATGTTTGCTCATTCTTTCATAAACATCCTCCACAATCTTTTGAGGCCAGAAAATGGAGTATCGAGTGATTTTTGGCTCAGTGAACACAATTCTACTGCAAGAATTCAAATACTTAGATGAGGCCTCAACTCCAATGAATGAACATAGTTGTGCTAGATGTAATCTAGGGTTTTTGATAAAATCCTCATGCTTTAAATCAATTAAATCTACATTAGGATCGTCTCTGAGTATAGATACCATATCAGCACTTTCAAAATATTGATCAACAACTCTTAGTAGATTTCTCTCATCGACCACATTTTTCTTTCTATTTCCCCCTCTGGCCCATGTTGTAATATTATCAAATGGGTTTCTGTAGATATGGATATACTTTATTTTTATTTTTATTTTTGTATTTAAAAGAAACCTTAAGTCAGAATTTGCTTGTAGAAGTAAAGAGGATGCCCATCCTTTTTTATCACCAATAACGCTTAGTTTATTGAATTTGCCCTGATGTTGCTCTTGTACAACATAGGAATAACCTGTGGATTGACGACCCTTGTTTGCGACTTCTTTAGAGTTTTTTATTAGCAGAGAAAACACCTGTTCTTTTGAAAACCCCTTTGTAAAGTATTGTAAGGCATTCAATTCTTGAGCTATAATTACATTTGGGTGAGCGTCAAGTAAAGAGCCAATTAAGCTGTGTCCACTTCTTGGATACCCAACGAAAAGTATAAAACATCTAATATCCCTAAAGTAGCTTCTTAAGAAAACAATAGCCAGATAGGACCATAAATAATCCTTTGCAAGCCGTATTAAAACCCTGATCCTCTTACCCATATATTTTGCTAAACCCCTTTTTTACAATAGAATATATTTAACACAAGAATATGTTTTCTTTCGTTCACCTATTATTTCAGACAGTTAATCAAAATAAAAAACATTTTAATGATTGCGTCAGTAAAGTTAATATGTTAACTTTATATTTTTACCAGGTATTTAGTAGATTAATAATTATTATCACAAAATATTACTTTGATGAGAACAGTGAAGATTATTTCCATTATAATATTTATATCTGTTGTCCAACTTTGTAGCATAACTGCTCAAAACTGGGAGTGGGCAAGGCATGTGACAGGCTCTGGTAATATTTTCAATCAGATAACAGCTATTGATGATATGGATAATATAATAGTAGCAGGAGCTAAGATCAGTACAACTACTTTTGTTGGATTCGATATTGAATTATACTCTATGGCCAATACTCCTTTCCTAGCAAAGTATCTTCCTGGTGGTAGTTTAGATTGGGTAGTCGGAATAGGTAATAATGATTTAACAAATATTAAGGGACTTACAGTTGATGCTTCAGGTAATATTGTTATAACTGGGTTGTTTCGCTCTGATACTGACGGCTTATGTGAATTTGAGAGTATCAACCCGTCAGATAATCAGTTTATTACAAGTTCTGGGGCGCAGGATGTCTTTCTTGCTAAATATGATAATAATGGGAATCTTATTTGGGTATATAATATTGCTCAGGGTACAGGTGATGATAGGGGGTTTGGTGTTACTACAGATGAATTTAACAATATATTTATTGGGGGTTACTTCAATAGCCCAACCCTCACATTAAAAAGCACTGGAGAAATCACTCCTGATCCAATAAATAAAACATTTGGGAATAGCTCTGGTGACGGTTTTCTTGCTAAATATGATAAAAATGCTGAATATCAATGGCACATTCATTTTGCATCAACAAAGTATGCCAGAGTGCTGGGTGGCATTTGTACAGCTGCAGACAACGGTGTCTACCTTGGCGTAGACTTCACTACCGATATTAACATACCAGGAGCTTCCGTTAGTGCTACTGCATTAGGGAATAAGGCTGTGGCAATTTTTCGTATCTTATCTAACGGTACAGTCTCTTGGGTAAGAACCGTTCAGGGTATGGAGGGGGGAGGAGTTAACATAACTCAAGGAACTAGGTTTTCTTCTGACGAAGAAGGAAGTCTTTATGCTGTTGGAGAAGGAAACACAACTATTTCATTCTCTAATGGCGATAAAGAAGAAGTTGTTAAATCTGCTTTTGGTTATGATGGTTGGATTGCAAAGTATATATCAAATGGAGACATTGAATGGGTTGAATTGGTTGGTGGAACTGGTGGAGATAAGATTAGGGATGTTTACACTCGTAATAAAGTTGTAAGTGTAGTGGGGAAGTTTAATGCAGATATACATATACCAAATTCAAATAATCCAGTTGATACACTCGTATATACTGGAGGTTTGGATGTTTTTCTTGTTAACTACTCGTCAAGTGGCCAATATCTTAGTTCAACATCACTTGGTGGTTATAATAATGAGGATGATGCGTCTGTCGTTTTAAGTAGTGCTGGTAATTCGTTCATAAGCGGTTCATTCACCTCTGAATACCTAAACATTCCAGAAATCGCTAGTTTTGTCAATGGTGGTGGCAAGGATATGTTCCTAGCCAAACACATCAATATCCACATCCTACCCACAGTTTCCGAAATCTCATGCTCCGAGGGGCATGATGGAACGCTTGGGCTTGAGGTTTTTGGCGGAGGTCAGGAGCCCTACTCATACGAGGTTAGCCTAGTTGGGGGCGATGAAATTGATGCCGGTGTATACTCCGCTCCTCTAAGCTATGACAATTTGGAGGCAGGGGTATATAAATTTACTGTTACCGATGATTTGGGCAGAACGGTTACCAAGTTTTACCACCTAATTGCACCCGACCCCATCGATATAAACGGAGTTGTAACCGATGTAACCGGTTGCTATGGTGGTGAGAATGGTGGGATTACCTTAACCGTTACCGGAGGTGTTGGTGAGTACACCTATTTCTGGGATACGCCTGATGGGTATGGGGTTGTTCCTACTTCACAAAACCAAAGCTCATTAACTGCAGGAACCTATGTGGTTACTGTTACCGACGAGAATGGTTGCTTTGCAACCGAAACCTTTGAGATAAAACAACCACTCCAAATCCATTTTGATGGGTCCATTATAACAGGTAACACGAGTTCAACACCAGCAAGTCCTAATGGCTCAATCGATCTTATGGTTAATAATGGAAGTGAACCGTATACTATAATATGGAAAGGTCCCAATGGTTTTGAATCTACTGATGAGGATTTGTTTGGCATACGTGGAGGAACCTACATTCTTAGTTTGTATGATGCAAATGGTTGTTTCAAAGACACAAGTGTTAATGTTGATGATAAGCATCTTTTTAATGCGAGGATAGTAGAGACCGTTAATCCTAAGTGTAAAGGTGGAAGTGATGGATTTGCTTCCGTAGACTTTTTTAACTCAACCGGTGGGGTAACCATTGAATGGAGTAGTGGGCAAAGCAATGTTATTACTGCAACAAATCTATCTGCAGGTGAGTACTCTGTTACCCTAACCGATGATATGGGGACTCCCTCAGACGCTAGCGATGATATTTCAATATCGCTTATGCCCGTACTTATTGGCGAACCCGCATTTGCATTAAGCGCAACACCTACAGTAACAAAAACTACCTGTCCAGCCGATAACGATGGTTCAATACAGCTAACCGTGAATGGCTGGTCGCAACCATACAACTTTAATTGGTCAACGAGCAGTGGCAGTGGTTTGGTCAACGAGCAAAAGGATCAATATAACCTAACCGTTGGTTCATACACATATTCAGTAACCGATAAGTATGGTTGCGTTGTGGGATCCTCAGTAAACCTTTCATCTAGCTACGCTGCACCTTCATTTACAGTTGATGTGAGCCCTGACACTGACGTTTGCGAAGGTACTGAGATTCTCGTTACTGCATCTTCAGGGTTTAGTTATCAGTTTTTTGTAGATGAAGTACAGCAAGGCGAGTTTAGTACAGTGAACACTTTTACTATACCAAACCCAACCAATGGAATGGTGGTGAAAGTTGTTGGGATGAATACGGCCGGATGCACAAGCCAAAGTGATGAGATTACAATTGCTGTAACACCCAATGTGGGTGAGCCAAGCTTTACTTCAGGTGCTTCAATGCTTTGTGCTGGTAGCTCCGAGGTTTACCTTGCTACAGCAGAGAACGCCGAAACTATCGCTTATTCTATCGAAAGCGGAACGGCTACCGTTAACCCTACCACAGGAGAGGTCTCTAGTGCTGATTCCGATTTCATCATTAGGGCAACGGCTACTGGAGTTAATGTTTGTGGCGAGAAGTATGTAGACTTAGCTGTTACCGTCAACCCCATCCCCTCGCCAACAATTAGTACCAGCGATCGCACAGACTGGACCGAAGGCGAGGAGGTTAGCGTTACCTTTACCGTTGATATTACCGATGCTGCATATCAGTGGCAAAAGGATGGTGCCGATATAGCCAATGCCACCAACGCAACTTATACTGCAACTTCACAGGGCGAGTATAGCGTTTTGGTTACCAAGGCTGGGTGCACTGGCGAGAGCAACAAAATTTCCGTTAACGTAACAAGCATTCCCACCTATACGGTTACCTTTAATGTTAAGGATCCGGGTCAGCAGCCAATTGAAAACGCACAGGTAAGCGTTAGCGGGTTTAGCCCGGTTGTAACCAATGCATCTGGTGTGGCAACAATTGACGCTGCCGATGGTACATATAGCTATACAATAACAGCTACCAACTACATTGACTACCAGAGTACCTTTACCGTTAATGGAGATAATGTGCAGCTGGCTATTAATATGGTTGCTGTAAGTGCTGACCTGAACGAAATCTCTGATATCAAGCTGTTCCCCAATCCGTTTACCAACGAGATTCGAATTTCCGATTCGCATAAGGTGAAACGTGTAGTTATCACCAATATCGCTGGTCAAAAGGTGATGGAGGTTCAGCTCGATGGCACCGACAGGATTAATACCCAATCGTTATCCTCAGGAGTTTACCTCTTGCGTATTGTATCGCATGATGGCGAGAGCGCCATTTACCGAATGGTAAAGGATAACTAATATTAGTCACGTTTATTGAAGCCCCGATTTTTTCGGGGCTTTCTTTTTGGTGTTGCCCCAAATGAGCTTGCTCAAATCTTTGGCAATTGAAACTATTGGCCTATTTTTACACCAACCAAACAACCCTTTTAAATCATGAATGTACTTTTACTCGGTTCGGGAGGCAGGGAGCATGCCTTGGCATGGAAACTTAGTCAGAGCCCAATCCTTAGCAAGCTATTCATAGCACCCGGAAACCCAGGAACTGCTACGCTGGGAGAGAATGTTGATGTTAACCCTGTAGATTTTGCCGCTATCAAGCAGCTGGTTATTACCAAAAGCATAGAGATGGTGGTGGTGGGACCCGAGGATCCTTTGGTTAAGGGCGTTCATGATTTCTTTTTGGCCGATGATGATCTCAAACATATCCCAGTAATAGGGCCAACCCGAGCAGGTGCCATGCTCGAGGGGAGCAAGGATTTCTCCAAGGGTTTCATGATGCGACATGGTATACCAACGGCTCAATACAAAAGTTTTTGCAGCAGCCAAAAGGATGATGCAATGTTGTTCCTTAAAACTCTTAAGCCACCCTATGTTCTTAAGGCCGATGGGTTGGCGGCTGGTAAAGGAGTTGTTATTTCCAGCGATTTAATAGAGGCCGAGGATACCCTAAACCAGATGTTTGGAGGCGAGTTTGGCGATGCTGGTAATACCGTTGTAATTGAGGAGTTTTTGCAGGGCATTGAGGTGTCGGTATTTGTACTAACCGATGGCGATGGATATGTAATACTTCCCGAGGCCAAGGACTATAAGCGTATTGGCGAGGGAGATACAGGCCCCAATACCGGTGGGATGGGAGCGGTTTCGCCCGTTCCATTTGCCAATGCAGAGTTTATGGCTAAGGTCGATGAGCGTATCGTTAAGCCTACCATCGAAGGGCTAAAGGTGGAGGGTATTCCCTACAAAGGGTTTATTTTTGTTGGCCTAATGAATGTGAGTGGCGATCCCTTTGTCATAGAGTATAATGCTCGTATGGGCGATCCCGAAACACAGGTGGTTATGCCTAGGCTTAAGACCGATTTGTTGGAGCTGCTTGTGCTTACATCTCAGGGAAAGCTTAGCGAGGCTGAGGTGGAGTTTAATTCACAGTCGGCAACAGCAGTTATACTTGTATCTGGTGGGTATCCGGGCGATTACTCTAAAGGAAAAATTGTATCGGGCGAGTTTGCCATTGATAACGGCCTAGCTTTTCATGCTGGCACCAAGTATGTGGGAGATAAGCTGGTTACTTCGGGTGGCAGGGTTATGGCTTGCGTGGGCATTGCCAATAGCACCTCCAGTGCGCTTGAGGTATCGTATAGCCTAGCCTCTAAGATTGATTTCGAGAATAAGTACTTTCGTCGTGATATAGGAAAGGATTTAGTGTAAACCAATATTTAATTGTAGCTCCTATGTTGCTAAAGTTTTTTAGGAAGCCTCTCCCTGGAGTTCTGGTGTCGATTGTGGTGTTAGGTGTAGCAGCTTGGCTTAAATCTCTTTTCTGGGGAGGCGAAGTTGCCGATTTCTCCTACTATAAAATGCCATTATATGCCCTTTTGCAGTCGATTATACCCGTTGGAAGCATCTGGGGTAGCCTACTTACACTTGGTTTAGTTATCATCAACGGCTCTCTGCTAATCCAGCTTAACACCCGGTACATACTAATTAAGAACCGAACCTATTTACCCTCCCTTTTTTACATCATAATTTGCTCTGGCTTCATTTCGTTGCAAACTCTCAACCCTGCAGTTTTTGCTGCTTTTTTTGCAATACTAACAGTCAATAGTTTGTTTGCATCGCTGGCAGGAAATTCCCTCGACAGGCTGTTTAAGGCTGGTTTTTACACAGCATTGGGTACGCTTTTCTACCTGCCCACCATTATACTATTTTTGCTAATTCTTTTTTCAATAGTTATACTAAATGTAACCTCAGTAAGATCCTGGCTGGCGGCTACGCTAGGTTTTGTAACCCCCTTGTTTTTTGGCTGGTTTTTCTACTACTACTTTAACGACGATATGGCCCTAACCACAATCGTCTTCAATACCATAGCCGATGGGGTGGCCTTTAGTTTTTTTGATACTGGACTAGCTTTCGTTGTTTGGTTATCTTTTGCTCTATTTATGCTTTTAGTAACGGGTGGGTTTGTTGTTTCGGGCTTACCAACACAAAAGATCAATGTGCGAAAGTACCATAGCATATTTCTAATTATGATACTTTTGGTGGGGACTGCTACTATTGTGGTTCCATTCGTATCAGCCGAAACAGTATTCCTGTTCGCAATTCCCTTCTCGTACTTTCTTTCAAGCTACTTTACCTTTGCCCGGGGTCGGATTTTTCCGGAGATACTTTTTGTTACCCTTTTGGTTTTGGTAATTCTAATGCAGTTTATACCAAAATAAAAAAGCCCGCTAAACAGCAGGCTCTATTTTGATAGTTTTTCTTAATTCTATATAATTAGCATTGCATCGCCATAGGTTCCAAATCGGTATTTCTCCGATATGGCCAGCTTGTATGCATCAAAAAGAAAATCGTAGCCTGCAAAAGCCGATACCATCATGAGTAGGGTTGATAGCGGCAGGTGGAAATTAGTAACCATGGCATCGGGAACGCTAAATTCGTATGGAGGGAAAATGAACTTATTTGTCCATCCGGCAAAAGGCTTCAGGTATCCATCGGTTGAAACTGAACTCTCGAGGGTTCGAAGCACTGTGGTTCCCACAGCACAAATTTTACTCTTTTGGTCTTTTGCTGAGTTCACAATTTTTACGGCATCTTCGGGTATGTTTATCTGCTCCGAGTCCATTTTGTGCTTGGTTAGGTCTTCCACATCAACGCTGCGGAAGTTTCCTAGGCCTACATGAAGGGTTATCTCGGCAAAATCTACCCCTTTAATCTCGAGCCGTTTTAGGAGCTCGCGGCTAAAGTGAAGTCCAGCGGTTGGAGCAGCAACTGCGCCCTCGTGCTTGGCGTATATGGTTTGGTAACGCTCCTTATCCTCGGGGGTAACCTCACGGCGAATAAACTTTGGTAGCGGGGTTTCGCCCAAACGGTAAAGAGTGCTCTTAAACTCCTCGTATGTTCCATCAAATAGGAATCGGAGGGTTCGGCCACGGCTGGTGGTGTTATCAATAACCTCTGCTACCAGCACATCGTCGTCGCCAAAGTAAAGCTTGTTCCCTATGCGTATTTTACGGGCAGGGTCAACCAGTACATCCCAGAGGCGTTGCTCCTTGTTTAACTCCCTAAGTAGAAAAACCTCTATCTCGGCGCCAGTCTTCTCCTTGTTACCGTATAGTCGAGCAGGAAAAACCTTGGTGTTGTTAAAAACCATCACATCACCATCGTCAAAATAGTCGATGATATCTTTGAACACCTTGTGCTCAATGGTTTTGGTTTTTCTGTTAAGCACCATTAGGCGCGATTCATCGCGGTTTTCGACAGGGAATTTTGCTATCAGCTCTTGCGGTAGGTTGTACTTATACTGGGATAACTTCATTGAAAAAGAGTTTATTTAAAAGAGTTTGCAAAGGTAACTACTAAATATGCACATTGGTTCAAACCACAGCATATTTTTTTTTGATGTTTTCGTTGATTACTAGGAAAATCCAGTGGTTATGCGCACTTATGGGCACTGTGCACCTTATACGGAGCAATATGAAGTTGGTTACATTGCCTCAATATTTTTTTCAAAATCTATTAGGGTAAAGGCATCTTCTACCCTAAAATCGCCGATGGCGGTTCGCCGCAACTCAACCAGATGGGCACCGGAGTCAAGTTTTTCACCAAAATCGCGGGCTAAGGCCCTTATGTACGTTCCTTTGCTGCACTTAACTTTTAGCGTAATCTTAGGATGTTCGTAGTTAATAACCTCCAAATCGTAGATAACAATGGGCGATGGCTCGAGCTGCATATCTACACCTTTGCGGGCAAGCTTGTAAGCTCTGCCACCGTTAACAAACTTTGCAGAGAATAGAGGCGGTATCTGCATCTGTGGCCCTACAAAGCTTGCCACCACATCGTTAATCTTCTCTCTGGTTATGTGCTCGGTTGGGTACTTATTATCTATTTCCGTCTCCAAGTCGAACGATGGAGTAGTTGCACCTATATAGAATGTAGCGATGTACTCCTTTTCCTTATCCTGTAGTAAGGGTACCTGCTTGGTTGCCCTGCCAACGCACACAATAAGAAGCCCTGTGGCCAGTGGGTCGAGCGTGCCAGCGTGCCCCACCTTAATCTTTTTGTAACCTAGGCGGTGGTACAGCAACGAGCGAACCTTGCTTACAAGGTTAAAGGAGGTCCACTCCAGTGGCTTGTCGAATAGCAATACCACCCCCTCTCTCCAGTCCGTTTCCTTATCGAATGTGAACCTCATATATTTTTAGAGTATGAATGAAGCTATGGCAATGGAGCCAACAACGGCACAGTATATGGCAAACCAGATAAGCCTTTTTTGCTTAATTAGCGAAATCATTAGTTTGCAGGCAAACAGACCCACAACAAATGCCGAGACAAACCCAACAGCCAATGGCATAATACCTACACCTGCCTCGGACGAAAAATCGCCAGAAACAATATCAATAAAATTGGCACCAAGTATGGGCAGCAATACCATAAGGAAGGAGAATCGAGCCACTTCGGGTCTGCGTTTACCCAGCATAAGCCCAGTGGCTATAGTTGCCCCTGAACGCGATATGCCTGGCATTACAGCTAATGCTTGTGCAATACCAATTACTAATGCATCAAAAAAGTTTATATCGCGCTCCTGTTTATGCTTAATTACCATCGATAGGGTGAGTAGGGTGGCAGTAACCAACAACATAAATCCCACTAATAGGAGGTTCCCATCGAAGAACCCCTCCACGCTATCCTTGAAAAATACCCCCACAATTCCAACCGGAATCATTGAGATGAGTATTAGGGCTACAAACTTCGTTTCCTCGTTCCATTTAAACTGAAAAAGCCCCTTAAACAGGGCCACAATATCTTTCCAGAACACAACTATTGTGCTTAGCACAGTGGCGCTGTGTACAGCAACAGAAAAGCTGAGGCTTTCCTCAACATCAACTCCCAGCAACACCTTGCCTATCTCTAGGTGACCGGAACTGCTAACGGGTAAAAACTCGGTTAGTCCTTGAACTATTCCAAGGATTAGGGCCTGTAAAAAATCCATCGGTAAAAAATTTTATGGTTTACTCCTTGGTACTCGGTCTCTTCATGATGGCATATATCTGAAAGATAAAACCAAAGAGAACAATTATTGGCGCTAGGGTTATGCGTCGAAAGCTGAATATTTCTTCGTTGAATACGTTGGGGCCATCGGAGCCACCTCCAATCATAAGCACAAAACCGATGATGATGATTCCCAGGCCAATAATCATGAGCTTGTAATTTTCTTTCCCCAGGGGAAACATATCGGCGGTTGGCTTGTCCTGCTGTTTTTGTTGATTTTTTGACATATGCTGTTGTGTTTTGTTTAGTAGTATAGCTCGTCGGCTTTAAGTCGTAGGTACTTGCCAACGGCTAGCGACGTGGAGATAAGGTTAATAATGATGCCCAATAGGATTATGAGACCCGTAATGGCTAGCATTAGTCCAATTTGGCCAAAGTTTATTACTTCGTAAAACTCATGCTGTACAAGGTATATAACTCCACCAAGCATTGCGAGCGACAGTAACGATGCGTAAAAACCATGGAGCATTCCTCTAACCAGGAAGGGTTTGCGTATAAAACCCCATGTGGCACCTACAAGCTTCATGGTGTTTATTAAAAACCGTTTGGAGTAAACCGATAGCCTTATGGTGTTGTTTATTAGCACAATGGCCACAAATAGCATGAGCCCACTAAAAAGTAGGATTATGGCGCTAATTTTCTGAACGTTTTCGTTTATAAGGTTTACTAGCGATTTTTGGTAGAAAACCTCTTTCACAGGCCTATGAGCCATAAGCTCATCCTCAATTTTCCTTATGCTGTCGGGGTTGGCGTAGTCGGCTTTTAGCCTAACCTCAATGGATGAAGACAAGGGATTATATCCAAGGAAACCAATAAAATCTTCGCCCAGCTCCTGCTGTAGCTCGCGTGCAGCTTCCTCCTTGGTTACATACTCGGTTAGCCGCACGTAGGGCGATGCGTCTAGCGTTTTGCGGAGGAAATTGGCATCCACTTCGCGAACATCATCATGCAGAATCACCGAAAACCCTATGTTCTCCTTAACATAGGTTGATAACCTTTGGGCATTAAAGATAAGCAGCATTAGTACGCCTAGCATAAATAGTACTAGCGCATTGCTAATGATGGATGAGAGGTACGAACTCCTCAGTCGCCATTTGGTGCTTCGTTTTTCTGCCTTCATAGTGGGTGCAAAGTTAGCTTAACTATCGTGAAATGATACCAATAATCGATTTCTAATTTTCGGTGCGCCACATTTTAAACAGGTTAAACCCAATCCAACCAACAACCAGCAGCATGATTAGTAGGGAAGATGCTAAATCTACAGCATATCCTGCCCTAAACATTTTGGGCTTGTACTCAAATACCACCTCGTGGTTTCCACCTGGGAGCATTGCCCCCCTAAGTACGTAGTTTACTCTTATGTGTTCAACTTCTTGGCCGTCAATTGTAGCCTGCCAGCCAACGGGGTAATGAATTTCGGAAAAAACCGCTAGCTTATCGCTATTCGAACTGTACTGGTAGGTAAGCCTATTGGCTCTATAGTCAGTTAGCTGTATAAACTCTCCCTCGGTTGGCTTAGCATTGTAATCGCTAAGATTTGATGCAAATCGTTTATCTACAATGGCTGTTGTTTGCGGGTCGAAATGGTTGAGCGCTTCAATCTCCTGGTCGGCATTCTCAACAACCATAACATTCTCAACAAACCAAGCGTTGCCCAGTGCCGATGGGTTGAGGCGTGCCACCTGACCCTGCTCGGTGGCATCAATCACATACCGAGTGTTGAGCATGTTAATAACCGCCATATTTCCGCGTGATATGTGGTAGTCAATCAGCTCCTGATACCTCCTTAGCTTAGCGCCATGGTACCCTCCAATCGATTTGTGGAAGAACGATGTGCTGGCATCGTTAAAGGTGCTTACCGTTCGGTTGTAAACCCTAAAATGCGGGGTGGTATCGGCAAGTATCTGCTTGTCGGCCCCGCTTGGGGTAAATGGAACCTCAACCCTAGCTTGGGGAACAAAGTTGTCGTTGTTTAGGTATCGACGATTTACCGTCCACATATCGGCTATAATTAGCACGCCTAGTAAGGCTATGGAGTGTGTAAGTTTCACCTTTTTAAGATGATATGCGTAGAGCAAGCCGGCACCCAGCACAATAAATGCAAGGGAGCGAAATGCATCGGCACGCATCATGGCTTGTCGGTCGTGCCTTATGGCATCGAACATCTCGGCAGGATATCCAGAGGCTATGTAGTGCTGGTCAATATCGGCCTCGAAGCTGAAAAGTGAGCTACCCAGCAATAGGAAGAATAGGCATATTCCCCCAGCAATACCAGCGGCCCATTTTAACCCCTTTACAAACTGAGCCTTCGAAACGTTACCCTGAAAAATCTCCTTAAGCCCAAGAATAGCCATTAGCGGAATGGTTAGCTCCGCAATGTATAATATCATCGATACAGTTCGGAACTTGTTGTAGCCCGGGAAGTAGTGGAGGAACAGGTCAGTTAATGGCATAAAGTTTCTTCCCCAAGCAAGCATAATGCTCAGAATTGTTACACCCAGCAACGCCCATTTTAGGTTGCCTCTAAGTATGAATAGCGAAAATATGAAAAGGAATACCACAATGGCCCCAAGGTAAACTGGCCCTGAGGTCATAGGCTGTGGACCCCAGTATGCAGGTAACTGCTTAACAATTGCCCTAGCCTGACCCTGGGGTACACGGTTCTCAATAAGAAATTTGTAGGTGTGAGAGTTGGTTCCAAAGTCGGCTCCCGAGGCGCCACCCATAAGGTTTGGAATTAGCAGGTTTAGCGTTTCGGTTACCCCGTAGCTCCAAGCGGTAGCGTACTCCTTGTCAAGCCCCGATGTTCTATCCTCCTCGCGAGTACTCAGCTCGGTAGCTCCACGAATGGAGTATTTACCCGACTCGTAGGTGAAGTATAGCCTCGAGAAGTTTGCCCCAACAGCAAGTACGGCGGCAAGTGCAAGTACTCCAACGGCCTTGGCGTATGGTTTAAGGTTTTTCGATTTAAGAGCATCTACAAGGTAGGCAATGGCAATGGCAATTCCAATAAATGCGGCGTAGTAAGTAATTTGAACGTGGCCAGCCCTTAGGTTTAATCCAAGGAACAGGGCAAATAGCGCAAACCCGCCCCAGTACTTCCCCTTAAAAGCCATAAATGCTCCGGCAAGCATTGGCGCTACGTAGGCAATGGCGTGCATTTTGGCGTTATGGCCCGCCTCAATAATTATAAAAAAGTATGATGAAAATGCGTAGGCAAATGCTCCCACTATGCTTAGCCACGGGTTAACCCCAAGCACCAGTAGTAGGATGTAAAACCCAACCAGCGTAACAAAAATAAAGCTGCCGGGGTGTTTAGTAAGCTGTAAGGCTTTGTCGACAAAAGAAAGCAGGTTGCCCGAAAACTTAGTGGATATGAGGTATGCTGGCATCCCACCAAACATAGAGTTGGTCCACAGGGGTTCCTCTCCATACTGCTCGCGGTGCTCAATAATTTCTTGTGCCGATCCTCTGAATTGCTGAATGTCATGCTGCACAATACCCTTGCCCTGCATTAGGGGAAAAAAGTAGATGCTGGTGGCTGCGAAAAACAGAAGGATGGCTACTGCGTGGGGAATAGATTTTCTGATAATTGGTTTCATCTGTGCCGAGGTTTACTGTAACTGCCCTTAGAATCTTCAAAAATAGTAGTTTTTGGGTTAACAGCTGTTTTAATTTTTGTGAAATTTGCTTTGTGAGCCTTCGTAAAAAAGGGGGTGCTTATGTCACCCCCATTAAATACTTTGTGCTGATAGCTAAAGCAATTTAGAATAGCCCGTGGATTTGAGCATCAATCTTATTGATGATAGAACGTAGGTCGGCTGGGTTTTCAGAAAAATTCAGGTTGTCAACCTCCACTATCAGAAGATTCCCCAGCTTGTACCCACCAATCCAAGCCTCGTATCGCTCATTTAATCGTTGTAGGTAATCTATTCGGATGCTCTTCTCGTAATCGCGCCCTCGTTTTTGAATCTGGTTTACAAGGGTTGGAACAGTCGCCCTAAGGTATATTAGCAAATCGGGGGGCTGAATTAGTGAGCACATGAGCTGGAACAGGCTGCTGTAGTTGTTAAAGTCGCGGGTAGACATTAAGCCCATGGTGTGCAGGTTGGGAGCAAAGATATATGCATCCTCATAGATGGTTCGATCCTGAATTACCTGTTCGCCCTTGCGGCGGATCTCCACAATTTGGTTAAATCGGCTGTTGAGGAAGTATATCTGGAGGTTGAAGCTCCAGCGCTGCATATCCTCGTAAAAATCGTTTAGGTATGGATTGTCGTCAACATCCTCATATTGCGGTTTCCAATTGTAATGCTTCGAGAGTAATCGAGTAAGGGTAGTTTTCCCTGAGCCAATATTCCCTGCTACTGCTATGTGCATAGTTTCTAGTTGAGTAAAGATTTTATAGACTTATTATGAATGGTTTAAAAATATAAAAACAAAATGGGTTTTGCTACCTAATAATCCAATTTTTCGCAGCGAAGTAACTTTTTGTTCTCGTAGCGCATAGGTTTTCCGTTGATAACTAGAGGGGAAATGCTGTGGGGGCAGTGAAATAATTTTGGTTCCGATTCGAGCCGGGTAAGCTGCCGCTGTTCAATGTGATTCTCGTTGAGTGTCCATAGATATTTGTCATCAACCCAAAACCACTCGTTGTAAATTAACTCAATAGGTTCCAGCGTTGTTCCATAGCTGTCGATTCGTTCGATACGTTGGCTGGCTATTCCGATGTAAATAATCCCATTTCGCTCAATCATTTTGATTGGTTGCTGGTTAGATTGTGTTTGGGCTAGAGCTATCTTTTGGTCAACACGGGTGAGCTGAGGGTTTATTTGCAGCAGCTCATGACCCTCGCGATGGTAAAGCCACATTCCCCCTCTGGCCGAACGGCACGCAAGCGAAATTTCCCCTACACCAAGGTCTATTAGGTTAACAGGTTTTCCAATGGCTATGCCGTTATTGGAAATGATTATTACCTGTTGATGCTGTTGGTAGAACAGCATTATACGAAAGGGGTCGGAGCAATCGAGTGATGTTGGATTGCCAAGGTGCGCATTGTAGTAGGTTGCTAACACCTCTCCATCGTCGCTTATCCTTTGCACGCCATTGCTGGTAACAATCCATATGTTACTATGGTTGTTACTCTGAGATGATGATCGTTCGTTGGCTATGCCCAAATTGATGTGCAGGCCGAGACATGCTATTGCGAAGAGGAGGTGCCTCACTAACCACATAGGCTATTAATTATTCGCCGATTTCAGCAATGCATCAACATACTCGCGGGTATTCGACAGGCGAGGAACTTTATTCTGCCCGCCCAGCTTGCCGCGTTCCCTCATCCATTTAAAAAAGGTTCCCCTGCTCATTACCCTAACCACTGGCTCCGATAGCGTAATGCCCTTGTAACGTTTGGCTTCGTAGTCGGAGTTGATGGAGCACAAGGCGTTGTCTAGTGCGGTTGTGAAGAAGTTTAGGTCGTTGGGTTCTTTTTCAAACTCAATTAGCCATTCATGTGCGCCCTTGGCCTCGTCGCCCATATAAATAGGGGCGGCAGTGTAATCCTGAATAAGCGCACCCGTTTTTTCGCATGCAACTTTAAGGGCTTTCTCGGCATTGTCAATAATTACCTCCTCGCCAAATGCGTTGATGTAGTGCTTTGTGCGGCCTGTTATTTTAATTTTATGTGGAAATGTGGAGGTAAACATTACCGTGTCGCCAATCATATAGCGCCAAAGCCCTGAGTTGGTGGTTATAATCATAGCGTAGTTCTTATTCAGCTCAACCTCGCTAATGGTGCAGGCCTTAGGGTTTGGCGTTCCGAACTCATCGAAAGGAACAAATTCGTAAAACACGCCGTAGTCGAGCATAAGCAGCATGTCGTAGCTGTTGGGGTCGTCTTGTATGGCAAAGAAGCCCTCGCTGGCGTTGTAGGTCTCCATATAGTGCATGTTGGGCGAGGGGATTATCTTTTTAAACTGCTCGCGATAGGGCGTAAAGCTCACGCCTCCGTGGGTGAACAGCTCCAGGTTTGGCCATATCTCCAGCAGGTTATTCTTGCCGGTTACATCGAGTATATGCTTAATCATTACCAGATTCCATGAGGGGACTCCGGCTAAATTCGTAACGTTCTCTTTAAGCGCCTCTTCGGTTAGCTTCTCGAGTTTAACTTCCCACTCGGGTATTAGCGCCACCTTTTGGCTGGGGGTGCGAATAAAATCGGCCCACCAGGGGATATTCTCAATAAGTATGGCCGAAAGATCGCCGTAGTACGACTGGTTATTGAAGTTGTCTACCTGATGGCTGCCTCCAAGGGTAAGCCCTTTTCCAGTAAATATTTCTGTTTCGGGGTACAAGTCTGTGTAAAGCGCAAGCACATCTTTGCCACCCCTAAAGTGGCATTCGTCTAGGGCATCTCTACTAACGGGGATGAATTTGCTCTTGTCGCTAGTGGTTCCCGACGATTTGGCAAACCAGCGAATTTCGCCTGGCCAAAGCACGTTGGCTTCACCTTTCCTAAGCCTATCAACATATTGCTTTACTCCTTCGTAGTCAACTATTGGCACCTGTCGCTGAAACTGCTCTATGGATTTTATCTCGCTAAAGCTATGCTCTATACCAAAGGCTGTACCTTTGGCTCGCTCAATCAAACTTTTAAAAATATCCTCCTGTACTTCGCAAGGAAATCGCCTAAATAGATCTATTTCATGGAGTCGCTTGGTGTTTAACCAGTTTATGATTGATGGTAGTATGGGCATTTTTAATGTTTTGACGGTTAACCACAAAGTTATAAAAAATGAGACGATATCCATGGCCAGATGGGGCTAACCTACTGTTAAATAAAGGTAAAAGAAGTTGCAGCAGGCTCTATGCTTAACTACCTGTTTATTCCAGGAATAGATATTCCTTCGAAGGTACGATACATCTCGAGAGCGTAAACATCTGTCATCCCCGACACAAAATCAACGGCTGCCATTAGGTTTTCGTATTTGCTCGCTTTAGGAGTGACATATTGCTTGGGTATAAGTCGAATAATTTTGTGGTTGTAGCTGTCGGTGGGATCGAGCAGGGCGGGGCAAATTTTGTTAAGTAAGGTGCTAAGGATTTTATAGCCAGCCAGCTCAATTTCAATAACCGTGGGGTGATTGTACACTAGGTTTATGGAGATATCTTGGATTCTTTTAAGTGCTACACTACCAACCTCGTCGAGCTGGTTTATAAGAGCTGGTACTTGATTCCCTACAATAATATCGTTGTAGCTGCGGATAAAAGCTTGGGAGCACTCCTGTGTTAGCTTGCCAATGGCCATGGAGCGAAGGAACGCAATCTGCTCGTTATGGTCGGTAACATCCGCAAGGGTTTGGTTTATGCTCGATATCCACGAGTTATCCTTAGCGCTATCGAAAAAGGCCATGAATAAATCCTTAACCTGCTCGGTTGGTAGTATGCCCAGCTTATGAGCATCATCAATATCCATGAGTTGGTAGCAGATATCATCGGCGGCTTCTACCAGATATACCAGGGGGTAGCGAGCGTAGCTTAAGGGAGTTTGCCCTACTTGTGGTATGCCCATTTCGCTTGCAATATGGCTGTACCACTCCTTCTCGGCTTGGAAAAAGCCGAACTTTTTCTTGCTCTCTAGGGTCGACTCCCACGGGTATTTAACTATGGATGCTAGGGTTGGGTAGCTTAAGCGAAATCCACCCTCACGCTTGCCCTCCATTTTGTGGGTAAGTAGCCTAAGCGCATTGGCGTTTCCCTCGAAACGCACCAGGTCGTTCCATTGCCCCTCGGTTAGGTCGCTTTTTAGAGTGCTCTCGTTGTTTCTGAAAAAGTTACGAATTGCTTCCTCTCCGCTATGGCCAAATGGGGGGTTTCCCAAATCATGCGATAGGCATGCTGTGGAAACGATGGTTGGGATCTGCTCAACCAAATCGGAAAGGTTGGTTTTTACATTCTTCTTGATGAAAGGGACAACATTGTTGCCAAGGCTTCGGCCAACGCTTGCAACCTCCAGGCTATGGGTTAAACGATTGTGTACAAAAACGCTGCCGGGCAAAGGGAATACCTGCGTTTTGTTCTGTAGCCGCCTAAATGGTGAGCTAAAGATTATCCGATCGTAATCGCGCTGAAAATGTGAGCGGGTTTCCTGTTGCTGGGTGCTTCCCTCTTTCCATCCAAAGCGTTTGGGGCAAAGCAATTTTTCCCAATCCATTGTGTGAAGCGTCGACAAGGCTGATTTGTTTTTTGGTTTGGAACTATTCTTTAACCAGGTTGGTAATATTGTTTGATATCTTTAAGATTTTGTACACTTCGCCCTTGTCGTTCTTAATTGGGGTGTAGGTCTCTTGAAAAACATACGTTTTCTCGTGAACCGTAAATCGATTAACCTGTTTTTGAGGAAGCCCATTCCTAAGGTTATTCCAGAATGTATCGTACTCATGCTTTTGCGCCTTGCTAAGTTCCATCCTGTCGGTATGATGGGTGCCAACAACCTCGTCCCGCGTTAATCCAAGCAAGCTTAGGTAAGCTTCGTTAATTGATGTGATGTACCCAAGCGTATCGTACTCAATAACAAAACTCGAGATATTTAGCGCATCGATAAAACATTGCATTTCGTTGGTACGCCGTGCCGACTCCTCCTGGGTGGCCTGTAGTTCCTCCATATTCTGCCGCATCTCCTCTTCCTGCGCAAGCATCTCCTCGGCCTGTTGTTGGGTTTTGGTTAGCAGTTCCGTTGTTTTGATGTTTACCCTTACAGATGTTATGGTTGATGCGATGCTTTGGCCAACCTTCTCGAGGAATTCGACTTGGTATGGTTGGAATTCGTTGAATGATGCGATCTCAATTACTCCAAGCACCTTCTCTTCCATCATCAAGGGAACTATTATCAATGCATTGGGGTTGCTTTTACCAAGTCCCGATGTTATTTCGATGTAGCCATCGGGGATTTCGGTTAGCACAATGGTTTTTTTCTCAATGGCACAGGCTCCAATTAGCCCTTCGCCAAGCAGCACCTTTTTTTGTTTGTACTTAATTCTATTGTAGGCTATGGCTGCGTTAAGCTCAAAATGGGGTTCCTTGGGGTCGTCCTCGTTAAGCAGGAATAGCCCCCCCTGATTGGCTTCGAGGGTTTGAACCAGCTCCCTAACAATCGACCTGGAAAGGGTCTCAATGTTATCATTATCTTGCCTAAGAATTTCGGCAAACTTGGCTAGCCCTTCGTTTGCCCACCTGCGCTGTTGATCCTCCAGCTTGCGCTTGGTGTTTTCCTTTTCGGCTTGCTGCAAGTTGTTGCGCATATCAAGCAGTGCTTTGCCAAGAGCGTCCTCAGTGCTGTTGGTGTTGAATTCGGCATTAAGTTCGCCTTTGCCAATGTGGGTCGCAAAATCGACTTTTTTACCCAGCGCTCCAATGGTGGTGTTTAACGCGGCTATCATTTCGGCAATCTCGTCGTTGGAATTTGCCTCAAGCAACATATCGTTTGATACGTTGCCCTTGGCCAGCCTTTTTAGCATTCCGGTTATGGCAACAATGGGGTTAGTGATTGTTTTGGAGTAATAGATAATGATTGTCGTTAATATCAGCAGACCAAGCAGGCCAACAATAATGGATATAGTAAAATTTTGATTGGCCTGCGCAAGTATTGTAGCTCTGGGTACCACCACCGCCAAAGACCAAGGGCTTCCTGTTTGCCCAACAACAATTGGTGTTAGGGTAAAAATTGAGGTGGTATTGTTTTCGTCCTTAGTTTGGAACATCACCTCCTGTCCGTTGGCAACTCTTTGGGGAACGTCGTAGTTGTTAAATACAACCTCGTAATCCTCCATTGAGTTGGCGCCCAATTTGTCGGCATTTAGGTGAGCAACGTATTTTAGGTCGTTGGACAGAAGAAATGCATAGCTGTTTTTGAAGGGGCGTATTTGGTGAATTAGGTTGTAAAAACTTTCAAGGGCTATATCAACACCTACTACTCCAATAAAATTTCCGCTCTTCAGTAGTGGCACCACAAGGCTAGTCATAAGCCTGTTGTCCTTTTCGTTGCCTGTAAAGTTGGCAAAGTATGGATTTTCAATCCTATCGTAGGGGTTGTTTTTAATCTTTGCATAGGCAGGGCTATCGCCCGTTAGGCTAGCAAGGTAAAAACGACTTTTGATCTGGCTACCTTCGCGCCACAGCTCGGCTTTATAGCGGCCATAATTTTTGTTGTAATTGGGGTCAATATGTTGAAGTTCCCAACTGTCCCATATGGAGAGAAGGTGTGGTGTTGTTTCCATTGCCTCCTTGTACATTGCAGGGAACACCTCTTTCCATTTCTCGTCATCGAGCATCGAGTAGGTCATTGCAGCGTTGGCCAGGGTTTTGGTTGTGGCCAGATCCTTTTCGAGCATCGCCTTCATGTCCGAAGCGTACTTCTGTGCAGTTACCCGGGTAACGGCAATGGCGTCGTCCATCGCTGCTTTTCGAGCACGTGAACTAATGTAGCCAATGGCCACTGCGTAAATTATGGCAGTAACCCCAACAACCGTTAGAATGATCTTTTGCTGAAGATTAAACTTTCGCTTCATAAACATAATGTTTTTAAAAAAGATTGCATACCTCAAAGGATATGGGGTATGCAGATTTTTTATACTAATGCCGAGAAGGGGATTTAGGCAAAACCTTGAAGCTTTCGAGTTCTAGGGGTAATACACATAAACGGAATTCTTTGAGTTGTTTTATCCTTAGAATCTCTGGCGTAGGTATCGAATTTGTCGGCCATTATCAGTATGAGGTCTGCATCAATGTTGTTGGCAAACTTTATAACCTCATCACGAAACGTATTTTGGCGTTTGGCGGTTTTTATACCATACACAATTTTGTTTCCGTCCAACATCTTTTTAGTAAAGTAGATGTTGTTGGCCATATTGCGCTTTTTCCCCTCGTCGGAAATGTAAGGTTTAATAAGGTTGATGTTGCATTTATAGTATTTGGATAGGTAAATTATCCAATGCAGTATTTCTTTGTACTTCTTGTCGTAGTCAAGCGGTACAACAATCTCAATGTAATGCGAGTGAACCGGTGCTGCCTCGGCAATAAGGAAAGGAATGTTAAGGTTTTTAACCGTAAGCTTCCGCAAGAAAAGATTTGTATCGTACTTTTTCTTTTCGAATGTGTATGTTTTGAATGAAACGATAAGATTTAAGTTGGCAGTAGTAATAAGTTCCTTAATTATTTTGGTGGGGTCTCCCTCTAGCACCATGGAGAAGATGTGGCATTTGGTTTGCCTTGCTATCCGATCCGCTTCAGCTTCGAGCCGTCTTTTAAGTTGCTCGGTAGCCTCGGGCTTAGCCGATTTCTTGCCAAGCAGAGAGCTGAGCCAAGTAATGGGCATTATGTGGAGCAGAAGGATGTCGTTGCCAGCAACTTCGGCAAGCTGTATGGCATGCTTTAGAGCAATTTCTGACCCCTCGGTAAAATCCCATGGAACCAGCGCAACTTTTTTGGGCGTATTCATACTACAAGCAAATTTATGAAAACATACTAAATTAAATCCCCGTTAAATGTAGCAATTATTATTATAACCCCTGCAAATCTATGCCCTAAAAATTTAGGCTAATTTTCTTCCATCCATTTTTTGAGCTTATCCAACTGGCTCTTTTTGTTAACGTTTCTTAGCTTTCGGGCAGTTTTAGTGAAGTATGAGTGTTTGGCAATAAATTTTATTTGCAGCTCATTCCACTCTCTTAAAGTGCCAATTTTTCCGTGTTCATGTAGCTCGCGATACAGCATATTGGAAACCGGGATGAAGTCGGTTCGACCCAAATAGTCAAGGTCGGCATCGCAAATAATCTCCTCCAAAAGGTTTTTGGGGTTGGGCGGCAGCTTGGTGCTCATGATAATATCCGAGATTATTTCGATTTGCTGCTCCGAGTAGTAGTACTCTGGGAGTATTTCGTGGGCCAGCTTAACGGCCATCTCCTCGTGGGTGTCGTAATCTATTAAGTGCCCAGCATCGTGGAATAGCGCGGCCGTTCTTAGCAGTAGCAACTCCTCGTTGGTCACGTTCTCCGATCGGCCTATTAGCTCCACCTGGGTGTAAACATCAATAGTATGTTTAAGGTTGTGGTAGTACAGATCTTTGGGTAGCCCTTTCTCGAGCTTCTCGAGCACAAAATCTTCGAGGTCGCCAAGCCTTATCAGCTGAAGCAAGACGTAAAAATCCTTGTTGGGAGCTATCCCGTTCAAATCAATCGATAGCTTGGGCTTAATTCCCTTTACGAAGTACATCTTTATGTCGCCCTTGTTTTTCACAGGCATGCTTCCACGGTAAGTGCAATCGAAGTAGTCGCTAACTAGCATAAATGTATTGCCCGAGATGTTGATTTGCCCAGCCTTTCCCGACGATTCCATTCGGCTTGCGGTATTTACAGTGCTTCCCCAAATGTCGTACGATAGCTTGTTGCGGCCAACCACTCCGGCGATAACCGGCCCCGTGTCGATACCGATTCGAATCTCCCAAATTCTATGCTCGCTGGGCGATTGATACATAATATCCTTCATATGCTGTAGCATCTCGAGTGCGGCTAGCACAACTTCTACGGGGTTCGTTCGGTTTTTCTTGGGAATGCCCCCTGCGCACATGTAGGCATCACCAATGGTTTTGATCTTCTCGATACGGAACTTCTCAACCACGGTATCGAAATGCAGAAAGAACTTGTCAAGCTGATCGATTAAGGCTTCGGGGTTGGTTTCGTCCGTAATTTTGGTGAACCCCTCAATGTCGCAGAAAAGAACGGTAACCACTTGGTACCTTTGGGTGTTAACCCTTCCCTTTTCCTTAAGCTCCGATGCGGTTTCCTTGGGCAGCACCCTTGCCAGCAAGTTATCGGTTTTTTCCTTCTCCTTCACAAGTTCCTCGGTGCGATTGTTTATAAGGGTTTCGAGCTTGTACCTGTCCTTTGCGTGCAAATACCTTCGCCACTTGTAGAAGGCATAAAGAGCTAAAAATCCTAGTAAAATGAAGGCAATGATGAAGGATGGCATTTCGTAGAAGTAGGGCTTTATTGTAAACGATATGGTAGCCTCATCGGATTCCATTCCCCAGTAGTTTCGCGCTTTAACCCTTAAGGTGTATTCGCCAGGCGATAGCCTGTGAATCTCTCGTATGTTCGTTGCGATCCAAGGTGTCCATACTTTATCAAAATTACTAAGATGTGAAGAGAACAGCTTGTGGTTACTTGCTGTTTCCCAATTCCCAGATATATTAGTGCCAAAGGTAACCGAAACATTTCTTAAGTGTGGCGATTGATGTGGTTGCTGATTCGATGTTGCTTCCTCAAAAATGCTTGACCTGATATTGAAGGACTCAATACCACCCAAAAGCCTGAATTTTGAAATGGTTACTGTTGGTGGTTGTGGATTAAGCACATTGGGTATAAAGTAATGGAGCCCTGTGCTTGATATGGCTAGCAGTACTCCATCATCAAGATAGGTAGAACTTTTTATGCTCTCGTTGGTTGGGTAGGTTGCCAAGGGTGATGCCTCACACTGTTTGTTTCCCAGCCCATAACGCCAAATAGTGCTTACCTCCGAAAAAGGAATGGTCGTGTTTAATGCAGTTAGGGTTGAGTCGGTTGAAATAAGGGGAATGATGGAGATTGTTGAGTCAGATATAAGGGGATCTTCTCGGTTTAATTTTTTGAGGTTAAGAGGGTATAGCCTACCTTGCTCCCAGATATATGGTTTTGAGTACTGATCGGTTGTAAACAAGGCTTGGCCATATTCCCCAATTAAGAAATCAATTGCTTGCCATTCTGATTCTGAGGCTTCCGCCGTATACACATACCACGCTCCTGTTTCTGTTTGAGCTATCAGGTTGTTTTCGTACGATACAAGGGTCCTAATCGCTTGCGCATTTGCAGGAATTTTAATAAATGTAGGGGTGGATACTTTTGGTGCAATGCTTTGTGTAAAGATTAAGCTGTCTTTAGTTGAAGCAATTCCTACTCCGCCATTGCTTTCAAAAATTGTTATGTTACTATCGAATGTAAGGGGTAGAATTTCTGAAGCGGTCCCATAACTTAATTTGTATGCTCCCTTTTGGGTTACCGCAAAGCAACCCAGCTGGCTGCTGTATAACTTTACTGGCTGCCCAAGTACCCTTTCAACCTTTTTGAAGTTTAATGCGCTGGCATCGCCATTGTATTTTGCTGCAAAAACACCCTCAGCAGTTCCGTAGTATATAAACCCATTATTTTGTACCACTGCAATGGGCTTGCCCATATTGCTATTTAGGTCTGCATAAACACCTGCAATGCAGGTGGGGGTTATACTGTATAGCTCGGTTTGTGTTATGGCCAAAATTGAGCTTGAGGAGTATGGGTAAAAGTCAATTATATTATCTATCGATGGATGCGAGTTTAAATCAATTGAATGTATTGTAGCTTTGGCTTTGTTCCATATAATTAGCTTATTGCTGCTTGTTAGTATGTATATCCTTTCGGTATTGCTTCTTACGCTTTTAATCTGTACACCGTCCGTCCCAATTAACTTTTGCGTTTGCTCAATTAATTGCGAATTGCCCATTTGAACAGGAGTAATCCAAGGATAGCCTTCGGTTACAATGTATCGTTCTCCGCTAATTGTAAAAACACCGAGGGGGTGGTTGCTAGTTGCTTTCTCAATGATAACTGGAGGTGAGCCTTCCTCGGCTATAAGGTGCAGCTGGTGATTATCCTTAATGTATAGTATCCCATGATCATTACCCACAAGTCTAATCCACTGGTTCGAGGAGTCAATCTTAGTTAGCGAGTCGGATAGATACCACAGGTTGACCCCCGATGTAAAGTAAATGTTGCCATCGTCATCGGCTAGCAGGCTCGATATTTCATTCACATTATCAAATGTATCGGCACTAAAAATCAGACTTCTTTTAATAAGGCCATCATCAGTAAGCGATAGCAATTCGATATTCCCTTTACATGAAATATAAAACTTGTTGTTTTTGCCCCGCGCAAATATTGGTTTTGCCTGTAATGAATGGCTCTCCCAGTTTAGCCCATCGTATAACCAGAGCGTTTTATTGCTCTGTAGTATTATTAAGCTGCTGTTAACGGCTGCAAAATTGTTAAAGCCGTAAAAATGACCCACCGGGAGTGATGCTATTTGGTTAATTATGGGTTTTGGTGCGTGGGTCGATTGACTTTTATTGGGTTGACTACTAGATGCAATCGGCAGTGCAAGAAAAAAAATAATTTGAAGCGATATTAAAAAGTTCAGAAAATTCATACCTTAGACCTTTATTATTGCTGCCGTTTTGCTATATTGTCTGGCGTGATGTGCAAAGAAAATAAAATAGTGCGAATAAATAGCTTAGGTGCTGTGTTTATGTTGCACTTGGTGAACAACTACATATAAAAATATAAAATTTATGAACACGGACAAGAAAAAAATTTTGGTTCCTACCGATTTTCAACAGCCAGCAACCTACGCTTTGCAGCATGCAGTGAGAGTATCGGGAGTGGTTGGGGAGCCAATTGTGTTAATTCATGTAGTTAAATCTGCCGATGAGGTTGAGGGTGCAAAGCAAAAACTTGCCAAAGTAATTGATGAGACCCAAAAAAAGTACAATTTTACACCTGAGGCTGTTGTAAAGATTGGTGAAGTGGCCAACGAGATTGCCCAAGCAGCAATAGAAATTGATGCCAGCATAGTTATTATGGGGTCGGCAAGCGTAAGGGGGAGGCATGATTTAACCAACCTGCCTACGCTTAAGGTGATTACCAAATCTACAGTTCCATTTATAACCATTCAGGAGCCTCCTGTAAATAAGCGCTACGACGATATTGTTTTCCCCATCGACTTTACTGTTGAGAATAAGGAGAAGCACAGCTGGATCTCATACTTTTGTGATTATTATGTTTCCAAATACCATCTTATTAAGCCCAACGTTACTGATCCTGAGCTGGTGGCAAAGGTCGATCTTAATATGGCCTCAGCAGTACGCTTTCTCGACGAAAAAGGTGCGAAGTATCAGGTGTACACAGTACCCGGGGTAAAACCTTACGCTGAGGAGGTTCTAGATTTGGCAGTGAATATTCGTGCCGATTTAATTGTAATAATGACAGCTAAAACATCCGATAATTCCGACTTTATGCTCGAGCCGCACGAACAAAGAATTGTTGGCCAGGCCGGGCACATCCCTGTTATGAGCATAAACCCAAGGTAACACCAAGTTTTTATGCACACCATTGTTTTTGCTACCAATAATAAGCACAAGCTTTTAGAGGTACAGCAAATATTAGGCAATACGTTTCACCTAAAGTCACTCGTCGACATTGGCTTTACTGAAGATATTCCTGAGGATTTTGACACCCTAGAGCAAAATGCGTCGCAAAAGGCTTGGTATCTGTACAATCGATTTGGTGTCGATTGCTTTGCCGATGACACTGGCCTTGAGGTTGATGCGCTGGATGGGAAACCCGGTGTTTATTCGGCAAGGTACGCTGGTGAACAACGAAATTCGCAGGATAACATTGTTAAGCTACTGGCCGATCTTAAGGGCATTAGTAATAGAAAAGCACAGTTTCGAACAGTTATCTCGCTAATAATTAGTGGTGAAGAGCATCAGTTTCAAGGAGTGGTAAGGGGTAGTATTATTGATGAGCTGAAGGGTAGCGATGGATTTGGGTACGACCCCATATTTGTCCCCGAGGGTTACAACCTCACGTTTGCTGAGATGGAGCTTGACCTTAAGAATAGGATTAGCCATCGTGGACTAGCTACCCAAAAGTTGGTGGCCTTCCTGCTCGGCATGTAGCTCTCAGCACCTATTGTGTTTCGGTTGTAAAATATCCCCTGAATTTTCGGGTTATCATTCAGTACCCATACGCATATTTATGAAGCAACGGTTACTTTTATTGGCAATATCTCTGTTTGCTTTCTCTGGCTTTTCGCAGGTGCCCGTTGGTAAGTGGCGCGACCACTTCTCGTACCGCCAGGCAAACTACACCGCAATTTCAAATAATCGAATTTATGCAGCATCGGCCAATGGCGTGTTCTGGTACGATCCTTCCAATGGCCACACTGGTAAACTAACCACTGTCAACGGATTGCATGACATTGGAATTACAGCCATTGAGTATTCCAATAACCATAAGCTGCTTGCAGTGGGGTACGAGAACGGAAATATCGACTTAGTACTTGAGAATAGGGTGGTAAACCTACCCTACATAATGCAGAAGCCGCTTCAGGGAGCCAAACGGATAAACCATTTTTACTTTACTAGTAACGGCCAATTACTTGTGTCGACAGGGTTTGGTATAGTGGTGGTAAATATTGACAAGATGGAGATTAAGGACACTTACTACATTGGGGAGGGTGGTTCCGATTGCTGGGTTAACGAAACAATTGTTTTTGAGGGTAAGATTTATGCTGTCACCGATATGGGCCTACTAAGCGCCGATGTAAATAATCCACTGCTTATTCACTTCGAGAGCTGGAGTGCAGTGCCAGAGCTGCAGGTGGAGCCAAATAGCTATTCATCTTTGGCCGTGTTCAATGGTTTTCTGCTTGTCAATCAGTCAACTGGGGCATTATCCCCCGATGTTATATGGTCCTTCGATGGTTTGCAGTGGAACAGTCAGCCAACAACCTTTACTCAGGTGCGAAATATTGATGCTGGCCAAAGCCATATGGTAGTTGTAAGTCGCGAGGGAATATTACTGTATAGCAACTTCCCCGCTCAGCCAATCCTAATAAACCAGTACGAGAGCCAATCAACTGCCCGACCAAACTTTGCCAAGGTAGGTACAGATGGTAGGCTTGCCGTTGCCGATAATATGCTTGGGCTAATGTATGGAGGTGAAAATGCCTGGACTCGTTTCCGGCCCAATGGCCCCGACGATGACAGGGCCTACTTTGTAATGCCGACCAACAATGATCTTTATGTTTTGGCCGGAGCGCGAAGCGAATCATGGGGTAACCGTTTCTTCCCCTTGTCGTTTCATAAGCTTAGTAATAACCAGTGGGCCACCATAACAAATCACAACTTTTTCGATGCTGTTCGCATTACGTCAAGTCCTAACCACACAGATGAGTACTACATCTCATCATGGGGGCATGGCGTGATAGTTTATCGCGATGGTCAAGTGGCAGAGCATTACGACCCCAATAACAGCTCGTTACAAACAATACTGCCCGGTGCCTACTGTAGGATAGGTGGGGTTGCATTCGACACTAAAGGTAATATGTGGGTAACCAATGCTGGGGTATCATACCCTATTTCGGTTCGACTTGCTGATGGAACGTGGAAAAGTTTCCCTTACGAAAACATAATTTCATCGCAACGCTTATCCGACATTACCCTATCACCCAATGGGTACCTTTGGGTAGTAATACCTTCGGGCGGAGGTCTTTTTGTTATCGATCCCGGTGATAATCCTGAGTCGGCTAGCAGTCATACTGTGCGAAGATTTACACCTGTAGCTCCCGATGGGTCTAGCTTGCCAAGCGATATCAAAAGCTTAGCCTTCGACCGCAATGGGCATCTATGGCTGGGAACTACCGAGGGCGTTTTGGTGAGTTACAATCCGGGGCAGGTGCTTAACCCCTCCGAGTTTGCGCTGCAGTACGTTAGAATTCCCAGTGAGCAGGAGGGTATTGCCGCTGAGCTGCTAAAATCGCAAACCGTAACGGCTATTGCTGTAGATGGCGGGAACCGGAAATGGTTTGGCACGTTACGCTCGGGTGTCTATTGCCAATCGGCCGATGGTGCTCAGCAACTCCATCATTTCACCAAGTCGAATAGTCCGTTGCCCTCCAATACTATAGAGCATATTGGGGTGCATCCAACAACAGGGGAGGTTTTCATTGCAACCGACAGGGGGCTGATATCATTCAGAGGTGATGCCACAGAACCAGCAGCTCGTTTTGGTAAGGTATACGCATTTCCCAACCCAGTGCGCCCCGATTTTGAGGGCCCAATTACCATAACAGGACTAGTTGAGAATACTAGCGTAAAGATTACCGATATTGCCGGAAATCTGGTTTTCGAAACCACTAGCGTTGGTGGCCAAGCATCTTGGGATGGTCGTAATTTAAGGGGCAATAGGGTGTCGACCGGTGTTTACCTGTTTTTTTGTGCCGATAGCACTGGCGAAGAGTCTGCTGTAGGAAAGATACTGTTTATTAAGTAAAAATTTTCAACCCATTAAAATGCTTCACAAGGCCAAAGCCATTGCGTTACACACAGTAAGGTACGGTGAGAATAGTTTGGTTGCTTATCTCTACACCAAAGATTTTGGGCGCGTAACTCTAATGGTTAATAATGCATACGGCAAGGGAAAAAGCAGAACAAAAGCCATTTACTTTCAGCCGTTAAGTATTGTTGATGTAATTTTTTACCCTGGAAAAAACCATGGAATGGGAAGGCTTAAAGAGGTTTCCGTTTCTCAAAGCAATACATCTATTCATTTAAACCCAATAAAAAGTGCCATTGCAGTTTTTTTGGGCGAGATAATATATCGGGCGGTACGGGAGGAGGAGAGCAACATCAACCTTTATCAGTTTATTGAGGCCTCCATTCAGTCGCTTGATGTGCTCGACGGTGGCGTTTCAAACTTTCACCTTTTGTTTTTGGCACAACTATCGCGTTACCTGGGATTTTATCCCAGTGGAACTTACTCTCCGGCAACACCCTACTTTGACTACAAGAATGGCCAGTTCGTATCATTGCAGCCATCACATCCACTGTTCTTTTCAAGGGAGCTAAGTGAAATCCTTTCAACCACGCTGACTACACCTTACGCTAAGTCCAATAATCTGAGGCTAAACGGAAAGCAGAGGAGCAACTTTTTGGCTCAAATGCTAAGCTACTATATGCTGCATATGGAATCGGTACAGCATGTTAAGTCTCTATCTATCCTTAATCAGGTTTTTGAGGATTGATGCCCAATCCCGAATGTTATACTTGCCTCCAGCAAAATGCATGGCATACGTTTTGACAAGCTTTATAGCATAAACTTGCCAATCCATTGGCCAATTTGATATATTTGCACTCCCTTTTACAACTTAAGACAAACTATGACAAAGACATCCGTTATGAGTCCGTATTACGACTTGGTTTCAAAATATGCGAAGATTGCAACAGAAACAGGAGCAGTAAACCTATCCAACGATCATAGCGACTTTCCCTGTGAGCCCGAATTGCTAAACTCGCTGGTTAAGCACCTCTCGGCTGGGCGCAACAAGTACTCGCCCGGTGAGGGTGTGCTTGAGCTTAGAGAAATTATTGCTAAACGTTATAATTCCGATTTTGGCGCGAACTATTCGCCCACCACAGATGTAACCATCACTGCGGGTGCCATACAGGCCATTTACACTGCCATATCATCCATAATTAAAGAGGGCGACGAGGTGATTGTTTTTGAACCAGCCTTTGAAACCTATGTGCCCTCCATTGAGGCTAGAGGAGCCCGCCCCATTTTTTTCCATCTAAACCCAAATGATTACTCCATCGATTGGTCTGCACTCACCAAACTTATTAGCAGCAAAACTAAGCTGATAATCCTTAACTGTCCCCACAACCCAACGGGAGTAGTTATGAGCGACGAGAACCTTGAGCAGCTGCAACGAATCCTAAATGGTACCAAGATTAACATTTTGAGCGATGAAGCTTTTGGTGATTTGGTATATGATGGACAGTCGATGTTTAGCATTGCCCGTTTCCCCAAGCTGGCTGAGAGGAGCATAATTGTTGGATCGCTTGGAAAAACCCTGAGCGTACCGGGTTGGAAAATTGGTTACTGCTTAGCTCCCGAGCAAATCATGTCGCGTTTCCGAGAGGTGCATCGATATCAGATATATTCAGTAAATCTGCCTATTCAGCTTGCATTGGCCGATTTTTTAAAGGGAAAAGAATGTTGGGCTCCATTTCGTAATGAGTTTCAGAAAAGGCGCGATTTGTTTGCCTCGTTGATGAAAGACACCAAGTTTTCGTTATATCCAGTTCAAGGTGGATACTTTCAGGTGATGGGCTACGAGAATATATCGAAGGAAAAGGACGTAGAATTTTGTAACTGGTTAGCCGAAGAGGTTGGTGTAACAGCATTCCCTCTCTCTCTGTTTTACCATGATGCGTTCGATAACCATCGCGTAAGAATCTGTTTTGGCAAGAGCGAGGAGGAACTTAAGGATGCCGCCATGAGGCTGGGGAGGCTATAATCCAAGTTTTGTCTCTAGTAATTTCTTGTTGAGGTGTGATAGATATCTATGCCTTTGAGGGGCACAAAATAAAACAGGGTTGCCATTGGGCAACCCTGTTTTATTAAAGATATTTACTCTACTCAGGAAGTGTAGTCCCGATAAGCTTATTGAAATCTGTCTCTCTTTGAGGAATCATCCAAGTCCATTTGTTCTTGGTTGGATCGTTAGCAGGAATTGTAACAGCCAAGTCGGTAATAAAGTTACCCCCATTGGCAGGACTTTTACGAACAATATCATCACCCCAGCGCTTCATGTCGAACCAGTCGAAGCCTTCGCCCCATAGTTCAAAACTGCGATAAAACTTTATCTCTTCAAGTAAGTCATCACCTGTATTTGATGTTGAATAGTTCGGGTCGCGGCCACTATCTAGGTTTAGCTCAGTTAGGGCCTGACGAGCTCCATCTTCATCACCTAGGAAGTACTTGGCTTCGGCCTCAGTAAGTACCATCTCCGATGAACGAAAATGATTAAGGTGGCCAACACCAGGAATATCCTCGGCAGAAATTTTGAATTGCATATAGGCATAAACTGTAGCAGTTGAGTAAAGTGAAGGGAATCGTTCACGTGCTACAGAGTCTAGGTCACTACCGGCCATACCATTCGCCAGGGTATATTCTAATCCGTTGGGGTCAAGGAACAGCTCCTTACGAATATCAGAATCTGGAACCTTCTCGAGGAGTTCCTTGCTGATGCATTTCGGATAGTTTCTAACAGCCGATGCACTAGAGTTATAGGCTATGTAAGCATGGTAAGAGTAGAAGTAGAGCGTTTCATCTGATGATCCCCAGCTGCTCCAAATCCACTCTGAAGTAGGAGCGTGAAATCCAGCTGCGTACTCAGTGTTGCTCATTAGAGGATAGCCATTACGTGCGTTTGCAGCCATAGTTGCAGCAGTTTCATAGTCTTCTCTTGTTAGAGCGGCACGAGCATAAATGGCGTAGGCCACGTTAATGTCAATATCGTAATTCCTCTCGCGGCTTTTACCCGAAAGTGTAAATAGCTCAATGGCTTCTTCCAAATCGCTATATATCTGCTCGTAGGTTTCTCCAAGCGTAGCAAGGGCTTGATCACCAGTTGAAAGGTCTGTTCTAAGAACTATGCCTTCAGTTGATCCATTGTTCGAGTCCATCCAACGATTGCTATATAGCTGCGAGAGCATAAAGAAGCTGTAGGCTCTATAGGTAATCGCCTGAGCTTTTATGAACTGCTTGTCAGAATCTGGGCCAGTAGCATCATCAATGTTATGAATAACAGAATTTGCGTTACCCACAAGCATGTAGTAGTAGTACCAGGGGTAGTAATTGTAAATTGATGTAACATTTTCCAAGTATCTAAAGTTGATAATTGGAGCCCAGGTTGGAAGGTTCAAAAAGAAGTTGTTGCCGGGGTAGTTACCGTAGTACATTTTAATGGTTCCTTCGCCATTAAAACCCTGAGATGATAAGTATTGGCGAGTCATCAGCTTGTTGATGCCGTTAATGGCTAATTTGGCATTTTCGGTTGTTTCAAAAATGGTTGATGTAGCCGTTGTGTTGGTTGGCTCAGTGTCTAGATAATCTTTCCCGCATGAGGTAAGCATCAGGACACCTGCAAGTATTAGTAATTTAACTCTTAATGTCTTCATAATTAAACTGATTTAGAGGTTGTTAAAATCTCAAGTTAGCTCCTAACGAGAATACGCGTGCAGTTAAGAATGCGTTATTGTTGATACCGTTAAAGCTTTGCTGTGGGTTCATCCCTTGAAGTTTGGTGAACGTTGCAAGGTTCTCTACACCAAAGTTTATGGTAAGGCCGCTTACATCAATTTTGTTCAGCATACTCTTTGGTAGCTCATAGCTAAGGCTAACATTTTTGATTACGAAATATGAGGCATCATGTAGGAAACGGCTTGATGAAGCATTGGTCAGAGAACTCTCATAAAAATCGATACGAGGTGTACCATTAGGATCGATTCTGTTAGGGGAATCTTCGCTCATACCTTCAGGAATACCGTTCCAAGAGTTCAGTAGATTTTTATGTAAGGCTGCTGGAGTTGCAGTTACCGACATAAGGTTTCTGTAGGTGTTGTCGTATATTTTTCCACCAATAGAGTATGTAAATAGGGCAGAAAGCGTGAAACCTTTGTAGTTTAATGCAGATGATATGCTGCCAAATACGTCAGGGATAGCGCTCCCGCTCCAGTCCTTCTTAGCATAAGTTGTATAGGTAGTATAGTACTCGTCACCAATTTGAACAGTGTACTCGCTAGGAATGGGGTTTTTGTCTTCAACAGCCTCTTCGCCAACGTAGAACCTTTCAAAATCGGGAATGTACAGCGACATACCAGTCATTTGATCTACTCCTACAAACTGATCCATCCAAAAATCGTAAATGCCATGTCCTTCCATGTATCGTTTAGTACCACTAATAATACCATTCTCACGATTTTCTTCAGGTAGTCTTAGAATTGTATTCTTGTATGAGGTGGCATTAAGTCCAACTTTCCAGTTCCAATCTTTTGATCTTACTACATCAATATCTAAAGCAAACTCAACCCCACGGTTGGCAATTGATCCAATGTTTTTTGTTAGAGTTGCTTCAGCAGCGGACGTTGATGTTGCTCCGGCTGATAGAGGTAGATTAACGTCAAAAAGTAGGTTCTGTGAGCGCTTGTCAAAATATTCTAGGGTAATGTCAAGCCTGTCGAATAACCTTCCTTCAAGGGCAGTGCCGAATGAGCTAGAGGTCTCCCATATTAGATCTAATGCATCGTTTTGAATCTTGTATGAAGCTCCAAGGTTAGCATTTTGAGCCATAGTGTAAAGCGCCATGTAGGCGTAATATGAGTTCACATTGTCGTTACCAACCTCACCGTAAGAAGCCCTAAGCTTAAGCATGTTAACCTGCCTTCTTAGGTTGGCCATAAAATCTTCGCGGGTTATAATCCATGTTGCACCTGTTGACCAGAAATTACCCCAGCGGTTCTCTTCGTAAAAGCGAGATGAGCCATCGCGACGGAATGAAGCGTCGAAATAGTACTTGCTATCGTAGTTATAACGAACTCTTGAGAGATAACTTTCGGTACGATAGTTATGTTGGTAACCCGTTAAGCTTGTGATGTCAGTGAAGTTGACAAGTTCCGTACCACCTGCAAAAACCTCGGTTGTTTTATATCCGTACGTGTAGGCATAGTTGTAGTTATAGTTTTCGTGTGCTAAAAGTGCGTCTACGCTGTGGCGGTCAAACTTCTTTTTCCAAGTTAATTGCTGCTGGAATGTGTAGTTTTTATACCTATAGAAAACCCTTTTGGCTCTACCAGATCCTGAACCATCACCAATTATTGCATTGTTGTAGCTTTGGTTTTCGCTGTTCCTTAAGTTCATATCACCTTTAACAGAAAATGTGAAATCCTCTAAAAAGTTAATGTCAAGGAAGGCCATACTCTGCATAGTATTGCGGAAAGTTCTGTCCATATCAAGTTCCGATTCCCAAATTACATGCCTACCATTATACTGAGGCCGCCCATCTCCGCTATTGTATATCTTTTCTCCCTGTTCGTCATAAATGTACTCTCCGGTAGTTTGGTCGTGCAGATATACAGGGTAGATTGGAGCAATATTTCGTGCGAAAAAGAAGGGGTTTGCGTATGTCGTATGGCTGTCAGCGCTACCGTTAGTGTTGTTGCTAACTTGATGTGAACCAGAAATATTTAGACCTGCCTTCATCCATTTCTTAGGGGTAACGGTTACGTTTGTTCTAGCTGTTAAGCGCTCGTAATCCGATGATCTAACGTAACCTTGCTCGTCAAGATATCCGAGTGAGAAAAAGTAGTTGCTATTCTCTGTTGCAGCATCGGCACTTACTGAGTACTCTTGCCTGTGACCTAGACGCTCCATATACTTAAACCAATCCAAGTCATCGTATCCAGCTAGTATTTGAGCATCTGAAACGAGCTTTCCGTTCGAGTCGAATAGCTCATTGTTCGGTTTGTCGTAAATATTATACCCAAGATATGTGGACACAAGGTCACTTGATGCTTGAGTATTAGCATCTGCAAGAGAGTATGCCATGTTAGGGTCACTCATAAGCGAATTGCGATATCCTAACCACATGGTTTCCATAAACTCATCGGCGTTAAGCCTTTCGTATTCCCTGATACCCCTATTGTAAACACCTTGGTTTACGGTAGCCCTCAAGGAAAGCTTATCGCTTTTACCTTTTTTGGTAGTAATCATAATTACACCGTTAGAAGCACGATTACCGTATAGCGCTGATGAAGCGGCATCTTTTAGTACCGATAAGCTCTCAATGTCTTGAGGGTTTAGGTCGGAGATGTTGCCGCCAAATGGTACTCCATCAATCACGTAAAGAGGGGCATTTGAGCCATTAATAGTGGTAAATCCTCTAATTCGTATGCTTGGGTCAGAACCAGGCTCGCCGTAGCTGTTGTTCACCTGTACCCCGGCACTGAATCCCTCTAGCACGCTACCTACGCTTGATACCGGCCTTTTTTCGATTGCGCTTGCATTTACAGCAGCAACCGATCCGGTTAGTGATTCTCTTGTTGCGGTACCGTAAGCTACTACCACAATCTCATCAAGCTCTGTTACATCAAACTCCATGGCAACATCAATAACATTGCTTGTGATTTCTATTTCTTGGGTACGCATACCCACAAAAGAGAAAACCAAAGTGTTAGCGTTTTGAGGTACGTTTACAGTGTACCTCCCATCGCCATCGGTTGCAGTTCCAATGGTTGTACCCTTAACAATAACGGAAATTCCAGGCATTGGATCACCGTATTCTGCAGAGATTACCGTTCCGGTTATTTGCCTCGTTTGCGCAAGCGCAAGTTGCAAACCCAAGAACACGAATAATCCAAGAAAGACAATTTTCCTCTTCATAAATCTTAAGTTTAGGTTTAGTAAAAAAATTGAGTTGAAAGAATTTTAGGTTGGTAATTGTGTTTCGGTAACATAGGACTCTTTGTTGTTTTCACTTTTATGAGTCGAAGTTTAGGAGATGTCAGCAAGTGACATCTCCCAGTAGCTCTACTCCAATGACATTTGCCTAAAACTATGCTGTCAGCAGCAAAAATAGAAGAGAAAAAAGAGGGTATGTGAAAAGAGGTATTACAAAGGGATAGCAGCCATAAAATAATAGCTACAAAATGTTAACACAATGCGATAAGCTAAAAGAATATAAAGCTTTATGGTGCTATCAATTCGAAGATGTGATTTGATAGCTCCACTCCCTCTGGTACATTCATTTTCTTTCGTAAACGACTTTTGGCCACCAGAATGCTTCGGTGGTTTTGCTTTAATATCCTGGCAATTTCTTTGGTTGAGAAGTTTAGGTACATAAGGGCAGACAACCTTTTTTCGTTGACCGTTAGCCCAGGGTAAGCTGCAAGCAAAACATCATAGAACCTGCTGTTTACCAAAGAAAAACGAATTTCGAACTCCTCCCATATATCATTATTCTTACTCTGTTCAAGTTGCTGTATTACTTGCTGTATTTTTTGTTTTCCTTGTACTCCAAATTCAGCTTTTAGCTTCTCTAGCTGTTGTATGGCGTAGGATATTTCTGAATTCTCATTGCCTAGCCTGAGGGTTTTGCTAAGCAACTCCTTACCCTGTAATTGAATCTCATCCTTCTGAAGTTCAATTTCGTCCTTGAGCTCAGTGTTTTTCTTTTTATCTAGTTTCGATTTATTAATTTGGATAATAATTACAATTGTTGTAATCAGAACCAGAATTACCAATGCGCTAGAAAGCGAGACGAGTCTGTATAGCGTGCTTTTCTCTTCTGCATTCTTTAGTTCGGCATCCTTCAGCTGCAGGTAGTTAAACTCTTCTTCGGTATACCGATGTGCGTTGTTTGATAAGTACAACTCTTCGGTTAGAACTCTGTGAGTATTGAGTAACTCATAGGCTTTCTCTATGTTACCCCTTTTTAAGCATATTTGGCTGAGTTTTAAAGCAACATTAGCTTGCAGCCCCTTAATATCGAACTCTTGGGAAAGTTTGTATGCTTTTATCAAGTAGTACTCAACAGAGTCAGTCTTGCCCAACATTTCGAATAGTTGCGCAAAACTTTCATAGGAGTTGGCTAACCTAACCAAGGCTCCAGATTTTTGATGACCATCAATGCATTGCTCAAGGTAGTTACGTGCTGATGCGAAGTTTCCTAGGTAGGTATAGGCAAGGCCGATATTGTTGTAGCGTGTTAAGATCTGACTTGTGTTGCCAAGTTCTGTTTCAATTTCAAGGCTGCTTGTGAAGTTTTCGAGAGCATCCTGATAGTTGCCTTGTTGCAGGTATAGCGTACCAATGTTATTCAGAATTGTTGAAACTCCCTTTTTATGATCAATACTTTTGTAGTAGAGATGGCTATGGTTGTAGTAGTATAGGGCTTTTTCGAAGTTATTAAGCGCCTTGTATGTAATGCCTATGGTGTTGTAAAAGTTCGCTATCTGTAGGGTATCAGATGTACTTACAAAATATTGCAACGAATTAAATGCATTGCGTAATACCTCCGCATAGTTTCCGGTACTTCGGTAGTATGTTGACAGTATTTGTCTGGTTGTGTGAATGCCACGCTCGTCGCCATTTTCTTTTCTGATAGCCAGTGATTTATTAATGCTTTCGAACATTAAGCCAGCATCCCCTCTGCTCATATATATCCTCGCCAAGTTGTCGTATATATTAGCAATATTTAAAGGCGACTTGGCATACCTTGATAGAGATAAAGCCTTGAAATAGCTGTTTATTGCATCGTCAAATTTGTTCTCTCTCCTTTGGATATTTCCAAGTGAGAGTAAAGAGTGGAATAGTAGCTCGTTATCGTTCGTGCTGTTTGCAAGGTTAGCAATCTTATCTTTGTAAAAATCTATTTCCGAAGAGTCATTGCCTCCTTTAGAGCTTGTAATCATTTGCTCAAAGTACCTCAATGAGTCAAGCGAATTATCGGGTTGGCCATAAAGTTTTTGTGGGCTTAAAGAGGAATAGATGAAAAGAAAGCAAATAGCACTATATATTAATTTCATTTTTCAGGCAGTTTACTATACAAGAATAAATGGTAAAACTAAGGGTATTAAATGATATTTTTATAGGACTTTTGTTAGTGTCATAACGTTTAATGTGGTAATTTATATCATTGTCAGCTAATATGGTTGTTGATGCTTCTGTGATAGCAACCCTAAGGCATTTTATCCCCAAACGAATTAACCAAATAGTATAGTTCTTTTCAGTGACAATTGCCGTTGGAGTATTCACAACTTTCCCTAAAGTCTCACAGGTTCCTGCGAGGTGCTTTTCACAATTTTTATATCTTTGGGGCAAACCCTATCGCTATGAAGCAAGCCATACTCTTCCATCTTCTGTTTTTTTGTGTAAGTATTTCTCTCAACGCCCAAGTTGTTAAGCCCGATAGCAAGCAGAGCTTAACGCTTTTCTTTATTGGCGATGTTATGGGGCATGGCCCACAGATAGAGAGTGCATTGGACGAGCAAACTGGAGAATACTCCTACTCAGATGTTTTTGCCCCAGTCTCGGAACTCTTTGGGCTGGCCGACATTACCATTGCAAACCTCGAGGTTACTCTAGCTGGTCCCCCATACAAGGGGTATCCGCAGTTTAGCTCCCCCGATGCGCTGGTTGACGGACTGCTTGAGTCGGGTGTTGATGTGCTGGTTACTGCCAATAACCATACTGTGGATAGATACAAAGCTGGAATTCTTCGAACAATAGAGGTGCTAAACGCTAAGGGTGTGCCATTTGCCGGCGCTTATAAAGATCAACAGCATCGCGATACAACCTACCCGCTGGTGATTGAAAAGAATGGAATCCGACTCGCCTTGCTAAACTACACCTATGGCACCAACGGAATTCCTGTGCCCAAGCCCACGGTTGTTAACCTTATAGACACCGCCCTTATACGTGCCGATTACAATAGAGCCATAGAGCTAGGTGTTGATGATATAATTGCTTTTATGCACTGGGGCAACGAGTACGAGCGGAATCCAAATCTAGCGCAGCTAAAGCTTACCCGCTTTATGCACGACCTAGGCATAAGGATTGTGATCGGCTCTCACCCACACGTAATTCAGCGAATGGAGGCATCGTTCGATACCGATTCAACCGAGGGCCGAGTGGCTGTTTTTTCGCTGGGCAACTTTGTGTCGAATCAGCGTCCTCGTTATCGTAATGGGGGAGCAGTGGCCGCAATTCAAATAGAGAAGGTGAACGGGAAAACCCGCATAGCCAACGCGGCACACGCCTTGGTTTGGGTTCATACTCCTGTTGTAAGTGGTAAGAGAAAGTACCGGGTGCTTCCGGTTGCCGAGTTCGAAAACAGGGTGAACTACTTTAGTCAGAACGACCAAGTCCTGTTCAATCAGTTTGTTGCCGATTCCCGGCAGCTGCTCGATGTGCAAAATTACAACTTCCCCGAGATTGGTATGCGCAACAACCGCTGGGTAGTTCCGTGGATAGTTCATGATGAGCTTATCCCCGCACGCATCGTCCCATTGAAGTTTAAGCATAGGGGTGTCGAGGTTCCCCCATTCATACTTAGATAAGTATCTGTAAACATTTCTTAATTCGAAATCAGGTTATTACCTTTAGTGCGAATTGTATGAGCTGCTACAAGTAATGGAAAAACAGTTCGAATCGAAGGCTCTTGAGGCCAACCTTCAGCAAACCAGCGATGTCAACATTGTAATCCCCAGTGAGCACGCGTGGCTTGTCTCCCTTTCCCATGAGCAGTTTGGCCTAAACCAGCGAGTGTCGGAGTTTATACGCGAGCTAAACCACCCATACCACAACCTCGATTATCTTTGCAATAATCTGAAAAAGGTTGCCATCTCCGATTTTTGGTTCTACTCACAGCAGTCAGATCACACTAGGGCATTCAATGTTTTTCTTGCTATTTTCGATGATTTAACTCAGGAAGCAACCAGCAGCAACAATATTGATATTCTCCTGCAGAGCCTAGCCTCGTATCTCGAACTACTGCTAAAGGAGCATCCGGAGCTGATAGATATTCAGGCAAAAGGTATCGCTATTCTTAAGAATGCTTACGCCTTACATAAAGATCACGTAATAGCCAATGCCAATAGCCTGCGCAAACGACTGGCAGCACAAGGGAATCATAGCTCTTTAGGCGACGAGGTTTTTAATCTGTTCCGAACCATTGCCATCGATACCATAAGCCAGTGGCAAAATGCTTCGGATATCGATAAGTGGGCTATGGATGATCTTCGCTTCTTCCCCGACGACAACATATTGGTGGTGAAAAGGGTGGGCGCAAAGTTTTACTCGCAGCTTAAGCGTCAGGTTACCCAAGCTAAAAGTTGGGATGAGCTTGTCGATAAGGTGGCGCTCTTTTCGGATATTGCCGACTACCATCGTCAGCTTATCACTCAATTCGATAGCCCCATAAGCCAGTTCCATTACATAATCTACCTGCTAAGGATGCCCACCATGGAGCATCAAAAGGAGTACCTGATTTGGGATATGAATAGGTTGCTCACGGGCATACTTAACGATGTGCCAAACCATGAAATTGGCGATTTTGTAAATGGAATCTTCAGGGTTTTCGAGTCCCTACTTCAGGATCATCGATCCGTAGTGCTCGACTGTATTGCCACCATGGGCAAAGAGTTTGCGCTGTTCTTTAGTAAGCCGTTATTAACGCAGTTCGAAGGGCACGTAATGCGGATTGGCTATACGCCCCCGGGCAAAACGTATATGAGCTCCGACTGGCAGCTCCGAGTCGATCCCAATCACCTGAAAAGCATAAGGGTTTGGCTAGGTCTTATTGAAGTAGCGCCCCAGCGATTCGAGAAGTTGCTCTCGGCGCTTATTGTTAACCTTAAGTTGGGCGGGGTGCTTATTTTCGACACCGATCTCTTTCAACGTAATGTGTCAAATCTGCTTAATGCAGATATAGAGGCAATTTACAAGCCTGTGAAGGAGCTGTGTAGGCTTTTTCCCGTCTTTTTTAAGGAGATAGGAGCCGAGGGGGAACTACGCGATGTGAGCACTCAGCTCGACACCCTTTCCAATAGGCAGGATAAGCTTATGCATTTTTTGCGCAAGCAAATTCATGTTGATGGTAATAGCACTCACCTAAATTTTCTTGTGAAAACACTGGCTTTTTGGGCAAACAACGACTTTACTCAGGTTGAACCCATTTTGCCCCCCGACCTTAAGGATGTTGTAAAGAAAGCGGCTTCGTGGAATACGCCCATGCATAAACTTGTGCTTAAGGTTTCGAAAGCGATTGGTGCCCCTCCCGAAGCACTTCTAGACCTTTCAATGCAAGAACTAGACTCTACTCTCAATCAGATAGAAGACATTGAAAGCCTGCACAAAACCAAGCTAAAGCATTTTATTAAGGTTGCCTATCTGCTTAAAGAGAAGTATTTTGCAGATGCAATAGATGTGGTTCAGGAGATGAGGCTATGTAGCTGCCTCGATAACGAAAGGATAGACTTGTTTATAGCCGCCGAAAAGCAGGGTGACCGCGTGGCCATGCTAAGCATCATTTTCGAGTGTATGGCCAACCTTAACAAGGTGGTTACAAGTAGAACAAAAACCGAGGGGTGGGAGTCGATATACTACAAAAGGCATGTTGCCTTTGGCATTCCATCGATGTATGGCCAGTACCATGAGCCCAAGTTCGAGGCGTTGGGCCATATTTTTAAGCTCGAGAAGGCCGCATCAAAAATAGTACGGCAAGTTGTTGAACAGGTTAACCTGTCATATATTACGGCTAGCAGCCTAAGGGATATTGTTGAGGTGTTGGAACTTTTTCACCAGGGTCTTATGCTCGATGGCATTTCCAGCCCCAGCTTCGACTCCAACCTTAGCATGCTGCGCTACAGTCTCAGCTCGTATAGTTTTTCGTTAAATCAGTACATTAACATTTTTCAGTTCATCGGCGATAGCGTAAAGGAGATAATTAGGAGCGCTTTTTATGCACGTTTCGATGGAATACTTAAGGAGATAATACCGCAGTACCTGAGCGATGAGGAGAAGGACAACCTGCAGATAAGTATCCATAAGCGCTCCGAATCGTTTTACCGCGATATGCTTTCGGGATCGTTCCTTTTGCAGGATTTAGATTCGTTTGTGGCGGCAGTGCTTACGAGCCTAAATAGTATGGGGCAACTCTATTCCGATCAGAATCTAAAGAATATTATGGATATTGATGTTAAGCTGCTGATAACATCATTCCAGGAGAAGGGCGATAAGGCCGATAACCGGGTGTTCCTCGGATCGAAAGGTTTCTTCCTTAAATCATTATACAATAGTAGTTTCCCTGTGCCACCCGGCTTTATTCTTACCACTGAATTTTTTCGCCGATACGATACCATCAAATCCTATAATCCGATAAAGCAGGATTACCAAAGTACGGTAACCAAATATTTGGCACAGGTAGAGCAGCTAACGCAAAAAAGGTTTGGCGATCCTCAAAATCCATTGCTTTTATCGGTGCGCTCCGGAGCAGCCATATCGATGCCGGGGGCTATGAATACATTCCTGAACGTAGGTATGAACGATGATATTGCAAGAGCCCTTAGCCAAGCCAAGAATATGGCTTGGACCGCGTGGGATTGCTACCGCCGTTTTTTGCAAACCTGGGGACAAGCCTATGGGATTGAGCGAACAGCCTTCGATGAGATAATGCATAGGCATCAAGGCGAAAAGGAAACCACGGTGAAAGAGCAGTTCGATGCTCATCAGATGGAGCAGATAGCCCTAGAGTGTAAGGAACTCCTGGGTATTAGAGGGGTGCCGTTTTTTAACGATCCCAAGGAGCAGCTTTTTGCTGCCATCGAGAGCGTGCTCGATAGCTGGGATGGGCCAAGGGCCCAGCTCTACCGAAAGCATCTGCAAATTGCCGACGAGTGGGGCACTGCTGTTATTATTCAGAGCATGGTATTTGGTAACTTACATCGCACATCGGGTACTGGAGTTGTTTTTACCAACGACCTTTCGGTGGACAATCCCGGGGTTACCCTTAATGGCGAGTACTCCCTGCTTAGTCAAGGCGAGGATGTGGTAGGTGGAGTGACCAATGTGCTGCCCATATCGGAGCATCAGGAGCGGGACAGGAAGTGGGATAAGCATAAGTCGCTACAGGCCAAGTTGCCTCGCACCTACCAGCGCTTGTTCCATTTGGCCGATCAGCTGGTGAATAAGATGCAGCTGGGGCATCAGGAGATAGAGTTCACTTTCGAGTCGGATAACCCTTACGACTTGTACATCTTGCAAACTCGCGATCAGCAAATTTATACCCCAGAGGCAACAATCCATTACCAGTCGCCACCGCCCAAGTCTAAGCTGCTTGGCAAGGGCATTCCCATCGGAGCGTCAATTCTAAACGGGGTGCTTGTGTTCGATATGGATGATTTGAATAGGCAAAAGGAGCTGAACCCCGAAGGGCTTTTTATATATGCAAGCGCCGATACTACCCCCGACGACCTGCCCATTATTTTCCAATGCCACGGGTTGGTTACCTCGCGTGGTGGTGCAACATCGCACGCCGCTGTAACCGCTGGCCGATTAGGTAAAATTTGCGTGGTGAACTGCACCGATCTATTCATGCTGCACGACGAGGGCAGATGCCAGTTTGGCAAGGTCAACCTTGGCTCCGGCGATGCCATATCGTTGGATGCACACACAGGTAGCGTTTACTTAGGCCACTTCCCGCTTCAGCAACCCTAAAAATCCTCAAAATAGATGTTGCTTAATACATACTTTTTTAGGCAAACATACATTCCATATAGCTAATTTTGTGGCTCAAATCAAAAGCAATGAATAGAGTTAGGGTTGGAATAAATGGTTTTGGCCGGATTGGTAAAATGTTTTTCAGGATGCTGGTTCATCACCCTGAAATTGAGCTGGTGGGAATTAACGATTTGATGGACGATGAGATGCTGATATACCTTCTGAAATACGATACTGTTCACGGTAGGTTTAATAGGGAGGTTAGGGTTGAGGACGGTAAGCTGCATATCAATGGGTCGAAAGTTAATATTGGCCATTACGAGAGCCCCTCTAACATCCCTTGGCGTGAATGGGGAGCCGATGTAGTGGTAGATTCGTCGGGAATATTCACAACCCGCGAGAGCTTGCATCAACATATAAATTCCGGAGCTAAGCGTGTAATCCTATCGTGCCCACCTTCGGACGAGCTGGATATAACCGTGGTGATTGGTGTAAACGAACATAAGTTGCTTCCCCAGCACCAAATCGTATCCAACGCCAGCTGCACTGCAAACTGCATAGCTCCAATTCTGAATATATTGAACAAGGAGATAGGCATTGAATCGGCTTTTTTAAATACCGTGCATCCCTATACAAACAATCAGCGCATCATCGACTCTCCCCATCCTGATTTTCGCCGCTCACGAGCCTCGGCCGATAATATAATACCTACATCCACAAGCGCCATTGGGGCATTGCATAGCATTATGCCTGAACTTTCGAGTAGGTTCAATGGCATATCCACCCGGGTTCCCGTTGCTTGCGGGGCCCTGTCGGAGCTGGTTTTAACATTTAGGCAAACGGTTACGGCTAACTCCATTAATGCCTTAGTAAAGGGATATGCTGAAGGCGAACTGAAGGGGATTGTGGAGTACACAACCGACCCCATAGTATCGAGCGATGTTTTGGGGAACACCCATTCATGCGTGTTCGACTCGCTAGCCACAAAGGTGGTTAACGATAATACAGCGCAGATTATATTGTGGTACGATAATGAGATTGGCTACTCCAACAGGCTAGTCGACCTAGTGCTGATTATGGCTAAGCAAATGGCATAGCTCGCGGTTAAGATGTTTCCTAACACCACAGGTTGTTTGCTTCTGTTAAATTATTGGCAGATATTTGATATCAATATAACCTAGTAGATAACTTCAAAAACAGCTAAAATAATGGAGCCAGTTGTAAAAGGGAAAAATTACCTTGGAATCAACAGCTTGGGGCGCATTGGTAAGCTAATGCTTTGGAACCAGCTAGTAAACCGAAACTTCGATGGAGTGGTCGTAAACCTTGGCCGCGAGGTGGGCAAAAGGCCCGAGGATGTTATTGGCGCATTGGAATCGGACTCAACCTACGGAAGGCTCGATCACTTTGTGTATGGCCACTCTGGCAAAAAGGTGGAGTGTAAGGTGGTGGATCCCACTAACTTTGTTTTCGATATCGATGGGATGTACGTAAAGGTGCTAACCAAGGAGCGTAACCCCAAGAACATTCCCTGGGCAAAAGAGGGAGTGCAAATTGTGGTTGATTGTACAGGGCAGTTTCTCGACCCCACCACCGATGTCGAGTCGGCCAAGGGTAGCCTTAGGGGGCACCTGGCGGGGGGAGCCAAAAAAGTGGTAGCCTCGGCTCCATTCAAAATCAAAGATTCTGCTAAAAAGATGCCCAACGATAGCATCATGATGGTGTACGGCATTAACCATATGGATTTTGACCCCCTAAAACATCACGTGGTTTCGGCAGCCAGCTGCACCACCACTGGTTTGGCACATATGATTAAGCCACTGCTCGAGAATCCTGCCACCTCCAATATTCTTACAGCTTCCATGTCAACAGTACATGCTGCCACCAATACCCAGTCAGTGCTCGATACCATCCCAAGTATGGGGGCAAGCGATTTGCGCAAAACCCGCTCGGTTTTCAATAATATTATCCTGTCAACAACGGGGGCAGCCAAAGCACTCGATTCCATTCTGCCTCAAATTCAGGAGATAGGCTTTATGGCCGATTCGGTTCGTATTCCCACTACAACCGTTTCGCTTATCACCCTAAATCTCACTTTTTACAGTGAGGTTGATGATAAGGGAAATGCCACCATAAACAGGGAGGTGATTAACAATATATACAAGGATGCAGCCAGCGGTGCACAGCGCGATATGGTTGTGTTCTCGGAGAAACAGAACGTGTCGTCCGACTTGGTTGGTTACCGAGCTGCCACGGTTATAGAGGGGCACGAGACGCATACCCGCACGGGTTTCATAAGGCTTCCTGTTGAGTCGCTTGCCAAGTATGGCGTGCAGGCCAGCAGCGAGATAAGTATCCCCGTAACACACCTAAAGGTGTTTGGCTGGTACGACAACGAGTATGGTAGCTATGTGAACTTCCTCACCAAGCTGGTTAATCATATCAATCTGTCGCTCAGGTAAAATATCATTCATAAATTATACACAGAAAGCACCTCGTTTGGGGTGCTTTTTTGTTTCGTACTTGTATGTTAGTTCAAGCGTAAGTTTGCTATCAATGCGTATGCTTTGTAAAACACTTTCCCAAACTCTTTTTTGCATAACCACCCAAATGTTTGTCTTAATTTGTTTAATTCCACTATTTTTGCAGATGTTTTTCAAAATCAATGGCTAAAGAAAGTATTATTACGGTAATTTTTGTGGAATATTTGTTTGGCTTGAGATTAATTGATTAGAAGGCTGAGCTAAGTAACATTTGGTCTTCCGGCTACAGACTTCGGACTTCGGACTTCCGTCTTCTAGCCAAATCATTAAATTGTAACAGCATATTTCAACTAATGGTAATTAGAACCAAGAGAATAATCAAAATAAAATCATAACACATGACCCAAGAAGAACTATTTAAGAAGCTAATTGCGCACTGCAAGGAGTACGGATTTGTTTTCCAGAGCAGCGAGATTTACGATGGCCTTAGTGCAGTTTACGACTACGGACAGAACGGTGTTGAGCTTAAGAATAATATCCGCCAGTACTGGTGGGATGCCATGACCCGTTTAAATGAGAATATCGTGGGTCTTGACTCTGCCATCTTTATGCATCCAGACGTTTGGGTTGCATCGGGACATGTGGGCGCATTTAACGATCCGCTTATCGACAATAAGGATAGCAAGAAACGTTACCGTGCCGATGTGCTTATCGAGGATTGGATGGCCAAGCAAGAGGAGAAGATTGCCAAGGAGGTTACCAAGGCGCAAAAGCGTTTCGGCGATAGCTTCGACGAGGCTATGTTTGTAAAAACCAACGGCAGGGTGTTAGAAATTCAGGCCAAGATTGATGCTGTTCGCACCAGAATGGTTAAGGCTTTGGATGATAGTGATTTGCCCGAGGTTAAGAAGATTATTGAGGATTGCGAGATTGTTTGCCCCATTTCGGGCTCGCGTAACTGGACCGATGTGCGCCAGTTTAACCTTATGTTCGACACTAAGATGGGCTCCGTTAGCGACGACGCCAACACCATATACCTTCGTCCCGAAACTGCGCAGGGTATCTTTGTAAACTACCTAAACGTGCAAAAGACAGGACGCATGAAGTTGCCCTTTGGTATTGCCCAAATTGGTAAGGCTTTCCGTAACGAGATTGTGGCCCGCCAGTTCATCTTCCGTATGCGCGAGTTTGAGCAAATGGAGATGCAATTCTTTGTACGCCCCGGTGAGGAGATGAAGTGGTTCGAGTTCTGGAAAGAGAAGCGTATGAGCTGGCACAAGGCCATGGGGTTGGGCGAAGAAAAGTACCGTTTCCACGAGCACGACAAGCTGGCGCACTACGCCAATGCTGCCTTCGATATCGAATTCCAATTCCCCTTCGGGTTTAAGGAGGTTGAGGGAATTCACTCGCGTACCGATTTTGATCTGGGACAGCATCAGCAGCACTCGGGCAAAAAGTTGCAGTACTTCGATCCCGAAACAAACGAGAATTACGTGCCTTACGTAGTGGAAACATCCATTGGCTTGGACCGCACGTTCCTACTACTGCTCTCATCGGCATACAACGAGGAGAAGATAACAAAGGAGGACGGAAGTACCGATGAGCGCGTTGTGCTTCGTATACCCCCAGCCCTGGCTCCCGTTAAGCTGGCCGTGTTCCCGCTTACGAAAAAGGATGGGCTACCCGAAAAAGCTCGCCAAATTATGGACGACCTTAAGATCGACTTTAAATGCCAGTACGAGGAGAAGGATAGCATTGGTAAGCGTTACCGTAGGCACGATGCCATTGGAACGCCCTTCTGCATTACCATCGATCATCAGTCGCTCGAGGATAATACCGTTACCATTCGCCACCGCGATACCATGGAGCAGGAGCGGGTAGACGCATCACGCCTCCGCGAGATCATGGAGGAAAAGGTGAGTATGAAAAACCTGTTAAGAAAAATATAGCGTTTAGCGTTTAGCGTTTAATGTTTAATGTTCAAGGTTCAATGTTCAATGTTCAATGTCTAAAGAAAACCCTAAACTATAAACCCTAAACCCTAAACCTTTACCTACCGAAATGAAATGGTGGTAGGCTAAACTTTAAACCCTAAACTCTAAACTCTAAACTCTAAATCAATAAATCAATCTCTTTAGACGCTGACAGGAGCTTTGCACGCTGTCAGGTCACCCAACCAATCACCCCCCCCTATGCCCAAACGCCTACTAATACTAACCTACTACTGGCCACCCTCAGGGGGGAGTGGGGTGCAGCGTTGGCTTAAGTTTGCAAAGTATTTGCGCGAGTTTGGTTGGGAACCCGTTATCTACACACCTCAAAATCCAGAGGTGGCGATGGTTGACGAAACTTTGAACACCGATATTCCTCAGGGTGTGGAGGTGTTAAAACGAAATATCTTCGAGCCATACATGGTATTCCGGTTGTTTACTCGCCAAAAGGGGAAAATGGGGGTTGGTTTCACATCCTATGAGGGTAGCGCAAAAGGTGTAGTCGGACGACTTGCTCTTTGGGTGCGGGCAAACCTATTTATACCCGATGCACGAATGTTCTGGGTGAAACCATCGGTTAGGTTTTTAACCAAATACCTAATTCAGCATCCGGTAGATGCAGTGGTGTCAACAGGCCCTCCGCACAGTATGCACCTTATTGCGCGAGGGCTAAAGCAAAAGCTTGGCATAAAGTGGATGGCCGATTTTCGGGACCCATGGACTAATATCGATTACTTTATCGATTTACCACTAGCTGCTCGCGCGCTAAAAAAACATCGAAGGCTAGAGCACGATGTGCTGGTAAGCGCCGATGAGGTTGTCGTGGTGGGCTCGCAAATGCAGAATGAGTTTGAGCAGACGAGTAGCCGAAAAGTTCACATTATTACCAATGGTTACGATGAGACCGATTTTCCAACCCAACTCGCATCTCCCGATGCCCAGTTTACCATTACTCACGTGGGAACGATCCCTCCCAACAGGAACAGCGAGTTGTTGTGGCAGGCGCTTAGCCATCTTGTTAATAGTAATAACGATATAGCTAAGCAGCTGAAAATTCAGCTGTTGGGAAATGTGGATAAGCTGGTGATCGATCAGATAAGTCAGTATAACCTAACTCCTTATTGCCAACAATTAGGCTATTTGTCGCACGCCCAAAGCGTACAGTTAATGCAGCGCTCGCAGATATTGCTACTGCTGGTAAATAATTCGCCCAATGCCAAGGGCATACTCACGGGAAAGGTCTTCGAATATCTTGCGGCCAGGCGGCCCATACTCGCCATTGGCCCTTTGGATGGCGATGTGGATAATTTACTAAAGGAAACAAAGGCTGGTGTAACCGCCAATTTTTCTAACTACGATGATATATTGAACAATCTTACCTGGCTTTGGGATGATTATGTGCAGGGGTTTCCCTCTCTTCAGAATATCGATGCCACTGCTTATAGCCGCCGAAATCTAACGGGGCGATTAGTTGAAATCCTCGATAACCTTTCCTAATTTTGGGCATACGCTAATTCGAAAGATCTAAAATCCTCAGATAATGAGCATAATCACAATTGTTGGAGCTCGTCCCCAGTTTGTTAAGGCCGGAACGGTTAGCCGTGCGCTCCGAAGCGCAGGGCTAAAAGAGATTATTGTTCACACCGGGCAGCACTTCGATTACAATATGTCACAGGTGTTTTTTGATGATATGGAGATACCCGAACCAGATTACAACTTGGAGATAAATAGCTTGTCGCATGGTGCAATGACCGGGCGTATGCTTGAGGCCATTGAGAGAATTCTGCTGAAGGAGAAACCCTCACTTGTACTGGTGTATGGCGATACCAATTCGACATTGGCAGGAGCGCTTGCCGCTCAAAAGCTGGCAATTCCCGTGGCACACGTTGAGGCCGGGCTGCGTTCGTTCAATATGGCTATGCCCGAGGAGACCAACCGTATACTCACCGATAGAATTTCGACTCATCTGTTTTGCCCCACCCAAGTTGCTGTTAACAATCTGAAAGCCGAGGGCTTTACTAATTTTGGATGCAATATTCACAACGTAGGCGATGTGATGCTCGATGCCGCGCTATACTACAGCGAGCGATCGGCCCAAAAATCAACAATAGTTAGAGATATTGGTTTGGAACCCAATCCAGTACTTGCAACAATGCATCGGCAGGAGAATACCGATAACCCCCATAACCTTAAGGGAATTATTGATGCTTTAAATTCAATTCACAGCGAAAGACAAGTGGTTGTTCCTCTGCATCCCCGAACCAAAAAAATAATTGAGGGAAGTGGGATTAAGATGAACTTCACCATTATCCCACCTGTTGGTTATTTTGATATGATAGAGCTGCTAAAGCACTGTGCGTTGGTAATAACCGATAGTGGTGGCCTGCAGAAGGAAGCTTTCTTTTTCAGTAAAGGATGCGTTACCCTAAGGGATGAAACCGAGTGGACCGAGCTAGTTGATGGTGGGTACAATGTTTTAGCCGGGTCGAATAGTGAAACCATTGTAGATTGTTACAAGATGATGTTGAGCACTACTCCAGATTTTAGCGCACCTCTTTATGGTTCAGGTGATGCATCAGTGAGAATTGTCGATAGGTTAAAACAGGGATAGACTATGCTAAATGTAACTACCATAAAGTTAAAAAAGCGAAAGTAATAAAGGTACTTTCGCTTTTTCTAATGCAATCTATACAACAATTAAATCACCCCTAGCTTTTTACCAACCTTGGTAAAGGCCTCAATGCACTTGTCCAGATGCTCCTTGCTGTGAGCCGCTGATACTTGCACTCTAATGCGAGCCTGTTCCTTTGGAACAACAGGGAAGTAGAATCCAATAACGTATATACCCTCGTTAAGCAGCTCGGCAGCCATAGTTTGCGATAGCTTGGCATCGTAAAGCATAACGGCAACAATAGCACTCTGGGTGGGCTTTATGTCGAAGCCAGCTTCTTGCATTGCCTTAACAAAGTACTGAGTGTTATCCATCAACTTATCGTGCAGCTCGTTGCTGCTCTCAAGCATTTTAAACGTCTCTATGCCTGCACCCACAATGGCAGCCGGCATTGAGTTGGAGAAAAGGTAGGGGCGAGAGCGTTGGCGTAGTAATTCTATAATCTCCTTGCGTCCAGTGGTAAATCCACCGCAACCACCGCCAAAGGCTTTGCCTAGCGTTCCGGTAATAATATCGATCTTGCCTCTAATGTTGAATTGCTCTGTAACACCACGGCCTGTATTGCCCACTACGCCAGCCGAGTGGCACTCGTCAACCATTACTAGGGCGTCGTACTTTTCTGCTAGTTCGGCAATCTTATCCATAGGGGCTACGTTTCCGTCCATTGAGAATACGCCGTCGGTAACAATTATGCGGAACCGTTGCGCTTGGGCTAGCTTAAGCTGCTCCTCAAGGTCAGCCATGTCGGCATTCTTGTAGCGGTAGCGCTGCGCCTTGCAAAGCCTTACCCCATCGATAATGGATGCGTGGTTTAGTGCGTCGGAGATGATGGCATCATCCTCGGTGAGTATAGGCTCAAAAACACCTCCATTGGCATCGAATGCGGCGATGTAAAGGATGGTGTCCTCGGTACCAAAGTACTCCGAGATGCGCTTTTCGAGCTCCTTGTGAATGTCTTGCGTTCCGCAAATAAACCTAACCGACGAGACCCCGAAGCCGTGAGTGTCCATGGCATCCTTAGCGGCTTGCACTAGGCGAGGATGGTTTGAGAGGCCAAGGTAGTTGTTAGCGCAAAAGTTAAGCACCTGCTGGCCATTGGTTTCAATCTCAATACCCTGCGGGGTTGTTATTACCCGTTCGTTCTTGTACAATCCGTCATCCTTAATTCCCTGTAGCTGTTGCTGAAGGTTCTCTTTAATTTTGCCGTACATATTTTTATAGATTTATGTGATTTTTAAAATACTGATTAACAAAAATACAGAATTATTTTTCAACCCCACTGGATTATTGTCAGGTTGTCAAACTTGCGAATAGCTTGCCCTGTGCCAGTATTTGACTGCTTCGCAATGCAAGCGTTTAGTAATGAGGGTGAAAATATTCAGCAAATAATTTGCGAATAGTATTGTTTTGTGTTTAAAATTACATACATTCGCACTTTATCAACAGGTTCTTAACATCTCACCCAAAAACCCAAAAGTTGCTATGCCTTACCGTCGTTTACCAAACACCGATACAGCTCGCTTACGAGCACTAAAAGCGGCAGTGAATAAAGGGCGCGAATTGCCTCCCTTTAAGCTGGCATTTAGCCAAAGCGCATTCACCAAGGCCGACCTTTTTATTAATAGCTATGAGAAGGCCATTGCTACTTACAAAGCAGCCTACAGCAAGCAAACCGAGCGAAGCAAGGAGTATCAGGCTGTAGCCAAAAAGGCAAGGTTGTACCTCTCACATTTTATTCAGGTGCTCAATATGGCCATATCACGAGGTGAGTTGCCCGAGGAAGTTCGCCAGCTTTATGGAATGGATATAGATGAGCGCAAGTTGCCCAACCTAACGGCCGACAAAGATCTTCTAGAATGGGGTAAAATGATTATACAGGGCGAGACAAGTCGAACTTCGCGTGGACAGCAGCCCGTAACCAATCCAACCATTGCTGTAGTAAAGGTTCGCTACGAGAATTTTGCCGAAGCATATAACCATCAGCGTATCCTACAGCAAAACACAAATCGGAGCCAGGCAGAGCTCGAAGAGCTTCGTAAGAAGGCCGATGCCATTATCCTTGATGTATGGAACGAGGTGGAGGAGACATTCAAGAGTCTGCCCGACCATGAGCGCAGGGAGAGAGCACAGGAGTATGGCTTGGTTTATGTGTACCGTAAGAATGAGATTAAGGGACTTCAGATGTTGGAGCGAAGCCTGATTGATTTGGATGCCTAACCCGCTCGCGCCAAACCACCCATAGCATCAACCCGGTAATAGCAAGGCTAAATACACCAGCTTGCCACATATCCGATATATTGCCAAATGTATCGAGTTGGGGAGGAATAACTCCACGTCCAATTAGGAAATATACCATTACAGCCAACCCGTTGTTCACTAAGTGAGCAACAATAGGTGCCCAAAGAGAACCGCTCCAAAAGTACAGGTAGCCAAATAACATCCCCAGAAGTAGTCGTGGAATAAACCCTTGAAATTGCATATGTATTGCGCTAAATATGGTGGCTGCAACAACAATTCCCCAAAATGCATTGCCTGTCCATTTAATTAAATACTTCTGGATTAACCCTCTAAAGAATAGTTCCTCGGCCAATGCCGGCATAATAGCCACAACAAAAAGGTTAATGCCCATCACCCCCACATTATCGGTAATAAGAATTTGCTTAGTTATACGTGCAGCCGCTTGCTCCATTTCTAGCATCCACTCTGGTAGTGGTATTTGTGCATTAAGCGAAGCAATTAGGTTAACTCCCGGAATGAAAATAATCATTAGCACAATTGAGTAAATCGCAAAGTGTTTGCTTATGCACTTAACACCGAGGTATTGCAATGGTGAGCTGGAGCTGAAGAATGCTACCACTAGGGCGGGAAACATGAATAGTCCAAAGGTTTGGAAAGTTTGAAGCACCCTTAAGGCCATTAAACCCTCGGGGGTTGATGTGTCGGGTCCACTAATTACCCCCGAGGCAATGCCACCAAATACAATGGCATTTATAAGCGTTCCAAGTGCGATGAACACAAAAAAACCAGCCAAAGCCAGTAGCATAGATAGAATGATGCCCTTTACGGGCGAGAGCTCTTTCTGAAAGAAATGGTTCATGAGCGATTCGCTAGAATTTCCAGAAAATTGAAACATCATACCTTAGGTTGGTTACTATACGCGAAGGAATATCAATGCTCTGGCTTTCTGTGTTGCTTGCGGTCCAAACCCTTTCGGTAAGCTCATAGCTAATCGATTTGTTACTTACCATTGCATTGCACGTTATCTCCAGCCCAAAGGTGCTGCTTTCGAGTTCAAAGATATCGATACCTAGAGTAATTTCGGGCATTACGAAAAGGAATAGATTACGGTTTGCATTGTATTCCAACTCGCGGCGGATATTCGAGTTGAGTTTCTTTTGCCCAACCAAAATGGTGAATGGTACATTTTGACTTGCCCCTACGCAAAGCGAGCCCAAAAGGGTAGCTCGCCCCCAACGTAGTTCCAGGTATGAGCCGCCGTATAAGCCCAAGTGGGAATATCTTATAATTGGTTCTGGTATATACTGGTTTGGCGTGAAAAGAATGTAGCCGCTAGGGTAGTTGTTGAAGAAGTCTTTATAGCTGTTGCTTACCAGCTGGTTGGATGTAAACCCCCCTGCCAAAAAGCCAAGATTCGGTTTTAGATGATATAGTAAATTGCCTTTTATGTGGTACGATGTGTTTTCGAATCGATATCCCCTAAAGTCAACAGAGAAATTGTTGCTCAGCCCTAGGGACAGCATAAGACCAAAGTGAGAGTTGTTTGTGGAAATATGATCTAAAAAATCGAAATCGGATGTTTGGGCTTTCCTTTCATGCCAAGCCCTGTTGTGTCCGTACCAATAGGCAACCTTGTTGAATTGGAAAAAACGTTGTGCTTCCAGCACCGTTGGGAGGACAACGAGTAGGCACAGGGTTGCCATGCTTTTTTTTAGTTTCATAGGTGCTAACTAATTACTATGATGTTGGGGGTTGGTACAATGAGGGTCTTTCCGTTATCTAGCAGAAAGTGCAATTCAAAGCTTAACGAGCTGCTGCTTGGCTCCTGTGTAAGGAAGAAGTCGATGGAGATTCTTGGTTGCCAGTAAAAATCAAAGCTATTAAGGGCATCAACTACTTTCTCCAGGGTGTAGTAAAGGGTGTTCGAGGTGTTGTAGTTATCAATTTCAGCAACAAATAGGTCAGTCACCTCGTCGGTTGTTTTAATCTCATCGGTTAGATCTTGTAGGGCGAAAATTCTAATGCTTTCCAAGCGTGTTTGTAGCACGTAGGTTTCGTTGCACGACAAGGCATAAGCAGCTTGAATTGGCGAGAAGGGTTTAGCCTTGCTGTGCGCATAGTAATCGTAATCGTAGTAATCGGTTGTGTCGTATAACGTAACCCTAAACGCAATGGCCTCGCGAGGTTGAAACTCACTGGAACTTTGTGTGGGTTTTTCGCCAGTATTATCAATAAGCGTAACCGATGCAGAATTGATGCTAATGGGCATTTCGAATTCGCACCCTGGGCATCCATAAAAAATGGAAAGGCCTGCAAACACCATCAGGATGGCAAGTGAGCGAATGGCTAATTTTATAATCTTCATATTTTGAAATGGAATTACTCAAAATTATACATTTATTCGAAAACCTAATTATACACCCTCACATTTTTAGTGATTTTTGAGGTGAACTTCGACAAACTCTGCCTATTTTTGTAGCCCAAAATTTTTGATTTACAGTGAGAATACACAACATAGATTTAGGCGATAAACCACTTCTGCTTGCTCCCATGGAGGACGTAACCGACCCCTCGTTTCGCTACCTGTGCAAGCGCTTTGGGGCCGATATGATGTACACCGAGTTTATTAATTCCGATGGCCTAATACGCGATGCCGAGAGTTGCCAAAAGAAGCTTAATATTGTCGATGCCGAGCGACCCATTGGCATTCAGCTGTATGGGCACATTATTGAGAGTATGGTGGAGGCGTGCCGTATGGCAACCGAGGCAAACCCCGAGGTTATTGATATCAACTTTGGTTGTCCTGTAAAAAAGATTGCCAACCGGGGAGCTGGCTCGGGCATAATGAAGGATATCCCAAAGATGGTGGAGATGACCCGACAAATTGTTAACGCAACCCACCTGCCTGTAACCGTAAAAACACGCTTGGGCTGGGACGATAGCACCAAGCAGATTGTAGAGATTGCCGAACGCCTCCAGGATGTGGGCATAAAAGCGCTCACCATTCACGGGCGTACCCGTGCGCAGCTTTACAAAGGCGAAGCCGACTGGACCCTAATTGGCAAGGTAAAGACCAATCCACGGATGCAAATCCCAATTATTGGTAATGGAGATATTGATGGGCCCGAGAAGGCGGTGGAGTACTTCAATCGTTATGGCGTTGACGCCATTATGATTGGCCGTGCAACCTATGGCCGCCCATGGATTTTTAAGGAGATTAAACACTACATACAAACGGGCGAGCTCATGAAGCCCTTTACGGTGGAGGAGAAGGTAACTATTGCAAAGGAGCATTTGGCCAAATCTATGGAGGTTAAGGGCGAACGCCGCGGAATACTTGAGCTGCGCCGTCACCTAACCAGCTACTTCAAGGGCCTGCCAAACTTTAAGGAGTTGCGCCTTAAGCTGGTAACCACCGATTGCCCCAACGAGCTAAGTGAATTGCTATCGCAGGTTGCCGAGCGGTATGCTGGCTTTATTCAGGATCAGAGCATTAATCCATCGCCATGGGCGTAGCGATTGTTTGAGTTCAATAAGCTTTGTGCGTAATTGCGAACCCTACATTATTTGTCGATATTCTAATAGTTTGTTTCAACCTAAATAAAATATAGCCATAGTCTTGAAGATAAAACCATTACTAAACTCAACCATCTTTCTTGCCATTGTGGCCTGCATACTGTGGTCAACCGCCTTTGTGGGCATTAAGATTGGTCTTAAATATACTTCACCCTTTCAGTTTGCGGGAATTCGTTTTTTTATTTCGGGACTGCTAATTCTCCCATTTATCCCCAATTTGCGAGCAAAGCTAGCTGCTGCCAAGCAAAATATCTCCAAAATTCTACTGGTGGGCTTTGTGCAAACCTTTCTGCAGTACGCACTTTTTTACAGAGGGGTTGATATGGTTCCCGGTGCGCTGGGTGCTATGATCATTGGCTCGGGACCACTTTTTATAGCCATAGTTGCTCATTTCTTCATGCCTGGCGATACGCTTAACCGGCGAAAGGTGGTGAGCATCTTGGTGGGGCTTTTGGGTATTGTAGTTATTAGCCTTGGGCGCAAGCAGATGGGTGCTGTTGGTACTATGGCGAGCGTGGGTATTCTAATACTAATTGCCAATAACCTGCTGGCAGGCTTTGGTAATATGCTGGTTGCTACCGATAAGCGTCGTATTCCGCCACTAGTGCTCAGCTCATTCTCTATGCTTTTTGGTGGTGCTTTGCTTTTTGGCTTGGGGTTGGTAACCGAGGGTTACCAGTCGGGGTCATTCCCGCTGGAGTATTGGCTATCGCTAGGTTGGCTTAGCTTCCTTTCCGCTGCAGCCATATCCATTTGGTACACATTGCTTAAACGTCCTGGCGTTAAGCTCTCTACCCTTAATATGTGGAAATTTATTATTCCCGTGCTTGGTGCTGTGCTAAGCTGGCTGCTGCTGCCCAACGAGCATCCTACGCTAATTGCTGTTTTGGGAATGGTGCTGGTGGGGCTATCGCTGGTAATACTAAACTGGAATATTCGTAAGCGCGGGCTATAACCCTTTTGTAAGTCCGAGCGCAACTATGCTTCGGCAGGTGTTACACTGTGCTAGCCGAAGTGCTCAGCAACCGTCGCACTCGGATTATTTCGTTCTGCAGGGATACAGCCCTTAGCCCAACGAGGAATCTGAAATTGTAAATAGGCAGGGGCTGTCAATAACCCTGCCCTTTAGGGCAGGGGAAAAATCTTTAGTAAAATGGGCTTTAGCCCTTAAATTTAACCCCTCGGTAAAGTTTTTACTATTCCTCTTCTGGCTCAGGTTTACCTGCCAAAGGTGGGTTGCACCAGAGTTGGTCTATCATTAGCAAGTGTTGCTGGTTGGAGACTGCGGCATGCCAATCCTGACAGGTTTTTAAAACCTGTCAGGATTTTTCTCTCATCAACCCAGCAGCAAACCATCAACGGTAATCCTTTACCATTACGTGTTGCTTTTCTGCTAAGTAATTATTTGTTCAATGAACTTGTGTGTGTTTTTTAACACATAAATTTAGGGGGGGGTAATACCGGTATAAAGTGCTACTTTTGTTTACATATATACATTACTAATCACATAATAATATATAAAACAATCAAAAGCATTTATTTAAACCATTACCCATATGCCATTGCAAGGCAATAGGCCATATGGCGGGGTTGATACCGCCCCGAAATTATAAGGTAAACTACTTGGTGCAGGGGATAACCATAGCCCTTAAAGCAAATAAGGAGGGAGGCCAGCAGCAGCCCAAAAGCTGGCAAAAAAAATGCCCCACCCCCATAGAACAACTACTAAATCACTCTGGGAGGTGAGGCCAACTCAACTAATTAATGTCGAATTAAAAACTATTACGATGAGTAGAATTAAAAGTTTTGCAAGTGTAGCAATGATTGCGTTAGCAACAACGGTTTTAACAGTATTTAATAGCGGATGTAGCAAGGATAAGGAATTAGTACCCGATGTCGAAACGGCTAAAACAGAGATGTTGGTTTTTAAGGATTATGAGGAGTATGCGCAAGCAGTAAGTAAAACCAATAGCATGACTGAGTGTGAACTGGTAGAGTATGAGCAGTCTATGGGTTACAAGTCATTTGGGAGGGTATGCGATGAGTTTTATTACTCTATTAATATCAACAAAATTAAGAGTATAGAGGACATTCATCAAATGGTTGAGGTAAATTGTAAATATTTAACTTTCCATACCGATTATACAGGTGAAACCTACTGTTTACCTCAAGAGTTTGATAACGAGGCACGATTTGTGATAAATGAGGAAAAAATGTATGTTATTGGTAACTACGCCTATAAAAAACTTGATAGAGTCTTGGTTTCATCGGAAATTCAGAATATCGCACAACTAAAGCAGATAGAAAATGTTGGCGAGGTGCAGAATAACCCTTTGTTTAAAATTCAAGAAATTGATAAAGAAAAACCAAACACTTCTAAAAAAGAGCAGTATGAAGATCATGATGACGAATGGGTGGGAAATAAAAAATATCGAATAAAACTTTTTATCCAAACAGAAATATTTCATTATACACTACCTGGTAAAGTAGAAACACATAGAGAAACTGAGTATAGAATTACTAACTATCTTCGACGATTGGGAGTATGGTTTCAAACAAAATTGTACACAGATTATGAGATTCATCTAATAAGCATTGACGACAGATCAAATGAAGAAAGAGTTGTAACTACTGATGGATTAAACAAGAATGTTTACGGTGCTGTTCATAGGGGTGATGACAAGTACAAGCAGTCGGATGCACTGACATGGGATTACAAACCCTATTTCTCATATTATTATGCCCATGCTAAAAACAGTATGGGTTGTGAGAAAACATTTCAACAATAAAAATATACGAGAATCGTTAAAATGAGCAAGGTCACTCTTTTGTATTCTTGCTCTTTTAACTTTTTCAATTTGTTAATTGGGGGATAAACATATTCCTCGAAATTGATTGATATGGTAAGTAAAGATTACAACTAAACCAATAAACCTTATGAAAAGAGCATTAATGGTGTTTGCTATTGTAGTTTGTAGCTTTTTGTACTCGGCTAATTCTATTGCTAGTAATCCCGAAAGTAATAGGCGGGTTTCGATAACCTTAGGTGTTTATGAGGTTACAGCCGAAAAAAGGGGGAGTCAAACTTTAGCAGATGGAAATGTTGCAGAAACATCCCTACCCGAAGCAGCACCAGTTATTAAGGTAAACTTTGATGTTTTAAGTAATTTGCAGGTTGGTACCTATTTAGCATACTCTACCATGCCTCACAAGGCCATACCCACAGGTGGTGTCTATTTAACCAGCAACACCCTATTTTATGGTTTAGCAATTCGGTACGACCTGCTGCCACTGATTACAGGTAAAGATAATCTCCGTTTTAAATTTTCCACCCATGCTAAAGTAGGAGTGGTATCGGCAAAATGGACCGAAGGGGATGGTGAGAATTGGGAGGAATCGTGGAATGGCCCTTTCTCTGAGTATGGTGTTGGGCTAAGCGCAAGTTATTTCTTTACCCAATGGCTGGGTATAAATATAGGCTGCTCGGCGGGGCATTTTTACAACGATAGCAGTTCGAGATTATCAGCTGGTATTGTGATTAAGATATAGCTATAAACAGGGGAGAACTGGCTAGTAATTAATTTTGTATATTTTATAGAACCCAATAATATATTGATTTTCCATCAAACAGTTTCATCTTTCTGCAAAACTGATTTTGCCACAGTTTTGCTACTGAATACTGTGAGTTGTGAACTTCAAAAAAACAACCAAATGAAAAGACTTTTGCTTTTAGCCTCGTTGCTAATATCAATTAACACCTTTGCTCAGGTTAATACCGTGCCCAAAAGGATTAATGCTAAGTTGGGTTTTGCCCTTAGTAACCAAGAGGGCACAAATAGTAACCTCCCAAACTTTAGGGTTGAGGTTAACTATAAAATGCTTCCTTTTATTGAGGTTGGGGTTTACGCAGGGTTTGGTTTCTATGAAGATATACAAATTGTGGGAAGCCGTGCGACAATATCAGGTTACGCAGCCACTAACTATGGGCTGAATGCTAATTTTCATATCCTACCACTAGTTGTTAAGGAGAAGAAAGTACGGTTTGACCTTTATGTTTCGGGGAAACTTGGGGGTATTAATCCCGAAAGAAAAAACTTTTCACCCCTGCCTCATAAGTACTTCTCCGATTACGGGGTTTACGCAGGTGCGGCATATTACCTTACTCGTCATTTTGGTGTTTATGGTGAGTTTGGTTATGGTAGTTATACAAATCTCAGGTACGGTTTATCATTTAAGTTTTAAAATATAACGTATGCTTATAAGTTTTGATAACAAGGGAATACGAGGTGTTGTAGGGTTTTTCTTGGTTTGGGTGTTTCTTTTCAGTAGCTGCTACAAAAAGCTCGACTGGAACCCACCCGAATTTGAGCAAAAGCCCGTTGTTAATGGCGTTATTAAGAGCGGAAGCCCCGTTACAATTCAGGTTTCAAAGGCAGTGAGTTTTACTGCCAAGCCAACCCCTGATGTAGATAACGCTGAGGTTACTCTATACGTCAACAATGAATTAGCCGAAACGCTTGAGTACATTGGCGATGGGCTTTACCAATCGCAGCTCGTTGCACAGGAGGATAGGGAGTACCGCTGTGAGGTTACTATACCCGGCTACCCAACAGCCATATGCTCTACGGTTATTCCCAAGCATCAGAACATAGTAAAATTTGAGCATATCAATAGGGCTGGCGTCGATGAGGAGGGGTTAACCTATCCTGCCGTTAAGGTAACTTTCGATAATTTACCCGATACAACCTTATACTACGAGGTGGCTATTAGGCTTTTTGAGCACGAGGATTATACAAGTGCAGCTCATCCTTTCAATTTTGTTGACCCTGTTCTGCTCAACGAGGGCTTGCCCATAGCCGTGTTTAGCAATGAGTTAATTGAGGGTAGCACCTACACCATGACCATTAATTACTCAACGGGCAGCGCCTCAAACCATAATAATGCTGGCTGGGTAACCAATCTTTACCCTGTACAGGTTGAGTTGCGTACCATTTGCCACAGCTACTACAAATTTATAAAGCAGCAGTACCTGTACGAGGTGGCAACCAGCGAGCCACTACTATCGGTTGGAGTAACGGGTAGTTATAATCTCTATAGCAACGTGCAGAATGGCTACGGGATACTCACAGGGTATTCATCAGTAACATCGGAAATTATTGACCCTAATAACTAAGCATTGTGAAGATTTTTAAATACCTCGTAGCAGCAGCATTGCTTTGTAGCGTATGCTTTTCTGTGGTTGCACAGCAACGTATTGCCGGATTTGTGCGTGATAGCCTCACCCGCGAGGTGCTGGTGGGGGCGCATATAATTGATAGCACCCGTATGCGGGTAGTCCCTACCGATAACACTGGCTATTTCAGCATCAATGTGCAGGCCAACAGCAAGCTAGCGGTATCGTTTGTGGGCTATAAGCCAGCGACAATAAACCTTAATACGCCAACAGATTCGCTCGTAACCATACTCTTGCACCCACAGAATAGTATCGACGAGGTGGTGGTAACCCATACCAAGCGACATACCCATAGCGTGGCATCGCTTAGCAACCAGGAACTGCAGCAGCTGCCCTCGCTGGGGGCAAAGCCCGATGTGATGAAGGCCATTCAGCTACTCCCCGGCATACAGTCGCAGAACGAGGGCTCAAGCACCATTCTGGTGCGTGGTGGCAATCCGGGCGAGAACCTGTACCTGTTCGATAATATTGCGCTAATTTATGTAAACCATTTGGGCGGATTTACCTCGGTTTTTAATTCCGATATTATTAATAATATTAAGGTGTATAAGGGCGGATTTCCATCCTGTTACGGAGGCAAGCTGTCGTCAATTATGGATATTGCCCAACGCCAGGGTAATGTAAACACGCTAAAGGGTGCATACAGCATTGGCATAACCGATGCCTCTTTTCTGCTTGAAGGGCCCACCCCAATAAAAAATTCAACCTTTATTGTTGCTGGTCGAAAAACGCTGGTTGACCCATTACTTGCATTAGCCAGTAAGATTTCGGGTGGGGGCGATTATATACTGTCGTACGGTTTTCATGATGTGAATGGGAAATTTACTTGGCGACCCGATACCCAAAACACCCTAAGCGTAAACCTTTATCAGGGCGATGACTATATAAACTGGTGGTACTATACCCGCAGTAATTCGGGTAGCGAAAGGGCACGGCTCTCAAACGTGTGGGGAAACTGGTTGCTATCGGCCCGATGGAACCGAGTGCACAGCCCTAGTTTATACTCTACGCAAAGCCTTTCATATGTGCGCTATAGGTTGAAAAATAACCAGAATTATTCTAACACCGACCCCGACTCAAAGTTTGAGTTTAAGCGGAACTTTAAATCCATAGTACAGGATATCTCCTACAAGTGGGATTTAAAAGCTGAACTACACGAAAATTTGGGTGTCGATTTTGGCCTACACACTGCATACCTTAGGTACAACCCCAATAATATATACATATCAAACAATCCGGCGGCAACTAGTCAGCCTACCATAAATACGCTTGAACCATCGGCATATTCCGAGGCCAAGCTAGAATTCCCCAAAATACTTTCATTGCGCATAGGGGCACGTGCTGCGGGTTACCTATCGGAGCAGTATAGCACATTTAAAATTGAGCCCAGAGCAAACCTCAACATCCATGTAGGGGCTAACCATACCCTTAACGCTAGCTACATGAAGGCCAATCAATTCTCGCACCTGCTATTTACCCAGGGCGAGATCATGAGCAACGAGGTGTGGGTGCCGGCAGGCAGTGGCATTAGCCCTGCATCAACCCAGCAGGTTGCAGCAGGCTGGCGTGGCTTTTTTGGTAAGGGAATGTGGGATGTTGAGTTGAGCGCATACCACAAAACTTTGCGTAATATTGCCACCTACCGCGAGGGCTACACATCGCTAATGGGCGATGGCAATTGGCGCAACAAGGTAGAGCCAGAGGGCGAGGGCGAGGCCTATGGCGTGGAGCTGTTTGTGCGTAAAACACGGGGAAACTGGACTGGTTTCATGGGGTATAGCTGGTCGCAGTCAACTCGTAAATATCCCAATATAAATGATGGTAAGCAGTATCTGTTCGATTACGATCGGCCGCATAACCTATCGCTTACCCTTAATCGCAAAATTAGCGATAAGATGTCGCTCAGCGCTTCGTGGGTGCTCCAGTCGGGCTTACCCTTTACGCCCGTTTATGGTAGGGCTTATGTGCCAAGCCTAACACGCCTGGGTGATGATACCTACTACTACGAGGCATTTATTTATGGCGAGAGGAATAGCGAGCGTATGCGATTTTACCATCGCCTCGATTTAGCGCTAAATTACACAACCCAAACCAAGTATGGCAACAAGGCGCAGTGGACATTTGCCGTGTACAATGCCTACAACAGGCAAAATCCTTATAGCTATATGTTTACGCACGATACTGAGCAGTACAATACTCGAGTTCCGCGATTAGATTATAATCATGCAGAACCTTACTCGCTCTACCAGTTGAGCTTTTTCCCAATTCTCCCCACCATTTCGTACAAGGTCTTTTTTGATGATATTAAGGCCTTCCGCCAGCTAAAATCAAAAAGAAAGCAGGAACGAAAAGAGAAAAGGAAGGAGCAGGGGAGAGGGAGAAGCTGGTTGTATTTTGATGAGTAATGCTGAGGTGTACTAATGAATTTTTTTACTCACGGGGCGAATATCTGCTTAGCAAACTGTCACCCCGTGAGGAGCCAAACACGGTAACTCTTTGCCTTAGGGTTAGTTTCAGCTAAGCAGTCACCGCTGCCGCGCGTGTCCCCACGCGTGGTAACGAAGCAAAGAAGATGGTTATATTTTCGATGTTGACATAAGTGCTATTATGGCTAGGTAATGTTTTTGCTGGGGCAAAAGCCACACGAGGGGACTCGTGCGGAAGCGGGGGTGTGTTTTATAACACGTAAATACGGGGGGGGGTTATATCGATATAAAGTGCTAGTTTTGTTTACAGAAATACATTACTAATCACATAATAATATTCATAATAAGCAGAAGTTTTTATTAAATCTAATACCCATATGCCATTTCAAGGCAATAGGCCATATGGCGGGGTTGATACCGCCCCGAAATTATAAGGTAAACTACTTGGTGCAGGGGATTACCTTAGCCCTTAAAACAAGTAAGGAGGGAGGCCAGCAGCAGCCCAAAAGCTGGCAAAAAAATGCCCCACCCCCATAGAACAACTACTAAATCACTCTGGGAGGTGAGGCCAACTCAACTAATTAAAGTCGAATTAAAAACTATTACGATGAGTAGAATTAAAAGTTTTACAAGTGTAGCAATAATTACGCTAGTTACAGCAGTTTTAACAGTATTTAGCGGATGTAGCAAGGATGAGGGATTGGTTCCCGATGCTCAAATGGATGAAAAAGAGATGTTGGTTTTAAAGGATTACGAGGAGTATTCATCTGCGCTTAATAAAGTACTTACCCTTGATGAGGACGAACTGAGATTGTGGGAAGAACAACAAGGGTTTAAGTCGTTTGGGAGAATGTGTGATGAAATGTATGAAAATGTTAAGCAAAAAGACTTTACGACTATAGAGGGACTGATGGAATTTGTAAATAATAACAACAGATTCCTGAAACTTGAGAAAATGGAGTCTGGCGATTATGTTCTTGAGGTAGCCTTAGAAAAACATTCGAATCGATATTTGTTAAACAGAGATATGATGTACGCTATTGGGGGGACTGCTTATAAGGTGTTTGAGGAAGGTGTTGCTTCAATAAGTGTGCAGAACAAAGAAATTCTTAAAAACGCTCAAACATTAAAAGAAGTTGAAGCGTGTATGAGTTCTAAACAAAATGATTCAAAAAATAATTATGATATTTCAGTTAAAAACATTTATGGTCCTGGTACATTTTTCGCTACAAAGTGGGAAGAAATTGGTCGTGACGCTGTAAAGACAACAATTAGCTTAGATTATCAGCATAGAACAGAACTTGCTGACCCTATGGATAGCAACAGTTCAGTACCAGTTACATACCGTTATAATATTGTTAAAGTAAGAGGATACGAAAAAAAACTTTGGTGGAGTTATGCAAAAGTTAGCATTAGCGGAAAATTTAAAGTTAGGGCGTTATACAATGGTGTCCCCGAGTACCATTATTGGGATTTCCCCAAAGACTACTGTCGGATTCACGAGCAAATAATTAAAGGAGGTAGAGTTGGTTATGGTTCATTTATTCCTGATCAGACAGTAGATGCATATTATATGTGGGGGAAGAACCATAAAGGAGTTGAGGCTACGAGATCCCTTAACCCACATCTACTTCTTTAGTTAGAATGTTATATTGACATTAGAAAATAAACAATTATCAATTAAGTTCTTAGTTTATATTTTTATGTTTTGATAGATCTTTAATAAATTTTAATCATTAACTGCCATGGGCAACTGCCCATGGCAGTTAATAGAATTTTTTTCTGCAAGATATGGTCTAAATGTTTAATCCTTTTTACAAATAGCAATATAATTCATATGAGAATAGTATCTCTTTTTAGTTTACTTTTTGTCTTAAGCTTCTCCCAAGCTCAAGAAAGTTACCTTTACAAACGGACAAACATAAAACTAGGTCACAGTACCAAACCTGATTATATGAATTCGCTTAAAAGGCTAACGCTAGGGAATTTTAGGTTAGAGGCTAACCAAGGTGTATCTAGATTTGTAGAACTTGGTGCATATGTTGGGTATAGCCGGTTTGGTAATGTTCAATATCAGGAGGGATTTGACCCCGCTGACAATACCACATGGGATGCTGACTATATATACTCCGATGCATACTCATACGGTATTACTGCTAATTTACACTTATTACCCTTTATAGCCAAAAATGAAGAACCTCGGTTCGATCTCTATTTAACTGCAAAATTTGGTGGGCTAAGTCTGGTGGCGCCAGAGGGTAGTGTTTTCAGAGGGCATGGCATTGATTATGGCCTATACGGATGCGCTAGTTTTTATCTTACCCGATACTGGGGCTTATTTGCAGAGCTTGGGTTTAATAATTGGATTAGAAGCCGTAAGCTAGAGTCTTGCCTCAGGTACGGTATAACTGTTAAGTTTTAATATACTTTTATGAGTACCAAAAAACCTTTACAATATATACTAACCGGTATGTTTGCCAGTTTGTTGCTGATTGTTGCCATGCCCTCATGCGACAAAGAGGTAGATTGGGAATTTCCCAGCCACACTCCCAAACCAACTATCAGTGGAATAGTTGAAGCAGGAAAACCGGTGTGGGTGCATATTTCGTTGTCGGGTAGTATCGACTCAGCGCAGCTAACCGATGTAACCAATGCCCTGGTGCATTTGTATGAAAATGGTCATCTCCTCGAGACCCTAGAGCATACCAGCAACGGTTTATACACCTCATCCTCCGAGGCGCAGCAGGGAAATGAGTATAAATGCGAGGTCAGCGTCCCGGGCTACGAGCTGGTTTCGGCGACAACCATTGTTCCCTTGGCTGCACCCATAGAGAAAGTTAAGTTTATTAAGAACGCTTGGTTTAACTACTGGGGCGATTTGCAAAATGCAGTGGAGGTTACTTTTAGTAAGCACGATGCAAGTTACCTTGAGGTTGTTGTATGGAGCGATAGTGAAAGGCGCGTTACCCCTGCCAATATTGACGATCCCGTACTCCTTAGCGAGGGGCTTGATTTGACCCTCTTTAACACCAAGTTTGTGCCAACCGATACCTACACCATGCGTATTAACCTCCAAATAGAAGACTATACTCCGATTGTTGTTGAGCTACGCTCGGTATGCAAGCATTACTATAGCTATCAAAAGCAGCTCTCGCTTTATGGCGATGCGCTATATCCCGACTTTTTTACGGGTGCTTTACCTTCAATTCCGCTCTACTCAAACGTAAAGGGCGGTTACGGCATTTTTGCCGGATACTCCAAGGCGGTTTCCGATACCATTACTCCACAAATGAATGTAGCCAAAACCCTGTTGTAATTAATTGCTTATTTTATAAAGAATGCGTTACATAAAACTCCTAATTGCTGCGCTACTGATATCTAGCGGTAGTTTGTATTCGCAGGTGCGGATATCTGGATTTGTCCGCGATAGCCTATCGCGCGAGGTGCTAGTTGGTGCACATGTAGTTGAGGATGGTACTAGCCGAGCCGCTATTGCCAATGCCAAAGGCTACTTTAGCATTACCCCAATGGGTAGGGGCACTATTACAATTTCATACGTTGGTTATACGGCCAAAAAGTTTAAAGTAAATTTTACAAACGATACGCTTATTGAGGTTTTGTTATGCCCCGGTAATCAGATTGATGAGGTGGTGATAAGCCATACTCGGCGTCCACCTTTTAATGTGGCTACTCTTAGCCAGCTCGAGCTTCAGTCGGTTCCCTCCTTGGGGGCGAAACCCGATGTGATGAAAGCTATTCAGCTGCTGCCCGGAATACAGACACAAAGCGAGGGGTCGAGTTTGGTGTTGGTTAGGGGCGGAAATCCCGGCGAGAACCTATATCTGCTCGATAACGTTGCCCTAATATACGTGAACCACTTTGGCGGGTTTATGTCGGTTTTTAATCCCGATATGATTAATAGTATTGATGTCTACAAAGGTGGCTTCCCAGCTAAGTACGGTGGCAAACTCTCTGCCATAATGGATATATCGCAGCGAGAAGGAAACCCAACCTATACCAAGGGCACGCTTAGCCTAGGGCTTACCGACATATCGGCAAGCATTGAGGGGCCTACTCCAATTGCCAACTCAACATTTATTGTTACCGGCCGAAAAACCCTTACCGATCCGCTTATGCTTTTGGCAACTAGCCTTATTGATAATGGTAAATATAAGTTTTACTATGGTTTTCATGATATCAACGGCAAGTTTACCTGGCGACCAAATAGCAAGAACTCTTTTAGCCTAAACATTTATCATGGCGACGATTATTTGAATGTTAAGAACACTTACACCAGTTCTCAGTATCAGCAGTTTTCTAATATGAAGAATGTTTGGGGAAACTGGATGGTGTCGGCTCATTGGAACAGGGTGCACTCCCCAAAGCTATACTCTAACCAAAGTCTTTCCTACGTTCGTTATAGGCTAGGTGAGAATAATCAATTCTCAATTTCATCTCTAACCGATACTATTTCTCAGGGAATGGAGTATCGCTCATCGGTACAGGATATGTCGTTCAAATCGGGTTGGCAATACGAGTTGCTACCCAATTGGACTTTGCATGCTGGTGCGCAAGCAACACTGCTCTTGCATAGCCCAAACAATATGGTTAGCTCAGCGCAAACCGAGATGTTTGGCGAGCCTACAATAACCTCAACCGAATCGGCTTTATATCTTGAGAATCAAATTAGGTTTCTAAAAGTTTTCGAGGTACAGGCAGGATTGCGAGGCGTGGTTTTTGCTAACAAAGGTTTCTCGCATATTGGGCTTGAGCCCCGGCTTAACCTCGACGTTAGACTGAACCCAAACAACAAGCTCAATTTTAGCTATATGCAGGCTTCTCAGTATTCGCATCTGCTCTTTACATCGGGCGAAGTGAATAGCAACGAGGTGTGGTTGCCATCGGGTGCCGATATTCCAAATGCTAGTACCTCTCAGCTAGCTGTGGGGTGGAAGGTGAACTTTGCTAACGGAATGTTTGATGCTGAAACTAGCTTTTACCACAAAACCCTTAGCAACCTTGCAAACTATCGCGAGGGATACACCAACCTCATGGGCGATGGGTTTTGGCGTAACAAAGTGGTAACCGGAGGAATAGGAAAAGCCATTGGGGCAGAGGTGCTGGTTAGGAAAAACTACGGCAACTGGTTGGGCTTTATTGGCTACACATGGTCGCGTACAACGCGCCAGTTTAGCGAGATAAATAATGGTGTTGAGTATCTTTTTGAGTACGATAGGCCTCATTCGGCAACAATTAGCATAAGCCGTAAACTCACTAAAAAACGTTACTTACAGCCAGCTGGGTTTACCAAACAGGGTTGCCGTTTACCCCAGTAATAGGTAGGCACAATGCCCCTTACATAAGAAGTTCCTCTCCCAATGACCTCGATGCATATGAAGTTTTACTTTACGGAGAGCGTAACAGTGCACGTATGCGTAATTACCACCGTCTCGATCTTGGTTTGCAGTATAATACTCATACGCGTAATGGCAATAAATCTCAGTGGACTTTCTCAATATACAACGCCTATAACCGCCAAAACCCTTACGTGTATTTTTACCTCGAAAAGTCTGCCATGTCAGATAGCCAAAGCCAAGAGTTAGGGCTTTATCAAAAGAGTTACTTCCCTATTATACCATCCTTTTCCTACAAAATATTTTTCGATAGAAAGGAACGGCTCGATTTAGAGCCAAGGGAAAAGAGTCCATGGTATAGGAGACTATTTTACCACTAAATTGCATTAGTGCTAACTTACAGACGGGCTGACTCCTTGCTAGGCAAGGAGTCAGCCCGTCTGTATTTCTATATAGAGCCTAATATCTCCGCAAATTCAATCTGGTCGAACGGTTGAGTAGCAGTGTTTTGGGGATATTATCTAACTCCGTACTTTTTCTTAAGCATTATTCCTAAAACCAGCCCTATTCCCGCAAGGGTGCCTCCTATAATAAATGCTGGGCTATAGCTACCTGTCGAATCATAGAGCCATGATCCCAGAATTGAAGCAATTGCCCCGGTACCAAAGGCTGTATATACTATTCCGTAGTTCATCCCAAGGTTCTTGGTGCCAAAATTTGTAGCGGTTATACTAGGGAATAACGCCATGGATGCTGCAAAGCCCCATCCTAAAAATCCGGAAAAGACATACAGTACGGCTTGACTGGTTGCAAAGCCAGGAAACAAGAAGAACGTTAGAGTTTGTAGAACATATGTAACAATTAGAACTTGTAGTGCCCCAAATTTATCCCCCAATAACCCTGCTAATGGTCGTCCAAAACCATTAAAAAAAGCAAAGATAGATAGGGCAAAGGCAGCATTCACCGGTTCAAGTTTTACCACCTCCGTGCCGTAGGGAATAATTAAAGTAAGACATACAAAGCCGCCAAAAAGGATTAGCGTAAAAATTGTCCAGATATACCAGAATTTGGGGCTTCTAAGCATTTCTCTTGAAGTGAACTCGCCCACAATATGCGTTGATTTTTTTGTGCAAGTGTCGGAGCTCCAATTATTTGGTTTCCATCCTGTGGGTGGATTTCTTGTTAGCCACGACGCAAACAGTGAGATTGTTGTGGTAATAATTGCAATTATAAGGAAGGTTTGTTCAATTCCATATTCAGGGATAAGAATTTTTGCTTTTAAGGGTGCCCAGATAACCGCAGATAAACCCATGCCTGTAACGGAGATAGCCATTGCAAACCCTGGGAAATCGGGAAACCATTTTCTTGCAGGTGGTATAGCACAGGCATACCCGATTCCTCCTGCAGTTCCTCCAATTAAACCATAGGTTAGAACCAGGTACCATGTGTGTGGAAATTTTCCAACAAAAGATGCAAGGGTATACGATATTAGAAATAGTACAGCAGCCAAAATTCCTGTTTTTCTGGGCCCAATTCTATCCTGCAATCTTCCAGCAGGAATTGTCATAACTGCCGACAAAAAAATAAAAACAAGAAAGGGTATATTAGCCTCTGTTTTTGTCCATCCAAATCGTTCAACCATAGGGTTAATGAACGAACCCCACGCATAGGCTGTCCCAACCATTAGCGTAAACAAAAATCCTGCAACAGGAATGCTCCATCTCGAAACAAAGAAAGGTTTTTTCATGTTTATTAGTTATTGTTTGTGTGTAGTTTAATTCTTAGAAAAAGCCACAAATATAGTTTTTACAATTGTTTTGAATTGAACCTAAACTTCACATTTAAATAATTGTAGATTTTCTTATTCAAGAAAGCAGGATCAATATGCCACTTCATGTTTCCCGTAAGGGCCTAATTTAAAGTAACCTCGCAAGCATAAAAAAAGCGCGATTCAAACCGCACTTTCTTTAGCAATATGTTTGCAGAGATTACTGCTGCGAACGGCAGTACATCTTAAGCATGGGTTCGGCAGGTTGGTAGTTTAGCTCTACGGCGCGCCTAAAGTCGTTGCAGGCACCTTCGGTATCCCTAACATTCATCCGTGATATACCCCTGTTGTAGAATGCCTCGGCATTTCTGCTATCGCGACTAATAATGTAGTCGTAATCGGGAAGCGCTTCTTGGTGCTGCCCAAGAATTGCCTTTGATACGGCTCTGTTGTAGTAGGCCTGGGCAAACTCCTTATCAAGCTCAATAACCTTAGTGAAATCGGTAATGGAGCCCTTGTAATCCTGCTGCATTGCTTTGGCTATGCCTCTTCCGTAGTATGCTCTCTTGTAGGTAGGGTTGAGTTCAACGGCCTTTGTAAAATCGGAAACGGCTTGGCGGAAATTGTTCTTCTTAAGATGTGCACCACCCCTTGCCCCGTAGGCAAGATCGTAGTTGGGGTCGAGCTTAAGTACGCGGTTAAATATATCGATGGACTCATCAACCTTGTTGAGGTTGTGTTTAGCCTGGCCAAGTTGATAAAGCGTCTCCTTATCGGTTGCATCATGCTCGGCGGCTAGGGTGAGGTCACTCTCGGCGCCTTCAAAATCCTGTATTTTAAGTTTGAAAATTCCACGCTGCTTATAGGCATCGGCAGGTGCGTCGGCGCCCTCAATCATCTTGTCGTAGTCGGCTATGGCCCCCATAAAGTCGTCGAGGTTCGCCCTTGTTTCGCCTCGGCTGTAAAAAGCTTCAAGGTTCGATCCGTCCAGCTCTATACTACGGTTGTAGTCCTTGATGGCGGCATCGTAGTTGTTTTGAGCAGCAAAAAGTAGTCCCCGTTGATAGTAGGCGGCAGCGCTACTGTCGTTCATCTCAATGGCTCGGTTTATGTCCTGCATTGCATCATCGAGCGTCCTGAGCTTACGCTTTGATATCCCTCTTTGTAAAAAGTAGTCGAAATGGCCAGGGTTTAGCTCTATGGCCTTATTGAAATCGGTTATGGCAATAGAGTCAAGGTCGAGAGCCAGGTAGGCTTCGCCTCGGGCAAAGTAGTAGTTGGCAATACTGCTCTTGTACCTTATGGCCTTGTTGTACTGCTCAATGGCCTGCTCGAATTGAGCCGAGTCGGCGAGCTCGCGTCCGCTATAGTATGCCTTTTTGGCCAGCTGGGGCCTAAGGGTGACGAAGGTTGCGCCGGCAACAACAAGAAGAATAAAGAATGCAATGGCTGCTTTTTTCATAAATCGATGGGTTTGTTCTAGCACAAAGTTAAATATTTTTGGGTATTACATTATGATGTGAGGTAAAATCAAAAAAAACAAAAGGCTACCCCAGAAGAATAGCCTTACTGTAATGAAGTCCCAATTGCTCTAATCGCTAATTTTGGCTGTAATGAATTCCCTGTTGAGCCTAGCAATATGCGATATTGAGATGCCCTTGGGGCATTCGGCCTCGCAGGCCCGGGTGTTGGTGCAGCTGCCAAATCCCAGCTCATCCATTTTATCCACCATCTTTTTAACCCTCTCCTTGGCCTCAATTTTGCCCTGGGGGAAGAGCGATAGCTGCGATACCTTGGCCGCAATGAACAGCATGGCCGATGAGTTTTTGCAGGCAGCTACACAGGCGCCGCATCCAATGCATGATGCTGCGTCAAAGGCCTCGTCGGCATTTACTTTCGATACGGGAATTGCATTTGCGTCCTGTGCCTGACCTGCATTTACCGATATAAACCCTCCGGCCTGCATGATCTTATCGAATGCATTTCGCTCCACCATCAAATCCTTGATCACTGGGAATGATGCTGCACGCCACGGCTCAATGGTAATGGTTTCGCCATCCCTAAACTCGCGCATGTACAGCTCGCAGGTGGTGGTTTTGCTTAGTAACCCATGGGGACGCCCATTGATATATAGCCCGCAACAACCACAAATACCCTCGCGGCAGTCATGCTCATATGCCACAGGTTCCTTGCCTTCGGTTATTAGCTGGCTGTTGAGGTAGTCGAGCATCTCAAGAAAAGACATCTCAACCGATACATTATCGAGGGAGTAGGTTTCGAATTTTCCTTTTGCCTTGGCATCCTTCTGACGCCATATTTTTAGCTTAACTTTCATGCTTATATCGTGTTAAGTTTCTTAATGGGTTATTTGTAGCTTCGCTCCTGAACCTTAACAAACTCGTAGTTCAGCTCTTCCTTATGCATAACCGGTTCGCTTTTTGGTCCTTTGTACTCCCATGCGGCAACGTATGAGAAGCTGGCGTCGTTACGTTGGGCCTCGCCCGACTCGGTTTGGCTCTCCTCGCGGAAGTGGGCTCCGCAGCTTTCCTTTCGGTTAAGGGCATCGTGGCATAGGAGCTTGGCTAGCTCAAAGTAGTCGGCCACACGGCCTGCTTTTTCTAACTCCTGATTCAACTCCTCCGGTTTCCCTGGGATTTTCACATCGGCCCAGAATTCCCTCTCCAGCTCATCAATAAGCCCAAGAGCCTTTGATAGTCCTTGCTCGTTGCGGTACATCCCGCAGTAATCCCACATTATTTTGCCTAGCCGCTTATGGAATGAGGTTACTGTTTGCTTTCCGTTTACCCCCATTAGTTTAGAGATCCTCTCCTTGGCATTTTTCTCGGCATCCTCAAATTCGGGTAGGTCGGTTTGTATTCGCGGGGTTTTTATCTCATCGGCCAGATAGTCTGTAATGGTGTAGGGGAGGATAAAATATCCATCGCCAGCACACTGCATAAGCGAGCTTGCTCCAAGGCGGTTGGCGCCATGGTCGCTAAAGTTCGACTCGCCGATGGCGAAAAGGCCCGGGATGGTGGTCATTAGGTTGTAATCGACCCAAAGTCCTCCCATGGTGTAGTGCCCAGCAGGATATATGCGCATAGGCCTTTCGTAGGGCGATTCGCCTGTAATCTTCTCGTACATCTCGAAGAGATTGCCGTACTTATCCTCAATGGCTTTTTTCCCCTGCTTCTGAATGGCATCGCGGAAATCGAGGAATACCGATAGGCCAGACTCACCTACTCCATAACCTGCATCGCAACGCTCCTTGGCTGCCCTTGAAGCTACATCGCGGGGAACAAGGTTCCCAAAGGCAGGGTATCGGCGCTCAAGGTAGTAATCGCGCTCCTCTTCTGGTATGTCGTTGCCCTTACGCTTATCGCCTTTAGCTTTTGGCACCCAAACCCTGCCATCATTCCTAAGCGATTCGCTCATAAGTGTTAGCTTACACTGGTAATCGTTTAGCACAGGGATAGAAGTGGGGTGTATTTGTATAAAGCTGGGGTTAGCAAATAGCGCTCCGCGTTTATGTGCTTTCCATGCTGCCGATCCGTTTGAGTTTACCGCTAGCGTGGATAGGTAGTAAATTGTGCCGTAACCACCAGTAGCCAATACCACAGCGTGCGCTGAGTGGCGCTCAATTTCGCCGGTTATTAGGTTGCGCACAACAATCCCCCGAGCCTTACCATCTATAACAACCAGGTCGAGCATCTCGCGGCGGGAGTACATGGTAACCTTGCCCGTCTGCATTTGTCTAACCAAGGCGCTATATCCTCCCAGGATACACTGCTGGCCAGTTTGACCCTTGGCATAAAAGGTGCGGCTAACCTGCACGCCTCCAAACGACCGGTTGTCGAGCAGTCCACCATAGTCGCGGGCAAATGGAACGCCTAGTGCGGTGTAGTGATCAATCACCAGATTGCTCACCTCAGCAGCGCGGTAAACGTTGGCCTCGCGGGCACGGTAGTCGCCTCCCTTTATCATATCGTAAAATAGGCGGTACACGCTGTCACCATCGTTTTTGTAGTTCTTGGCTGCATTAATACCTCCCTGTGCAGCCACGGAGTGGGCACGGCGAGGGGTATCCTGATAGCAGAACACCTTAACGTTGTAACCCAACTCGGCTAGGGTTGATGCAGCACCCGATCCTGCCAGCCCTGTTCCAACCACAATAATGTCGAGTTTCTTTTTGTTGGCTGGGTTTACTAGACGGAGCGAGTTTTTATGCTTGGTCCACTTGTCGGCCAATGGGCCATCGGGAATTTTTGCGTTGAGCATTGTCATATTCTAGTAATTTCAATATTATCAAACTAATTATTCCTAGTGGATAAACCAGAAGTAGATGGGTATAATGGTAAATCCTGTGGCAATTATCACAGCGTAGATATACGAAACAACCTCGATGCGTTTAAGCCATTTGCTATTGTTGAGGCCAACTGTTTGGAACGCACTCCAAAACCCATGGCTAAGGTGTAAGCCCAGAAATATGGCCGATACGATGTAAATTACGTTGTACCACCAGTAGCTAATGAAAAACTCCGACACTAGCTTGTACGAGTCGTGAATATGGGTTATTCCTCCATCGTAGGAAACCTCAGCTACCGTTCCAAAGCGAAGCTTAATGAAAAAGTTAACCATATGGAGAACCAAGAAGGCCAGGATGGTAAACCCAAGAATATACATATTGCGCGACGACCATGTAGTTACATCGTTCGATGCGCTTTTAGCGTAGGGTACGGGTCTGGCTTTTCTGTTTTTTAGCGTTAGAACGGTTCCATATATTATGTGGAAAATAAAGCCAAACGCTAGCAGTAGTTCAACCCCTTTTAGCAGGGGAGTGGTGGCAAGGGTGTGGGCGGCCTTGTTGTAGAGCTCACCTTCGCCTACCAACAGCAAGAGGTTTGTGCCAAGATGAACCAATAAAAAGAGCATTAGGAATAGTCCCGAAATGCTCATAATTAGTTTCTTACCAACAGAGGAGCTGAAGATACCATTCATAGAGTATTGTTTTAAAATTTTGCGAATTAAGGTACGCCGATTTGCTTTTAAAATGGGGCTTTTGAGCGTAAAATTTATATGTTTTTGAGCACTCAGCTGTTTATCCTATAAGTTTTAGGTATCGATCGCGGATAGCCATTAGCCTATCGGGCGAAAGATTCTCTCTATAAATCTTCACCAAATCAATGATGCTACAACGTTCGAAAAGGTATGCCCGTGAGGCATCAAAGTATAGTAGATCGGTGTCGAATTTAACCTCGGTGGTCAGCTTTTTAAAGTCTTCCCATGGGATATTATGCGGAATCTCGAAGTAGCCAATGTTAGTTTTTTCTTCATCTAAATAGATGCCCTCACCCATTGGCTTAAGGTTGAAAAAGCATCTTAGCTTAATAAGTCCCATCTGTTCCGAAAAAGACATCGTTTTCTTTTTGAATGATAGCCCCTCATCTATATAGTATTGCTGAATCATCTGGATGTGGCTGTAGTTATCAAGATTTAGAAAACGAATAACGTAACATGTTTGGTTGTTCATTGTAATGGTTCCTGTAACAGCATCGATGGGGAACTTTACCTTTTGCTGAACTTTAATGGTGGCTCGCGTAAGAACCTCCAGCGAGAAGTAGCCATCGAGGATAAAGTATACCATTTTGGGCTGAGAGTTACTCTTTACCTCATTGTAATATCCAAAGTATGGCGACACGGCTTCGATAACGCAGGTGTTTTTTAGGATTAAATCGTTGCTAATGCATGACAAGGGTTCTTCCTTGATAACACCCCCGTAACGTTCTGTAAGTCTAATAGCTTCCATGGTATTGGGGTTAGGGTTTTTACCAAATATACAAAATACGAGGTTACAATTCAACCATTTGCTATGCATAATTGAATTACCTTATCGCATTAAACCAAAAGGGTTACTCAGCTCATTTGCCGAGTAACCCTTTCGTAATGTCCTAACCGTAGGTTTATGCCCCAAGGGCAATAATATCTTTGGTGACTTGATTTTTAGCCATTGCAAGTTGTATCTCCATCAGCGACTTGGGTCTATCATTAGCTGATGAGAACAGATGCGTTAAGTCTTCCTTTTCAAGTATGTCGATGGTTTTAAGCAGGGTGTTGTCAATTTTTGTGTAGATAGGGAAGAAGCCTTGGTTGTCAATCAGAATTCGGGCAACGTAGGCCTTAATCTGGGTTTCGATAATAAGCTTGGATTTTTCTATATCTGCATAGTTAGGCTCAACGTTTCGTTGTCTTGCGTAGTCAACAAACAGATCAAGAATGTTTTTCCCAGCGAGATAATTCTCAATTTCGATATGCGATTTCATCTCGGCCATATTTTTCCTGTGTCTGTCGGCAAAGCTAAAAGCAAACCTGTAAATTAGGTTTCTGCGTGCAACTTGGTTTAGGTAGGTGGTGGCTCCTGTGGTATCGAGGGGGATGAAAAAGTCGGGCATTATACCTCCTCCTCCATAAACGGTTCGTCCGGCGGGCGTGGTAAATTTAAGTGAGTCTGCTAAGTAAATGCTATCGCGCTCTTGGAATTCACCATGCAGATACCTATTGCTGATATCGTAGAAGTACTCGTCGCTCCCCGGTTCGTAGGGCTTTTGTATGCTTCGCCCTGTTGGAGTGTAATATCTGGCAATGGTTAGCCTAAGTGCCGACCCATCGGAGAATAGCACTTGCTCTTGCACCAGCCCCTTGCCAAACGATCGGCGTCCAGTAACTATGCCCCTGTCGTTATCCTGCAGTGCTCCGGCAAGTATTTCGCTGGCCGAGGCCGAAAACTCGTCAATAATAATGGCCACAGGCGTGTCGATACATCTACCCCGGGCGTTGGAGTATACATTCTGGCGGGGTCTTGCTTTTCCTTGGGTGTAAACAATAAGCTTACCCTCGGGCAAAAACTCGTTGGCAATATTTGTGGCAGCATCAAGGTAACCACCATTATTATTACGCAGGTCAATAATTATTTTTTTCATACCCTGCTCCTGCAGCTTATCTATTGCCTCAATAAACTCGGAATAGGTTGTTCGGGCAAATCGGGATATTTTTATGTATCCAACCTCTTGATTGAGCATAAAGCTAACGTCAACGCTGTAGATTGGTATCTTATCGCGGGTAATCTCAAAATTAACAATTTCGTTTAGGCCCTGGCGTAGGATACCAACAGTTACCTTGGTGCCTGTAGGCCCTTTGAGCATGGTGACAATGTTGTTCTGGTTGAAGCTAACTCCTGCAACAAGTGAATCGTTAATGGTGATAATCCTGTCGCCTGGTTGTAGTCCCACTCTTTCCGATGGACCACCCACGATGGTTGAGATAATTACCACGGTGTCGTTGGGCATATTAAATGTAACTCCTATGCCATCGAAGCCTCCGTCGAGAGGTTCGTTCACCGTTTGTAGATCCGAAGCAGGAATGTAAACTGAGTGAGGATCTAGGTGTTTAAGCATTGTGGGAATGGTCGACTCAACAAGGTTTTCCATCGATACAGTGTCAACGTATTGGTTCTCGATGTAGCTTAGTATGCTCGAAAGCTTGTCGGCCCGGGGGTAAACGGTTAGGCTTGATCGTTCGGGCTTTTGGTTGATAAATAGTCCTAGCCATATTCCTGCGCCCAGCACCACGGCTAGCGCAATTGGGTATATGATATCTTTTTTCCGATTGTTGTATTGCATGCTCTATTGTAATAGTCGTTTGTTATAAATATCCTTTAATGCTGCCAATTAGAAGCTGTTACTCTTTTTCCATCTTTAGTATTTCGATACCTGCACGTTGAAGTAGTTCAAGCCCTTCGGTGGCCCTGTAGTCGTCGCTGTAAACTACTCGTTTTATACCAGCCTGGATTATTAGCTTGGAGCACTCCATGCATGGTGCCGATGTAACGTATAACGTAGCGCCATCGCTGCTATTGTTCGACTTGGCCACCTTTGTTATGGCATTTGCCTCGGCATGCAGAACGTATGGCTTAGTTTTTCCAGCTTCGTCTTCGCAGATGTTCTCAAATCCGCTGGGCGTTCCGTTGTACCCATCTGAAATAATCATCCTGTTCTTTACAATTAGTGCGCCAACCTGCCTGCGTATGCAGTATGAGTTTTTTGCCCAGATGTGAGCCATCTCAAGGTAACGTTTGTCAAAGTCGAGTTGCTTTTCGCCGTAGGGATGAATGTTTGTTGTGCCAGACATGATGAAATTGGTTTTATAGGGCGATAAAGATATTAATAATTTTTTGTGTATGTAGATGAAGAAAAAAGCCTTTAACCAAATTTGGCTAAAGGCTTTGCTTTTGTACCCGGAGCCGGGGTCGAATCTACCTGTCGCCAACTCCGTTAGGCGAGGCAGACAGGTCTACCTGTCGCCAACTCCGTCAGACGATGCAGACAGGTCTACCTGTCGCCTACCCAATAAACTCCGATGAAGCGCAAGGCTTTGCTCTTCGTTTTACTACAGGTCAGACGATGCTGACAGGTCTACCTGTCGCCAACTCCGTTAGGCGAGGCAGACAGGCCGGCACGATATTGCTCAATTTTTTTCTTTAGCGCTAGACGCCCCCATCCTGTTTTGAGGTGTTTTTCGCGTTCTCGTGCTTGAGGTCTTGTAGCAAACTCCTCGATGAGGATTGTGTGAAATGGTCGGTAAGGTTTTGTGGTTCTGTTGTAGCCCTTGTTATGCTGCTCAATCCTCCTATTGGGGTTATCTGTCAGCCCGATGTAGGTGTAACTTCGGTTGATGCTTGAGATTACGTAAACGTAGTACATAATGCTCACGGTTTTAAAAAAGCCTTTAACCAAATTTGGCTAAAGGCTTTGCTTTTGTACCCGGAGCCGGGGTCGAACCGGCACGATATTGCTATCACTGGTGTTTGAGACCAGCGCGTCTACCAATTCCGCCATCCGGGCAGGGTAGAATTATTTTGGAGTGCGAATATAATTGCTTTTTTTGTTTTGGACAAGAATGCAGCTGATATTGATGCGAAAAATGTTGGTGTGAATATCGATTTATACCACTTTGCCAACCACTTTTTTAATTGTTACTCGTTTGGCCGACTCATAAATCCCTTCGGCATCAATGCCACACTCGTGGTACAGTTCCTGTGGTGTGCCATGCTCAACAAACCTGTCGGGAATTCCTAGCCTGATAACCCTTGTGCCAAACCCATTGTCGTTTAGCCACTCGAGCACCGCCGATCCAAATCCACCCATTAGCGCGCCATCCTCTATGGTGATAATAGTTTTAAACTGTTTCCCAATACCAGACAGTAGGTTTGTGTCAAGGGGTTTAACAAATCGCATATCGTAATGCGCAACCGAAATACCCTCGGTGGCAAGCTTGTCAATTGCTTTGGCTGTTTGAATGCCCAGTGGACCAACCGAAAGTATGGCTAGGTCATGGCCTTCTCTAAGTATTTTACCTGTTCCAACCTCAATGGTTTTGAAGGGCTTTTGCCATTCGGGCATTGACCCATTCCCTCTCGGATATCGGATGCTCCAAGGTCCCATATTGGGCTGTTGGGCAGTAAACATCATGTTGCGAAGCTCCTCCTCGTTAAGTGGCGAGCACACCACCATATTGGGAACTGTTCGCATATAGGCCAAATCGTAAACGCCATGGTGCGTAGCACCATCTTCGCCAACCAAACCACCCCGGTCGAGACAAAAAACTACATTTAGGTTTTGCAGGGCAACATCATGTATTACCTGATCGTATGCCCGCTGCATGAACGATGAGTAGATGTTGCAAAACGGTACAAGCCCCTCGGCTGCAAGGCCAGCGGCAAAGGTAACGGCATGCTGCTCGGCAATGCCAACATCAAAGGTACGGTCGGGCATTTTCTCCATCATGATGTTTAGCGAGCAACCGCTGGGCATCGCTGGGGTAATACCCACAATTTTTTCGTTTTGCTCTGCTAGTTCCACCATGGTATGCCCAAATACATCCTGAAAACGGGGTGGGGTGGGCTTGTCGGAGGTTATCACTATCCTTTGCCCGGTGGTCTTGTCGAATACCCCAGGAGCATGCCATGCCGTTTGATTCTGCTCAGCCGGGCTAAAGCCCTTGCCCTTTACAGTAACGCAATGTAAAAGTTTGGGCCCAGGAATGTTTTTTAAGTCCTTGAGTACCTGTGCAAGGTAAACCACATCGTGCCCATCAACAGGGCCAAAGTATCTAAAGCCTAGCGACTCAAAAAGGTTGCTCTGCTTAAGTAGCGCCGACTTGAGTGCATTCTCAAACTTTTGAACAAGCGAGCGGGTGCCAGGGCCAATCTTGTTTAGCTTCCCCAATAGGTTCCATACATCGCTTTTAATCTTATTGTAGGTTTGCGATGTAGTTATGTCAAGCAAATATTCCTTAAGGGCTCCTACATTAGGGTCAATAGCCATGTTGTTATCGTTTAGGATAACAAGTAGGTTGTTCTTTTGCGATCCGCCATGGTTAAGCCCCTCAAATGCTATTCCGCCAGTCATTGAACCGTCGCCAATAATGGCCACTGTATGCCTTTGTTCCGACTTTAGATTTGATCCAATGGCCATACCAAGCGCAGCCGAAATAGAGGTGCCGCTATGTCCGGTACCAAACGAGTCGTAATCGCTTTCGCTTCGCTTGGGGAAACCGCTTATTCCGTTGTACTTGCGGTTGGTGTGAAAAACATCACGTCGGCCTGTAAGTATCTTGTGTCCATACGCCTGATGCCCAACATCCCAAATAATCCTATCGTCGGGAGTATTAAAGATGTAGTGCAGAGCCACCGTTAATTCCACAACTCCAAGGCTTGCACCAAAGTGACCGGGATTGGATGAGACCACATCAATAATAAACTGCCTTAGCTCATGGCTCACCTCCACCAGTTCCTCAGGCTTCAACTTTTTCAAGTCCAAGGGAGAATTTATGTTATGCAGATACTGGTAGAGCAATTCCATCATATTCTATTTTGAGGCAAAGTTATAACAAATTTAAAAATTTATTGTTGAAAAACCCAGTCTCTACCTAATGTGCTTCAACTACCTGTTTATTGGGTGGGCACGTAATGCTTTGTTGATAAATATCGGCATACTAATTCGGCAACAGAACGGATTGAATACCAAGTATTGCTATATTTGTAGTAGTTATACATATCCAAATACCCTAAAAAATATTTCGATGAGATCATTAAGGTTATTTCTAATTACCGCAATGTTTGCTGGTTTGTTTCTCAATTCGTGTGTGCCTGCAAAGGAGTTTCAGGCTCTTCAAGACAAAAATGTGAAATGTGAAGAGGAGCGGGAACGCTTCTCAATAGAAAATGAAGCGCTAGGTATTAGCGTTAAGGAGTACGAAAGCAAGTATAAGGTGTTGAAGGCAGAGTACGACCAGCTAGTGGCCGACAGCCTATCTCGTTCGGTTGAAATGAATAGGTTAAAAGATGATAATGAGAGGTTAAGTAGTAGATATGCAGAGTTGCAAGATCTTCAGAAGAACATTATGACTGGAAGTCAGAAAGAAACCCGCAGGGTATTATCACAGCTGCAGGAGACCCAAGCAGAACTTCAGGTTAAGGAGGATGCGCTTAAGGAGCTGGAGCGGCAGCTAAATGTTAGAAGGAAAAGCCTTGAAGAGATGCAAACTTATCTTAATCAGGTTAAGGGTGACCTTGATGAGCGGAATGCGCGAATTTTGGAGATGGAACAAATCCTTGCCCGAAAGGACTCAGCTGTTATGGCATTACGTAGAACCGTAGCCGATGCGCTTTTCGGCTTCGAAGGCAAAGGCTTGAGCGTGCAGCTTAAAAACGGAAAGGTTTACGTGTCGCTCGATGAGCAGCTGATGTTTAAATCGGGGAGTCATACCGTTGATGCCAACGGAGTACGAGCGCTTAAGCAGCTAGTAACTGTGCTTGAGCAATCGCCCGATATTAATATTATGGTTGAGGGGCATACCGATGAGTTACCTTTCCCTCAAAGAGGCGAACTGCTCGACAACTGGGATCTTAGCGTAAAGCGCGCCACTTCAATCGTACGGATTCTGCTTGACGGTTCAAAGATTGACCCCGCTAGGGTTACAGCCTCGGGTCGTAGCCAGTATCATCCGGTAGATATTCAAAAAACAGCCGAGGCAAGGCAAAAGAATCGCCGCACGGAGATTATCCTTACGCCTAAACTCGATGAGCTGTTCGAAATACTTGAATCCAACTAGGTAATCAACAAATTTTGTTCATACATTTAAACTTAACGCTATGAAAAGGAAGATTACACTTGGCCTAATTGCGCTGGTGGTGGTTGCGTTGGGAATATTTTTATCTGTTCCTCAAAATCATTACATCGTAAAAGCGCTGCGTTACCAAAAGGCCAAAATTCATCATTACAGCATTTTTGCCAACAGAGTGGTGGCTAAGGGTGAATCACAGCCCTGGGGGGTGTCACCAAGCTACAACTCGTATAGTTTATCCGACAAACAGCTAGGTGAACTTACCGATACCAGAACCGTTGCCTTCCTCGTTGCTCAGGATTCCCTGCTTCTTTTTGAGTCGTATTGGGAAGGGTATGGCGATGATTCGTACTCCAATTCTTTCTCCATGGCCAAAAGCTTTATCAGCTTGCTTATTGGTTGTGCCATTGATGATGGATACATCGAGAGCCTTGACCAACCTGTATCTGACTTTTTGCCTGAGTTTAGCGAGGGTGCTAAGGCAAATATCACCATTCGACATTTAATTACCATGAGCTCTGGCCTGAGCTGGGACGAGGCCTACGCAAGCCTTTTCTCAACAACTACTCAGGCCTACTATGGCAAGTTTCTGCGCGATTTGGTCATAAATCAAACGGTTATAAATGAACCGGGACGGCAGTTCGACTACCTAAGTGGCGACACGCAGCTGCTATCGCTAATTGTTGCCCAGGCATCTGGCAAAACCGTTAGTGAGTACATGTCGGAGAAGATATGGAGCAAGATTGGTGCAGAGCATAACGCGCTTTGGAGCCTCGATAAGGAGGATGGGATAGAGAAGGCATACTGCTGCTTTAACTCCAATGCCAGAGATTTTGCTCGCCTTGGCCGACTAATCCTTCATAAGGGTAACTGGGAGGGTGAGCAGCTGATCTCCCAAAAATATATGAACGAAACGCTACAGCCCACGCTATACTTAGCCGATAAGGAGTTGGGAGGCATTCCCACAGAGCGATATGGTCATCAGTGGTGGTTTGCTAAACAACGTGATCGTCATGTTATTTTTGCACGTGGCATTATGGGCCAGTACATATTTGTTGTGCCTGAGCTTAATATGATTGCAGTGCGCCTTGGGCATATTCGCCATGACGAGCGCATTGGGGGGCACCCTATTGATGTGTATCAGTACCTCGATATTGCAATGGATATTGTTGAGACTACAGGAAACTAGCGCGCTAAGCTGTTAAAAGTGTAAAATATGGATAAACTTAGGGCAAAACTACTGGCTTTCCCTGCTGCTGATATCAATACATTCTCAAAGGGTAAAAAGCGACTGCAAAAGGTTTTTCATCGCGATAGGGTTGAGTATGTCGATAAAGATCCTGAGATCTTGGTGTTTCTCACAGGCGGTTCCGAGCGGGTTGCGCTGCAATCGGTGCGCGAAAACGGCTTTTACCTTCTATTGGCCACAGGCACCGATAACTCATGGGCGGCTGCTACAGAGGTGAAGGCCTGGATGAACCAGAATAGAATCTCGAGCCTTTTGGTCGATTTTACCAGTTTTAAAGCAATTGAAATGGTTGAGTATTTACATGCCATTAAAAGTGGGCTTAATCGGTTAAAAGGTCAACGGTTTGGGCTAATTGGTGAGGCTTCGGACTGGTTGGTCAACTCCAATATCGACCCATTTATAATAAAGACAAAGCTGGGTGTTGAGCAGATTGATATCCCCTGGAGTAAAGTTAATGTTGATGAGGTAAAGGAGGTCGCGCCCGAGTACATGGCTTTTTTTAAGCATAGCGATACTAAGTCGCTGCGTGAAACGGGAAGGGTTTACGAGGCCATTTCGAAGGTGGTTCAAGATTTTGCTCTTAATGCTGTTACAGTGGAGTGCTTCTCGCTGGTTACCTCACGCAAAACAACAGCCTGCCTTGGTCTTTCAAAGCTCTCAATGGATGGTATTCCCGCCGGATGCGAGGGCGATACCTGTAGCATGCTGGGGATGATGCTCGTTAAAGAAATGTTTGGTATAGTACCATGGATTGCCAATGTTACTCACGTGAATTCTAATCGTGTATTGTTCTCACACTGTACCATACCCGCTAACTTACTTGTTAATTTTGAGCTAAACACACATTTTGAATCGGGTAAAGGCCTTGCCATTAAGGGCAATCTAAAAGCCGATGAGGTTACTATCCTTAGGCTCGACCATACCCTCAGCAAGCTTTTTGTTGGTACTGGAAAAGTTCTCGATGAACCTTACCAAAAAATGGGCTGCAGAACGCAGCTTGCTGTTGCCGTTCCGCCCAATGTAATTGATTATTTTACCAATGCCCCTCTGGGAAATCATCACCTGATAGTTCCTGGAAACTTATCGTTGGGGCTCGATATTGCTGCCCGAATTCTGCGAATGGAAAGGGTGTAAAAAAAGCCGCTTAAGCGGCTTTTTTGTTCTTTATACAGTGAGTATCTCTTCCTCTTTCTTTTGGAGTAACTCCTCTACCTTCTTGTTAAAAGTGTCTGTCATCTTTTGTACCTCGCCCTCGGCATCTTTAGCCATATCTTCAGGCAGACCATCCTTTTGCATCTTTTTAAACTCGTCGTTAGCATCGCGGCGTGCGTTACGAATACTCACGCGGGCATTCTCGCCCTCGGCTTTCACCTGCTTAACCAGCTGCTTACGTCTTTCCTCAGTTAAAGGCGGTACGGCAATTCGAATTACCTCGCCGTTGTTCTGTGGATTAAAACCCAGATTTGCACCAAGAATTGCTTTTTCTATTGGGGCAATCATTGCTTTTTCCCATGGCTGAACTGTAATAGTTCTAGCATCTAGAGTTCCCACGTTCGATACCTGCTGGAGAGGTGTCATGGTGCCGTAGTAATCAACCATAATCCCCGATAGCATCGATGGGTTGGCCTTACCGGCCCTAATTACACGAAGCTCATTTTCAAGATGCGCTATGGCTTTTTCCATACGCTCTTTGGCTTCCTCTATGCAGAAATTAACTTCTTCAGTCATAATTGTAGAGTGTTTAGACTATAAAAGTATTTATTTTTTTACCAAAGTACCAATATTTTCTCCAAAAACTATCTTCTTTAGGTTACCTGGGGTGTTCATATCGAACACAACTATGGGTAGGTTGTTCTCGCTACACATAGTGAAAGCTGTTAAATCCATAACCTTTAGCCTTTGCTCGTATGCCTGGTCGAAGGTGATGGTGTTGTATTTTGTTGCTTTGGGATCCTTTTCGGGATCGGCTGTGTAAATACCATCAACCCGGGTTCCCTTTAGTAAGGCTTCGGCTTCAATCTCAACCCCACGTAAAGCTGATGCCGTATCGGTAGTGAAGAAAGGATTACCAGTACCCCCGGCTATAATTGCTGCATAGCCCTGGCGAAAAGCCTCCAGCACCTTTGCCTTGGAGTATAGCTCGCCAACAGGTTCCATCTTTGTGGCGGTAAAAACCTTTGCTTTGCCACCAACGCTCTCAATGGTGCTTTGCAGGGCAAGGCTATTGATTACCGTGGCTAGCATACCCATCTGGTCGCCTTTCACTCGGTCAAATCCTTTCGAAACGCCGCTTAGTCCCCTAAAGATATTTCCTCCACCAATCACAATGCCTACCTCAACTCCTTGATCAACCACCTCCTTAACCTGCAGGGCATAAGTGTTTAGTACTTCCGTGTTGATGCCATAGGTGTCGTTACCCATTAGAGCCTCACCGCTTAGCTTGAGTAGAACTCTTTTGTATTTGCTCATCTTTATCGTTTTGTGATGTAAAAATAGTGAAAAATATATATACCGCGTTAATCACCCCTTGATTAGGATAAAACCTGCCCAATCGAGAGGAAGATAACCTTGCGATATACATTCCAACTTGGCAAGCCTAAGGGCGTCGGAGTAGCTGTACCCTTGAAGTATGAAGCGGTAGAATAGGATCATTAGTTCCTTGGTTTTTTGATCGTGTACCTTCCATAGCGAAGCTATAACATTTTGAGCACCTGCATAAATAAACCCTCGGGGTAAAGCCATTACGCCCTCACCCTCCAAAATTTCTCCAATACCCGTTTTGCATGCCGATAGCACAACCAAGTTGGCATTTGTTTCCAGATTAAAAAGTTCGGGCATGCGTAAGAAATGGTTGCTCAACTTATCGCTTCCCGATGAGTAGAAGAATAGCCCACTATTAAACCGATCTCCACTCACACCGTGACTCGCAATATGAATGATGTTGTGGTTTGGAACCTGTTCCATGAACCTCTCCTTGGTGGCTTCCGATCCAACAATCTGCTTAACCGACATTTTGTTTGAATCGAATAATCGGCTAATCTCTTCTACCTCCGATTGCGAATGAGGTAGCGCAACAAGCATTGTTCTGTTGTTGCTTGTTCTAAATATCTCCTTGTCGTAAGTATTTGCCTGGCTAAGCATGGTTTGAGGTATAATTTCAACTTCCTCAAATGATGGGGCAACCGCAAGCAGGTTGAAGCGTTCTAACTTCTCACTGCTTGAAAATCCCTTTGTAGAGTAGAGGTACTCTATGCTGTAATTCTTTATGAGCATTTCCCCTTTCGTATTGGTAAGCATTTCAAAGGGAACTTCCATTAGGCTCTCATCGGGGAATATATGTAGCTTGTTATTACCTAGAACTACAGCTTCTACAGGCTTTATAAGCAGGTTATAAAGCTCTTGCTGATATTGACTACTAGAACCTCCAGTTCTAATATCTCTGGAAAAACCCCGTAATTTTTGAAGGATATTCTCTTCAACCACAAGCTCAAACATCGACATACCTTGGTTCTTGCCAATGATGAATAGCGTGTCGCCCTTTGCTAAATACTGAATGGCTGCTGCTGATTCCTTCAGCAATGGTTTTACCGCTAAAGCATTTGCGGTGTTATCCATAAACACAAGGTTGGTGCTGTACTTATCCGACAGATCTACTTTTGCCCTATATAGCTGTTTCCTTAGCTCAAATAGATGGTCATTTTCATCACCTAACTCTATGTTGGCAATTTGGTTGGTCAGCTCTGTAATCCTTTTAAGCACCTGCTGTGCGCTATCGGATGAGTAGCTCTTGGCAATGTTTCGCTGGAAGTTTAGGTTGAAAGCCCGTGGGTTGTCCGAGAGCACAAATGCTGTATCGATGTATGTTTTGTTGCCTTCTGACAATTTCCAAGCAGCATACATTCCGTAGTAAGATGTTTTTTTTAGGTTGGTGCTGGCCTCCATGGCCAACCTTTCGTCGGCAATACCACTGTAGTGGTACTTTATTATCAGATTTGTATACGAAACCAGCTTCAACATATGCTGAAGTTCATCCTCGTTGGCCTCCTCGCTTAGCTTTAGCCTATAAGTTTCCAGCATGCTAAGAAGTATATCGCGAACGTAAGGAATGTAAAGGTTGTGAAAACTTTCGGGCGGCAATAGCTTAAAGTTGTCGTCAATGCTTTGGTAGTGGTTAAATCCTATGGTCTTTAAAGTATTCTCATAGTATGCAATTGCCTTTGTGTAGCTATTGGTTTTGTGATAAATATCGGCCTTATCCAGATAGTAATTTACAAGGGTAGGCGATAAGGGGCTTTTGTAAATATCGATATATATTTTATAAAACTCATCAAGCTTTTTGCTAGCCATATCGTATTGGCTGCTCATTCGGTACAGCATACTCTCATAAAAAACTGCCAAGCCCTCGCTAACCTTAGGGTTAGCAAAGCCAGGGAGTTCTTCTCGTAGCTCCTTAAGGTATATCTCGGCACTTTCGAAATCCCCCAGCCTAATGTACGATTCGATAATTGTGGTGTATCGGTTGTGGCGATTCAGCATTTTATAATCGCTGAGATCCCTGTTGCTTTTTAACAGTTCGTTGGCCCTAGCGCAAAACTTAATTGCATTGTTGTAATCGGCATTCTGAAGGTAGAACCGGCCAATATTATCGCTAAGGATAATCTCCATACCCACATCGTCTTTTGACTTGTCGAGTAGTTCTATCGATTTGGTTAGATATTCAATGGCCATCTCAATATCGTGGGCAGCAATATTACCCCCAATGGCAGCGTAAAGATCCGAAATGGAAGAAGTGGGCATGTCAAAATCATTGATACAGGCATCCCAGTGTTCCCACGCCTTTTTGTACTGGCCTAAGGAATAGTACCTCGACCCAATATCGCGATTGATAATAAAGCCAAACCGTGGGTAGTCATCTTTTGAGTAGTTATTGAGAAAAGCCTCGTACCAAGGTATTTTATCGGTCACATTGGGCTCAAGTATGGCAAGGTTATAGTAGCCAATTAGCATTTCGATGTGTTTAGCACCCAGATGTTCCTTGGCCATATCTACGGCATTGAGCAAAATCTCCTTTGCCTTATCCCTTTGCCGGTGGGTATATATCCAGTAGGAGTACTGATTGGCCACAAAAAGATAGTCCTTAAAGTTCGATTGCTCATGGTATCTTGTTTGAATAGATTTGAACTTTTCATAAGCCTTTTGGTACTGCTGCTGGTTCACCAAACGGTAGGGAACATACCAAGCCGTATCGGCTGGGGCTTCGCGGTATTCGCCAAATACAACATCGGGTTTGCTTTGTGAGCGTAAACTTGATGCAACTAGAAGGGCCAGTGCAATGGTAAAAGCTATTCTTTTGAGGATCATCTCATTTGTTTTAGGTGAAGAGGCGGCAAAATATAATAAATAGGCTTAATGAGCAAAAAAAAAGCTGCCAATATAGGCAGCTTTTTTTAAAAGTATTATGTACTATGCATTAAGCGAAACACGCTTAAATGCAATAACCTTTAGGTCTGCATTAATGCTCTTTAAGTATGCAGAGATAGTCATCTTGCTGTCCTTAATGAAATCCTGATTCATTAGGGTGCTCTCCTTGTAAAACTTCTGCAGTTTACCTTGGGCAATCTTGTCGAGCATATTCTCTGGCTTACCCTCAAGGCGAGCTTGCTCGCGGCCAATTTCAAACTCTTGTTGACGTACCTTTTCAGGAACATCATCGGTATCAACTGCTACAGGGTTCATAGCAGCAACCTGCATAGCTACATCTTTACCCACCTGCTCGTCAAAGCCGCCTTTGTTGAAGGCAACTATACAAGCAAGCTTGTTGCCTGGGTGGATATATGGTACAACCACTTCGCCTTCGATTAGCTCGTAGAACGATAGTTCGAACTTTTCGCCGGTAATACCTGACTGATCCAATACCAAATCGCCGATTGCACGTCCGTCAATCTTAAGGGCCTTAAGCGCCTCAAGATCGGCTGGCTTGTTCTCAATGGCTACTTTTAGGATGTTGTTAGTTAGACCCACAAAGTCATCGTTCTTGGCCACAAAGTCGGTTTCGCAGTTAAGAGCAACAACGGCACCAATCTTTTTGTCGGCTGAGGTAGCAGCGAGTGCAGCGCCTTCACTGGCTTCACGATCGGCGCGCTTGTTAGCAATTGCCTTACCGCGTTCACGAATAAGTTCAATGGCTTTATCAATATCGCCATTTGATTCTTGAAGGGCTTTTTTGCAATCCATCATACCTGCTCCCGTAAGCTTACGGAGTTTGGCTATATCGGCTGTTTTTACTTCAGACATTGTATTTTGTTTTAAAAAAGATTTAACTAATTACTCTTTCTCTGACTCACCTTCTGCAGCTTTTACCTCAGGTTTTTCTTCCTTATTGGAGCTGGCTTTAGCTGGCTTTGCGCTTTTTCTGGCCCTAGTGCGGGTTGGCTTATCATCAGCACTGTCGCTGTCGGTGTCAGGAGTTTCTTTGTCCTTTTCGTTCTTGCGCTCATCTAATCCCTCTTGGATAGCCTTTACCATAGTGTCTACGATAAGGGAAATAGATTTAGATGCATCGTCGTTGGCTGGTATTACAAAGTCAATTGGAGTAGGATCACAGCAGGTATCAACCATTGCGAATACCGGTATGTTAAGCTTTTTAGCTTCGTTAACGGCGATGTACTCTTTTTGAACGTCAATCACAAAAAGGGCAGCGGGTAGTCTATTTAAATCGGCAATTGAGCCTAAGTTTTTCTCAAGTTTCGCGCGCTGACGAGTAATCTGCAGCTTTTCGCGCTTCGATAGGTTGGTGAATGTTCCCTCAGCAAACATCTTGTCAATGGAGGTCATCTTCTTTACAGCCTTGCGGATGGTTGGGAAGTTGGTTAGCATACCACCGGGCCAACGTTCGGTAACGTAAGGCATATTTACCTCTTTAACCTTGTCGGCAACAATCTCTTTAGCCTGTTTCTTGGTGGCAACAAAAAGTACTTTGCGACCCGACTTTGCGATTTGCTTCATGGCTGTGGCTGCCTCGTCAATCTTAACGGCAGTTTTCTGGAGGTCGATGATGTGAATTCCATTGCGCTCCATGAAGATGTATGGAGCCATTTTGGGGTTCCACTTGCGCTTTAGGTGACCAAAGTGAACACCTGCATCAAGTAGCTCTTTAAAATCTGTTCTTGGCATTTTTGTTTGTTTAAAGTTTGATTTAATTGGCAATCGCTTGGTAGCTTCGAAAGGTTCGAAAGTCCTAGCAATTTACAGCTCGAGGCTGTTGCCAAAACATTTAATAATAAGCGATTAACGCTTGCTGAACTGGAATTTCTTCCTTGCCTTGGGTTGACCTGGCTTTTTACGCTCTACTTCGCGTGGGTCGCGGGTCATAAATCCGTTGGCTTTAAGGGTAGGCTTGTGCTCGGCGTTTAGCTCCACTAGTGCGCGGGCTATACCTAAACGAAGCGCTTCGGCTTGTCCTTTTACACCACCGCCATCAAGGTTTGCTTTTACATCGTAGTTACCAATTAGGTTAAGCACGTCAAGGGGTTGCTTTACCACGTACTGCATAAGTACCGATGGGAAATAGTCCTTAATGTCTTTACCGTTGATGGTGATGTTGCCTTTGCCTTCAAGAAGATAAACACGTGCTACAGCGCTCTTTCTTCTACCCGTTGCATTAATTACCTGCATAGCTGTTACTTAATTGAGTTTAACTTAATTTCCTTAGGTTTCTGAGCCTCATGGCTGTGCTCAGATCCGGCGTATACGTAAAGATTACCATAAATTTTTGAGCCCAAACGATTCTTGGGAAGCATTCCCTTTACGGCGTGCTCAATAATGGCAGTGGGCTTACGTTTCAGCCAATCCTTTGGCGTTGCGCTGCGCTTACCTCCTGGGTAGCCAGTGTAATGGTAGTAAAGCTTATCATCCATCTTGTTGCCAGTTAGGCGCACCTTTTCGGCGTTGATGATGATTACATTGTCCCCACAATCTACGTGAGGGGTGAAGCTGGGCTTGTGCTTGCCGCGTAAAAGTTTCGCAACTTCGCTGGCCAATCGCCCTAACACTTCGTTGGTAGCATCTACCACAAACCACTCTTTTGTAACAGTGGCATCGTTGGCCGATACTGTTTTGTAACTTAGTGTGTTCACGTTTTAAACTCCTCTGTTTTAAGTTAATACCTGTTAATTGTCCGTGATCCAAACGGCTATAATAAGCGGGATGCAAAAATACAGCTAATTATTTAAACTACAAGGCAAACAACTAATTAATTTTTAATCAACAGTTTTATACTTTTGTCCCCGTTACTCATGGCCTGTTTATTACTACTATCTTTAGTGTTGTAGATTTTCTTTTTTTATGCAGCGATTATTAAAAGATTTTTTTGTCGCGATGTGCTAGTGGTGGCTCCTCAAATTTTGGGTCAGCATTTGGTTAGGCGTTATCCTAGCGGACTAATTGAAAAGTATATTGTGACAGAGGTTGAAGCTTACAAGGGTGGCGAAGATTTAGCCTGTCATGCGAGTAAGGGCAGAACAGCGCGAACAGAAATCATGTTTTCTGAAGGCGGATATGCGTACGTTTACTTAGTATATGGTATGCACTGGATGCTCAACGTGGTAACTGGCTCCGAAAATCAGCCGCAGGCAGTTTTGATTAGGGGCGTTAAAGGGTGTAACGGGCCGGGCAGGTTAACGCGTATGCTGGAGGTAGATAGAAGTTTTTATGGTGAGGACTATACCGAGTCGACAAGGATATGGTTTGAGCCAACAGAATTTACCCCCTCCATAAATAAAGGCCCCCGCATAGGTGTAGATTATGCGGGGAATTATTGGGCATCTATTCCTTGGCGATTTTGGATAGACTTAGACTAGACCTTAAAAGCTAAGTTCTCCTGTTTCAACCTTGGCAATGTTCACCTTTAGCATTTTCCATGTCTCTTCGTCCATCTTTGGACCCATTACTTCAATTACTTTTCCCGATAGCACGGCCCCTATTCTTCCGCAGGTGTCAAGGGGCAGGTTTTTCGATAGCCCATACAGAAAACCCGAAGCGTATAAGTCGCCTGCACCGGTGGTGTCAATAGCGTTGGCTTTAACAACCCCTACGCTATATTTATCGTTTCCCTTCTTAATTAATGAACCCTTTGCGCCAATTTTCACTACAGCAATTTCGGCAATTTCAGCAAGCATGTCGAGAGCCTCTTCGGGCAATTTCAGAGTAAACGCTTTGGCCTCCTCTTCGTTGGCAAAAACAATATCTACATACTCTTTAACCATCCTTTGCAGGAAGTCAAGGTTCGACTCCACCACGTTGTAGCTGGCTAAGTCGAGCGATACCTTTAGCCCCGAGGCCTTGGCTACCTTCAGTGCCTTTTCAATAAGGCTATGGTTTTGCACCAGGTAGCCTTCAATATGAAAGTAGTTGTACCCTTCAAAAAGACTGGTGGTAATATCTTCAGCAGTCATTTCAATGGCAGCGCCAAGATTCACGGCAAAGGTTCTTTCGGAGTCGGGCGAAACAAGGGCCAAGGCTGTTCCCGTTGATGCTTTACCCAGGAGTAGTTGTGGGCTAATCCCTGCTTTTTGCATATCGCTTCGAAAGAAGTTTCCTAGCTCATCGTTTCCCACCTTGCCCACAAAGGCCGTTTCCATACCTAGGTTAGCCAATCCGTTTATGGTGTTGGCCGCGCTTCCTCCCGATGCAAGCGACTGCTTTAGGCCTTTGGTTTGCTCTAGCGCCTTGGCTATAGTTTTGTCATTTACAATCTGCATACTGCCTTTGGGCAGGTTAAGTGTCTCAAGTAGACTATCACTCTCAAGGCTAGTCATTATATCCACCAGCGCATTACCTATTCCGAATATTTTCACGATTTAATTTTTTTATTTTGCCCCACAAAGTTAGCTATTAATGCTGATATTCACTCAATTTCTTAGACCTGCAAATAGATGAAGAAAAATTTTGCAATATTCCCCAGAAAAATTTTGCCAGAATAATTAAAGGATTTATATTTGCACTCGCAAAACGGGAAGCCGTTGCCAACATTCCTCATTAGCTCAGTTGGTTAGAGCACCTGACTGTTAATCAGGGGGTCCTAGGTTCAAGTCCTAGATGAGGAGCTCAAGAGACCCAGTAAGCCATTGCTTGCTGGGTCTCTTGTTTTTGTATATCCTGCACAAAAAAAGCAGCCAGAGGCTGCTATATGTATATGGTGTTGGAATAGAGCCTTACATTGTCTCAACCAGCGAAAGTAGCCCAACAGCAAGCCCTGGCTTACCATCTCTAAAGTTAAAGAATAGGTGGTAGGCGCCAGTTCGAGTACAAACATACTCTATCGATGGGTGGTCGGCACCTGTGGCCACAATGTAGGTGGTAGCAAGTAGCCTGTTGTTGTCGAGCAGCTGAAGAACAACTTTTCCTTCATAATCCTTGGAGTTACAAACCGAAAAGCGATATTTAATCCCTTTGCGAAGTATCACAGAGAACCGTTGGATGGGTGGGGGGTCCCCAGCATCTAGGCGGATTCTAAAATCTTTAAGAAAGGTGGCATCTCCAGCAATCATACCACATATCTCAACCAGATCGTCCTCCGACTGAGCTTTCGATACATTGGCAAAACCAAGCATTAAAGCCGTTGTAATAAAAAAAGCAAAGAATATATTTTTCATAGTTCCAAAGATTTCAGAATTATACTTGTAGTAAACCGTTCCTTATGGTCTGCACCTTCTTAATGATTTTATCTAGCGTTTCGTCAGACATATGGATTGTCTGAGTATCATTTTGCTGGAAGGTTAGCACGCCATCCTTTTCAACAGAAACGGGGTCTCCGTATTCGTAGGTTATTCGAACATCGCGGTAGAGTTCCTGTAGTTCTTCCATATCCTTAATAAGTGCTGCAATGCTCGGATCGTACTTGTAGTTGTTAAGCAGCAGCATAAGGGTGTTCATGGTTACCTTTTGCTCGCCAATAATCTCATTAATCCTAGGGTTTTTTGAGTCCTGTGCAACCCTTGTAGATATGTATAGCCCTTCAATCCAAACCCCTGCAACAATTACGATGCTAAGGTGGGGCCTATTGGTTTCGCGAAGGTAATTGTCTATTCTGTTAAAGCTTTGCTGCGAAATGAGCATCAGCGAGTCAAGGTTCTCCTTGTTGGTTGCGATTCGGTTTAGGGTTGAAAAATCGAAGAACTGACCCACCTGTATGCCATCGGCAAGCGATTTGATGGTAGTAATGTAGTTTATTACTAGTGATGTTCGTTCATACATATTGATATACCCAAGGCCTGCTCCGTAAATTCCTAAGCCCATAGCCTTTTGGAAACTTGTGTTTAGGTTCTTGTCGAATTGGGTTTTGGCGATGTAGTCGCGATTGAAAGGGATGTTTAGACCTTTAATAAGCGCTGCAGTTTCTACAGGAGATGAAACATTCTGAATCATCTCGTCAATAACCTCGGAGGAAACTTCTAGGGGCTTGTCTTCAAAAAGTTCATCGGGGATATCAAACTCTTCGCGGCTCATATTTCGATCGGAGTTGAAAAACCGGCACGATGAAGTGGTTACTAGAGCAATTGATATTATGAAGATTAGTTTCTTATGCATAGCTAAAGGTCGTTAATTTTAGTTCCTCGCTTTTAATATGTCAAGTAAAGATACAAAAAAATTATTTTCTGAGTTTGGGTAATTTAATTTTACCAAAAAAATCGATTAGCTTTTTAAGGGCTTCAAAGTATAGGGTGATGTATAGAATTGCTGTCATGAACCATATGAAGCAAATATTGAACCAAAACGTATCGTAGTAGTTTCCAAGGAAATGCTTGCGTGGTGCCAGGAAGTGAGAGCGGAAATCGAGTGAATGGTTGGGTATAGGATCGCGATAAATAGGGTCGTATTGCTGTACTAGCTCCCCTTTGTATTGAAGAATTTTGTTTTTCTCAAACTTCTTTGTCACCAAATCGGCAATGCTTTCGTTATGAAACGCTTGTCGCTTAGCTTGGTATTGCCTTGGGTTTGTTGAGATCAGATACGAAATAATGTCATCTCGACGTTGATTTGCCCTTTGGAAAATCTTACTGTAATGCTTCTTCAGCTCATCCAGGTAATCGAGGGTTGCATAGGCAGCCTCAAAGTCAAACAGGTCAGGGTTGAGCTTGTCGAGGTAGCTATACGGGATGGCTGGAGCAAGGAAGTTGGATTCTTTAAAAAGGGAGTTTCGAAGCACGAGAAGGTTATCCTCAAACTTATTCTTTTTCTTTTGATCTTCTTTATGGCTTTCAATTAAATCGAGACTCTCTGTAACAATTTTTTCGAGCTCGGGTATGTAGTAAACCGTTTTGTAGTCGGCATTTCGTTCAACCTTTTCAATGTCGTAAAAGGTCTTGTGGAAATCGTTATTCTTGAACTGGTGAACCACAAGCGCCTCGTAACCCCACTTGGTAACCATAAACTCGGCAATGAGTGGAACTCGTCCGAAGCTACCCACTGCCCGGTTAAGCTTATCGAAGCTAAACATTGCCCCCGAAAGCACCATCATTGGAATCATTACCAACGGGATAACAATGTATATGGTAACTGCCGAGTTGAATGTGGCCGATATGTTTAGCCCCAGCATGTTGGCAAATATTGCCGTGGAAAACAGTACGAGCCAGTACTCAAAGTTCATCCCCCAAAGTTCCAGTATACCATTGGCTATAAGAACAAAAGTGATACTTTGAATAGCCGAGAGCACAACCAGTATTGAAATCTTACTAAACAGGTACGATGTCCGGCTTAGGTTGAGGAAAGCCTCTCGTTTCAAAAGCTTCCTGTCTCTAAAAATCTCCTCGGCGCTCACGGTTAGCCCAATGAATAGAGCAACAATAAGCGCCATGAATATGTATATGGGTATATTCTCGTTTTCGCTAAATACGTAAACGTTGGAGTTAGGGTCGGCAATATATCTAATTACATAGGCTAGGATAAACCCAAGAATTGGGGTCTCAAGCAGGTTTAGCACAATGTACTGGGTGTTGCTTATCTTCGACAAAAAATCGCGCGTGGTATAGATAAAGAACTGCTTTAGCCTTGAGGGGATATTGAGCGATTTGGGTGGTGGTTCACTCTCGTCATGAATCTCTTTTAGCTTTATATTCTCGCTGAAATAATCGTACCACTTGGGAGGCGATACCTTGCGAATGGGCGTGTACCTTCCAAATTCATCCACTACCTTGGCCTCAATAATATTGAAGATAAGCTCGGGGTTTACGTTACCACATGTGGGGCATTCACCCTGATCGCTATTGATCTGCATGTCGAGCCGCTTGAAGTACATTACGGCTTCTACAGGGTTTCCGTAGTAAATCATGAAACCTCCGGTGTCCAGAATCATCATATTATCAAACATCTTGTAGATGTCTGACGATGGCTGGTGAATCACCACGAATATAAGCTTTCCCTTAAGGGTAAGCTCCCTTAGGAGATCCATCACGTTTTCTGAGTCTCGCGACGAAAGCCCGGAGGTTGGCTCGTCAACAAAAAGAATAGCGGGCTCGCGAATAAGTTCAAGGGCAATGTTTAACCTTTTACGCTGTCCGCCCGAGATCATCTTGTTAAGCGGCGATCCTACCTTAAGATCCTTGCGCTCATATAGGCCTAGATTCTGAAGGGTTTTGTGCACAAGCTCAGTTAACTCCTCGTCCGATTTATCCTTGAAGCATAGCTTGGCGTTGTAGTATAGGTTCTGAAAAACCGTTAGCTCCTCAATCAGTAGGTCATCCTGTGGAATAACACCTATAACTCCTTCAAGCTGATCACTTTCATTGTGGAGATCAACACCGTTTATCTTTACCTTTCCGGTGGTTGGCGCCTCAATGCCTGCCAATACGTTGAGCAGGGTTGTTTTGCCAGCACCGCTGGCGCCCATAATACCTATAAGTTTACCTTGCTCCTCGCTAAAGCTAATGTTACGGAGACCTACGTCTCCCGATTTAAACCTAAAACCTACATCTTCAACATTGTAAGATATTCGGATGCTGGTGGAGTCGGCTAGGTAGTGGGCAACAACATCGGTGTAGTAAATGGGTTTGCCCTTGGGCAGCTTAATGGAGCTGCCGTTGGCAAAAAGATAAATACGCTTGTTGTTTATGGGAAGGCCGTTGAGGAATACATCCTCATGGCCTGTGTAGCGAAGGAAGTAAAGGTCTTCACTTTTGATCTGCAGGATGTATAGAAAGCCATCGAGAGCCTCAGTGGTGATGTGCTTGCAGTTTTCACCTACCTCGGGCTTATCATGGATGGTTAAAATGCTTGAGAAGTCGAGTTCCTTGGGGTCGTTGTTTATTACAAAGTTTTCAATATCGGTAAATTCTTCCTTGGAGAGCTTAAACACGTCGGCCACGGTGTTTATAATGGCCATACGTTGGTCGGTAAATTTACGGTCGGCGTTTACCAGCTCGAACAAGCGAACCAGTACAACCACTTTCTGCTTTTGCGTTAGGGTTTTGTTGATCTTTTTACAGATCCCCAAAATTTTAACCGAGTCCTTTACCGAGGTAAGCTTCACCTTTTTGGGCTGCCCATCCTCCTCTTCTCCGTTTTTTTCGTCGTTTAGTCCTGCGTGCTGATCAAAAAGCTTTATGTACTCTTCAACGGCCTCGTCGTTTACCTGCTGCATCAGGAAATTCACAACGTAATCACGTTCGTTGGATTCAACGCCTTCGTCCTGCTTTGCAATAATTGCAAAGAGCTGCATTAAAGCCTTGAGAATTTCCTCGCTCATGGACTAGTTTTACTGGTTTCCCAATTGTTAGTAGTAAACTTGGTGCTAGCTTAATGTGTAGCTAACCTGTTCAAAAGGTACGTCAACGATATCAGCATACTCTTCGCCTGCTTCCTGCATATCTTCATCGTCTTCGGGGTAGTACCATTTAACCAGCACATCCTTACCGTCTTCGTGCATCTCCTCGAGCTTCATGAGGATGTCGAGCAGCAGTTTTGAGCTTGCTGTGTTGAAATACACCAGCTTAAAGGTAAATACCGTTTTGGCATTGGGGCTTGATGCGTACTCGTCGAGCCAATTTAATATTGGATCGTAAAAGGCTGTTACATCTTCGGGCAGCGAACGGCCAGATATTTCGAAGATGTCGTTATCAGCATCTAAAATTACGGTGGGGGTATCGTCCGTACCCAGAATCTTTATGGTTTCCATAACTCAATTATTTACTCGTTTCGCGAAATGGTTGAGGTTAGAATGAAGAAATGCGTTTCCTCATCGATGGGAAGAAAATGGTAATCGAGCTTACGACCGGTTTTACGTGCAATATCAATAAAACCTAGTCCTGCACCACCTTTCTCCGAGAGCCTCCCCTCACGCATTTGGGTTTTGTACAGCTCTTTAAGGCCATCCTTGTCGAGGGTGTTGATGTGATCGAGGATTTTAGTTAGCTCATCGATTTTTGAGTTCTCAATCACGTTACCCGTGGTAACATGGTACTCAATTTCGCCTTTGCTCACCATGAATATTCCTCGGCCAGCAAACAGAAAGTCGTCGGAGCCAAAGCTGTCGGCGTGCTTACTGATGTTTTGCAGGCACTCAACCATTACGTGGAACACCTTTTTTTGCACCGAGTTCGACTCCTCCTCCTTGGCCATATTCGATTCGGTGAGGGAGGTGAAGGCCTTGGTGATCTGGTGTGTTATTTCGCCCTCGTACACGAGAGTGATTTCATGAGCTTTCATCGACTTGTAGAAGTCGTAGACAAACTCCAGAAAACCTTTAACATTTCTTTTATCCATAGCCCGTAAAATTAAATAATTTACCGATAATAATCAATTTAGAATTGAATTCCTATTAATAGTACGTCATCAATTTGCTTGTTGTTACCCATATAGGCCTCAAAATCCTTTGCAAAAAGGTCGTTAAACTGAGGCATAGTTAGCGTTTGGTTTCCCATTATATGCTCCCTAACCCTAGCAGGGCTGTACTTCCGATTATCGTCACCACCAATCTGATCGGGCATGCCATCGGAGAAGAAGAATATCTTGTCGTTGGGCTTTATTTCAAGGGTATAGTTGGTGAAATCTTTCTCTTCCTTTTTGGGATGAGGGATCCCTCCAATGGCCTTACGATCGCCCTTGAACTCTTGCAGCTCGTTATCTCTGACAAGGTAAAGCGGGCGATGAGCCCCGGAGTACTGTAGCTCTTTTGTTTTAAGGTTTATTTTACATAGCGCAATGTCCATTCCATCGCGAGCATCGGCATCGGGACGATCCTGCTTAAGGGTTTTCCGAACACCATAGTGCAGCAGGTCTAGCACTTTGCTTGCCGAATAGCCTGAGTCGTGGTCCACTACGTTGTTGAGGATGAAGTAGCCTATGAACGAAAGTAGGGCACCAGGAACCCCGTGGCCAGTACAGTCAACAGCAGCAATATAGATATAATCGTCTTTTACGAAGAACCAAGGGAAGTCGCCGCTAACTACATCGCGAGGCCTATAGTATATAAACGATTTGGGAAGGTATTGCCTTATGATTCGGTTATTTGGTAGGATAGAGGTTTGAATACGCTGCGCGTAGTTGATACTCTCAGTAATTTTTCGGTTCTTATCCTGTATTTCCTGCTCAATTCTCTTGGCCTCGGTGATGTCGTGGCTCACGAACAGAATGGTCTCCAGCTCATTCTCGTTAAACTCGGGGATGGCCGAGATGTGCATGATGGTTTCGCCAAGCTTTGAGTTGAAGGTTAAGTCGCTCTCGACTTGGGTTTTGGTGTTTCTTATGTTCTTTATGGTTTCCTTAAAGTAGTTAGAAAGCACTTCGTTCAAATCGACCGAGTTCAGGGTTTGATTGATCAACTCTTTAACGGGAATTCCAAGGTATTCCTCAACCATCGGGTTAGCATAGAAGAATTGGCCGCTGGTGTTCAAACGCATAATCATATCGGGTGAATTCTCCGATAGGGCTTGCATCTTGCTACGCATTCTCTCTTCCTTTTCGGCTCGTTTACGCTCGGTAATGTCTTGTGAGTTGAGAATAATGCCATTTATGGCAGGGTCATCAAGCAGGTTTCTACCAGTAACCTCCAGGAAGAGCTTGGTTCCATCCTTCTTCATAAAGGTGTACTGAATGGTGATGGGCACCATGGGCGCTTCCAGCAATTTTTGAAACATCTCGGTTATGTCCTGTTCGCCCCTGCGGGTAAGACGATCCATATCCTTGCCGCTCATCATCTCCTGAGGAGTATAGCCCAGTATCTTGGTAACCGATGGGCTGATATATGTTAACTTCTGGCTACTGCTATAGATCGATATGATTTCAGATGCGTTCTCAAGTAGCGAGTGTAGCCTCTTCTGTGCATTCTCAACCTCCTGTATTTTCGACTCAAGCTGAAGGTTCGATTTCTCAAGCTCTTCATGGGTAGCTCTCATCTCCTCGGCATTCTGACGAAGCTCTTCCTCATTCTCTTTGAGTTCCTGCGTCATCTGTTGAGCTTCCTGAAGCAGTTTCTCCGTTTTTTGATTTATGCGAAGGTTGAAAATGGTTCTGGCAATAATTTCGCCCATTTCCTTAAGGAAACGAATTGTGAGCTCCGGAATCTGGTCGTCGAGCGAGGCAAACTCAATAACCCCTTGAAGTTTTTCATCGGTAACCAGCGGAACTATTAGGATGCTTTTGGGTTTTTTATCGCCTAAAATACCAGAGGTAATCGATACGTAGTCGTCGGGAATCTCGGTGCGGTAAATAATATCCTGCTCGTAGGCGCATTGTCCAATCAGCCCTTCACCAATTCGAAACTCTTGGCTAAAGAATTTTTTGCGGTTATATGCGTAGGTGGCCAGGTTTACCAGCACATTTTTCTCCTCGTTGTACAAATAAAGTGCCCCCTGAATAATGTTGATATACTTAATAAGCTTAACCAACACTTCGTACGACAACTCCTCGAGGTTGTTGTGCAACCTTAAGATGTACGACACATCATCTTTGCCCTTCGAAATCCAGTTTTGCTCGGCCTCCTTCTTGTTGTTCTCGAGCAGGTTGTCGCGCATAACTAGCAGCGATTTTCCTAAAATATCGTCCTCGTCGCTAATTTGGAATGGTGCTTTGTAATTGCCTTCGCCTATGGTTTTAGCGAATAGAGCATTTTTGTTAATATCCTGATCCTTTTGCCGAAGCTCATTCTCTAGAAAAGACACCTTTTCCTGATGTCGCTTTACATTGATGTAGGTGATGTATACAAGAACAAGGGGTAGCAGATTGATAAGCCACAAAGAGGGGTTTGACCTGTGGATTGTTCCAACTCCCCTAAGGGAGAACGGGATTTCTTGTACGGTAAATTCCAGAATCCAGGCGGCAATGAGGGTTATTAGGCCCACAATTCCCGCAACTACAACCCTTTGGGTTATTGCTCTTCGTGAGTTCTCCGATGAGGTGATGTTATGATCTTTCATATTATTCCTCTATGCTATTGCCAATTCTACTAATATGCTCGTTAAGAAGCAGCCCAAGCTTTTCGAGAGTCTTAACCTTATCTGATGTAAACTCCTTAAACGAGGCAAACTCCAAAACTCCGGTTGATATGTGTTCGCTACTGATAATAGGAACGATTAAAAGATGCTTGGGTGTTCCTTTGCCTAGCCCTGAAAGAACGGTTATATAATCGTTAGGGACTTCCGAAAGGTTAAGCGCTACTTGGTTCTTAGCCACCTGCCCCGGTAGGGTTTCGCCGTCGGCAAATGTGGGGGGGGCGCTTTCGGAGTAGTAGGCGTAAGATGCTATCATCTCGAACATACTTGTTTCTTCATTCTTTTTAAAGGCAATGGATTGTACAATATCGTTAGTCTTTGCAATATTGGAGAGGAGTACCTCTAGAAATTTCTCTTCGCTATCAAATTTCTCTTTAGGAATATATGCTATGGCCTCGGCTTCATGGTCTATAGCTGCCTGCTGTTCCACAAAATCTTCTTGAGCCGCCTCTTCTTGCCTTGTCCTCTCCAGAATGGCCTTCTTGAGTTGTTCCAGTTCTTTAACGTAGTTGTTGTTTACGCTAATACCTGCTATAAGCCTTTGGAAAATGAGTATGGCTAGGGCAATAGAAACAATGGTAAATAGAACCGCCAATAGGGGTGTTTTGGCCTGCGCTTGGATTATCTGGTTGTGTAGGCTAAAGAATATGCCTGATATGCTAATAACCAGCAATACCAGCAGGATGCCGTAGCTAAATCTTGAGTTGGTAGAGAAGATTTTCATAGGGCATCTACTATTGTTTAATGTTTTGTAAAAATCTGATTATTTGGTCAGTTTTCATAACATGGTCTACCTTGGTTATTTTGAGTGCCGACTCGGTCATTGTTTTAACCTGGCATTCCATAGGATCCTGAACAATGGTAACGCCCCCGTAATCGCTAACCTTTTTTAGGCCATAAGCACCGTCCTTGTTTGCTCCGGATAGGATAATGCCAATTAGTTTTTCGCGGTAAACCTGTGCGGCGGTAACGAAAGACAAATCGATAGAGGGTCTAGAGTGGTTTACAGGTGGCTCTGTCGACAGGGCAATTTTGTTGCCAAGTTCGATAAACATATGGTAGTTGGCCGGAGCGAGGTATGCTTTACCGGGTTTTATCTGATCCTTATCGAAAGGCTCAACCACAGGAATTGCCGATTTTATGGAGAGTGCCTCAACAAAACCGCTCCGAACGTGCTTAAGCCTATGCAGGCTAAGTAGCACGGGTAGAGGGAAGTTTGCTGGCAACGAGCTCAAAATACGAGTTATCACCTGAAAACTTCCTGCTGAACCTCCTATGATTAATGCTTTGTACATTCTGTTTATGAGTTAGCCTACTTTTTTCTTATATATTTTTTCGGCATCGTTTACCACTGTAAATTTATTGCTTGAATTTGTATTTTCCAAAGTTTCCTTAGCCCCTAGCGCCAAATATCCACCCGGAACCATACTGCCGTGAACGGCAGTAAGGGTTTTGTCCTGCAGTAGCTGGTTGAAGTATATTAGCTGGTTACGGAATAGGACTAGCCTCATACCCGATGGGGCGTTGGAAAACAGAGTGTCTTGCTTAACAAACTTAACGTTGTCAACCAAGCTTGTGTCAATTATTATAGTGCCGCTACTGTTAGCCGTGGTGTGGTAATCGGTGTAGCGTTTTGTACCGTTCGATCGTTCGTAGTTGGCTTCGTTGACCTCAAGTTGCTTAATGTCTAATCGGCCCGATTTGATTTTTTTTGTCACCTCATCGCTTATGGTTGAGGCAAAAACCTCGAACTTATCCAGCAGATCCATTTCTTTTAGAAGGATACAAAGCGAGTATATCTCCTCACCCGAATCGAAGGCAGCAACCCAAATTTTGAGCTTGGAGCTGGATTTAACAATTGCAGGTATTATCTCCTCGCGCAAGCTACGCCATAGCGAAGGGTCGCGGAACATTTCGGTGGTTTCGGGTGTAATATCCTTAAGAAAATGCTCGAGGAAGTCTTTGTTGTTCAGCAACCTGCCGATTAGCCCTTCAGAATCCCTCAGCCCATTCTTCATAATAACATCCTCGAGCCTACGCTTGAACGAAGTAAGGGCAAAGTCCCTAAAATCGTAGCTGTAGGTATCTAGCAACGTTTTTATGACGTTTCGCGTTTCAACAATGCCTATTTCGTATCTAGTCATTTCTTAGTGTTTTGATTAATGCTACTTGCTTCTAAGCTGTTTCGAGAGTTCCTCTACCTGCTGCTGAAGCAGTAACTCGGCGTTTTTCCCCTTGCTAATATCAATTCCTATGTTAATTATTTTCACCACCTGACCCTCAGTGTTCTGAATTGGTGTGTAGTGTTCCGATATCCATACCTGCTTGCCGCTAGTTTTTAGTGAGAATTCTCTTTGCTGAGGAGTGCCTTCGAGAAGTTTGGCCCAGAATTGGTTGTACCTCTCAGGGCTGTTTTTTGCCTCAAAATCGAGCTCGGAGTGGAGCCTACCAATAATTTTTTCCTTAGCATCACCCAGAACTTCCTCGTTGCGCCTGTTGATAAACGTTATTCTACCGTTGGGCTCAAATTCGGTTACCAAGCAGGTGGTGTCCAAGGCTTTTAGTAGGGCTGCGATTTCTTCCTCGCGTTCTTGAGCAAGCTCTTGTTCTGCTTGGAGTTCAATAAGGTTCCGCTCAATCTCTTCGGCCTGTTCCTGGGCTTTTATCTCAATTTGTTTCGATGAGGTTATGTCTTGTCCTAGGAGGAATATCTTGAAGATTTCTCCACTCTCATCAAAAGCAGGGGTGATACTGCAGAGCACGTAAAGCTCATCGTTGTTTCTGTTCACCCAGCGCAATGTGCCCTTAAACGTTTCGCCAGTAATAATGCCTCTCCATGAGTTGGTAAAACTATTGGCATCGTATGGATGAATTATCGATTGCAAAGGTCTCTCTTCCATTTCGCTGCGCGAGTAATCGAGCAGGTCTAGGATGTTAGTATTGATATTGAGGAACGAGCCGTCGTCTGCAAGTTCGGCGAAAAGTAGCGACTGGTTTATGGCCGAGGTCATACCCTCCATCTCGATTGTTTTGCGCGACATCTCTTCCTGAGTGGCTTGCATCTCCTCCATATTCTGCCGCATCTCCTCTTCCTGAGCAGCCATCTCTTCTCGTTGCTGCTGCGATTGCTCAAGCAGTTGGGTTGTACGAATGCTGTTTTTCACGGCCGATAGGGTAGAGGCAATGCTCTCGCCAATCTTCTCAATAAACTCGATTTCGTACGGGCTAAAATTATTGAACGAGGCTAGTTCTAAAACTCCAAATACTTTGTCCTCCAATTTTAGTGGTACAATTAGAAGTGATCGGGGTGGTGCTTCGCCAAGTCCTGATGTGATATCGAGATAGTTCTCAGGGATTTCCTTTAGGTGAACAGTGTGCTTTTCGAGGGCGCAGTTTCCAACCAATCCTTCACCTATCAATATGGTTTTTTGTCTAAACTTTTTACGATTGTAGGCAAAGGCCGAGAGTAGTTCAAGTTGAGGTTTGTCCTCATCGTCCTCGTTAAGGATAAATAATCCGCCTTGGTTTGCGTTGAGGTAGTCTAGCAGGTTCTGAGTAACATTGTCGGCAAGTGCTTGCAGGTTGTTATTATTTTGGCGAAGTATATCGGCAAACTTTGCCAAGCCCGAATTCACCCAGTTCCGCTGTTCGTCTTCATGTTTACGTTTTTGCTCCTCGTCCAAGGCTTTCTTAAGATTTTTGCGCATATCCAGCAGGGCGTTACCCAACTTATCCTTGGGGCCAAGGGGGGTGAACTCGCTGCTCAAGGTATTTTGCCCAATATCGCTGGCAAAGGCAGCGGTTTTGGTTAATCCTTCAATAAGCCGATTGAGTGATTGTATAATCATACCAACCTCATCATCGGAGTGGTGTGCAATAGTTTCTGGTGTTTCCCCTTTGGCCATTAGGCTAACACTGCGATTAACTTTTGCAATGGAGTCAAGAGTTGGCTTTAGCGTTATGTTTATTATGAGGACAATAGCTATTGAACCTAGTAGCACGAGTAGAATCATTATCGACCGATTCCCCCTTATGTCTTGGGTTGCCTCGTTTATATTAATAGGTAAGCCGATAAACGCATTGTACTGTTCTATCTTTTTGTAGAAGATTAGCACACTTTGCTCTTTATTGTTCACTAGTTCGGTATGACTAATAGAGCCCTCACCTTGAGGGTTTGAAAACATTTGGTTGAGCAGTTCCCTTGGGAATCGATGCCCCTCTTTGTACAGATGAATACTGTATAGCCCCTCGGTATTAACCATGAATGGATAGTCGGTTGAGAAAAAGGCGGGTTTGTTAAAATGGGGCTTAAGGGCAATGTAATCGTTATGGTTAAAGCCTTGCTCGTTATGTTTGTCTACTTCGGCTATTATTGCAGAAAGTTTATCGAGATACACGGTGGATTGGAGATTTATAGACCGTTCAACTCGCTTAAGTGAGAAAGTATAAAGTGTTAGAGCCGATAATGTAAATAGGAAAAGCAAGAACAACCCAACAACCAGTTGGATTTTGCGTTTCATGCTTAGTTTGTTTAACAATTTCATAATTGTTAGGTTATAGAAATTTTTATTCTACTTCTTGATGTATGCTTGACCCATCTTCTCGAACTTATTGGCCCAAGGGCCAAGTATTGTTTCGTGCATGCCAAGCAAAAGGATTCCCTTGTTGTAAAGGTTTGAGTGAAACAGATCGAAAACTTTGTTCTGCAACGTGTAATTAAAATATATTATTACGTTTCGACAAAGGATTAGGTCGAACTTTGCGAAAAAGAGGTTGCCATCCTTAACCAGGTCGTGCTTACGAAATATGGGTTTCTCCGTTAGGTATTTCTTCATGGTGATGGTATCTCGAGACTTGTCGATGTCGAAATACGTTTCGTAGGGTACGTCGTTAAACTCTTCGTAGTTCAGTGGGTTTTGCTTAATAACCTTATCGAAATTATCGAGGTACGCAATGTTAAACCTATACTTGTACTCGCCCTTTTTGGCTGCTTCCAGCACATCGGAATTTAGATCCGATGCAAAGATTTTGGCCTTGTCGAGCATCCCCATCTCGTTTAAAAGTATCATCATAGAGTACACCTCTTGCCCCGTGGAGCATCCGGCGTGCCATATGTTAATGTTCTTGTTGTTTTTGAATCGGGGCAAGATCCTTGAGCGAAGTGTATGCCAAACCTGTGGGTCGCGGAACAGTTCGGTTGTGTTTACCGTTATCTCTTTTACAATCTTCTCTGTAAACTCAGGCTTGTTTTTTATTGCAGATATAAGGCCAGTAATATCGAGGTTGAAATCGGTGAGTACCTTTTGCAGCCTACGTTTTAAGGACTTATCGGAATACTCGCTGAAATCGTATTTTGATGAGTTCTTTAGGGTGGTTACGAAGTATTGAAGGTCTTGATCGGTTATAACCATATAAAAAAACGTTACGATATCAATGTATTCCGACTAATCGGTTCTTATATGAGTACTATTACGCAGAACGGAACTAACTAGTTACTGCTGGTAATAAATAGTTGCTGAAATTAAGGGCTACCCAAATAGATATAGTAATCCCAATAAACTTGCTAAAAATATAAATACTTATCTAAACAACAAAGTTAAGTGGGTTTATTTTTAAGCTATAGTTTGTAATGGAGGGACTTTAAGCTGAGTTTTGAGGCTTTTAGCTATAAAAAAACAACCTCGAGTTGCCTCGAGGTTTAAGTTTGTATATCCAGCTAGTTACTAGGGCTATTACCCGCTTACTTTTTGCTTGTCAAGCACATCGTAAATGGAGTTGTTGCTTACAAATTCAGGTACAATTTCTTTCATTTTGGCAACTAGCTCAAATACATTGGCCTCAATAATTAGGTGGGTAAGATCGTCAAAATTCCTTTGAATAACGCTCTTGTCGTACTCCCTAACCTTGGCGCGTAGTATTTTTGGATGGTAAGTTGGTAAGGTGTTCTCCTCGTTGTTGAGAAGCTCTTCGTAAAGTTTCTCACCAGGGCGAAGTCCAATCTCCTTAATCTGAATATCTTTCCCTATCTCTAATCCCGATAGTTTTATCATCTTGCAAGCCATGTCGTATATCTTAACCGGACGGCCCATATCAAAAACGAATATCTCACCACCTTGTCCCATAGCTCCCGCCTCCAATACCAAGTTACATGCCTCGGGTATTGTCATAAAGTAACGAGTAATCTCCTTATGTGTTACTGTAACAGGGCCACCCTTTTCAATTTGCTTTCGGAAAAGTGGAACTACCGATCCATTTGAATCAAGTACGTTTCCAAAACGAGTGGTTATAAACTGTGTATTACCGTTGCTTAAGGACTGAGTGTAAATTTCGGCAATACGTTTCGATGCCCCCATGACGTTGGTAGGGTTAACCGCCTTGTCGGTGGAAATCATTACGAACTTCTTAACCTTATGTTTCACCGCCATGTCGGCAATGGTTCGTGTACCGAAGACGTTAACCAGTAATGCTTCGTACGGATTGTTCTCCATCAACGGTACGTGCTTGTACGCAGCAGCGTGGAAAATTATATCGGGTTTGTATGTTTCGAAAATTTGCTGCATACGGAATTTATCCTTAATGCTGGCAATTACGTACTCGGCCAAGTGGCTGTATTTGTTAAGTTCGTTAGAGTTGCTTATCTCAGTTTGAATGTCGTATAAAGCGGATTCGGCCTGATCGAGTAGTATAAGTTTAGCCGGACGGTATGCTAAAACCTGGCGGACCAGTCCCGAGCCTATTGACCCTGCAGCTCCGGTAATAAGGACAGATTTACCAAAAATATATTTTGATACGTTGCTGCTGTCCATTTTAATGGGGTCGCGCTGTAAAAGTTCTTCAATATTAACTTTTCTAATTTGCTCTGAGCTGAGCTGACCGTTAATCCACTTGTCGATGGAAGGAACCACCTTTACCTCAAGATCAAGGTCAAGTGCCTCCTCAACAATTGTGCGTTGCTTCTCAGGACAAAGATTTTGAATTGATATAATTAGCTGGTCAATCTCATGCTTATCAATGTACTCCTTGGTAAAGACTTGTTCTGGAGGAAGAATTCTTATACCCTCCAACATTTTGCCAATTTTCCCTTGGTTCTCATCAACAAAGGCATTTACACTATACGAGATGTAGATATCTTGCATCAATGCATTCCTGGTTAGGATACCGGATGCCCCTGCTCCGAATATAAGTACTTTTTTAAACTCCTTTTTTCTAGAGCCGGCAATAAAGTGATAGGTTGTTTTTACAATAATACGAGCGCCCATCATAAAGAAGTAGGCCAAAAGGAAGTGGATAACCAGTGCACCAAAGGATATTTCCTTTGCCAATGAACTATTGGCAAACCTAAGCCCAAAAATAGCAGCTGCAATTACAATGAATGCCGTACCGTTTGCCTGTAGAATTTTCAATGCATCTGTAAAACCAGTATGCCGGATTATGCCTGAGTACGAGCGGAAAATTACAAAGCTAACGGCATAAATGTATGTAATGATAATTGCCTGAATGGCAATGCTTGAAAAATCGAGCTGATGAAGGTAGAAGTTGAGCCTTACAGCGTAGGCAATGAATAGCGATGAAAAAACAACAAGCATATCAAAAGCAAAAATGTACCAGCTGGGTACAAATCGTTGGGAGTACTGCTTAATGATACTCCTAAGCCACATTTCCTTTGCTGTAAAAAGGTTCATAATGTTGTGGTTTGTGTTTGCTATTACAAAGCTAACAGTTTTAAATGAATATGCAACCGTTTGCTTTTCCTTTTTTATGTGATACTGATCACTGCTTTTCAGCGATAACCCAGTTTAAACAAATTTCGTACCAAGTTAAGCCGAAATAGATCCGTGCCCCCTTTTTGTTTGACCATCTTGGCAACGATGTTGCTAAACTGCCTAATTACGTTTATGGAATTAAAAATCCTAGTGTTTAATAGTTTACGTGGTGTTGTGAGTATGAAGCTATTTACAAAATGGTCCAGGTTATTCCTGCCAAAAATCCTAAGCTATTGAAAAGGTCACCTTTATCGGCTGCAAATGTTAAATTTAGGGATAATGGTAGGTTTTGCTTGGGTTGCCAACTCGATTCCAGCATAAAGTACCATTGCCTTTGGTTGGGATTAAAGAAATACTCTTCGCTATCCACACTTGGGTCTATGCTACCCCAAAGTGTTCCCATATTAAGCCCATTGTATGTTCCAAAGTATCGGGCATATGATGTCATAAATCTGTATGATAGCGTTGGCAATACCTCTCCCTTAACCCCAAAGTGGTGAACAATATTCCTGTTGCTTACAAAATGTACTGAGCTGTATGTTTGTATGCTGGGATCAACCTTATCGAGCTGATGCTGTGTCATGAAAAATGGTGAACCCAATGACATTCCAAGGTATGAGTGCCCCGAGCGGTACATACCGTTGTTGTAGTAATTGTCGCGGCCTCCATAAGGATATCCACAGTTGGGCTTATCGCAAAACCATGGCTGATCATTTGGATTCGGGTCTGATAATCCTGGGCCACTTTGGTGTAGAGTATAAATAAATTCGTAAAGGATTTCGGTGATATATTTTTGTTGAAATGGATTCTCGACACGTGCTCCCCATAGGCCATCAAACTTATTCCGGTAGCGCATACCCGACCCATCGGTGAAAATATGCTGGTAGTATAGGTGTGCTTTTGCTTGTCCAAAAGAGGCTTTTATTCCCCAATTCCATACCCCAGAATGGAATCCCAGCGCGTTAACCTCATTGGCGGGTGAGCCATCTGCCCCTTCCTTGGCAACTACCACCCTTAAAAAATCGGATAGTGAACTGGGTAGCTCACCATGTATAGGGGAATTGCCACCCCATATTGCCGTGTGGTTAATACCCCAGTATCCGTTTATCCAAAAATCACCACCCAGCTGCACGTGAAACGACTTGTTATGAAAGTAGGCTTCGGTAACGAAGCGTGAATCATCGAGCCATCCGTGGGTAAAGTGTCCTTTGAATTCAAGTAAGCCAAATGTGTATGGAATTTCAGTAAATTCGGGTACTGAAACAACAATGCTGGGAATTGGAACGGTGTTATTGCTTATGGCTACCGATCCCGATGATAGTTCTCCCAAGTCAATGCCAGGGATGGATTGTTTACGCCCAACCTCAAGGTGCACGAATCCTAACTTCGACTCAATATATCCTTGCTGAATGTACACTTTTGAATTAGCCGAGGTTCTTGCCACGATGTCGAGACCTGCCCCTAGGCTAAAAGTTTTATTGTTATCAATGCTATAATTTGCTGAGCCCAGGAAAAGCCCGTTGGCACTGGCATCATCAAAAATGCCCCAGCGATTGTGGGTTAGCCAAAAGCTTTGATCGTTGGACGTGCCAAAAGTAGATAATAGGGTAATATCACTTTGGAGCCTGCTCGAATCTGCTTGTGCACTAGTAATGTTGATTGATAGCAGAATTAATGCTGTGAAAGTTATGCAGTATCTTATCATAATTTTTTTTAGGATGTGCAAAGTTAGGGAAAAGAATTTAGATATAAGCGTTCTGCCTACCTTCACTATCGTGTGGTAGGTAAACGTTTGGCGTTTAGGGTTTGGCGTTCGCACACCGTCTCACCGTCTCACCATCTCACCATCTCACCATCTCACCATCTCACCGTCTCACCGTCTCACCGCATCACCGCATCACCGCATCACCGCATCACCGTTCTAGGTTTAAGGTTTAAGGTTTAAGGTTTAAGGTTTAAGGTTTAAGGTTTAAGGTTTAAGGTTTAAGGGTTTAAAGTTCAGTGTTCTAAGTTTAACGTTCGCCTCTCCGCCTTATTGTATAATCACATCATCGCCTTATCGCTTCACCGTTCTACGTTTAGCGTTTACGTTTACGTTTAAGGTTTAAGGTTTAGGGTTTAAAGTTCAGTGTTCTAAGTTTAACGTTCGCCTTCTCGCCTGCCGAAAACGTCAGTCAGGCAGGAGCGTTCAGATAAACTACACAAACACCCTATCAAAACCTCCTTAATGCGTTGCATAGTTTGCAGGGTTGTATTTAAACCTGAGGGCAAGGACAGACCTTAGTCAAATGTCTATAGTTCAAAAAGAATTAGGGTTAAATCTTCAAGGGATTTAAAGTCTTTGTCGGCAGTTACAAGGGGGATTTCAAGTGTAGTAGCAGTAGCAGCAATAATTGCATCAGGGAGTTTAATCCTATTTTTGCTTCGAATTGAAATTGTTGCATTTTTGATACTTGGATTAATATCAACAATAATGCAATCGGCAAGTAAGTTCTCTATTGTCTCAATCTGATTCTGTTGCAAACCGTGTGCACTAAGTAGTTCCAGTTCTGTAATAAAGGAAATGTATAATCTACATCCATCTAGCAATTCTGCAACACGATTATTCCCATTTAAAAGCAGAATCAGCATGTTGGTATCAACCAAGAAACTATGCCCACTCATCTCTCAGTTTTTTTTGATAATCAATTGCATCACCAAATACTGACTTAATAGAGCCAAGGTATTTTTTGGCATTAAACTTTTTACGACTTTTAATCTTACGCAATGCCTCATCTAGTTGTTTGCGCGTGCTAGTTCGTTTAATTACAATTAGCGTATTATCCATTGAGAAAAAATATTAATGTTAATGGTCGATTCAACTTTTTTACTTACTCTTAATTCTTTTTAATAGGTTTTAAATAAATAAATTATATTGAAGTCGGGTTTATTGCATATACTCATTGAAACCCTCAGTAGGATCATCGAAGTTGTTTTTAATGCTGATTAATCCTTTTGCTTTACCCGGCTGCCTTCGCCCTGTGTCTTCTTTAGGTGTTGAGGATTTAAACTTCAGATAGTCAATAAAATCCTCAACCTCTAACTTTAAGTTCAACGGCAAACCAGATAGTTTGGTGTATATAATTATATCAGTGTAGTGCATAATTTATATGTTTATGCAAAGATACTGCAATTCCAATTCCTTTAACGAAAAATTAGGCAGAATATTTTAAATCTAGTTTTGCGTTAAGTGCTTAGCCTTTGGCTATTGGCTATTACCGTACTGCGTTCTAAGTTTGGCTTTCGCCTCACCGTTTAGCGTTTACGTTTAAGGTTTAAGGTTTAAGGTTTAAGGTTTAGGGTTTAAAGTTCAGTGTTCTAAGTTTAACGTTCGCCTTCCCGCCACATCACATTATCGCCTAATCGTTCCTCTGGCTTTTAGCATTTATCTGCGTAAATCTGTTAAATCAGCGTCATCCCTGCCTGCCGCAAACGTTAGTTAGGCAGGAGCGTTCTATGTTCTACGTTTTACGTTTTACGTTGAGTGCTCGCCTCATCGCCTCATCTCCTCATCGTTCTTCGTTAATCTGTTACACTGAGTCTCACTGTGTATGACACTGAGTTACACTGTGGTTTTTATCCATTCTACGTTTTATGTCCGCCTCATCGCCTCATCTCCTCATCGTTCTTCGTTAATCTGTTACACTGAGTCTCACTGTGTATGACACTGAGTTACACTGTGGTTTTTATCCATTCTACGTTTTATGTCCGCCTCATCGCCTCATCGCTTCACCGTTCTACGTTTAAGGTTTAGGGTTTAAGGTTTAAAGTTTAGTGTTCTAAGTTTAACGTACGCCTTCCGCCTGCCGAAAACCTCAGTCAGGCAGGAGCGTTCAGACAAACTACAAAAACACTCTATCCAACAACTCTTTAATGCGCAGCATGTCTTTTTCGGTCATGTTGGAGCCGGATGGGAGGCAGAGGCCTTGGTCGAATAGTTGTTTGAGTGTACCTTACTATGAAGTGAAAAATTAGTGTGGCAATTGGAAAGGGTGACTAGGAGGAGCGCAGGATGGTTTTTAGTGGAGAAGAAGGTAGTGTTAATGGACTAACTATAATTAGTGAAATCATAATGTTTCTCTCATCAAAAAATCACTGATATACAAATGCTTTACTCCTTCTATGGAATCCTTCCAAAAATCATCCATAGTAACTACATACTTAGGGTGTTGATCGTCAATATTTAACAAAGGAAAAAATTCCCGGTCCGCGGTTTGTTGGCTTTCTAATTTATAAGCTACTTGTATATAAATTTTTTCTCCCTGTTTTTCAGCTATAAAGTCAATTTCCTTAGTATGAAACTTTCCAACATATACTTGATAACCTCTCCTTTTGAGTTCCAGAAAAACAATATTTTCCAAGATTCCCGAAATCATTCTGTCTCTATAACCCAATGTTGCATAAACAAGTGAAATATCACTCACATAAAACTTTTCCTGGGTTTTGAGCACCTCTCTTCCCTTAATATCGTACCGGGGGACACGGTATAGAATAAAGGCGCCTTCTAGGGCATGTAGATAGTTATAGATGGTATTGATATCGACTTTACGTTGCTGGTTTTTGAAATAGTCTGCTACATTTTTGCCCGAAAAGGTGTTGCCTATATTGTCAAAAGCATATTTGACTACACGTTCCAATAGCTCCACATCACGTATTTTGTATCGTTGTACTGTATCTCTCAGAATAACGGAAGAATAAATATCCCGAACCACTTTATAGGCTGTTTCCTCGTCATAATTTACTGTATGAATAACGGGAAAACCTCCCATTCTTAGGTAATGAACAAAAGGATTACCCTGCATCTTTTCATTTGGAAAATAATGTTGTCTGAAATTCAGGAATTCCCTGTAAGAAATTGTGAAAACAGGAATTTCAACATAACGCCCTGTCAAATAGGTAGCTAACTCGGAAGAAAGCAGGTGAGAATTAGACCCCGTAAGGTAAATATCGACATCAAAATCAACTAAAAAGGAATTTACAGCCTTCTCCCAACCCTGTACCTCCTGAATTTCGTCTAATAAGAGGTAATATCTTTGTGACTGCTGTATCTTTTTCTGTACATATTTATACAAACTGCGAGCGGTTGATAGCTCAGAAAAAGCAAAACTTTCAAAATTTATGGAGATAACCTGCTTTCCTTTAACTCCCATATTCATTAACTCTTCTCTGAGCAAATTTAATACGGTTGACTTTCCCGAACGTCTGATTCCGGTAATGATCTTTACCTGAGGTTTATTGATAAAGTTTTTTAGTTGCTGTATATATACTGGTCTTGAAATCATTTTTATGGGTATATCCACAAATATAATGTTTTATTTTGGGTTTTTAGGGTTATGGGCATAAAAAATATTGGCAGTGTTTGAAATGCCCGTGCCGTTAGACTCGGAATATTCTGTACCTAACGGCACATATTTATTCGTATGTCATTATTTTCTGCCAATATTCTGTCGCTAAGGGACAGGTATGTAAACACGTTTACCCAGTTTAGTTCTGCTGTTATTCTTTGTCAATTTACCCCTTATTGTTTAAAAATCTTTTTCAATTAAAGATTTAACCATCACAGGAAACAGAAGTATCTTTTTTGCATTTCGTTTTTCAAAAAGTAGATGCTCAAAGTCTTTCACTTTATGATTTAAATCGACCTTTGTAAGATATTTTTCAAGAGCATCCTTTAATTCACTCATATTCTTAATGCCCAACTTTTGTTGTAGAAAACCAAAATCGGGGAGTGTTTGCCCAAGAAGAAATATAACATCGTAAAAATCTCTGCCTTTTGAACGGTTGAGCAGAGCAGATATCTTCAAAGCACAAAGAACCTCATCGGGTGGTACCGGGATACCAAAGAAAAATCCACAGGCCTGTATAGTGGCAAGTTTTGAATCGTACTGGTAATTCTGATCCTCCGCTTCAATCTTTATTAGAAAGCGTTCCTCTTTATGTCCAGAAAGATTTAGGTCGAATAGAAACTCGGGTGTTTTAACCCTAAATAACCACATTAGATTCTCTTGGTGATACCCAGTCGGTATCCAATAATTCGTTTACATACTTTTACTCTGTGGAATTTAAGTGTCCTTTTTCTTGCGTTTTAGCGAATAATATTTCTGGTGCAATGGTATCCTAAGGGCTATGAATTTCATTGCTACGTCTAAGATTATACTCCAACTTCAAATGAATAACCAGAACCTTCTAGGCTGTTTGTATTGGGCAATTCAATGTTTGAAGTGATTATGCTGCCGGGAGGGATTATTGCTCCATCGCAAATGAAAACAGGTTTTGCAATTATTGAGCCAGTGCCAATTGTTACGCCATTGCCTATGGTTGCACCGCTGCTGATTCTTACTCCTGGCATTAGTGTGCAAAAATTGCCTAAGGTAGAATCGTGGCTTAAAGTTACTCCGGGTAACAGGTATGTGAATTTACCAATTGAGATATTTGTAGTAAGTATGCAGCTATCGGCTATGTAGCAACCTTTTTCTATGTTAGCAAACTCTTTAGCGTAATACTTGCGTTGGGGTGAATGATGGTTGGGAAGGAGATATTATGCTCACTTAAGCTTGTGTTGATTTGTTCTCTTATCGTGGGGTTTCCAATACCCAAAAATACACTTGCTGAATCAATGGATTTTAGAAATTCAATACCGCCGAGGACTTTTAAATTGTTAATGATCTTGCCTACTGGCTGATTATCATCAAAAAAACCTATTACATCAAAGATTGGTTCCTCTTTAAAACAAGAACGGGTTGCAGCCATTTCGCGACCCAACCCTCTTGCACCGATTATATAGAAATTTTGTGACATAATTTTACGTTTCGCGTTTTACGTTTGGCGTTCTACGTTCGCATCGCATTATTACTTCACCGCCTCATCGTTTTGCGTACAGCTGGGCTATTTGTTTAATTCGTTTTGTTACTATGTATCGAACCAGTAGGTATATTGCAGATAGAAGAATTAGTAATGAAATGAAAATAGGAATGGTCATTATCCCTTTATCAATTAAAATTATGGTAGTTATGTTTATTATAAGCTGAATGATTGCATAAAGAGTTGATACTAGAACGTGGGGTAATCGCAGCTCGTTGCTTAGGTATTGGTATAGGTGGGTGCGGTGTGCTTGAAAAATATTTTCCTTTCGTTTTAGCCTGTAGATAATTGTTATTACGCTATCGATGCCATAAACTATAACGAGTAGAATGTATTCAATCCTACCTGTTTCAAGAATTAGCTTGATGATAAACCAGGCCAACAGAAATGCCATACCCACGCTGCCGATATCCCCGGCAAAGGTTTTGGCTCGCTTACGGGCATTGAAAAACGAAAATATTATCAACGAAATAAATAGCAGAACTACTAAATGGTTGCCATTATCAATCTGCAGAAAATCTGTTGTTTGTGATATCCAAAGTAACGAGCCCAAAGTGGTAAGCCCATAAAAGGGTGTAATTCCGTTTATACCATCCATAAAGTTAAAGGCATTAATCCAGCCAATGGTAAATAGGTACGTAATTATAACAACGTACCAAGGAAGTTCAAATACTTGTATTTGCCAGAAAAGCACCGAAACGGCAAGAATGTGTATGGATATCCTAATCTTGTTCGATAGTACCATCACATCATCCAAAAAACTAATTAGCGCAATGGCAACCAGCGCTCCAATAATATAGGTCTCATTAAATCCATAAAGAAAATACCATAGAATTGCTGCAAGGGTGAAAATCACTCCACCTCCCCTTATGGTGATATATGAGTGGGAGCTACGCTCGTTGGGCTTATCGATAATATTAAACTTATCGGCTAGCTTGAAGTAAACTAGTAGTGATAGTAAAAGAATTATGAATGATATTGTGTGAAGAAGCATGGGTTAGCGTTTTACGTTCTATGTTCTTTTTTTAGCGTTCTAGGATCTGTGTTTGATATTGATATTGAAATTGGATATTAGAAATTGGATATTAGATGTTTGATGTTTTGTACTAATGTACATTGCGTGCAAAAACTATTTATTGACGAGTTGCCAGTGTCCGCCTTTGGCTGGGTCGACTCGGTTTATTAATCCATGTGATTTTAACTTGTTGATATTGTCAAGTACTTTTCACAAGAATAAACGTTAGTTATATGACTGAAATATAGTTATCTGCATCGTTAGGTTTGAGAAGTCGCTCTATCGCTTGTGGAACCCTCATGTTTTGTTCATCCCCTTTTGTGTTAGCTTCCTTGGGTGAGGGTTTCATCTGTTCTTTGTTTTGTTTTTAAAGGTACAGATGCCTGCCTGCTATACGCAGTAAGGCAGGGAACACCCATTTGATGTACATCATTCAGATTACTAATGTTTTATAATGGGTGTTTCGTTTAGAAATACCAATTTTCATTTGCAATCTCAGACATAGAAACTCTATTGTTTACTGAAACTAGTTCAAGTATTCTGTATTGATTCTCAGTGAGGTTATCGGGGACCTTATCGGGGACTTTATCTGTTAATCCTTCAGAAAAAACTGTTACCATAAATCCTTCGGAAATGTTTCTGAACTGAGGTTGTGGAAGGTTAAGGTACATCTGATAAGAAAGAACTAAAATGAGTTACTTGAACTACTAATCGCATTGAGCAACTGCAACCCCTTGGTAGTTATTATGTATCTCTGATTTTGACTTTGCGGCTTATCCTTAATTGTAAGGTCTATCAAACCCGCATCAATGAGAGGAGCAATATAACGATTTGCATTATCGGTATGGTTTTTTAACTCTATTGCTGCAAGCAGAGTGCTTCTTTTTTGCTGTACCTTTGCATTATTAAGCAAGGTTAATACTTTTTGTAACTTCTCTATAAGAAAACCAGCCCACTTGTCTCTAACATCAACAGATAGTTCATTGTCAATAAAAACGAGTAGCGTCTTCTCTTCTATTGTCGTTGACTTAGTCGTTGACTTAGTCGTTGACTTAGTCGCTTCAAACCCTTCGACTAAGTTCTCCTTTTTTGCAAATTCGGGATGAATAAAAAACTGAACTTGAAAATATGTCCTATCCTTGTTTTAACCCTAAATAACCAAGCATTTTTTTTACAATTTTATTATTTATTTTTACCAACGGACAAACGACCGATGGTGACTGTTATACCGAAGGTTCATGGTGCGTGAGCAGATTGCTTGCGCACCCTTTTAAT